>DASUJZ010000044.1:0-45093 GCA_036278995.1 Terriglobia bacterium | reverse complement strand
GCCAGAACCTGCTCGCCGGAATGGTCATCGCCGACCGCAATGTCGGGCTGGGGCGGCTTGGCTGCGTCTGCGCCTGCCGGAGCTTTTGTCCGCACCGGCAGCAGCAACGGCTGGCCTCGTTTTCCATTCAGCAGGCGGATGTCAAACGAGTGGTCGGCTGTAAAAATCACCAGCGTATCCTTGCCGACCGACTCGGCGGTTTGCCGGACGACGTTGTCCATTTCGATGGCATGCTTCAGCCCGCGCTCGGGGTCGCTGGTGTGCATGTCCCATTCGACCATCAGGAAATACCCTTTTTTGTTTTGCGAGAGGATGTGGATGGCGCGGCTGGCGGCGTCCTCGACATCGAATTCTCCCGTTGGCGCCAGAACGATGACGCGCTTGTCGGAAGGCGAAATCTGCTGGATGGACGAATAGAAGGCGTAGCCTTTTTGGCGCGCCGCGGCTTCAACGTTGAGGCCCACCTTGGCGGCTGCGGCCAGAACGGCATCGCGCCCGGAACCGATGGCCACCTCGACTCCATCGCCGAATCGCGGCTTGAGCATCTGGCCCATGATGTCTGCCGACTTGCCTCGGTCATCGACGTGGGCATAGCAGGCCGCCGGAGTTGCGTCCGTGAGATTCATGTTGGTAAGCACGCCGGTGGAAAGCCCGTGCTGCTCGGCATACTCCAAAATAGTCTCCAGCGTTTCACCGTCCTTTTGCCCAAGAATCGCGGCAGAAGATTCAGAGAGAACGCCGTTGTTGGTCTTCTGGCCGGTGACAATCGCCGTCATGCCGGCGGCCGAGTCGGTGACCCATTCGTCCGCCGCGGAGGTGTCCGAAAGGGCAATGTGGGGCATGTGCTGGATGAACAGCTTCTGGGCATCATCATACTGGCGAATGCTGGCAATGTTGAGAGTGGGAATCCCTCCGGCGTCACCCAGAAAAAGAATCACATTCCTGGCCCGGGCGTAGCACACCTGCGCCGTGAGCACCAGGAAGACAAAAAGACAAATCCGCTGTCGCATGTCACTCTCTCCTGAAAGTTTTGGTTTGTTGATTCAATCATTTTGAAAATCGGTTTGTCCAGAACAATTTCATCCGCAGGGCAGGAGGCAGAAAGTAGAAGGCACTGGGCTGGTGACACCGGCGCAGACATTAAAAGGCAACGTCTGCGCCAGCCGCCGGTCGGTTATTAACAGACAAAGCAGATTCCTCGCTTCGCTCGGAATGACGGGTGGCGCGAGCGGCGCTCCCGGACCGGTATTCTGACCACAAGCCGCAGGGTTACGGAACAACTCTGCGCTACGGCTGGGCGCTCACCTGCAAATCTTTGATGACCATTTGCAGGGTTGACATTCCCTGGTAGGTATTTTCATCGAGCGTGAAGGCCAGGTCGACGGCGGAGCACGCCTCCAGTATTTTCGCCTGCTCGGCTTTTCGCCAACCGATGGCTTCCCAATCGCGCGAGCCGTTGGCGACGCGGAGTTTGAGATGCTTATCGTTCACCACGCGAGGCGGCAGCGCCAGCCGCAGCCCTCGCGCCACAAACACCGGCGTGGGATTTCCCATGCCAAACGGCTCCATGCGTTTCAACTGCTCGTAGACCGGCCAATCCATCTGGTGGAGCTCGACCTCGGCGTCGACGCGCAGCAGCGCCACCAGATCGTCGGGCGCCAGGTTGTTGCGCGCGTAGGCTTCAAAGCGCTCGGTCAATTCCGGGATGCGCCTGGAGGCCAGAGCGAATCCCGCCGCGGCCGCGTGGCCTCCGAAGCGTTCAAAGACGGGCTCGCAATCGGTGAGCGCATCGAGCAGATGGAAATTTGCAATCGAGCGGCCGGAGCCCTGCCCGCTGCCGTTCTCGACGCCAATCACGAGCGTGGGCCGGTAATGGCGCTCCACCAGCCGCTGCGCCACAATCCCAATTACGCCGCGATGCCAGCCCGCGCCCGCAAACACCAGGCTGTACCGCCCGGCGAATTCCTGCTGCGCCTGCGCCATGGCGTCAATCTCGTTGAGGATGGATTCTTCCGCGCGCTGCCGCTCGCTATTCAACTGGTCGAGATGGCCGGCAATTTTGCGTGCCTTGATGGCGTCCGGCGTGCGCAGCAGCTCGATGACGGCGCGGGCGTCTTCCATGCGTCCGGCGGCGTTCATGCGCGGCGCAACGCGGAAGGCAATGTCGCCCGCCGTGGGCGTGCGGCCATCGAGACGCGCCACTTCCACGAGCGCAGTGAGGCCCGGCGAGACGGGCCGCCGCAACCCTTCGAGGCCGAACTTCGCAATCACGCGATTCTCGCCGACCAGCGGAACCACGTCGGCAATGGTGCCGATGGCTACAATCTTTAAAAACGATTGCAGCAGCGCGTCGGTCATTCGGTCGCTCAGGAGGCCCTGCACCAGCTTGAGCGCCACGCCCACGCCGGAGAGGTTTTTGTCGGGATAGCGGCAGTCGGGCCGCTGCGGGTTGAGCAAGGCGTGCGCCGGAGGCAGCGAATCTTTGGGCAGATGGTGATCGGTGATGATGCAGTCGATGCCGAGTTGCTGCGCGCGCGCCACCACTTCGTGCTCGCGGATGCCGGTGTCCACGCTGAGCAGCACGGTGACGCCCTCGGCCGCGGCACGCTCGACCACCGGCAGGCGCATGCCGTAGCCGTCCTTCAGCCGGTCGGGAATGTGCACGTCCACGCGCGCGCCGAGGCGCTCGAGGGCAGCCAGCAGCACCACCACGGCCGTGGTTCCGTCCACGTCATAGTCGCCGTAGATCAGGATTTTTTCCCGGTTGGCGATGGCGCGCTTCAAGCGCTCGACGGCGACGCCCATGCCGGCCATCAGAAAGGGATTGTGAAGCTGATCAAGACGAGGATTTAGAAAATTGTGCGCCGCTTCAGGATCGGTGATGCCGCGCAAGACCAGGAGCCGCCCGAGCAGCGGAGAGGTTTCCAGCTCGAGCGCCAGCAGCGCCGCTTTATCGTTATCGCCTGTCGCCTGTTGCCAACGCATTGCGTGCGAAATATGTTGACAGGATGCGCCGCGGGTTGCAACGGAAAATGCGGTAGGTGGTAAGTAGCATGTGGTATGTGGCAGGTGGGATGTGGGGAGGCCACGCCGGATTTCAGATTCAAGGTTCGAATTTCAAGAGAACACGAATCGCGTCGCATGGCTTGAGGTAGGTCGTAGGTGGCATGTGGTAGGTGGTGGGTGGGGGAGGTACGGACTCGCGCGCTACTTTGCCTATGCCGCTTCTTTTCTCGGTTTGCGGCGCGCGGACCGGCGAATTTCTTCAAACTGGTTGATGCGCACAACGCCGGCGGGCAGTATGGCGCGGATTTCCAGTTCGCCGCCCATCGCTTCGATCATCTTTCGAAGTGTGCTGATGAGCATATCAGTCCGCTTCTCCACTTTAGAAACGGCGGCCTGATTGATGTGCAGGTTTTCAGCCAGAGATTCCTGCGTGAGTTTCAAAGCTTCGCGAAGCTCGTCCAACGCCATTTCCGCGACCATTCTATCAGCCTTGGCCCGGGAACGGGCGCGGGCTGCGGGCGACATCTTCGCCTGGAGTTCCTTGAAATTCTTAGCCATCGGTCAATCCTTCCTTTTCCAATGCGGCCAGGTGCTCATCGTAGAGCCTGTCCGCAGTGGGAACGAACTTTTCATACCACCTGTCATCACCGGTCTTGTCACCGCCGATCAGCAGAATGGCACATCGCCGCGGGTCAGACGCATAAAGCACTCGGTATGGGCGACCTGCGTGCTGGACGATCAGCTCCTTCATGTTGGGATGTTTTGAGGATGCAATCGGGCCGGAGTGCGGACGCCTGAGCGCAGGGCCGAAGCGCTGGAGTAAAATCACCTTGGCGTTAACGTCCTCCTGCTCATTTTCCGAGAGACCTTCCCACCACTCCTCGAATTCATCGGTGAACTCGACCGCCATTCCACTCAAGGAATATAACTCATATGGAATAGTTTTGTCAAGGTGAACACGCAGGCTGATCGGTGGCGGGGGCGCGCTGCGGGATTCAATATTCAAAATCCAAGATTCCAGATTCAAGAGAACACGAATCTCGTCGCATGGCTTGAGGTAGGTTGTAGGTGGCATGTGGTAGGTGGGAGGTGAGAGGTGCGACGCCCTGGGCTAAAACCTTGTCGAAGATCGTTTACCCGCGACTGCTCTTTTCATCCTTCATACTCACATTTCATCCCTCAATCGGGTGTTTCGCGTTTGTATTCGAAGAGGCCGCGGCCGGAGCCTTTGCCGGCCTCGAAGTTTTTTGGGTAGGTGCGGCCGGTGAGGTCGAAGCAGATGCGCAGGCGATCGCCGGAGAGCTGATAGATGCCGGTGAGGGTGCCGCCCCAGAATCCCTGACTGGCAAACGGACTCTCCTCATGATGGAACACCCAGATGGTGTTGGGCCCGGCCGTGCCAAGCTTGAACACGGAAGGGGTGAGATTGCCCTCGTATGTCATGATGTACTGGTCGCCGCTGATGATCAGGCTGGCGTCACCGGACAGAGGCAGGCCATTAAAAGTCGCACGGGTGAGCTTCCACTTGCCCTGCAACTTTGCTGCATCGTCGGAGTGCTTGTCAGTTGGCACAACGCCGGCTGTGGAGCAGGCGCTCATCGCCAGGAGAGTGCCGGCGAGAATGACGGGTAGCACGCGCATGGCTCGCTAACTCCAGGATGTGAGATTCAATCGGTTGCTGAGGCTCGGCGCCCGTGGCCGGTGGGCAGGCTTGCGAAAAGCCTCAGCCTTGCTACGTCGTTGCGGATTGTAGCACATTGTGCGCCGTTTTGACCTCCAGGCATTGGACAGAGGGCAGCTTGCAGTGCCGCCTCACATCTGCCGTCGTATCCGCAATGCGGGACACCCACTCCCGCAGGGAGAGGGCAGAGTCCAAGGTGGAGGCCGTGGGAACAGATGGGAGATTCCAAATTCAAAATTCAAGACGGGGAATTCGTGGAGACGAAGCGGTCAAAAAGAGAATCTAGATTCAAGATTCAAGAGGGAAATGCGCCGAGCCCCACCAGGATCGTAAGCCCGCACCGTAGGCAAGAATGACCATGCGTGGAGTGTGGATAGAGAAAGCGTCTACTGCACATCCGAGAGTTTGAAGACATACGTCGCCGCCGGCGAGCCCACGAGGTCAGCGGTGGGCTGCGGCACCTGGATGCGCATCTTGCCGTTGACCTCGTGCCACTTGAGCTCGGCGTCGGGGCCCAGCAGAGTGACGGTGGCGCCGGAGCCCGGCCTGGGAGCGGAGAGCGCCAGCTCGCTTCCCGGCCAGCCGTAGACGATGGCGTAGACGTTGCCGTCGCGCGTGGTGTAGCGGACATTGCCTTCTTCGGCCTGGCGCCATGGCCGGCTGTTGTAGATGGCCTCGCCATTCACCTTGAGCCACTGGCCGATCTGTAGCAGCCGCTCCTGCATGATGACCGGGATGCGGCCATCGGCGGTGGGACCGATGTCGAGCAGCAGGTTGCCGCCTTTCGAAACGCTGTCTACCAGCAGATGGATGAGCTGCTCGGCGCTTTTATAATCGGAGGCTGTTTCCACGCGGTTATAGCCGAACGATTTCCCGATGCCCTGATCTTCCTCCCACTTGTGTACAGCGGTGTACGCCACTTGCCGGCCATGCCGCAGCCCGTACTCCGAGGTGTAGAAACCACCGTCCACGCCGCGCGTTTCTTTGCCCCAGCGGTCGTTGATTACGACGTCATCCTTCACCGGCGAATCGTTGAACAGCCAGGCGAGGAAGTCCGTTGAGTGCCAGTAGGAGCTTGGCTGTTCCCACTCGCCGTCAGTCCATAGGACGGAGGGATGGTAGCGCGTCACCAAGTCTTTCATCTGAGGAAGCATGTGCTCGGTAACATAGTTGGGGGAATGCTGAAGGTACAGCGGGTTGTACCATTCATAGAGCGAGTAGTAGAAGCCCATCTTCAGCCCGTGAGCCACAACGGCCTTGCTGAGTTCGCCGGCAAGGTCCTGATGCGGACCTACATCCACACTGTTCCAGTTCCAGCTTGCCGGACACGGCCAGAGGCAAAAGCCTTCGTGATGCTTCGAAGTCAGCACCACGTACTTTGCTCCGGATTCAGCAAACAGCTCCGCCCACTGGTCGGGATTGAACAGCCTGGCTTTGAACTGGCCGGCAAAATCCTGGTAGTGGAAGTTCTCGCCGTAATTGCGGACGTGGAAAGCCCACGTGGGGCCGTGCTTGTCCTGCATGTGGTTCCAGTACCACTCGGCGTAAGCGTCGCCGCCCTTGGCGTGCGGATCCGCGAAGGCCGGGACCGCATAAACTCCCCAGTGGATAAAGATGCCGAACTTGGCCTGGTCAAACCACTGCGGAATCGGGCGCTTGTTGAGCGAGTCCCAGCCGGGCTGGTAATGATCGGCTTGTGCCCATGCGGCAAACGGCATGGCGCAGAAGAATGCCAGAGCAAGAATTTTGATTTTCATGCGGTGGATTCTACAACACTCATGGAATTATGCGGGTAGAATTTGAGGCGTGCGGGGCGTGTTGGTGGCTGCGAAGGCTGGGGTTTCACCACATTGTCAAACCTGTGATGGCGGCGCGCAGACAACGCTACATCAGAATTGCAGGGCCTGATCGAGATCGGCGATGAGGTCGGCGGCGGCTTCAATGCCCACGGACAGCCGCACGAGCCCGTCGGTGATGCCGATGGCGCGGCGATCTTGCGGCGGCACGGCGCGGTGGCTGGTGGAAGCCGGATGCACAATCAGCGAGCGCGTATCGCCCAGGCTGGCGGCGCGCGCGAAGAGCTTGACGCGGTCCATCACCTGCTTGCCGCCCTGGTAGCCGCCCTTCGCTTCAAAACTGATCATGGCGCCGAAATCGCTCATCTGCTTCTTTGCCACTTCATGACCGCGATGATGGAGCAAGCCGGGATAGTAGGCGCGTTCAACATTGGGATGCGCCGCCAGAAATTCTGCGATCTGCCGGGCGTTTGCGCAATGCGCGGGCATGCGCAGATGGAGCGTGCGGATGCCGCGCAGGATCAGCCAGGCATTGAAGGGGCTGATGACGCCTCCGAAGTCGCGAAGGATTTCATGAACGAGCAGCGAGATGTAATCGCGAGGACCGATGACGGCTCCGCCCATCGCGTCGCCGTGCCCGCAGAGATATTTGGTGGCGGAATGTACCGACACCGTAACTCCCATGCGCAGCGGCTGTTGAAGCGCCGGCGAGGCAAAGGTGTTGTCCAGCATGGTGGGAATTGCGCGGGCGCGGCCCAGCGCGGCAATGGCGGCGATGTCCACCACTTCCAGCACAGGATTGCTGGGCGTTTCAAAATAGATCAGGCGCGTGTTCGGCTGCAACGCCTTCTCGAAATCCTCGACACAAGCCGAATCCACAAATGTTGCCGAGGCGCCCATGCGAGGCAATTTTTTGTTCAGGAAATTGTAGGTCGCGCCATAGAGCGAGCGCGCTGCCACTACGTGATCGCCTGCCTTGACGTAGCCGAGGATTGCCGTTGAGACCGCGGCCATTCCGGAAGCCGTGGCCAGGGCGGCCTCGCCGCCTTCAAGCAACGCCAGCTTGGATTCGAGCGCATGAATGGTGGGGTTGCCGTAGCGCGTGTACATGTAGCCGGGTTTCTGCTCGCCATAGACGGCGGCCATCTCATCCGAGTCCGCGGAGACAAAGGTTGTGGATTGGTAGATCGGCGTGTCCAGCGCCCCTGTCGCCGGACAAGGCTCCTCTCCGGCATGCACAGCCAGAGTTGCGAAATCCAATGGTTTAACCATCTCCCACCTCTTCGGCTTGAAAATTTAGCGGCGGGGCAGCGTTCTTACAAGTGTTCCGCCCAACACCGGTTAAGCCTATCGCGTACCGGGCGGGATGGCAAAAGCCGTTTGATGGAGGGGCCGGCCGGCGAGGACACGCAAAGCACCAGAGGAAGGGTTTCAGGCACACTGACTCTCTGGACACCGCTGGCAGAAATGAATAGACTTTTTATTGCGATTCATATTGATTAGGATTGGGGGTAAACGATGCCGACCTGTCCAGAATGCGAAGCAATGATCGACATCGATGATGACCAACTTGAAGAAGGCCAGACCATCGAGTGCCCGGAGTGCGGATCGGAACTCGAAGTGGTGGGCACGGACCCGGTGCAACTCGACACTTTGAGCCGGGGCGAGGAAGGCGACGACGAAGGCGATGACGTTGACATCGATGATGAAGAGGAAAAGTAATAGACCAGACGGGACCGGCACGTTTCGAACGGGCGCATTTTGCCGAAGCCCAAGACGTGCTCTAAAGCCGGGTACGCGGAGTTGCGCTATGGCGCTGACCATCGCGGCGCTGTGGCTGGTGGTTGGCGCAATTCCATTGACCGCGAAAAAGAAGGGCCCGCCCACTTCAAAGACCGTGGTAGGCCAGGTGTTCGACGCACAGGACAACGCGATTGCAGGAGCGGCGGTGGAGATCACGAACCTGTCAACGAATAAAACATCCGCCATTTACACCGGACCCGAGGGGCGATTCACGTTCACAGACCTCAAGCTAACGCAGGACTACCAGCTCAAGGCTCATTACAAGGGGCAGTTCTCTGAGGTGCGCAAGGTCAGTTCCTGGGACACTCGCACCGATATGGTGCTGAACCTCCACATTCCAGCGCCCAGCGAGTAGCCCGCATTCCCTGGCGCAATTGCAGCTCCGCCGGCGTTGTCATGGCCTTACGCTGACCTTTAATAGTTTGCGCCCGACGCGGAACGTGACGGAGCCATGCTCGGAATACTTTGCTGGGTCAAACTCCCAAGTGGGATCGGATATGCGCTGCCAAGAAGGAGCTTCGACATCTCCTACAGCGATTGACACGGCTCCTTCCTTTATTTTGCGTGTGGCCTCCGCTTTTGACGAGGCCAAATCGTGCGTTGCCAGGAAAGCAGTGAGCCTGGTGGGAATAAAGTACGTTAAGGTGGGCACCTCTCCGGGGACACCTCTTCTCTGAAATTGAGTTTCCCAGTCCTTCTGCGCCTGATCGGCGGCCGGCTCCCCATGAAAATCGGACACGATTCGGAGGGCCAGGCCCTTTTTTGCATCCAGCGGATGCACATTTCCATCGCTCACTGACTTTTTCAGGCTGGCGATTTCGGCGGGCGGCGAATCGGTGAGTAAATCGTAGTAGCGCCACATCAGTTCGTCGGAAATAGACATCAGCTTGCCAAACATCTCCTGCGGCGGCTCATTGATGCCGATGTAGTTGCCCAGCGACTTTGACATTTTCTGCACGCCGTCGAGCCCCTCGAGGATGGGCATCATCATGATCACCTGGGGTTCCTGGCCGAACTCCTGCTGGATGGCGCGGCCCGCCAGCAGATTGAACTTCTGGTCCGTCCCGCCCAGCTCGACGTCGGCCTTGAGCGCGACCGAATCGTAAGCCATGGCCAGAGGGTAGACCAGTTCCAGCAGCGTGATGGGGCGTCCCTCCTTGAAGCGCTTGCTGAAGTCATCGCGCTCCAGCAGCCGGGCCACCGTGTATTTTGAAAGCAGATTCATCCACTCCTGGCTCGTCAGCTTTCCCAGCCAGCGGTTGTTGAAGTCGACCACGGTTTTTTCCGGGTCAAGGATCTTGAAGACCTGCTTCTTATAAGTTTCGGCGTTGGCAGCGATTTCTTCCGGAGTCATCGGGGGGCGCGTGATGTTGCGCCCTGACGGGTCTCCAATCAGGCCGGTAAAATCGCCGATCAGGAAAATAACCGTGTGGCCGAGGTCCTGAAAGTGCTTGAGCTTGCGGATGAGAACGGTGTGGCCCAAGTGGATGTCCGGCGCCGTGGGATCGAAGCCTGCCTTGACGCGGAGTGGCGTGCCTGTCTTCGCGGCGCGATCGAGCTTGGCGCGAAGGTCTTCAACGCGGATGATTTCTTCCGCGCCCTTGGTGAGATAAGCGAGTTGTTCATTAATCGTCATGATATTAATGCTCGGGTGCGACTTCACCTCGCTGTGATGGTCCGCCGCCCCACGAGGCGGACCCGATCTTCGAGCAGCAGGCAGATGGCTTCGGAATAGATGCGGTGTTCTTCCTTCAGAATACGCGCGGAGAGCGTCTCAACCGTGTCATCGTCGAGCACGGGCACGACGGCCTGAAGGACGATAGGGCCGGTGTCCATGCCTTCGTCCACGATATGGACGGTGCAGCCGGTGAATTTGACGCCATAATCGAGCGCCTGCTGCTGCGCGTCAACGCCCGGAAAGGCGGGAAGAAGCGCCGGGTGAATATTGAGGATGCACCCGGGAAAGGCTTGAATAAAGACCGGGCTGAGCATCCGCATAAATCCTGCCAGGCAGACCAGGTCCACCTGAGCATTTTTGAGGGCGGCGACAACTTCGTTGTCATAGGCCTCGCGTTCTTTGCCCTTGGAGGGAAGGCAAAGGGTGTTCAGTCCCATGCTGCGGGCGGTCTCAAGGCCCGGAGCCTGCTCGCGGTTGCTGACGACCAGAGCGATATGTGCGGGTATTTTCCCGGATGCCGCGTTGCGCGCGATGGCCTCAAAATTCGAGCCGCGCCCGGAAAGCAGAATGCCGACGTTCTTCATGAGCTTTCAACCGCAGAAGAAAGCAGAGCAGAAAGCAGATTCTTCTCCCGCCTTGCGGGATCAGAATGACGCATGCCGTGAATTGCGCGGTTTCCGAACACTTTCATCACTTACTCGGCAGATCCGGGAGGACCAGCGAGATATTTTACCTCAGCCTTGCCGCGAACGATGCGGCCAACAGTCCAAAACTTCTCCTTCTTCCTGCTGAGCGCGCTGGAAACGTTTTCCACGTGCTTCTGCGGAACGATCAGCAGCATTCCCAACCCCATATTGAAGGTGCGCAGCATCTCGGGCTGGCGAATTTTCCCGAGGCTGGCAATCATTTCAAAAACAGAAAGAAGCGGCCAGGAGCCCAGATGAATTTCCGCCTGGCACTGTGCGGGAAGGATGCGCGGCGTGTTTTCCGTGATGCCGCCGCCGGTGATATGCACCAGCCCTGTGAGCCATCCCTTCTGATGCAGCGGCAGGAGCAGCGGCGCGTAACAGCGGTGCGGCGCCAGCAGTTCTTCATCGAGCCTGCGCCCAAGCTCCGGCACGTATTGTGAGAGTCCGATGCCCGCCTGCTCGATCAAAACTTTGCGAGCAAGAGAATAGCCGTTGGTGTGGAGGCCGAGCGACGGCAAGCCCAGAATCACATCGCCGGGGCGGATGCGGCTTCCGTCCAGAATTTGGCGCTGCCGCACCCATCCAACAATGCAGCCGGCCAGATCGTATTCATTCTCAGCGTAAAAACCGGGCATCTGCGCCGTTTCGCCGCCGATGAGCGCGCAGCCCACCTGGCGGCAGGCGTCGCAAAGCCCGCGCACAATGTCGGTGACGACTTTGCCGCGGATTTTTCCCGTCGCAAGATAATCCAGGAAGAAGAGCGGCCGGGCGCCATGCACTGCGATGTCGTTGACCGAATGAAACACGAGATCGCGAGCGACGCTCGCGTGACGATTGGCGGCGAAGGCGATCTTGAGCTTGGTTCCCACGCCATCCATGCTGGAAACCAGCACGGCATCCGCGGGCAGACCCTTGAGTGAATAAAAACCGCCAAAGGCGCCGAACCCTCTGAGGACGCGAGGATTATAGGTGTTGCCGACCAGCTTCTTGATCTGTGATTTGGCGCGGCTCGCGGCAGTGATGTCGACGCCCGCGTCTCGATAGCGCATAGATTGTGCAGGACTCCTTGGGCGGAATCACAAAAGAAAATCAGAAGGACGGAAACCGTCAGAAGATCTTGCCCATTCTGGACCAGCGCGTCTTGGCGAAAAAATTCCAGAGGATGGAACCATCAAATTTGAGCCGGTCTCGAAGGCTGTCGTCAAGCCATTCGCGGGTGGGCGCGTTGTAAGACCAGTAGACAAACAGCGGTTCTCCCACCACGTTCTGCACGGGTACAAACCCCCAGAAGCGACTGTCCAGCGAATCGTCCCGATTGTCACCCATCACAAAAAGGTGTCCGGCGGGGACATGAAGTCCATCCTTCTGAATATAATTGGGCATGTCGCGGGCCCAACCCGGGTCCAGGCCCCAGGCCGCCGGCAGCTCGCTGATTTCGCGCACCGGCGGCGGAAAATTGTCGCGAAGCGGGAACATGGCGGAAGACATAAATTGAGCGTACGGCTCCTTGAGGGGCTTTCCGTTAACGTAAACCTTCTTGTCCGCAATCCGAATGACGTCTCCCCCCACGCCGATGACGCGCTTGACAAACATCTGGGTGGGGTTCACCGGGTAATGGAAGGCCACAATGTCGCCGCGGTGAATGGGCGCCAGGCGCGGAAAGCGCACATCGGTGTAAGGCAACTCGGGACCATAGAGCAGCTTGTTGAGGAAAACGTGGTCACCGATGAGGATGGTGTTCTCCATCGATCCCGTGGGGATGACGGTGGCTTCGGCCACAAAAGTGCGGATGCAGAATACGCCAACCAGCACAATGAGGAGCGACCTGACCGTTTCCCAGAGGCCGTCACGGCGGGAGGCACGCTGGGGAGCGGCAGAAATCTGCTCATCAGGGTTCTGGGTCTGTTCTTGTTCCCCAGCGTTTGAGGGCTCAGATGTTTCCATAATGGTCAGTCCCGTCTACGCAACGCGATCAGCGGCTCCTGGATGGTTGTGGGGTAGCTGGCGGTGTAGCAGGCCAGGCAGTAATCCTCTTTGTCGCTTCCCATAGCATCACGCAGGCCTTCGAGCGACAGATAGCCCAGGGAGTCAGCCCCGACATATTGGCGGATTTCTTCCACGCTATGGTTCGATGCAATCAATTCCTCTTTCGTTGGCGTGTCCACTCCGTAATAACAGGGCGAGACGGTGGGCGGGCAACTGATCCGGAAGTGAATTTCGCGCGCTCCGGCCTCACGCACCAGTTGCACAATTTTGCGGCTGGTGGTGCCGCGGATGATGGAATCATCCACCAGCACGACCCGCTTGCCCTCGAGCAGGCTGCGCACGGGATTGAGCTTCAGCTTGACTCCGAAATCGCGGATGGCCTGCGTGGGCTCAATAAAGGTGCGTCCGATGTAGTGATTGCGGATCAGGCCAAACTTCAACGGAATGCCGGATTCCTGGGAGTATCCGATGGCCGCTGCAACTCCGGAATCCGGGACGGGAACCACGATGTCGGCGTCCGCCGGACGTTCCTGGGCCAGGCGCCGCCCCAGCATGTCACGGCTGTTCTGCACGGAACGGCCAAACACCATGCTGTCCGGCCGGGAAAAATAGACATGCTCGAAGATGCATTTTGCCGGCTTGGCGGGCGGCGAAAAGCGGAGTGAGGTGATGCCGCGCTTGTCCAGAATCACCATTTCACCCGGTTCGATTTCACGCAGATAAGTGGCGCTGATGATGTCAAAGGCGCAGGTTTCCGAGGCGACGACATAAGCCCCATTCAATTTTCCCAGGCTGAGCGGACGGAAGCCGCGCGAATCGCGAATGGCATAAACACTGTCTTTGAAAAGCATCACCAGCGAGTACGCGCCTGAAACGCGGTCGAGCGCCTCGGCAATCGACTCGGGAATTCCGGTGTGCCGTGAGCGCGCGAAATGGTGAAGGATGACTTCCGTATCGCTGGTGGTCTGAAAAATGTCTCCGCGGGCTTCAAGCTCGCGCCGGATGCTGGCGGCGTTAACCAGGTTCCCGTTGTGGGCAAGGGCCACCTGGCCCTTCTGGCAGCTCACGCTGAGAGGCTGGGCATTCTTCAGGTTGGTGTCGCCCGCCGTTGAATATCGGGTGTGGCCAATAGCGGCATGGCCAGAGAGGGAATGGAGAACTTCCTCGTTGAAGACTTCAGACACGTGCCCCATGCTCTTGTGGCCGATCAGCCGCTCGCCGTCGGTCACGACGATCCCGGCGCTCTCCTGCCCACGATGCTGGAGCGCATAAAGGCCCAGATAAGTCAGCTTGGAAGCCTCAGGATGGCCATAAACGGCGAACACGCCGCAATGGTCGTGAAACTTATCGTCGGGAAGTGAGAGTACTGGGAATTTTTCAGGGAGTAGTTGCAAAGCTGTTATCCGCGGCCCCGCGCCTGCCCATTTTAACTGAAATGATTCTCGTGCCGTCGTCGTCGAAGCGTTTTGCTGCCTGGAGGCGTGTGCCCTGAGCTTACAAAGTCGTTACTTATTCATTTTGCCCCGCTTGCATGCCCAGCGCAACTCTTTTTCTGGCCCCGGCGGAAATAGGCGACGGATGTTGACAGGCCGCTGGGGAGCCACGGCTTCATCTTGGATTCGGGATGCTGGACACCAGGCAAGTTTATACCCCACAATAGGATTGGGATTTCCTTGGCGAGGATCAATTGAGCACTACGCAGGCTTCTGTGACGAAGAGTGTTCCGGCGCGCGAATACGTCCAGCAGACGTTTGTGCCGCTCTCGCGCCTTACGCACGACTGGGAAATGCACTCGGCTGTGGCGCTAAGTCCTTCAGAAGAGCGAACCATGGTGCGCGAGCCTGCGCGGGCCGTGCCTGAGGCAATCGCCCAGCGGCTCGGGAAGCTGCGACTGCTGTTGGTTCCTTTTGTTGCGTGCTATCCCAGCGGCGACGTGGTGGTTTTTGCCAACCCGGAAGGAGAAAAGCATTCCGCAGTATGGATTGAAAGCAGCGACAGAATTGACCTGGTGCTCGCCTGCCGCGACCTTAATGCCCACGACACCGGGTGGGAATTTCTGGCGAGTGTCGCCGAGCTTCTGCGTGCCCGGCTCACTGCCGAGGAGATGGAGCGCTTCGGGACTCTGCTGCAGGATGAGTTGAGCCAGGGGTTCGCGGGCGAAATCGACGAGGATGCTTACGAGGCAAAAAAGCCTCTGCGCCGCCGCATCCGGTTTTCAAAGACGGGCCCTCAGTTCCTGAAATATCGAGATGTCTCTTTCACCAGCACGTGCGCGGAATATATCCACGGGCTATGGCACGATGTGCAGATCCGGCTTGGTCCCGAACACCTGCCCGTTCCTGTATTGCGCAACCGCATGATTCTGATGGCCGAAATGTTCCCGCCGAATTCCGGATACAAGTTGTTCGCGGAGGGCGAGCAAGTTTAGCGAGGCGCGAACTGCAAATCTCCCCCTGACCTGCTTTGGTGTCAGGCACCGCTGTTGCTTCCTCCCACTGCGATTTTTTCTTTTGATCTTGCATAAAGTCCGGGCACAGAATATCTTTGTCCCCGACCAGCCTCTATCGCGGCTATTCGAATTTGGGGGTTAACATGGCTGCCGAACTGCCAAATTACGTCGGATCGTCCGTTCCCAATCCTCTGGACAAGCGGGTTCCCTGGTACAAAAGCACCTTTCCTTCTTACGCGGGAATTTTCCTGTGGGTCGCATTCTATCTGGGGCTTTCAGCGCCGACGCTGAGGTTGGCAGGTCCCGCCGTTTGCCTGCTGGGACTGCTGGTGGCCGGGTTGCTCTGCTTCGCGCTTTTCTACTATGCCCCGGCCATGCTGGGAATGCAGACGGGGCGTCCGCTTTACATTGTTGGAACCTCTACTTTCGGCGTAAAGGGCGGCTACCTGATGCCCGGCCTGCTGATGGGCTGTCTCCAGATCGGCTGGTTTGCCGTGGCGACTTACTTCGCGGTGGATTACATCATGGAGGGGCTCGGCAGCAATTCCAAAGCCTTGTTTATCGGCATTGCGGTGGTGTGGGCGTACGGGCTGGCCTGGGTAGCAATTAAAGGGATCTCCTACGTTGCGCGGATCGCCCAGTTTCTGAACTGGGTGCCGCTGATCATGATCATCATCGTTTTCTGGGCCAATAAAGGCGGCATCTCCAGCTATCAGCCGCCGCAAAACGATTCCTGGAGCGGCTTCCTGGCAATGCTGGCTATCGTCATCGGCTTTTTTGCCACCGCCGGCGCGGCAGGGGCTGATTTCGGGCTCAACAATCGAAACCGTGGCGACGTGTTTTGGGGTGGACTCACCGGCATCGCCCTGGCCATCCTGGTGGCCGGTGGGCTGCCGGTACTTTCGGTTGCCGGACACCTCGGGAAGCTGGGAAATGCTTCGGACTTCACCTATGCCGGAACCATCAAGAGTGTCGGAGCCCTCGCGCCGGTGATGTTCTTTTTGTTCGCGGCGGCATCCATGGTGCCCACAACTTTTTGCACCTTCATCGCCGGCAACAGCTTTGGAACGATGCTGCCCAAGATCCCGCGGGGCGTTTCGACCATGGTAGGCGCGACCGTTGGACTGATCCTTGCCATCACGGGGGTGGCACAGAATCTGATCGTTTTCTTCTCAATTGTGGGAGCTTCATTCGGACCGATTTGCGGCGCCATGGCAGCCGACTATCTGCTGGCCGGGAGAAAGTGGTCGGGGCCGCGCCGGGGCATCAATTGGGCTGGATATGTGGCGTGGGCGGTTGGCTTTGTGGTTGGAATTCTCGACAAGATTCCCGGCGTTCCCGCTAGTTGGGTGAGGATTGACAGGCCGGCTGTTCTTTTTTCCTTCGTCGTGGGATTTGTGATTTACCTGATTCTTGCGAAGGCGGGCGCTCTGCCTGGGCTGATCCCTCAGACGGACCTGATGCGGCAGGCGAAACAACGAGTTGGTGTGCCGACCCAGCAGTGACACTGGCGGGCTGTTTCGCAAAGTGCGCTGACAGCGGCTGGCGAGCCGGCGCGAAAATCAAGCTTGGCCAAACTACTTCCAGCTTGAGCCTGGGGCTGCATCCGGAATTTTCCGCCAGTGCTGTGGGCGCGCTCGCGCCGCGTTTCCCGCTTCGTGATAAATTAATGCTCTTGCATACAGGCCCGCTTTTGGGGTGATCCACGTGCCCGGCAGAGCGGCAGTGCGGTAGATTGCGCGAGCGGGCGAATCTGCCCGGCGGCAGCGGAGGGAATCGTGTTGTCAATGCACATTCGGAAGTCCATCTGCACCGGACTGGCGATAGCGTCGGTAATTCTGCTGCTCCCGGCGATGGCTCGGGCGCAAAGCAGCGTCCTGGCCGTCACCAACAGGACCACCTACAACGCGGGTGAAGAAGTCATGATGCGTTTGGCGCCGTCCCAAAAGGCTTCAGCGTGCAACAACACAGCATTTTCAGCAACGGTACGGTATGCGGGCGACTCGCAAGCCGTATCCACCACCACCCCCTCGCAGGTTTGGGCGTGCCCCGGCGGACAGGCGGCGGGATCCTATTCGCTGCTTTGGAAAATCCCGGCGGACGCGCCAACCGGGAGATATGAGATTGACCTGGTGGGCCACGACAGGGTCTCAGGGCAGGAGACAGCCAAGATTCGCGAGGCGGGATCTTTTGCCGTGCATCGCAAGCTGGTGAAGATCGAGCGCATCACTCTGGGCCAGGCATTCTACGTGACGGGCGATCCGGTGGAATGCGAGATCGCCGTGAAAAACCTGACGGACCAGCCGCTCACGGGGCTTCGGGTGGAATTCTCAAACCGCTACTGGCCGTGGATCGCCGGCCCTGCACAGCAGGCCGCGGCGAGCATCGTGACGCTGAACAACGCGTTGACGCTGGCAGGAGGCGCCGAGCAGGAAATCCGCTCCAGCCACGCGGCGGTTGCAGTGAAGGTCAAAGAGCCGACGATGCACCAGTACGGAGTTGTGGTTTGGGACCATGACAGGAAGAAAGTTCTGGATATTGCCTTCAGCAATCTGGTGATCATCAGGCCGCCCGGCGTTACAGCCCCCAAGCCGTATCCCGGGCAGTACAATTACCCCAAGTTAAGCGATGTTGATTTGAAAGATTACCGGCACTTTTATCCTCCGGGTCTCGACCGCGCTGCGATCCAGTTCGACACAAGCCATACGATGTTTATGCCGGGCCAGGATGCAGAGGTTCATTTCTCGATGACAAACCCGGGAAAGAGCCCCTGGAAAAACTTATCCGTGACCGCTGTCTTGCTGGATCCGGCTGGAAAATCGATGGAAAAGAAAATGGTCGCCAGCGAGCTTGATCTGAAGCCGGGCGCTGCCGCAAAGAAGCAATCGGAGACGTTCAAACTCCCGGCGAAACGCTCGGGACTCTATCGAGTCCGAGTGGTGCTGAGCGATCCATCAGGAAATATCGTTGCCGAGAACGATCTTGAGCTGGGTGTGAATCCGCTGCCGAAATCCATTTTGATTTTCTGCGCGCATGAAGATGACGAGGGTGCGTGGGCGGGATTGACCCGGGCGGCCATCGAGAATCATATCCCGATCCACTATGTCTACTTTACGGGCGGCGATGCCGGGTCGTGCGATCGCTATTACCAGCATTCCTGTGCTCCTGCGGAGGCCCTGAACTTCGGCACCATTCGCATGGATGAAACGCAGGCGGTACTGGGGCATATGGGCGTGCCCGCAAGCAGTATCTATTTTCTGGGTATGCCGGACGGCGGATCGGGAGAAATCTGGTATCACCATCCCGACCCGGCCCATCCTTATCTGTCGGTCCTGCTGGCCTCAGATCACACTCCGTATTCAAACGTCTTCCAGCCCAACCTGCCCTATGCGCGAGAGTCGGTGGTAGCGGCAGTGAGAAAACTGCTGGAGGAGTTTCATCCGGAAGTGGTGGTGACGGCGCATCCTCCTGCTGAAGGACACATCGACCACATGGTTAACAACTATTTTGTGGTGAAGGCGCTTCAGGAGATGGTCAGCTCAAAGGAACTTTCTCCCAAGAGCATCAAGCTCTATGTTGACAAGGTCTATAAACCGAAAGAGATGCCTTCCACTCCGTACCATTATTCCAAACACACCCTGTTCGTGTCTGGCGAGGTGATGGCGCTCCATCAGGAAGCTGGATGGTACTATCAATCGCAAGGCGGGAATAGCGCCGAAGGACATCTTCACGACTTCAACCGGCTTTCCCGCAGAATTGTTTATCGCCAGGTGTTAGACTGGGAAGAGCATCAGGGATGGAACTCCACTCCATGAATCGAGCTTTGGATGATCCCAGAAAGGAAAATACAGCCCGTGGTTGAGGGCACCGACGCGCCCGGCTTGCCACAGGAGTTTCCTTTGCCTGACGAGCCTTTTGCCTGTCCTCACTGCGGCCAAATGCTCGCTGCGTCTGTCCGTGTGTGTCCGTCCTGCAAAAAAGCCATCGATCCGAATGCCATCGCCCCTGCGGAGATTACTTTACCCGTTGCCAGGCAGGTTCTTCCGCCACCAACGAAGGAGTACGCGCCATTTTCCTGGGGCATCTTCTTCGCAACTCTTGGAATCTGGCTGCTGGCCGCGATAATTTCCCAGGGCCTGCTGGGAATTGCAAAGAGCCAGTTTGTTCTGGCTGGCCTGGTGGTCATTTCCGCGGTGTGGGTCTATGGTGACGCTCGCAGGAAAAACATTCCCACGCCTGTCCGCTGGAGCCTGGGCTCGTTTTTGCTCTGGATAATTGTTTTCCCCTGGTACCTGGCGCGGAGGAGAACACCGAACGCAGCCTGTCCTTTTATCGAAGGCGAGCTAGGCCGGGTGGCGCGTACATGGCTCTTGATCCTGCTTTTCTTGTTCCTGCTCAGCTTCCTGGTGATGCTGCTGAGAGGCCCCCGGAAAGCTTCCTCTGGCGGTAAGAACCCAACCCCGCATCGCACATCGGCGCCCGCGGGTAAAATCGCGGCGCTGACAAACTTGATTCCGGTTCAGGCGCCCGCCAGCGCGCCGTCAGAAGCCTTGCAGACGTAGACTTCCGCATCGAGTCCCGTCGCTTTGCTGTAGCCTTCTTTGACCGCTTCCGCAAACGGTACAGCAGCATTGGCGCGAACCAGATTTACGGTGCAGCCTCCAAAGCCGGCGCCGGTCATGCGTGCTCCAAGCACGCCCGGCTGTTGGAGGGCAAGCTCCACCAAAACGTCGAGTTCCCTGCAACTAACTTCATAATCGTCACGCAGGCTTTCGTGCGATGCGATCATCAGCCTGCCGAAGCTGTCGAGATCGCCTTTCTCCAAATCCTCGACAGCCTTGAGCACCCGGTCGTTCTCACTCACCACGTGTCTGGCGCGCTTCAGGAGAACTTCACTCAGGCTGTGGCTTGCAATTTCGAGGTCTGTCAGGTCGATCTCGCGGAGAGAGTTGACTGCCAGCCCCGTGGTCCCAAGTTGCGCGACCGCCTGGCGGCATTGCTTCAGCCGGATTTCGTACTCCGAAGCGGCCAGCGCCCGGCGGACTCCGGAATAACACACTACGATCTTGACGGGCCCCGACAGGGGAACGTACCGATAAGAGAGGTCGCGGCAGTCGAGGAACAGAGCGTGATCGCGCTTGGCCATTGCGCAGGCGAACTGGTCCATGACTCCGCACGGCACGTTGACAAACTCATTCTCGGCGCGGCGAGCGAGGCGGACAACCTCCAGGGGATCGAGTTCAATTCCAAACAACTTCATTGCCAGCGCCACCGCACCCACCTCAACGGCGGCGGATGAACTGAGCCCGGCCTCGCGCGGCACGTTGCCGCCAAACGCGATGTCGGCTCCGGTGAGCTGGTGCCCCTCCTCCTGAAGCAACTTGAGCACCCCGCGAACGTAATTGCTCCACGGACGTTCATGGTCCTTTTTGATGGCATCCAGTCTGAACTCGACCTGATCCCTGAAGTCGATCGAGCAGGCGCGCACAACGTTGTCGACACGCCGCCGCGCCGCAAATTCGATGGTGCGGTCAATGGCGGCAGGCAGCACAAAACCGTCGTTGTAATCGGTGTGTTCGCCGATCAGGTTCACACGCCCGGGCGCGCTGGCCGTTGTGTCTGGCGCCGTTCCGAAGATTTTTTGAAAGGCTTTCTCGATCACGTTGTGCAGCCCTGTCGTCTAATCAGCCGATTTCGCGGAGCGTCGCGGGCGCCACTTGGCGAAGTTCGGCGGCTTTTTCTTCAGCCAGCGAATCATTCAGAAAAGTCCCCGCGCCTGTTTCCACGCTGGCCAGGTACTTGAGTTTTTCCTTGCTTCGGTGCGGCGGATAGAACTCGATGTGAAAATGGTAATAGGGATGACGGCCGCGTGTGGGCGCCTGATGCAAAAGCATCATGTACGGGAATGACATCTTGAAAAGGTTGTCGTACTTGCGGGTGACCCACTTGAGCATCTCGGCCAGCGCCTTTTCTTCCGACGGCCTGAACTCGTCGAGCGCCCCCAAATGCCGCCTGGGATAAATGTGTACCTCGTAGGGCCATCGCGCGTAGAAAGGAACAAAGGCCGTGAAGGCCCGGTTCTCAGCCACAATCCGCAGCTTCTGCTTGCGCTCCTTCTGGAGAACGTCGCAAAAAAGGCAGCGGCGATGCTGGCGGTGATGGGCGCGCGCGGCGGCAAGTTCCTTGTTGATGATGGGCGGCACCAGCGGGAATGAATAAATCTGTCCGTGCGGATGCGGCATGGTGACACCGATCACTTCTCCCTTGTTCTCAAAAATCAATACGTAGCGAATGCCCGCCGTCGCTTTGAGTTCCTCAAACCGCTTACGCCAGGTTTTTACCAGCCGGGTGAGGTGCTCAACCGGGAGTTCGGGAATGGAGGTATTGTGGACGGGGTGGTAAAGCACCACATCGCATTTGCCGTGCGAGGGCCTGACCGCATAAAAATCGTCGCCTTCGATGGCCGGCGTCTGGGCGGGAATGGTGAAAGCGGCGAAATCGTTGGGGTAGATATAGACATCGTAGTCGTCCGGCACGCGACCCGAACCCGGGCAGAAAGGGCACCAGTCGCGCGGCATTTGGGGTCTGTGCTGGCGGTGCGAAGCGGTGGACACCCATTCCCGCACCGTCGGATTCCATCGAAGCTCGGTCATCAGCGTAGAGCCGCAGTCAGCACCCGGTTGGCCGTTTGCAAGGCTGTCCTAATTCAGGAAGTAATTGCGATAAAGCGTGTCGCGCTTGATGGGGCGGAAGCCGGCGTCGCGAATCATCCCGCGAAGTTTTTGTTCGGATGAGGTGCGCCCGCAGCCCGCGGCGGAGACAACATTCTCTTCAATCAGAATACTGCCAACGTCATTGCCGCCAAAGCGCAGAGCGATCTGGCAGACCTTGTGTCCGGGGGTCAGCCAGGACGCCTGAACATTCTGAATGTTGTCCAGGTAAAGGCGGCTGACGGCCAGCATCTTGAGATATTCCACTGCCGTCACTTCTTCTTTAATGAAGCGCCCCAGCGAGGTGTTTTCACGCTGGAAAAACCAGGGGATGAAAGCGGTAAAGCCGCCGGTCTCCTGCTGCAGCCTTCGAACCCGCTCCAGGTGCGCTATTCGATGCTGAAGGGTCTCTCCGCAGCCGAACATCATGGTGGCCGTGGTGCGCATGCCCAGCTTGTGCGCCTCGCGATGCACGGCGAGCCATTCGTCGGTGCTGCACTTCAGGCGCGCAATTCGACGTCGCACTTCGTCATCAAGGATTTCGGCGCCCGCTCCGGGGATGGAGTCGAGGCCGGCGTCCATCAGGCGCATCAGCGTGTCGCGAACGGTCAGGCCGCAGATCTCGGCGATATTCAAAACTTCCGGCGCGGAAAGGCAGTGCAGATGGACCTGGGGATAGCGCTTTTTGATGCTGGAGAGGAGATTCTGGTAGTAATCCATCTTCAGGTCGGGGTGCAGGCCGCCCTGCATCAGCACTCCGGTGCCGCCCAGCGCCAGTGTCTCTTCAATTTTCTGATAAATGGTTTCGAGCGGCAGAACGTATCCTTCCGGCGAGCCCACGGGCCGGTAAAAGGCGCAGAATGAGCAGTACTCCGTACAGATGTTGGTGTAATTAATGTTGCGGTCAACCTGATAGGTGACGACGTTGCTGGGATGCAGCTTCCTGCGCTGAGCGTCGGCCTCCATGCCAACACCGATCAGGTCGTCGGAGCGCAGCATTTCGAGAGCTTGTGCCTCAGTTAAACCCATGCCACTCGATTCGTCGATAAAAGTTGAGCGGGTACACTTGCAGAAAATACGCTGGCCCTAGACGAATTCGATTTTCTTTACGCCCGGGACCAGTCCGATTTCGTGCGCAAGGCGATAAAAAAGTTCCAAGCCCCTGCGGTTTTCCTCATCCAAAGAATAATCGATATTTTCAGTCAGGTAAACCTTCACCGACTCGGGCGCCAGCCCCAGCCTGGGCGCGTACTCACAGGCGATCTCGTCGATGTGCGCGAGGCCGTAATCTCTTGACGCTTCAAAGTCGGCGCAGAAACGGCCAAGCCCCATGTCTTCGTGACCCGCCCAGACAGCAAAGACGAAAGGCAGCCCCGTGAATTTTGTCCACTCGGCCGCGAGATCGTATACCAGCACGTTTTGGTCATCAAAAGTAAGCGCAGGGTCGCCGATCAGCAGGGCAGCATCGGCACGCTGAAGCATCTCCTTCGGATGCGGCTCCGCGGGTGCTACGTCGACCGCCTGCGAATAAAACTTCCTGAGCAGCACTTGAACCAGCGCCGCCGAGGTCCGCGAGGAATTGTCGAGAGCGACGGTCTTGACTTGTTCGACAGGCACTTTGCTGAGCAGCAGCACGCTCTTGACTTCGCCTTTTGAGGCAATGGAACATCCGGACAGGATGCGCAGGCTATCCATGCGCTGGTACTCGATGGACGGCACAATGCCCACCGCCGCTTCACGCCGGCCCAGATCGTCCGCGCACCTGGCCGGGGTGGTGAAATCGAGGTCGTATTTTCCCTGCTGATCGCCTTTCAGCATCCCCCAGATCAGCGGGACAGTGTTGAGGTATTTGACAACCGAAACCCTGGGTCGCGTGGGAGTGTCCATGTGTTCGCCGTAAGCATTTTATTCTAGCGCATCTCGCCACCCGAACGCGCGGGCCTGAACGCGTTTGGCGGGACTTGTCTTGCTGCGGCGCTGCTGGGAAAAGCGAATTCTGCTACAATCCAGCCAAGTGAACCCAAAAAATACTGGAGGGATAAGTGCAGATTACAATTCGCCGTACCCGGCCTGAAGACGCTGCGGAACTGGGCCGGATCTGCTATGAGGCGTTCAAGACAATTTCGGAAGCGCATAATTTTACGCCGGACCTTCCTTCCCCCGAACTCGCATTGGGAATTATCTCGATGCTCAGCTCGCATTCGGGCTATTACGGCGTTGCGGCTGAAGTTGACGGGCGGCTGATCGGAAGCAATTTTCTGGATGAACGCTCGAGTATCGGCGGGATCGGGCCCATTACGATCGATCCCGCATGGCAGAATCGCTCCGCGGGACGTCAGTTGATGGAAGCGGTGCTCCAACGCACGCGCGAAAAGAACCTTCCCGGCGTGCGGCTGGTTCAGGCGGCTTTCCACAACCGCTCGCTTTCGCTTTATGCAAAGCTGGGTTTTCAAGTGCGCGAGCCGCTGAGTTGCCTGCAAGGTCCGCCCATCAAGGCATTTATTACCGGCTGCAACGTCCGGGTGGCCACTGAAGCTGATATGCCCGCCTGCAATCGGCTATGCTTCGCCATCCACGGGCACGACCGGGCGGGCGAACTCCAGGACGCCGTGAAGCAGGGCATGGCGCGGGTGGTTGAGCGTGGCGGCGGGATCACCGGATACGCGAGCGTGGTGGGATTTTTCGGGCATGCCGTGGGCGCCACGAACGACGATTTGAAAGCCCTGATCGGCGCGGCAGACGAGTTCAACGGGCCGGGATTCCTGCTGCCTTCACGGAACGCGGAACTGCTGGTCTGGTGCCTCGTGAATGGTTTGCGAATCACGCAACCGATGACGCTGATGACTGTCGGCCTGTATAACGAGCCCGCCGGCGCTTACTTGCCGTCGATCCTCTACTAAAGGCCGGAGCCTTTCCGCGAAGCCGATGCGCGAATCGTAACGAGCGGCGCTTACTCTGGCTGTTCGTGTTTGAGAAATGTCCCGTGCTTGAGCTCGCTGAATGCCTCCCGGAGCTCTTCCTGGGTATTCATGACGATGGGGCCATACCAGGCCACCGGCTGTTCAAGCGGCTTTCCGGAGACCAGAAGAAAGCGGATGCCCTTCTCATCGGCCTGGACGGTGACCTCGTCGCCGCGATCAAAAAGCACCAGCGAGCGATTGTCGGCCTCCGTGGGCGGAGTGGTGTCTAACCAGCCGGCTGGTTCCGTAGGTACTTCCAGGGGACCTGAAGCGTTGCAAAACTTTCCCGCGCCGTCAAAAACATACGCGAAGGCATGACGGGTGGTTTCAACCGGCAGGGCCTTCCGTTTCCCGGGCGGGACGGTTACATCGATGTAGACCGGGTCGGCGGCGACGCCCTCAACGGGGCCCGTCTTGCCCCAGAAATTACCGCAGACCACTCTGACCTCGGTGCCGTCGTCGTCCGTGACTACCGGAATTTCGGCCGACTTCACTTCCTGGTAGCGCGGCGGGGTCATCTTGAGGGAGGAGGGCAGATTGCCCCAGAGCTGGAATCCGTGCATGCGCCCCGAAGGATCCCCCTTGGGCATCTCCTGGTGAATGATGCCGCTGCCGGCCGTCATCCATTGCACGTCACCTGCGCCGATGGTGCCGCTGTGGCCCAGGCTGTCCCCGTGCTCGACGTTGCCTGCCAGAACGTAGGTGATGGTCTCAATGCCGCGGTGCGGGTGCCAGGGAAACCCGGCGAGGTAATCCTCCGGATGCTCATTGCGAAAGTCGTCCAGAAGAAGAAACGGATCAAAGTCCGAAGTGTTGCCAAAGCCGAACGCGCGGCGAAGGTGCACGCCTGCGCCCTCCAGCGTCGGCTTGGATTTGATCAGCCGCTTTACGGGTCGAAGTGACATGTTTGCCCCCCAGTACTGCAAGTGTAGCCCCTTAGATGCGTGAGGGCAAACCACATTGCGGGCTACAGGCGGGAACGGTTGCAGTTAGCCGAGCTGGGGCCCTGCGCAGCCACCAACAAGCCGATTAACGCCAGTTCCCCAGCCAGCTCTGGCTAGAGCGGGCGGAGGCTGCGCATCCAGAGGATCGAGCGGTTGATAGTAGAGAACGGAAAGATGGTGGGGCGCGCGAAATTAACAAACAGCACAACGCGATAAGAGTCGGAGTCGTTCCAGACTTCATGCTCGTGGCTGTCGTCGAAGATCAGGCTCTTGCCTTCCTTCCAGGACCTGATGTCGCTTCCCACTCGAATTCTGCAGATGCCTTCTGGTTCGGGAACCATCAATCCGAGGTGATAGCGAAGAACGCCCTTGTAGGGTCCTCGGTGCGGAGGGATGTACTTGCCGGGCGACAGAATGGAAAACATGGCGGTGTTCATCTGGGGAATCTTTTTGAGGATCCGCACGGTCTCGGGGCAGCGCGCACAGTTTTCCTTTTCGACACGCCCAAAGGCATAGAGGAAATATGTCTTCCAGTTGTTGTCATTGGTTAGGCTCTTCTGCGGGGGAGAGTAATCCTGGAAATTCGTGATCTGTTCGCGATTCAGCATCAGAACGTCGAGCTCCTTGCGCATCGACCGCCATTCCGCCTCGACATCGGCAACCCAGGGGAACTCTTCGGGCTCGAAAAATGTGCGCTCGGCATCGCGGTAGAACATGTAGTCCTCCGCAAGTCCCTTCAGTGCCCTTTTCGTCTGTTTTATCATCGTTAACTCCTCCGAGCCTGCAAGACCAGCATGAAGACTCCAGCCGGGGACCAGGTGCCCAGTCAAATGCGCGCGAATTTGCCCCGCCTCAGGGGGCCGAAGGACAGGAAAGGTCGGCGTGGGTCAAAGTCGAGCAGAATGGCTCGCGTAAGCTGTCCGCACACCTCTGAGTGCCCGGAGAAACAGCATCCTGGTTGCCAAACACGAGCCTTGCTGCAGGTGGCGCGGGCGGATGTTTTGGAAGCAAATATCGCCTGTCGATTCAGCAGCTTACCGCACCCGCAGCACATCTCTTTCGCCCTCCCTTCGGCCCTGCCGATGGGTAGGCTCGCATCCCAGGTGCGCAAGCCGTTTCCGGCATCTCGACAAGTTCTGTACGTCGCACGGGGTGCGCCAGGCCGAACTTTCCAGTAAGCCGTTCAGATGCCGCGACATGTGCTCGCGCCCAAGGGCCGCGCAAGATATTTCCGGCGCTGGAGGTGGCTGTGCAGGGTTATTGAGCGGGTCCACCGCACGTGAGGCGGGAACGCCCCTATGCGTTGCCTACCGTTTCACGCGCATACAACATGTATGAAACGGCGGGAGGCGACTCGCCCTGATGGAAGCTCCAGGAGTGGTCGCGAAGGGTGCGGTCGGGCGCCGAATACCGTTCGCGCTGGCGTAGGAAGTTGATCCAGGAGTCGACGACAAAATTCTCGACAAAGCGCTCTGGCTGCCCGGCATCCTGGAACACTCCCCAACGAATAGCGCCGTTGCGCATTCGCATGTCGCGGACCTTGTGAATAGCTCGTGTGAATTCGGCGTAATCTTCCGGACGGATCTTGAATTCAATCGTCACCAGCACGGGGCCGTCGTCAGGATGCGGCTCGATCACGACCTGCGGCGCGGCGCGGTTAAGGCGATAGGGGCTGAGGTCCGGCGGGATTTCCTCCAACAGGCGAAAACGGCGCACCAGAGGAATGCTGGCCAGAGCGCTCGCGGAGGCGACCAGCAGCGCTCCGGGAGTGGAGATATGCTCCGCCGCATAGCCCCAGAAAGCGCTGCCCGAAGCTACGCCTCCCCAGAAAATCATCTGGTAGGTTCCCAGCGCCCGCGCCTGCACCCAGGGCGGGGTGGAGATCTGCACGGTGACGTTGAGCGTGGAGAGGGCGCTGGTCCAGGCGAATCCCGCCGCCAGCAGCGAGATGACAATGAGCGGCACGCTTCGCACAAGCCCCAGGGTTGTAAGCGTTCCGGCGAAAACGGCCGACGATCCCGCGACAATCATGTCGGCTGAGAGGCGCTGGCGAAGCCGGGGAAGAAACGAGGCGCCAACGACAGCGCCCGCACCCAGACAGCCGTTCAGAATGCCGTAGGCCATGGCGCCCTGTCGGAGATCCTGGCTTGCCACCACCGCCAGCAGGGCCCAGACGGCGCTGGCGAAACCTGCAAACACAAAGACGCGAACGAAGGTTGCGCGAAGTTCCGGCGTGTATCGCAGATACCGCAGGCCGGACAACAGCGCGCCGGACAGCCGCTCTGCCGGCAGGGCGCTCTTGTAAAGCGGTGTGCTGCGCCATTGGTAGAGAACAACGATTACCGCCAGGAACGAGAGTGAATTTACCAGGAATACCGTCCCTGATCCCAGCATTACGCTGGCGAAAGCCGCCACCATCAGCCCGCCAAGCGCCGGGCCCACCGCGCGCGCCAGATTGTAACCGGCGCTGTTCACGGCGATGGCACTGGGAAGTTCTGAGCGCGGCACAAGCTCCGGCACAATGGCCTGCCAGGCGGGATTGTTCATGGCGGCGCCGATGTTCAGCAGGAAGGTGAGCGCCAGCAGCGTCCAGGGTGAAATGATTCCTGCAAAGGTGAGCACGCTGAGCCCGGCCACCGTGGCCAGCATCCAGACTTGCCAGAAGATCAGCAGGCGGCGGCGGTCAACAATATCGGCGGTGGCTCCGGCGGGATACCCCAGCAGCAGCACTGGAAGTCCCGCGGCAGTCTGCATCAGAGCGATCAACAGAGGCGAGGTGGTGAGCGAGGTCATCAGCCAGGTGCCGGCCGTGTCCTGCATCCAGCTCCCCACGTTCGACACCACGGCAGAAGCCCAGCAGTTGCGGAAAACGGGATGCCGAAGCGTTCCCCAGGCGGAGGGTTTTTCGAGTTCGGTTGCTGTCGTCACGTCTCACCCAAACGGAGATGATAACAGGAAGCCGGAATCAAAAGCATCTGTGCAGTTAAGCCCACGAAGATCGCGATACAATGGCTGCGGACTGCTAGAACGTCAGTGCGAGTCGCTTGATAAAACCGTTGAGGAGACTACGATGATTCGTGAGAGGCTGAACTTATCCCGGACTACACCATTGCATGGTCTCGTTCTGGCTGCTGCGTTGAGCCTGGCGTGCGCAGGAACGTCGGTGATTTCCGTCCGCACCCTTCGCGCACAGACGCAGAGCGCGTGGACGCCGCAGGAACAGGCGATTATGAAACGGGTCCAGACACTGCGCCAGTTGCCCGATAATGCCAGGGGAAGAGCGACGAAGCAGCTCGCACTTCAGATCCGCCAATTGCCGTCCTCTGAAGGTAAAGTACGATTGGCGGCAGGTCTGGCGATGCTTTCGACCGAAGGCGACCCCGGCGGCCGCGAAACTGTGCAGGAGGTGGCGACAACCCTGGCCGGAGCGCTGGGCGAACATCCACTGCCCGCGAAAAATGGGCAGCCATCCACGCCCTACACTGTGCTCGCGGCGATGAAACACTTTGAACACGTGGATGTCTCTTTGCATTCGCCGGAATTCGAGAAAGCCCTGACTCAACTGCAACAAGAGGACCTCCATCGACAGCAAGCCCACTTTACGCTCGCTGACCTCGATGGCCAAAAGTGGACGCTGAAGAGTCTGCGCGGGAAGGTGGTGCTTGTAAACTTCTGGGCCACCTGGTGCCCGCCGTGCCGGAAGGAAATTCCGGATCTTGAAGCGCTTTACAAGCGGTTTAGAGGCGAGGGGTTGGTTGTGCTGGGCATTTCCGACGAGGAGGTCACAAAGGTTCAGCCCTTTGCCCGTCAGCAGAAGATCACCTATCCCGTTCTGCTCGATCCGGGGCGAACAGTGAATGATCTCTATTCGGTCTCAGGGATTCCGATGAGCTTTGTTTACGATCGCAGCGGAAAGCTGGTTGCCGAGTCGATGGACATGCGCACTCGAAAACAATTTCTGGCCATGCTGTCCGATGCGGGTTTGAGATAATGCATTCCCCAGCTAGCCACGGCTGATTGATAAAAACTGAATACGATCTCTACAGGCCAACACCGGCGGTTGCGACCCGGGCGATTCTGTGTTACTTCTCTTTGCGGTCCGCCGACCGCGGGTCTTTATCCGATCAGGAGGAGAACGATGGAACAGGGCAAAACAAGGGGAGGGGTATCGAGGCGAGGCTTTCTGAAGGAGACGGCTTTCGCCGCCGCCGGCGCAGCAGCACTGGGAGGGCTGGCCCCGGCGAGCGTGCTGGGGGCCAACGACCGCGTTCGGGTGGCCGTTCTGGGCTGCGGCCAGCGGGCTCGCTATCTGTCATCGATTTTTGTGAAGCAGCCCTCAGTGGAGATTGTGGAGATTTGCGACGTTTACGGGCCGCATCGTCGCGCCGGTCTCAGAGTTGCCGGAGCGAAAGCCACCGGCTCGGAGGACTACCGCGCGGTGCTCGACCGCAAGGACGTTGACGCGGTGGTGATTGGCGCGCCCGACCACTGGCACAAGCAGATGCTAATGGATGCCGTAGGCGCCGGCAAAGACGCTTATTGTGAAAAACCCCTGATCCATTCCATTCCCGAAGGTGCGGAAATCCTGCGCGCCGTACATGCGTCGAACCGTATCGTGCAGGTTGGCATGCAGCAGCGGAGCTGGCCACACTACATGCTGGGTAAGCAACTGGTGGACTCCGGCGAGCTGGGCAAGCTGACCTTTGTGCATACCTACTGGTACCAGAACTATTACTCGGCCGAGGGATGGAACGCCCTGCCCAGTGTGGACCAGGCGCAGCTCAACTGGAAACAGTGGCTCGGCAGCGCGCCCATGCAGCCGTTTGATAAGGAGAAATTCGCGTGGTGGCGTTTCTACTGGGATTTCGGCGGCGGCATCCTGACCGACCTGCTGACGCACTGGATTGACGTGATCCAGTGGTACACCAACCAGCCGGCGCCCAAGACCGCCACCACCACGGGCGATCTCTACCTGATGAATTGGCAGTGCCCGGACACTATCACGGCAGCGTACGAATTTCCGCAGAAGTTTATGGTGACGTTTACGGGCGCGCTCTGCGACGGCATCGACGACGGCGGAATCACGTTCCGCGGTACCAACGGGGCCTTAAAGGTGGACCGGTCGCGCCTGGCTTTTTATCCTCAGGGCGGCAAATCGGAGCCGGGCACCATGGAGCCCAGGCCCGAAATTCTGGCGGAATCGCTGCACGACGGAACCATTGAACACATCCAGAATTTTCTCGATTGCGTGCGCACACGTAAAACTCCGAACGCTCCAGTGGAAGCCGGATTCGAGGCCGCGCGGACTTCCTGGATTGGCAATCTGGCTCTCAAAGCTGGCAAGAAAGTGGATTGGGATCCGGCATGGGGCGCGACGGCGTAAGCAGCATCACCGTAACCGCTGATTCCTTGAATTATGGGGAGAGCTGCTGAAGTGGGAGGGCAGAGCGCTCTCCGGTTCTATTTGATAGGAAAAGCGGGAGGGCAGAGTCCTCCCCTACTTTGATTGGAAGGAGACGGTGATTTCGGCCGGGTTTGAGAGCGTCTGATAGACAACGCAGAACCGCTCAGTGAGGCGGATCAGTGTCTCCAATTGTTCCTGCGTGGAATCGCTTTCGAGCTGGAATTTCAGACGAATCCGCTGAAGCCCTACCGGAGCATCTTTCGCAACCGCCAGGGTCCCTCTGAAGTCGATGTCGCCTTCGGCCGTGATAGTTGCGTCTCGTAGTGGGACGCCGGTTGCGGTTGCCACGGCTCGCAGCGTGACTCCTGCACAGGCCGCGAGAGCCTCCAGCAGCATGTCTCCCGAGCAGGCGGAAAGGCCGTCGCCGCCCGTGGCCGGGTGTAGCCCCGCCTCCACCAGCGCCTTCCCGGTTTCCACTTTGCACGTGATCCCTTGGCCCAGCCGAGCCTGGGCCCGCAGCGTCACGATGGCTGACTCGGGGTTATCGCGGTACTTCTGCTTTAGAGGCGCCTGCAGCGCCTTGATCTTATCCACGTCCATTCATGTCTCCCGTGATTGCCCGGTGCGCAGCGCGAACCGGCAGCCCGACAGTCCACCCAACTGCTCAGGCTGGATGAGGTGCTTGCTCCTGCCTCGCCAGGCGCAATCCGCCTGCCGCACGTACTTGAGATGCGGCAGGCATACGACGGCTTATGCCCCTATGTGGCAGCGCGGCGAACAACATCACTTGAGGGCGGGGCGGACCTACGCCCACTTCTTGCCCAAATCGTCCAGACCGGCCTCCGCCAGCACGTCGGGAGTCATCACGATGCGGAGTTTGACTTCGGCGTTGAAATTCAGAAACCACGGTTCCGCGAGTGCCGGGATTTTGGACGGATCTTCGAGATCGACAATCATGATGGCGCCGCGAGTTCCGTCCATCTCTGTAAAGTAGACGGCTTCCGGCCTGGCGTCCTCGAGGATGCGCTGGACCTTCTTTCCCACGCTTCCATCTCTGACCGCGGCGTTGAATGATTCATTCGGGAGCTTCACCTGAAGAAGCATTTTCATGGTTGCCTCCGGGCTCAAGTGTGAGCCGTTGTTTTTTGAATCAGGATAGTTGCAGCCTTGTGGCTTGAAGATGCGCAACAAGCATAGCATGGGACGGCAAGGCCCGGCGCGGCTTCCCTTGACTCGGTGACGCGGCGCGTTCATTTCGTTGACGAATCGGCGGCAGGTTTGCCGAGGTAACGTGGCTCCCACCTTGTTGGCCCAGCCATGGCGGCAAACATGTCGAGGTCGAAGTCCTTGTAGAGATCAAGGCAGAACAGATCAGGCGCGGAGCGGAAGGGGACTGGCGCATCCAGGAGGTAGCCCAGGCTCTTCATCGCTTCGTGGCTGACCACTTCGGAGAACATGTTGGGATCGAGCGCCGCCGCCGCGAGGCCGATGACTTCGCTTCGAATGCCGGTTGTTTCCAGGCGAACCTTGCCGTGTCCTGATTCTTGTTCGAGCCATTTGGTCACGGCCAGCAACTGCTCAACCTCCAGGCCCAGCGCGCGGCCGCCGGTGGTTGAAACCATCAGGGCGTAGGGAGTGGAATCGCGAACCAGCGGCATTGATTCCCCCACAAAGATCGGATCGAGCGCCAGAACCTGTTCGCCGCGATTGACGCGATTGGACACCACGGCGCCTGCAGCCTCCCTGCCTCCGTCATTCAGCACCACGGTCACCGGCGCATCCGGAGCCGTCGCAATAGCCTTAAGCCACGTGCCAGCGGCGGTCAAGCCGTCCGAGAAGTCAAATCGATACGTGAGCGACTGCAGCAGGTGATTCTTGGTGTTCCACATTCTCCAGGCGTTCTTGACCTCAACCGGTTTGTAGCGAATAACGGAGGCCAGCTCAGCCCTTTCACTCGAAGCCCAGGCCGTGCGGGCCGGCCCTTCACCAGGGATCGGCTGGCGCCGAATCTGGCTGGCAAACTGCCTGGCAAGGCCCAGCAAGGTCAGGTTGTCTTTTGGCAGGCCGACTTCGAGCTGGTCGTAAGTCTTGATCTCCGCGCCGCTGGGAATTTCGTATTCGGCAACGGGAAGATTGAAGTGTTCGGTGAAGAAGCGGTAAGCGTGCTCGCGATTGTCGAGGTAATAGTTGTGCGTGCCGGGGTCGCGGTTTTCGTACCACGCGAGATTGTCAGGCTGGCCGAACAATTTAAAAAACGCTTTGTTCGGCTCATAAGTGTAGGGCTTCACCAGGTCGGCGCGAAAGCAGCAGGTGTCCTCGGCGTTGTGGATCAGCAGGGTCGGCCGCGGTGCGCACATCGCCACAAAGAATGTGTAATCGCGCCCGCGGGCGAGGTCCGGCGGATCCTGCTCGTCACAATCCGTATCTACAGGGTGAGTGATGTTGGACTGAAGCGAGCCAAAGCCCGCTACTTCCACCATGACGCTGACGCGCGGATCAAGCGAGCTGAGAGTGATGGTCTGCCAGCCGCCTCCCGAAAGTCCGGTGACCCCCAGGCGCGCCGGATCAACCTGCGGCAGGCCGGCCAGATAATCGAGGCCGCGGCGCATGGCAAGATAAAAAATCCCCAGCACGTTCGATCCCACCAGATCAAGATCGGCGCCGACCTCGTGTGCGTTTTCCGGGTTATGCAATTCGCCAAAGCCAATCCATTCCAGGCTGAGGGCGTAGATGCCTCGTTTGGCAAAATTGATGCAGCGCTTCTGCTTGTATTCCGCGGCCTTGCCCAGCGGATCGTGCCCGTGTACGTTAAGGATTGCCGGCGCCTTTCCGCTGACGTTGAGCGGCTCGTAAAGAATTGCGGTGGAATCAAACCCCGGCACGATCTCAAATCGCAGCTTGCGCATGCGGTAGCCATTGCCGCCGGGAACTTCACCCATGTCCTGGAACTTTGGCGGCGAATCCACCCACTCTCTGGGCCAGCCGTGGAAGGCGACCTCGTCAAGAATCTGCTTGCGGACGCGCGCCTCTTCCTCCGTCCATTCCCGAGCGCTCGCGGGAGCAGGAAGCTTTGGGATGCTCTTGAAAAGGTACTCCTGGAGTTGGTAAGCGACCGTCTGGTGGATTTGAACGGGCCGGTGCAGCACCTCGGCGACTTGCGAGGGTTCCGTTTGCGCATAAGCGGAGCCAAATGAAAAAATGAACATAACGACGAGAAGCCGCATGGGACTCATGATTCCTCCGTCAGACAGTTTGTATGTCAATATCCCGACCGCTGCTCAACCCAATTCGCCGGCTTCCGCTCTAAGGCGACAGCGGGCAGCGCTGCAAACCTGTTTGCACACAGGCCAGATTTTTTCCATACTTGGGATTGCCGGGTTCCAGTCGCTGCGCCGTTTCGAGTTCTGTGACCGCGTGGCTGAACTGGTTGTCCTTTGCCAGGGCGACACCAAGAGCATTGTGGGCCTGAGCATCATTCGGCGACACAGTGATTACTTTCTCCAGGTTCGCAACAGCTTCCCCCGCCTGGCCTTCACCAAGCAGGGCCAGCCCAAGATAATAATGCGTATCAGGATCGTCCGGCACCGAATTTAGATAGGTCCGCAGTTCCTGGATCGCATCTTGAAAACGGTTCTGAAGAAACAGCGCAATGCCCAGATTGTAGTGCGCATATCCGTCGTTGGGATTCAGTTGCAAGGCCTGGCGAAATTTTGCTTCGGCTTCCGCTGTTTTTCCTTGCTTCAACAGCTTAGTTCCTTCATTGTTATATGCCTTCTCGAGCGGCGCTCCTGTCTTTTTTTGGGTCAGCTCTTGAGCCACTCGACTTTCCTTTTCCGCCTCGTCAGGTTTCCCGAGTTTTTGCAGAACGCGAGCCAGCATGAAGCGCGACTGGTTATCCTCCGGGAGCAATTCCGTCGCTTTGCGCAATTGAATGAGTGCCTCTTCCAGCTTTCCCTGCCTTTGCAACACCGCGCCAAGTTCGCGGCGGGCCTCTCCCGATTTGGGGTCCAGTTGGATGGCCTTCCGCAGGTTAGTTTCTGCGGCCGAGAGGTTTCCTTGCTGCAGCAAAGTCGATCCAAGAATCTGGTAATAGGTGGAGTTGTTCGGCTCCAGCCGCGCCGCAGCCTCAAATTCAGCGGTTGCTTTGTCGAACAGGCTGCTATTCCTGTAGAGTTCTCCCAGTTCAAAATGAAGCGAGCCCGTCTGGGCGAGCTTGAGCGCGGCAACGTATTCTTTTTCCGCTTCATCCGATCGGCGTTCCACTGCGAGCAGCCGCCCAAGTTCCTGCAGGGTAGCGGGGCTGGCGGGGTCAAAATACAGCGATTTGCGAAGTTCCTCCTCCGCCTGGTGGTTTCCGCCCGCGCGGAATAAAAGGATTCCCAGATTTCGATGGATGCTTGCATCGTTTGGGGCAATTGTGGTTGCCTGGCGAAGCTCCACAATCGCCTCGTTCAGCCGTCCGGCTTGTTGCAAAGCGAGAGCAAGATTACTTCGGATGCGAGGGTCATGTGGCCGGGCGTTCGCGGCCCGGCGGAGGAATTCGATTGCCTCGCTGGGCTGCCCTCTACGTCGGAGGATTACACCCAGGTTGTTCAAGGCATCCACGTCCTGTGAGTTGATCTCAAGCGCTTTTCGAAATTTAGCCTCGGCCTCGGTGAACCGACCTTTGGCCATTAGAGCAGCGGCCGCAGAATCGAAGTCAGAGGCCGATGGAACTTCTGATCCCTGCGACAAAAGTAGAAGGCCGGCCAATAATATCCCATGCCACATCGGTCACACATCAGGCGTTGACAGCGGACTCAGCCCAAAGCACCTGATCAAATAAAATCACAAATGTAACGGAGAATCGATTATAAGCCACGCGGGCGCCACAATCGAGCACAGCTCAGTGGAGATCCCGCCCGGCGATAGACGGGACCTCCTTCGAGCGCTTGCTATTCGTGGCCCGGCTAAAACAAAATCTTCAGCGCAAACTGAAGGATTCTAGGATCACGCGCCGATGTGATCTGCCCAATCGTGTCATCCGCGACACTGTTATCAGGCTGCCCAAAGTTGACATTGTTGAACAGGTTGAAAAATTCAGCGCGGAACTGGAGACTGGTGTGTTCCGTCATCCGAGTATCTTTGGTCAGTCCAAAATCCGTGTTAAAGAACCCCGGACCTCGCAGGATATTTCTACCAGTGTTCCCAAATGTACCAACCGCGTTCGGGACGAAAAACGCCGGGTTGAAGTACTCCTGAATCAACTGGCCGTGGGACCTGTTGGGGTCGAGTTTCACCTGGCTGAAGCTGGTGCCGATGAAATCGGCCCGATCGATACCAATGCCGCTGAAGGAGTTGTCACTGCCGCTGTAAATCTGGAACGGAAAGCCGCTGTGCCAGGTGCCTATCGCGGTCACCTGCCAACCGTTCGCCAGCGCTCCCGCTAATCCCTGCAACTGAAGTCTTGGAACTCCCCAGATTCCGGATACGTGGATCACGTGGGAAATGTCATCATTGGAAACGGAGTAGTCAAAGTTGGGGTCGAATGGATTCGTGTTTTCACCACCGAAAGGCCCGAAGTTATCGATCATTTTTGACCAGGCGTAGTTGGCCAGCACTGACAGCCCACGGCTGAAGCGCTTCTCCACGTTGAGCTGCAGGGCATTGTAGTTGGAGTTGTATAGCGATCCGTACAATCCTACAGCGCCAAATTGTGGGTTGATGCGCCGGTCCTGAGTATTGTCCGCGGTCGAACAGGGTGCGCCGTTGCATATCCCTGGGATAAAAATTGCAGGATTGGCCTCATTGGCGCCGCCGTCAACGGCCGTCGAAAGATGGGTCCCTTTATTCCCGGCGTATGCGGCACGTACAAGCCAGTTGTTCCCGAACTGGTGTTCAACAGTCATATTCCAGGTGGCCACCTGCGCCATTTGCCAATTGAGGTCGAACGTCCCATAAATCGATACAGGAAGCGTAAAGGTAGCATCAGTCCCCGGTAAGGACGGTCCGTACTGCGTTGGGAAGGGATTGGGACTTATACCAAAGCTCCCAAAAGGATCGACGAAACTGACGTTGCCTTCGAAATCAAAACGGGGCCCGAACGGCGCTGTATCGACAAAGCCGTTCGAGGCAACCGTCGACGGCGGAATGTAATAGAAACCTGCTCCGCCGCGGACCACGGTCTTGGCATCTACTTTGTACGCGAAACCGACTCGAGGAGAAAAATTGGCGAGATTGTTCTTCGATCCGAACCCGGCCGGACACCCCGGATCGTGGTTTGAACCGCCAAAGAGCATTCCCACCGGTGCGTTGGGGAACCGCGACGATTGTGCTCCTGGGTGGTAACAGACAACGCGCCCTTTCTCTTCCGTGTAGGGCCAGTATGGATCCCAGCGAAGACCTAAATTGAGTGTCAACTTCTGGTTGGCTCGCCAGTTGTCTTGCACGTATGGCGCGTATAGCACACCGTGCATGTCCTTGAACTCGCCGCCACCCTGCAGGAAGTGAGAGGCGTGACCGAGGAAAAAGTCTGTGAGATTGCTGCCAGACAATTGATTATCGAATCCGAATTCGCCTGACATCGTAAACTCGTTGACCAGATGATTCTTGAGGCGCACGACGTCGCCGCCGAAGTGCAGCTCGTGCGAGCCGCGTTGCCAGGTGACATCCTCGTGAATCGTCCAATCGCCTCGACCAAATTCTCCCAAATGGTTGGTTCCGAAGCTGAAAAATCCCCCAACGTCGAGCGACATCTCCGGGGGGTTTGGCGCGGCGATTTGCACGCCCGCATCCGGAAAGCCGAAGGGCGCCCCTGAGAGTGAGCCACCCGTCTGCGAATCCCAACCAAACCAGGTGTTGAACAGTAGCGTCGGGGAGAAGGAATACGTGTGGTTGAGCGAGAGGTTCTGGACCTTGACCCGATTGCCGTTCCCGTCTGCCGCCAGAATGTTCGTCTTGGCACTCTGGAGATCCGGAGGCTCGTTGAATCTGGTCCAAAAGTAGCTGCCGCTCAACTGGTTCTTGCCATGAATCCAGTCAATCTTTGTCATCCATTGGTCATCGTTCTGGACCACCGACGGACCCGCATAGGTCAACTGACGGCCGGGACCGTTGGGCAACGGGATGTGCTGAAGGAAGAAGTCTGATGGTGCGCTGAAATCGGTTGTGGGAATCTGGTTGCCCCCATAGGGCACGTTGTTCGAAGGATTCACCAGTTGATCCGGAATATCGGAGAAATCTCCGTTTCGTTCGGCAGCGGTTGGAACGAAGGCGATCTGGCCCTGTGCGGCGCTGCGAATACGTGTTCCCTGGTAAGTGCCAAAGAAAAACAGCTTATCTTTGACGACCGGCCCTCCCACACTGCCCCCGAACTGATTGCGCTTCAGAGTGTCCTGGGTAGGTGCAAAAAAGTTCCGTGCGTTCAAAGCCCCGTTGCGGAGGAATTCAAACGCGTCTCCGTGGAATTCGTTAGTGCCTGACTTGGTGACAATGTTCACCACTGCCCCACCCCGCCCGTACTGGGCCGAAAGGTTCTGGTCCTGAACGCTGAACTCCTGAACCGCATCGGGATTGGGAAAGGGCAGATTCGCATTCAGGTAAGTGTCGTTATGACCGGCGCCGTCCATCTGGTAATTGACACCCCGCGTTCCCAGCCCGCTCACACTTGCGTCTTGCTCTCCCGGATAAACTCCGCCCTCGCAATTGGCGAGGCAGTATCCCGGGCCGACGCCGGTTTCATTGACTGTCTCGGCAGCCAGGAACAGCAGTTCCTGCGCCTGCCGGCCATTTAAGGGCAGATCGACAATCTTCTTTTGGTCAACAAGCTGGCTGATGGTTGCCGTTCGCGTGGTTAGTACCTCGGCATTGCCGGCTACGGTGACCTCCTGTGTTACGGCGCCGACCTTTAGTCTGACCACCTGAGTTGCTGCCTGGTTTACAGTCAGGACAATGCCCGTCTGAATGTAGGTGGTGAAGCCCTGCTTGGTGACGGTCAGCTTGTAATTGCCAACGGGCAGGGCAGGAAACAGAAATGTTCCGTTGGGCTGGGACATTACAGTTCTCGTGAGGCCGGTGCCCTCATTTTGCGCCGTGACGGCGGCACCAGGAACAATCGCGCCAGCAGGATCTTCAATAGTTCCCCCAAGGCTGGCCGTAGTGTACTGCCCCGCCGCGGGGATTCCCCCTAGAACCGCCACGAGCAGTACGGCTAAGGTGAAGAATTTAATTGGGTAGCTTAAAGGTTCAGGAAACGACGGAACACGAACATTATAAGCGAATGCCATAGACACGCCTCCCGGTCGTTCGTGGAGATTGCCCAAGGATTCGGCTCGACGCTGATTGGCCTAATCTAACACTGAGCTCGAAGGCAATCAAGCAGAAAACTATCACTTGAATAGCGCATTTTTACGTAATCTTACGAAAACAACCTGATCGTTGAGCCAAGGATGAACCACTCCTCTTCTGGGGCAGGAGTGGCGAAATCAAAATATGAAGGGCGGCCTCCCTGGTCTGTCTGCCGAGGATCTTTTTGTGCCGGGCGAGGTCGATAGCGAAACCGACACAGGTACCCCGGGGAAGCTGGCAGAAAGACCTCGACACTGACCCGGGTTGATGGGTTTGAGCTGATCCGTCGTCCTAGAATTGCAGCCTCAAGGCCATCTGCAAAATTCTTGGAGCTTGAGCCCCGGTGATGAACCCGAAAGTGTCGTCGGTTACGGTGGTGTCCGGATTCAGAAAGTTGGGGTGATTAAAAACGTTAAAGAACTCTGTTCGGAACTGGAGCTTCAAACGCTCGGTGACCGAGAACGTCTTATAGGCCGCGAAGTCGATCCCAAACACGCCCGGACCTCTCAACGTATTGCGGCCGACGTTGCCAAACGTGTTGTCAGCCGGCACCACAAAGCATCCCGGTTGGAACCACGGAGTTTGCGGATAGACCCTGTTATTGGGCGAGCCGCTGGTGTATTGGGGCGTGCAAATCTGGCTGGCCTGATCGTCTCCAACCTCCGGCAGGCTGAAAGACGTGTCGGTTGCTGTGTCGATGTTCAGCGGGAATCCACTCTCCCACGTCCAAATGCCGGAGGTGGCCCATCCACCCAACACGGCGTTCTTCAGGCCGGTACCCATAGAAGGCATCTGCCAGACATAGTCGAGGATAAACCGATGGGGAACATTAAAGTCGGACACGGCGCGGTAAGCCGCGATGTCATAAGGATTGATGATGGTAATCGTATCCATGTCGCTGGTGCTGGAAGCCCAGTCCATGCTCTTGCCCCAGGTGTAATTGGCGTCGAGGAGCAAACCGTGCGAGAAGCGCTTCTGGAGAGCGAGTTGAAGCGAGCTATAGTTTGAGTTAGCTCCTGCGATGTCCATGGTGATTTGCCCGTAAGCCTGATAGGGACGGCGCGCGTCCTCATCGTCCGCTGTCGCCGTGGGGCTGGGAAGCGGAGCGTTAACATCGGTGTTGTAGGAAAGGTGCGTTCCCTTGGAGCCAACGTAGCTCCCCCGCGCCAGGAAATTCCCTGCAAACTGGTGCTCCACCGTCAGGTTCCACTGCATCATGTTTGCCGGCTTCCAATCTGGCGCAAAGGACACAGCCAGATCGAGCGGGCTGGGAAAGAACGCGTCGGTGGCACTTGGAACCTTCGGGGCGTACTGGGCGGGAAATGGATTCTGAATACCTTCGGAGCCGTACGGGTCAGTGAAGGAAACTCCCCGGAATAGATATTGCGGGCTGAAAGGGGCGCTGTCCACCATGTGGTTGAAGGACTCAAGGAAGGGAGCCTGATAGAACAATCCGTATCCGCCCCGGATGACAGTGTTGCGATGAGCCCCCATGCTGTAGGCGAATCCGAAGCGCGGAGCAAAATTCGCCCACGTCGTGTCAAAACCTGAATCTGGACATCCAGAATCCCCCGCGAAAATGTATCCCGGAGGCGCGCTTGGGAATCGTGTCGATTGCCGCCCGGGCCGGAAGCATTCCGTCCTGCCCAGAGAGTCGGTGTAACCCGGAAAAGGGTCCCAGCGCAATCCGAGATTAAGGGTCAGATTCGGCCGGAATTGGTAATTGTCCTGAACGTACATACTGACGAGATTCGCTCGGTGCGACCCGAACTCCCCGCCACCCTGCTGGAAGTTGTCGACGTATCCCAGCAGGTAGTCGGCAAAAGCATTACCGCTGTGAGAACGGAAAGTGAGGCGCGGGTTCTGTTTGTAGTCGTTGTTGAGGACCACGGATGGCCGCAGAAAATCTCCGCCGAAAATGACAATGTGGCGCCCGCGCACCCAGTTCATATCATCGGTAAACCGGAAATTGTCCCGGTCGAATTGACCAGGGGCGCCCGTGCTCATGCTGAAGAAGCCGCTGACGTTCAGTCGCAGTTCCGGCGGATTTGTAACCGAAACAAGGGAGCCGATATCCGCCAAGCTAAACGGTGTGCCGGGCAGAATCGTACTATGGTTGCGCGTGTAGGCAAACGTGAAGATATTGACCAGCGACGACGTGAAATTGAAAGTGTCACTCACCCCAATGTCCTGAACACGGTCTTCGAATCCCGAAGAGGATTGCAAAGGGTTCTGCTTTCCGATAAAGGCATCGTTCAAATAGCGCGTAAAGAAGTAACGTCCGTACAAGTGGTTTCTGTCGGACAGATTGTAGTCGACACGGCCCATTGCCTCATGTTCGCTCTGACGCACCGGCGAGCGCGGCAGGACGGTGACCCCGCCTGCCGTCGAGAGAGGAATCTTGGCCAGCAGGTTGGTGGCAGCGGTGTCCATCATGTCCGGCGTGATCATATTGCCTGGGATGGGATCGCCCGTGAACGGATTGACCAATTGCGTATCCGGGAGCAGGGAAGAGAAATCGCCATGGGCAAATGCCTGGCTAGGCAAATTGACCGAGTTCCCGAAGGATTCGCTCCGGATGATGGTTCCCTGATAACTGCCGAAAAAGAAAACCTTGTCATGGATGATGGGCCCGCCGAGCGTGCCTCCGAACTGATTCCGTTTGAGCAGATCGCGGCCCGGGTTGAAGAAGTTGCGCGCGTTCAAGGCCCCGTTGCGAAGATAATCAAACGCACTGCCGTGGAACTGGTTGGTTCCGGATTTGGTGACGACATTGACCACGCCTCCTGCTCCCCGTCCGTACTGCGCGCTGTAAGAGTTGGTCTGCACGCTGATTTCCTGAACCGCATCCGGATTCGGATAAGGATCGTTAACATTGGTATACGTGTCCTGATTGCTGGCGCCGTCCAGATTGTATTCAACGGAATCAGCGCGAGCGCCGTTGCCCGCTACCGCTTGCGCTCCAGGATACGTCACGCCCTGGAATGAGTCTCCTGACCCGCGTGCGTTGGTGTCAGTGCTGGAGTTTGCTCCCTCGTTCACAGTCTTGCTGCCCAGACTCACCATGCCCGGAGAAAGGGTTACGAGTTGCGCCGTAAGCCGCCCCTGGAGCGGAAGGTTGCCAACCTCTTGCGTAGAGATTCCACGCGCGAGCGTTGCCTGCTGAGTCTGCACCAGCGCAGTATTGCCCTCAACTGTTACCGACTGCGTAGTTGCGCCGAGCACCAGACTGATCGGCAGCGTAAGGGATTGGTCAGCTTTCACGTTGATACCGGTTTGAACGGAGCGCTGAAAACCGCTGGCTTCAACCGTAATGGAATACGATCCCACCCGCAGCCCCAGAAGCGCATAGCTTCCATCGCCGGAGGTCGTTGTCTGCCGTGTCACACCCGTGTCAACATTGGTCGCGATGATTTTGGCGCCGGGTACTGCCGCTCCACTGGGATCAACGACTGTTCCGCTGATGCTTCCTGTCGGCTCGGCTCCTTGCATCAAATGAGCGGGAAAAAACGCGAAGCAAAGCGCGCACAACAAAACCAATTTCTTCATAGATGCCTCCCTCGGCACTTGCCCATCCGGCAATGCCTTACTCACGAACTCTCCGTCCAATGCCGTTGAAGAACTCCGAAGCTCTTTAGTGAATTGACCTATAGGCACAGCAATCCGTATAACCCGACCCGCAGCACTTTTCACCGCTGATTCAAGGGCCCGGAATCGCATTGCCTGAGAAGGGACTAGTGCAAGACCGACAAAAGAGCAGCGTTAATCGCTGCGTCAAAGAGCATGGGCGATTGCCCGAAGAGCAAATAATTTCCTAATCCGGCGCTCCCGAATAAACCCACCTATGCCAAGAAAAAATATGGGTACATACACCTGTGAAGCTCACGATTATCATGGAACGATTCGCAGGTCAAGAAAATTATCAGGCATTTTACAGGGCCTTTTCTGGCATCCGCGGGCCGGCTGGGGGCGGCTCCGCCGCTATGCGGAGCGTCGGGGGAACAGCGGCTCAAGCCCTTTGGCCTGGGCCATCAGTGTCTTGGTTTCCGACTCATTCACCGGACTGAAGCGCTCGGCCACATCCATGGCCAGCCGGAAGTAGTTGATGTCGCCCGGTGGGATCGCCGCCGTGACGGGCTGCGAGAGCGTCCAGCGGAGTGCCAGCTCCGCCTGTTGTGGCAGCGCGGCCGGCTTGTACCAGCACTTATCGTAAGGATGATGTTTCTTTTCGGAGGCCAGCCACACGGTTTTTGCCATCGCTTTGATGGCCAGCATGCCCATCTGCTTTTCGCGGGCGCGCTGGACGATTTGAGGTCCGAAATTGGCCTGCGAGTACATGACAAAGTTGATAGGGAAGAGCACTGTGTCAAAATCGAACTGGTCCATGGCGGTGAGCGCAGCCTCAGCCGAGTGGGCAGAAAAGCCGAGGAATCGCACCTTGCCGGCTTTTTTGGCCGCCACAAAAGCCTCGATGGCGCCGCCCGGACCGAGCGCCTTGTGCACTTCTTCCACCTTGGTCAGAGCGTGAAGCTGGTAGAGATCAACATGGTCGGTCTGAAGCTGCCTCAGAGACCCATCAAGTTCCTTCTGGGCGCCCGCTTTGTCGCGCGCCAGCTCCTTGCATGCCAGGAAGACGCGATTGCGGTAAGGCTTGAGCGCGGGGCCCAGGCGCTCCTGCGCATTGCCGTAGGATGGTGCAATGTCGATGTAGTTGATGCCCCGATCGACGGCTTCAGCAACAATCTTGTTGGCGAAGGGCTGGCTGACATCCATCACTACGATCCCGCCCATGGCGACGATGGAAAGATGCTCTCCGGTTTTGCCGAGCGGGCGGTGGGGGATCGTCCTTCCAGCGGCCGCACCCGTTTTTTTGGCGTCAAGTGGCTGCAATAAAGTTTCGGCGGCCGCCAGCCCTGCCGCCGCTGCTGTGCTTTGCTTCAGGAAATCTCGCCGTTTCATCGTCAGGTCCTCTGGCAGCGCGACGGAGCAGGTTGCGACGTCCCTGCTCGGCTGGAGAGCTTGCAGATCAGGGGTTGCCGAAAACCGTCTCCGTTGCCCTCTTTTTTTACTCTATCTATTGCTTGTAGCACCGCCGGAGGTCAGAGTCAATGAGCGTCGGCGAATCACGGCGCGAAACCTGCGCCATAAGATAGAATTCCCCTATGACAGCAGAAGAAAAGCGAATCGAAGAATCGCGCCAGCGGGAACGCTACTGGACCCGCTGGGGGCCTTATCTCTCAGAGCGGGAGTGGGGAACGGTGCGGGAGGATTACAGCGCCAACGGGACGGCGTGGGAGTACCTGCCGCACGACCACGCGCGCAGCCGGGCTTATCGCTGGGGCGAGGACGGCATCGGCGGCATCTGCGATCGACACCAATACATCTGCCTGGCCTTCGCCTTCTGGAATGGCCGCGATCCCATTCTGAAAGAGCGCCTGTTTGGTCTGACGGGAAACGAAGGTAACCACGGTGAAGACGTCAAGGAATACTACTTTTATCTTGACTCCACTCCCACGCACTCCTACATGAAATTTCTCTACAAATATCCGCAGCAGGAGTTTCCTTACAAGCAACTGGTGGACGAGAACCGCAAGCGCAGCCGCCGCGATCCTGAGTTTGAGTTGATGGATACAGGGATTTTCAACGAAAGCCGCTACTTCGA
>DASUJZ010000043.1:0-139298 GCA_036278995.1 Terriglobia bacterium | reverse complement strand
AAGATAATAACTCCCTCGGCCTCGTAAATGTCCGAGCATTCACCCCAGGAATGATGGACGTCATAGCTCTGGCTCTGCAAGGTGACTCCATGCTGGTCAACTTTGGCAGTGACGGCGTCGTGCCACAGGGGTGTTTGCTTAAAATGCCGTCGCCAGCGCCATCGCGTCAGGAGGGCGCTGAAAGCAAAGAGGAGCAAAGCCAGGGCGATGCCCACCATGCCTCTGAGGACCGCTTCAGGTTCGAATACTATAATGGCAGCCGAAAGCGCCGCGACGGCCACCGGAAACCAATATGCTCGTAAGTGGGTCCAGGGATGGCGTCGCAGCCAGATCTTCTGCGCGGAAACGTAATCGGCCAGAGTCCAGTGAAATTGAGCTATCATTTTCGCCGCCCCCTTATTTACCCTATGTTCACGGCATTATAATGTGAGTTAACGCGAGTGGCAAGTGGGAAGACCGCAATGAGCGGCCTCGGCGCTCGGCCGATGGTCCGTACGCGCTAAATGTGGGCTCAGCCCAAGATGTTGTGTTGATCATGATAAGACCGCCTGTATATAGCGGCGACTTCAGGATCCTACGTAAGAGGGCTGCATGTCCAAGCTTGAGAAGGCCAAAGCGGGTGGCCACGGTCAGTGCTGTTCTGACCGTGGGGTTTTTATCCGCGATATCCCTTCGGGAGCCGCACGTAATCAATTTTGATCGGGCAACCGTAGACCTTGCTTGCGAGCCCGCCAGGACATCGATCATCGTCCGGTATTCGGGCGCATCGAACGACTGAACCGAACAAGTTGACCGTCACATAAAAGATGGACCCGTCGTACGCAGGGGTGCAAATTCGACTCGACATGGGGCACTAATCTACGCCAAATTCACACGGTTTGGTAGCTACGGACAATGCCTTCTTGTCCGTGGGTATTCCGCCTTGCGAAGAACCCACGCTCAGAATAACACTGACCGCGGCCACCCGCTGCGCCAGCCCCGATTGATGTGCTACCCGCGGATCAGCTCGTGGACCTTTCAAGTTCCGGCCACTGTTTGAGGAGCACCTCAATAAGGGCCCTGTCTTCCTTGGTGCCTCGTCGGCTGCATATCTGGTAACAATCGGCTGCGTAATCATTGGCCTCGTCCGGTCTGCCTTGACGAAAGGAAACGTCAGCCAGAGCATAGAGGGACAGGGTGTCATCTGGGCTATAGGCCAGAATGCGCTCCCTATAGCGCCTCACCAAATCGAGTTCTCCTGCGTGATCACATAGCACTGCGGCATGACGGCACAACGTACGAACCCATGCCACATTGCTTTCCTGGATCGCTTGCGCGATTGAGTCATCTAGCAGTTTGAGTGCCCTCTTATCCTCTCCTGTTCTTGACAGCTCACCACTCTCGCGAATTATACGTTTTAACCGCTCAATATCAGACACGGCTACCTCCTACTTGCTGGGTATCGGTGGCAAACCTTGCATTCAGCGCTCATCGATTTTCATACACGCGTCGTAGTCCACGGATTTAATGTGCTTTTCCTCGCACTCGGCTGGCCTCGGCTAAATATAGGTCGAAGCATGCCTTACCCGTTCGCGGAGCCCTTTGGTTCGCTGAGGCACTACCTTTGGCTTCGTGTGGGGGGCGCGCACCGCCGGCCCCGCATCGCTCTGCGTGAAGATTACCGAGACAATCACGCCTGCGATGTTGACCACCGAACCGAGCCCTTCGGCGCTGCCGGTCAGCATTTCAATGCATAGAGCTGAATTGGAACTATATATTGTGGGTGTCGAGCCCGCCACAAGAAGCGCCAATCCGCTGGGCCTGCGCTATACGCGGCCCGTCCGCAAGGCCCATGAAAAGACTACTACGCTAGCCGACAAAAGTCAAGCCCAAATCGGCAAGGAGATAGGCCGTAAATCGGTGGAAAACCGTTTTCAGGGGCTGAAAGCCCGCAGGGCGGAAGGGGCGGCGCGAATGTCGGAGCTGAAGCTCCGACCTCCTAAAGACGAAGAGAGGAGCCAGGAGCCAGAAGCCAGGAGCCAGAAGCAAGGAGCCAGAAGTCAGAAGCTAGAAGTCAGAAGCCAGGAGGCCAGGAGCAATGAGCAAGGAAAGGAAAGAGGAGAAAGAAGCAAGGAGACGGCGCTTGAGGGGCGGGTGATGGAAGCTCCAATAGAACTTTTTGTGGATAACGCCGGGAACCAAAGTCAGATTGTCAGATGCACCTCTCAGGCTGAGAATAGTTCATAGGCGACGAGTGCCGGTGCGTTGCCCAGGGGGAGGGGAAAGTGGTAATGTCCGTTCTGGTGCTGGTAACAGCCAGCGCTCTGTTCCTGTTCTACGTCCAGACCATCTGCGAGAAAGTACTGCGGCGCGAGTTCAGCCAGGCGTACTTCAGGCAGATCATCGAAGTCTTTCGGCTGGAATACCCGCAGCTTCGCGATTCCGTTTCCTCAAAGAACCCGATCGAGTACGCGCAGGCGCGATTTGCGCTCAAGTGCGACTTCACCACCCTGGAGTATCTGCTGAAGAATGGTGACCCCTCGCGGCAGGGCCTTGCGCGCGCCGAAAGGCTCCTGGGCATTTATTTCCGTGTATTGCTCTTCAGCCTGGCCATCCGCCACGCCCTGAGCCTTGGAGAGCGGGAGGCGGTGTTGAGACTGGCCTCGGTCCTGGAGTACTTTGCGAACAGTCTAGGGGAGAGATTCACCGTCACTTCGTTGTCCACCATTCAGGCCAATATTGAAGCCTGAAACTTGCAGGAGATTAAAAGGGGTCGAGCATGGTTCCCGTATCACGACACCGCAAAGTTCTGGTTCTCAATGACGGGTCTTCCGTCCGCAACCTGAAGGTTCTGCTGGAAAGCCTCGATCGCGAACGCACGCTTAGTGAGAGCGGCGAACTGTTGATGGCCATGCTGTATCAAAGGCAGTTTGATGCCGTGGTTCTTGACCTGCGGGACTCGAACCGGCGGCGAGCGGAGGAGATACGCGGCATCGGCGAAATCCGGGCGGGACGGGTAGGAAAGCTGCTGGTTGTGGTGGTTGAGGTGAACGGTCCAAAGAGTCTTGATCTGCTCGAGCGATACATCCTCAATGGCCTGCCTGCGGCGCTTGTCTGGCTGATCAGCCATCGCTACCAATCGCCCCAGCCGCGGCGGTTCGCATAGCTCAAATTCCGGTTCACATCGCGACTGTTTCCTGGCTTCGGCTGTCTTTTGGGGACAGCGGGAGAGGGACTCATTGTCACCAGAGATTTTCTGGATATCCGGGAGGCTGCTCTGCAAGTTTTAGCACTAAAGTTACATTGCCTGGTGGCAGCCGCACCCTTAGAATGGGCTCCGATGCAGTAAGGGAGGGGATTTGGAACGCAGAGCGAGCGAGATGGGACCGGACGCCAGACACGGTTCAGGAGATGTCCGGCGCGTTCGCTGCGGCCGAATCGCTGCATCGAGATTGCCAGCCCCTTTGCATTTGGAGCTGGCGGAATTAGATTGAGCGCCGGTCCGGTTGCCCGGGCCGGCTTTCAATTCCGGGTCCAATCCGGCTGTGAAAGGAACGTGTTATGGCTTGCGCACCGCTGCACCGCGAGGTACTGGTTCTGACCGATGATGTTTCCATCCGAAACCTTTTCTACCTCATGAGAAATCTCGCTCTGGAGAATCCGGAGGACGGAGGGGGGCGTGCCGTGGCGGCTATTGCGGAGCGCGAGCAGTATGACGCTGTGATTCTAGATATGCAGTGCCCGGGGGAGATGCCCAGGGGTGATGTTCATGGGGTTGGTAAAATCCAGTCCAGCATGACGGGAAGGATGCTGACGATTGTCGCCGAGGTCGATGGCCCCGAAACAGCGCCCCTGGTGGAAAGATATCTCTTTAGCGGGCTTCCGGGGTGCCACCTCGGGCTTGCCGGTTACCGCTTAGCATCTGCGTGGGAAACGCGGCCCTGCTAGCGCCGCCGGGCCACAACTCTGTTTAGAATTTCCGCCCGCGCGCCTGACGCCGCTCTTAAACCTTACCCACACTCAGCTTCCATTCGCCAGTCCTGAGCTTCCGTGACGCTTTGCGTCGCTGCCGGTTTGACGGCTGGCGATACTGCCCGGAGCCCTGGGCGATTGCCGGGCCAAATTTATTTGACAGTTAATGACGCCGTGTGACAAAGTGCCTAGTATTCCCGGAGGAGCCAGGTGTCTTTGACTTTCACACTCCCGTGAGTGCGTTTGTGACTGCCCTCGGCCCCTCCGACCATTCTATTTATCTCATTCAATCAAGGGGGCGGCGCTCGTAATACTGAAAAACGTCGTCGCCATTATTCCCAGGGCCGATGTTGTTAATCGGCCCCAAGGAACCCGCTGCTTTCTCTGTACAGGTCCAAAGCAGATTCCTCTGCCGCTTCGCGTGATCGGAACGATGGGGGTGCAAATTGCTTTTCAACTGATGTTTTCTCACGGTCCAACCACCGGAACCTCAATGTGTGTTGGGTAGCGGCTGGTGTGATAGACGCGCTCGGTGGCCTTTTGGAAATCGCCGGCCGTAGCCTTGAAGATGTTGGGCACCCAGGTCTGAGGGTTGCGGTCAATCACCGGGAACCAGGTGCTCTGAACCTGCACCATGATGCGGTGGCCTTTCAGAAACCGGTGATTATTGGTGTGGAGATCGATGGTAATGGGTGTGACCTGGTTGGGCGTCATGGGTTCGGGGTGGACGAAGCTGTTGCGGAAGCGGGCGCGGAAAACGTCATTTGCGATCATCAATTGATACCCGTCCAGTTTAGCGTCTTTCGGATAATCTTCCGGATACACATCGATCAGCTTGACGACGTAGTCACTATCCCTGCCCGTGGTGGAGATGAAGAGGTGAGCCACAATGTCTCCTGCCACGGAAATGTCCTGGGTAAGAGGCTTGCTCTCCCAGGTGAGCGTGTCAGGGCGGAAGCTGGCAAAGCGCTGGTCCTGCAATAGCCACGTACACCAGTCACCGCAAGGGTAGGTGGGGTCCATGGGGCGGGCTCGGTAGGGCACTGGATTCGCGGGATCGGAGATGTAGCTGTCGAAGCCGGGGTTTTCGTCACCGTTGCCGGGCGGATCGAATGACAACTCTCTGCCGGAGTGGACATACAGCTTGCGGTCTGTGACATTTTGGGCGGGCGGCCAATGGTTATAGGCCTGCCACTGGTTCGAGCCGGTCTGAAAAGTCAACGCTTCCTTGAAGGGCAGTGGACCTTGATCTTTCAGCCAATGCGCGAACCACGCCGCCTCGACTTTCTCGCGAAAATACCGGCTGGTGTCGCTGCTAAAATCAAGCGGACCCAGAGTGTGCCCGGCGCCGTGCGACCAACCGCCGTGGTTCCATGGACCCGCAACCAGATAGTTGAGGTGGTTGGTGTCGTGCTTCTCGAGCGCTTCATAAATGGTGACGGCACCGTAGAAATCTTCCTGGTCCCACCAGCCGGTGACGTTGAGGTTGGGGACCGTCAGGTTCAATTTGGCGACGTACGGCGTCACCGCCTGTCTCTGCCAGAACTGGTCGTAGTTGGGATGCGCGACATAGTCGTTCCAGGTGGGAATCGAGTCGTGCAGGTATTTGGGGTTGGCGTTGGAAAGCGGACCGAGGTCCAGCAGGTACCACTCGTAGACATCGTGGCGATCAAAGTTGAAGTGGAAGTTGGTCTTGCCCGTCTCCATCATGGCAGCGTAGAAAAATCCGTAACTTAAGCGGAAGGCGCCGTTGTGATGAAAATCGTCGCCCAGAAACATGTCGGCGGGCGAAGCTTGTTCAGAGACAGCCTTGAGCGCCGGGTGCGGATCGATCAGCGCCATGGTGGTAAGCCATCCGCCGTAGGAGACGCCCAGAATGCCCACGCGGCCATTGTTGTTGGAAACGTGCTTCAGCAGCCAGTCGATGGTGTCGTAAGTGTCCGTGCTTTCGTCGATGGCTTTGGGATCGCTGCGGTCGCGCGGCGGGCGCATCATGACAAATTGGCCCTCGGATTTGTACCGCCCGCGAATGTCCTGGAATACAAAGATGTAGCCGTCGTGGATGAGCTCCGTGTAACCTTCGAGCTTTCGGCTGTAACCCTGGTCATCGTCATTCAGGCCGTACGGCGTGCGCTCAAAAATAAACGGGAGCGGCGCCATGGCGTCTCTCGGCACGTAGATTTCCGTGTGCAGGCGAACTCCGTCGCGCATGGGAATCATTACCTCCATCTTGGTGAAAATCTGATGGACATCGGGCTCGTCATCGGCGGCACGGACCCGGGATGATGGCAGCGTTAGCCAAAGAAGGATTGCAATGCCAAGTGCGCAACCTGCGCTCCGGAACGTTTTCATGGTCATAAGACTTCCTCTCGCCGAACCACTTGCTCGGGATGGCAGATCTTTCCGTCCTCCCATCTAGTGTGCATCCCCTTATGGTTGGGGCTGCCGGCGTCTAGGGAACCCTGGCCTCCTCTGTGCCGTGACCGCTTTCCCCTGTGTTGATGCGGCGCGGCTATTTTGCCGTGGCCGCCTGGCGGGCGACCCAAAGTTTAGCAGAAACTGTTGAAAAATTGTCCATCGCGTTTTGGTTGGAGAGTACACCAGGTTTAACTGCGCTCGATGGAAACAGTTATGAAACGGCTGGCATCTAAGCTGAAGATGTTAGGATTAGACGAAGGGGACTCTGCTCTCACTCGCCCGGGGGTGGAGAGAGGGACGGCCACGGAGCCGCTGTGAGTTTCAGGCCTAAGAATACCATGAAGCGCGTCCTGCCCCGCCACCGGTGGAGGTCCTGCTCTGCCGGCCATCTCCTTACCTGGCTGAGCCTCTGGGCTTTGACTTGCGGGTTTTCAGCAGCAGCGATTTCCCAGCAGCCAGCGGCCGCTCCACAAGCACCGAAGACACTGCCAGCGACGCCTGAGCAATCGGCATCAACGGTTCCGCAGACCATCGAGGGCTTGACCGGGAGGATCGAAGGAACCGTAACTGACGAGAGCGGACGGGGCGTGGCCGGCGCTCAGGTGAGACTTACGCTTGTAGATCAAGGCCTGACGGGGCAGGCAACTTGTGACGGCAACGGGGCGTTCTCGTTTTCCGGACTTGCGTCGGGGCCTTTCGAGCTCACGATCACCGCTACGGGGTTCACCTCACAGACTGTGTCTGGAAGCCTGCACGCTGGAGAAGTGTATACCGTCCCGCGGATTGTGCTGGGCTTGCCCGCTGTTGTGACTGAAGTCAAAGTGACGCCGCCGCCAGCCGAAATGGCGAAATACCAACTGGAGATCGAAGAGAAGCAGCGCGTGCTTGCCATCTTCCCCAATTTTTATGTGTCATACTTCAAGGACACTGCTCCTCTAAGCCGCAGGCAAAAATTCCGGCTCGCCGCAAAAACACTTCTCGATCCGGTGAATATTGGGATAACTGCGGCCGTGGCGGGAGTTGAGCAGGATGCGAACCGTTATAGCGAGTTCGGGCAAGGCGCACAAGGTTACGCCAAGCGCTTCGGAGCGGCCTATGCTGATGACGCCATCGGTACGATGATCGGAAATGCCATACTGCCATCGCTGCTGAAGCAGGATCCGCGCTACTTCTACAAGGGGACCGGAAGCTGGCAATCCAGATTTCTGTATGCCGTCACAAGGGCGGTTATCTGCAAGGGCGACAACGGACGCTGGCAGCCCGCGTACTCGTCTTTTGTTGGAAGCTTGGCAGCGGGCAGCATCTCTAATCTTTATTACCCGGAGCAGAATCGCAGTGGAGTGAAGTTGACGGTCGAGAATGCGCTGATCGGACTCGGCTCGGACGCAATCATCAATGTGATCCAGGAATTTTTGATTCCCAAATTGGCGCCGCCGCCCGTTGCTGCATCCCAACCAGCCGGGAACTGATGCCTACTACCGGCGAAGCGCAGCCTGGCCTTGACCGCCGCACTCACGACAGGAGCACGACCAACGACGCCGGCATGCCGCTCGGCGGCGGGTTTGGAAAGGGCGAGCAAGTGCGTTGCTTAATCGTCTGCTCCAAAGGAGAGCGGCGGGACCTGGGGCTCGGGACTACCTGGTGTCTTCCGATTCAGCCAGCCCAGCAGGGCGACGAGCACAATCAAAAGCGGGATTCCGACGGCGTTCACCTGCGCAGCAGAAAACTGCATTATCGTCTTTGCGCCCAACACGGCGATGTGCGAAGTGAATTGAACATTTCCGCGATTTCAAAGGTCCAGGCATAAAGCAGGGCGAAGAGTAAAGCCGGATAACGGTCGAGGAACTCCAAGGCAGCGGCACCCCTGATGATTGTCGTGTCGCACAGAGGAGCCATCGCAGCTCCCAGGGCCGCACCGGCGATGACATCTGTGGGGAAATGCGTGCCCGCGTAGATCCTCGGAGCATTGGTGAGCAAAGCATAAGAGATGGCCAGAATGCCAAGGCGCCTGGAGACCATCCATAGGCCCGTGGCGATGCAGAAGTCCAGCACCGCATGATCGCTTGGAAACGAACTCCAGTGAATCAGGGATTCGGGATCGGCTGTGAACGGGTAATTGAAATGCAACAGTGGACTGCGTATTGGCCTCTCCCGGTAGGGAAGAGCTAAAGCAAGTACCCTTGCCAGGTCCACCGCCACGGCGCACATCCCGAGATTGGCGGCCAGGATCTCTCTTTTGGCAGAGCCCTTCTTCCCGTAAGTGATCCAGGCCCACCAAAACATGGCCATCAGAACCGCGCCGACCAGGAAGTTGTTGTCGGCGATCTGCACCAAGGTAGCATCTGCGATCCAGGAGCGACCGGCAAAAGAGTTGAGGAAGTGCAGAATCGAATGGTCAAACCAATTCATTAGATTAACGGCCCTTTCAATATGTGGCTCAACGTGTAGGTTCGAAATTCGGAAACCTTAACGGGAGGGTGCGCTATTCTCTACGCCTGGGAGCACGCCATCGGCTCCAACAATACCCAAGTTGATACACCACGAATTTTAAAAAGGCAAGAGCAAATTCCGGCGCGGACTGATTGGGACGCTGCGGCAATTTTTTGTGGACGGGGCATTCTCTGCGTGTTTGAATGTACGGGCCTGGCTGCCGACGTGCAAACGAAATTGAATACACCGGTTGAAGAGAACGCCACCTTCGCCCGATGAGTGCGAAAGCTGAGGGACCGAAACACTCCGCAGCCATTGCTGAAGGGAGTATGTCGCATGTGCCAGAATTTTCATGGCAGGCCGGCCTTCGCCTGGCTGGCCGTTGTCGCCATCATTTTGCCTGCGGGCCGCGCTCTCGGCGCGCAGAGCAAGCCGAGTGTTGGTTCGCAGAATGTGTCCATTGCTGACCCGGCGCTCCCCGCGCCGTCCACCAAGCCCTGTGTGGTTCAGTTATTCCCCAAAGAGGATTTCGGCCCGGCCGGGGAGAACACGCGGATGGATTCCGTGCCGCACACGTTCAGTTACGAGCCGCCCGCCAACTGCAAAACGCCGTGGGCGAAGGTGGTGCTCCAGGCGGATTTCTCCGTCGACCCGGGCCATCAGTATGATCGTACGGCTTCCATCTGGCTCAACGGTGTCAGCATCTACTTCGGAACAACGCAGGAGCCTTCGCCCGACTTGGGCCCCCATTGGCAAATCGAACGCGACCTGACTGATTATTGCAGCCTGCTGCACTCGCCTGGCAAGGGGGCGGCGCTCATCAACAATTGGACTGATCCGAGACGGGCCAGCGTGATTCACGCGAGCGCGCGTATTCTTTTCTATCCCGCCGACGCCGATCACCCCGCGCCGCGCACGCCTGATGCTGTTTATGCGGTGAACGCAACCAACGAACCCGCCAACCTGCAAACCGGCGAAGACCAGCTTGCACGCAAGATCAAGTTCCCGCGCAATACTGAGCGCATCTACCTGGACGAGTTCGCGCAAAGCCAGTTCCACGACGAGTTCTGGTACACCTGCCTGCCCGACAAATACATCCAGCAAGCCATGGCCTTTGCCATGAGGCGCGGATATAAGGGCGCGCCCCGGCGTCCGCGCGCCTGCAGCGGCGGCAGCTACCGTGAGGTGGAAGTGCTGGTGGACGGCCAGCCGGCGGGACTCGCTCCGATCTTTCCGTGGGTTTACACCGGTGGGATCGATCCTTACCTGTGGCGGCCAACCCCGGGCGTCCAGACCCTGAATTTTATTGCTTACCGGGTTGATCTGACTCCATTCGCCGGGCTTGTCAGCGATGGAGCGGAGCATTCGGTGGCGGTGCGTGTGCTGGGGTCAAACCACTACTTCTCGGTAGGCGCGGCGCTGCTGGTCTATCGCAATGCGAAAGCCGAGCACACCGGCGGCGCCGTCACCCGCAATACGCTGAAGGGCGCGTCGCTCGAGCCCACGGTCACCAGCTCGCTGGGCGCGCCTCCCAGCAAGCTGGACGGAGATGTGGTGACGCGCGCCGACCAGAGCTACGTGATTGAGGGTTACGTGAACACTCCCACGGGACGTATTGATACGCGAGTGGAGCAGCACCTTGCTTTTAACAACAATCAGAAGTTCTCGGCCGTGGGTCCGCAGAGCACGCGGCACATCACGGAGCAATCGGGCCGCGTTGCGGGATCGAGTACGAGCAGCGGCGGAGATTCCGCCGGGCGCGCGTTCACGAGATCGCTCGACTATTCTCTTACCTCAAACGTGCTTCGCCGTTCCAGTTCCGACCACAGCCGCAGCCAGACGGTCCATCTGCACCAGGTCTACAACAAGCACATCGAGCAGCGCGAGGCCGGACTTCCGCCCTATACCGCCGGCATGAACAACACGCGCGATGCCAGCGATGAGGCGAACTTCAATTTCGATGCCGGGCACGCGGGGCTCTCCGGCAATCGAAACCAGACCAGCAAGCAGGTCTTTGCGTTTACCGATTCGCTGGGCGACTGTTACAAGGCGGAGCTGGAAGCGCAGGGCGGCAAGGTCACCAGCTTTACCCAAGCTAAAGGTTGCAAAGTGAAGCCGGCGCACTGGTTCGTACACCCCACCGGAGCTCCCAACAGCTTTGGCTGGCGCAAAGATGTGAAGCGCTGATGCGGGGCGGGATGCCGAGTGGCGACGACAAAAGTTTCTTTACTTATCCGAGCTTCCATGTTACCAGTGGCTGTTGTGGAGGCGTCGAATGAGACTGATAGCTTTAGGTTGCATGACGTTATTTTCAAGCTTGGTATTGCCCAGCTTAGGTCTTTCCCAATATGGATATGTCCCGGAATGCCAGCAAGCCGTGGCTACCCAGTTGAATATTTCGCGGTTGGATGTGTCTGCGCAGCTTGGGCCTTACACAGCCAACAGAAATCGCATCGTGAACTGGAGCACGCGGCGCGGCCGTGACAATAGCGGCTACTGTGAGTTCAACACTGCCACGGGCGAACTGGTTCGCGCTGCCTCGGGGCAATATAACGGGAATTCCGGCTATCACTCCCGTTTTGGCAGCGGTGCGGGAAATCCCGGCCAACCAAACCAGCGCTCCTCAGTGGATTATCCTAGCGTCAACGTCAACACCTCCGGGCAGGGTGGCTTCAAGGGTGCCGGCAATTCAGTTCGCATCACACGCGGCTGGGTAGACACCAGCGGCCAGCAGGTCACAGTATCCCTGAGCGGCGAGCATGATTTCAGGATCAACTTTTACGGCCGGATTCGGCAGCAGAGCGGCGACCGTGAGTACGTGATGCAGATCGAGCGTTCCGACCGCGGACCAGCCAGCGGGCGGGCCATTTTCAGGCTTAACGATGACCGAAATGAAGTTGAATCCATCAGCGTAGCCGGGCGTCTGAATGGCCAGAATATCAACGGCAACTTCAGGCGCTGATTTGATGCAAGCTGGCCTCCGCGGAATCGCAGACGCATCTCTGTCATCGTCTTTGATGGGCGGCTCGCGACTGGTAGATGGCGGTTGGAGAATCTGCCGGCAGCGATGAAGCTCTGGTTACCGGGCGCCCATTCCGTCCAACCTCGGGCGCTGGGCAACGGCAACAAAGTGGGCGCTGGCTCCTCGAATGGAAGGCTCCTGCTCAACCATCGCCAGGAACTCCATGAGGGTCTTGCGCTGGATTTCGTCTTTCCACGTCTTATTGAATCGAGCCGCGCTCCACACAGGACCCTCGACGGCGAGCACTCGGGTGTTTTGAAAGCCGGCTTCCGAGACCTCAGCCGCCAACTCCTCCGGGCGATGGAAATAAGAAGTAGTGAAATAGGCAGGATTGCCTGTCGGATTACGATGCTGGCCAGAGGCAAGGTCTGCGGTAACAATCTGCCGAAATTCCGGGTCCTGCAAAAAGCCCTCGACGTATCCGTCGATAAGAGAGGCGAAGCGAGAGACGGCGGCGGCGAACATAACTCCGCCAGGTTTGAGAATGCGGAAAGCTTCACGAAGAGCCTCATGTCGCTCCGCTTTGTCGATGAGATGATAGACAGGCCCGAAGAGGAGCACTGCGTCGGCCGACTGGGAATTTGCTCCCAGCAGCAGCGCATCACCCCGGGTGATCGATGCCAGCGCCACGCCTGAGGCTGCCGCGCGCGACTTGGCCTGTTTCAGGTGCAACTCCACCGGATCAATCAAATGGACGGTGTATCCCCGTTCCGCCAGCGGGAACGCGTAGACTCCCGCGGCTCCACCTACATCGTAGATTACGGCAGGCGGTGATGGCAGGTGTGCCGCCAGGATCGCCTCCGTGCGAAGCCGTTCCAGTTCGCCAACACCCGAAGCCAGGCGCTCTGACTCCTGCACTTCCGAATAATGGTTCTCGATCTCCTTGCGAATCAGGTTCATTTTGTCGTCCCGCAGACCACGCTTACACGCACTCCACCCGAGCGGCGTGTTGCATTATAACGCCTGCCGCCGAAATGGGCTACTCCCCGCTTAGCTGATCGCCCCAATCTGACCTCCTTCCAGAGGTCTTATTAGGGGACCTTTCTATCGAGGACAAAAGGGGATATTATCATCGAGGTACAACAGCGGTTTTGAAGAGCCCCGTGGTGTTGAAGGCCCCACTATCGGTTTTTCCACACCGGCTTCCGTTTTTCCAGCAGGGCGCGCAGGCCTTCCTGGGAATCTTCCAGCTCGAACAACTGGTTCAGGTAGATTCCCTGGGCGCGTTTGAGAGTTTCCTCGAAGAGCATCCGGGTTACGTTGTGGTCTCGGTCTTCTGTTGATCATTCTCTTCCGGCATCATCGCCTCTTGCGGAACTTGTCCTGCACCTGCGTTCCCACTGGCTATTGATTGACCGATTGCATGGGCGACTCTAATATGCTGTTCGGGATGGGGCTTTTAATCTAAGATTAAGTCATGATGCAAACAGGGCAGAGAACCTTGATGAATCGCAGAAGTGTACTCCTTGCCGTTTGCGGGCTGGCGATGAGCACTGTCGTTGCAAAGTCTGCCAGCCAGCCGGTTTATGACGAGCAGGCCGATGCGCGCCGGGACATTACCGCCGCCATGGCGCAGGCATCGAAGACCGGCCGGAATGTCGTGCTGATTTTCGGGGCCAACTGGTGACCGGACTGTCATGCGCTGGATGCGCAGATGCATAAGCCGGAGCTGGCACGCCTGATCGATCGAGACTTTGTGGTGGTCAAGGTTGACGTCGGACGCTATGACAAGAACCTCGACGTCGCGAAAAAATACGGCGTGCCCATCAATGAAGGTATCCCTGCATTGTCCGTGCTGGACCGGCACGGAAAGCTGCTCTACGCGCAGAGCCAGGGCCAATTTGCCAACGCCCGCGCCATGCCTTACCAGGACATAGCGGCCTTCTTCCGCAAGTGGCAGCCGAAGCGGTAGCAGCGCGCGCAGTTTGCCATCCGTCAAACTCGAATGCTCTAAACACCGAAGATTCCCAAGTTGGCGTCGGCATTACGCCGACGATTGGTGTTGTTCTGCGGAGCGGCGCTGGAATATTTCGATATAGACATTGACTAGCGAAACGGCCGCGGGAGTGACGCCGGGGATGCGCAGCGCCTGGCCGAGGGTGAGCGGGCGGACGCGGTTGAACTTTTCCACGACCTCGCGCGAGAGGCCTGAGACTTTGCCGTAGTCAAACCATTCCGGAATGCGGCGCTGCTCGGCACGCTTCATGTGTTCGATGTGCTTTTCCTGCTGGGCCAGGTAACCTTCATACTTGAGATCGGTCTCAATGCGGCGAGCTTCTTCACGGGCCATTAAGGATTCCAATCCATCGCCGTCGCGGGTCGCGATGGGTTCGCTGCCGGCCCGACGCAGGCTGTCGTTGATCCATTCCATCAAATCGTCAATCGTCAGTTCCGGACGCTTCAGCAGTTGCGCGCCGGTGAGCGGCGAGGGGGCATTGAACTGACCGTTCGACATCAAGCCGAGCCGCGTGTAAATTTCGCGCCCGGCGCTTGACTGCGGGTCGAGCCGCGTTTCCAACAGCAGGCGCGTAGCGGCGGAAATCCGCTGTTGCTTACGGAGAAAATCGTAGTAACCCTTCTGCTTGATCGTTCCGGCTTTGTAGCCGATGGGCATCAGGCGCTCGTCGGCGTTGTCGATACGCAGGTGCAAGCGAAACTCGGCGCGCGAGGTGAACATGCGGTAAGGTTCATCCACGCCCTTGTTGACCAGATCGTCGATCAGAATTCCCGTATAGCCCTGCGTGCGCCCGACCACGAGCGGCTCGCGGCACTGGACGCGCAGCCCGGCATTGATGCCCGCCATGATGCCTTGGCAGGCGGCCTCTTCGTAGCCGGTGGTGCCGTTGATCTGCCCAGCCAGAAACAGGTTCTCGATCTTCTTGGTTTCAAGCCACGGCCGGAGTTCCGTCGGCTGGATCATGTCATACTCGATGGCGTAGCCGGGCCGGATCATCTCCGCGTTTTCGAGCCCCGGAATCGACTTCACCATCGCTACCTGAACGTCAATAGGCATGGAGGTTGACATGCCGTTCACGTAGATCTCGTTGGTATCCAGACCTTCGGGCTCGAGGAAAAGCTGGTGATGCGGCTTGTCCGAAAACTTCACGATCTTGTCTTCAATCGAAGGGCAATAGCGCGGGCCGATGCCCTCGATCTGCCCGGAATAGAGCGGCGAGCGGCGGATGTTTTCGCGGATTACCCGATGGGTTTCGTCATTGGTCACGGCGATCCAGCAGACGGTCTGTTCCTGGGTGATGGCATGAGTGCGGAAGCTGAAGGGAGTGGGGATGGGATCGCCGGGCTGTACTTTGAATTGTGAGAAATCGATGGTACGGCGGTCGAGGCGCGGCGGCGTTCCAGTCTTCAGGCGGCCCACCTCAAAACCCATGCGCCGCAGAGCTTCGCCCAGCATCACGGCCGGCGGTTCGCCGGAGCGCCCCGCCGCGTATTTCTGCTCGCCGCAATGGATCAGGCCGTTCAGGAAAGTCCCCGTAGTGACCACTACGGCCCCGGCCTCGATAGTTCGGCCATCGCGCAGCAGAACACCGCGAACGCGCTGCCGCGGAGCGCCGCCATCGGATGCAGGTGATGGAGAGTGCAAGTCCTCCAGCACCAGGTCGATCACCTCCGCCTGCTTGATCCGCAGGTTCGGCTCCTGCTCGAGCACCTGGCGCATTTTGACGCGATAGAGCTTTTTGTCGGCCTGGGCGCGCGGCGACCATACGGCTGGGCCGCGGCTGGTGTTCAGGAGACGGAACTGGATGCCCACGGCGTCGATCACTTCGCCCATCACGCCGCCCAGCGCGTCCACTTCGCGCACCAGGTGGCCCTTGGCAATGCCACCCACGGCCGGATTGCACGACATCTGGCAGATCAGGTCGAGGTTGATGGTGCAGAGCGCGGTCTTCAGCCCCATGCGCGCCGCGGCCATGGCGGCTTCCGCGCCGGCGTGTCCCGCGCCTACAACAACCACGTCGTACTTTTCAGTAAAGGTAGTCAGCATCGCCCTAGGTCCCGAAGGGTTTAGACTCCCATTTTAGCAGCGGGCCGAACAAGATAGAATCACCAGAGCGCCGGCCATCTGTTTCAGAGGCTGGAAGGCCCCGGGTGGAGGTCCATGATAAATGTCGTCACTAAAGCTCCGCCCCAAAACAGTAAGTTCCCGGCCATTTGGTTAACAGCTTTCGGCCTCGACCGCCAGCTTTTCAACCGCAAATCACAATCCGCCAATCGCTAATGGCGGGTAAACCGGCTGCTACTCGTACCGCAAGGCCACCATGGGATCGACTTTGGCGGCACGGCGGGCGGGGATGTAGCATGCCGCGAGCGCCACAGATATCAGGATCAACGAGACTGCCACGAATGTGAACGGATCTGTAGGCTTCACGCCGTAGAGCAAGCTGGCCAGGAACCGCGTCAGTGCTATCGAGGCGGCGAGGCCGATGGCCATACCAAGGAGAGTTGGGACCATTCCCTGGCCAACAATCAGCCGGAGCACATGGCTTTTATGGGCGCCAAGCGCCACGCGAATTCCGATTTCGCGCGTGCGCTGAGCCACAACATAGGAGACAACGCCGAACAGTCCGACGCTGGCAAGCGTCAGCGACAAAACGGCGAATGCCAGAAGTAGCGTGGCGTTAAAGTTCGCGTCAAAGGTGGATTTGCCAATGATCTGATCCATTGTGAGGACGTCAGAGACGGCAAGCTCAGGGTCGAGCTGCTGAAATACTCGCTGGACCGGCAGCGCGAGGCTGGCAACATCGCGGGCGGAGCGGACGGCGAGTGTGGCCGAGGGGACAACCGAATCTTCGTAAAGTCTCGAAAAAACGGGGAAGTACATCATCGGCTCGACGGGCTTGGCCACATTGAAACGTGTATCGCCCACCACTCCGACGATTTCGAACGGGCGTTGCCCCATGGTGAGAAGATGCCTTCCAATGGGATCCTCGCCGGGAAAATACTGGCGCGCAAATAACTGGCTGATGATGACCTCGCTCGCACTCTGAAGGCGCTGGCTTTCATCAAACATTTTTCCGCGGAGCAGGGGAATGCCGAGCGTGGCGAAATATCCCGGGTCAGCCCAGCGGACGAGGGCGGTCTGGCCTTTGCCGACGGGCAGCGGCGGATGGCCGGCTATTGTGAAGCCGCTATCTCCGCCGTAGCCCTGACCGGGAACCATGCGGACCAATCCGGCCGCCCTGACGCCCGGCAGCGCCCGCACGCGCTCGAGGAGCGATTCGTAGAAGTTCACGCGCTCGGCCGCCTGGCTGTATTTACCTTCAGGCAGGTTGAAGCGCATGGTTAGCACGTAATCCGTGATACAGCCGAGGTCGGACGAACGCAGGCTTTGATAGCCCTTGAGCAGCAGGCCCGCTCCGACCAGCAGAATCAGAGTCAGCGCCACTTCAAGCGAAACCAGCCACTTGCGCAACCGCACACGTCCGTGGCCGGCGCTTTGGGACCGGGTCGTTTCCTGAAGCGCAGGGAGAATCCGGCCATTCTTGATGGAAAGCGAGGAAGCCAGGCAGGCGAAAATGCCGCACACAAATACCAGGCCCAGCACAAAGGCCACAACCACGCCGTCGCTGTGAATTGACCGGAGGGTGCTTACGTCCGGCCGTATCCTGACGAATGCCCGAGTGATTCCATATGCCAGCAGAAGGCCTGCAATGCCGCCTCCTGCCGAAAGCAGCAGGCTTTCCGTCATGTGCCCGGCCAGCAGTCTCCAGCGACTTCCGCCGAGCGCAGCGCGAATGGCGAGTTCCTTGCGCCGGGCTTCGCTGCGCGCAACCTGCAGGCTGGCAACATTGAGGCAGGCGATGAGAAGCAGGCAGGCCGTCGCGGCGAGTAAAACGTAAAGCGGCGTCTTTATGTTGCCCACCATGTCTTCGAGCAGCGGCTGGCTGTTCGCGCCGATGCTAACAAAAGGATCGTCGAGGTGCTGATTGTGCAACCGATGAACGATGACGGATAGCTCTGCGGTGGCCTCGTCCGGCCTGACGCCGTCTTTGAGCCGACCAATGGCCATGTAGTCGTGCGAATCGATGGCCTGGATTTCGCGGGTGGGCTCTTCATGATAGATAGGAGTCCAGAGCTGCACGGAATCATCAGGGTAGGCGAACCATGCCGGCATAACCCCGATCACCGTATAAGGTTTGCCGTCGAGATCGATTGTCTGATTTAGGATGAAATGGTCCCCACCGAAGCGCCTCTGCCACAGTCCCCAGCTTAAGACGACGGTGGCAGGCGCGGAGGGCTGATCTTCAGACGCAGTGAAAGTTCGACCCAAGGCCGGCGCGACCCCCAGAGTAGAAAAGAGGCTCGAAGTACACTCGACGGCGCGCAATCTTTCTGGAAGCTGTCCGCCGGCGCCGGCCAGGCTGTATCCCGCGCCGGGAAACACGAGCGCCATGCTGGAAAATCCGTGGCTTTGCTTCTTCCACTCCGCGAAAACACCGCCTGCACTGTAATTGTACGGAAATCCCTCCGCGTTGCGCTCGTACAAGCGCAGCAGTTGGCCCGGGTGTTTGTAGGGCAGGGGCGTCAGTAAAACAGAGCGAACTACGGTGAAGAGTGCTGTGGTTGCTCCAATGCCAAGAGCCAGGGTGAGGATGGAGATCGTTGCAAATCCGGGATTGCGGTGGAGCTGACGGAAGCCGTAGCCAATATCCTGGACGAGTTCGCTGATAAGGCGCATGCCCCAGGTGTCGCGGCATTCTTCCTTTAGCTGTCCGATGTTGCCGAATTGGCGAAGCGCTGCGTAGCGGGCTTCATGCGCGCTCAGGCCGCGAGCGATGTTCTGCTCGGTTTGCTTTTCGAGATGGAAGCGCAGCTCATCGTCCATCTGGACTTCCAACTGCGGCCTATGAAACAGCGTCCGAACTTTGTTCAGCCAGTGCATAGTTCCCCCTCGCCAGTCATTGATTCATTGGCTGATTGTCTGATTGACTCATTGAGAGGCGAGCCGACTCATGCGGAATGATTCAATCCTTCAATGAATCCATGATTCAATCAGTCAATGCCTCAATCACGCTGTTCCAAGCACCTCGGCGATGGCGGCTGAGAGGCGCGTCCAGTTTGAGGTTTCGCGCTCAAGCTGCCTGCGGCCGCTCGCGGTGAGCCGGTAGTACTTGGCCCGGCGGTTATTTTCCGAAGCTCCCCACTCCGCCGCAATCCAGCCCTGCTGCTCCAGTCGATACAGCGCCGGATAGAGCGAGCCCTGCTGCACCTGCAATACGTCCTTCGAGATTTGCTGGATCCTTTGCGCGATGCCCCAGCCGTGCATGGGTTCGAGCGCCAGTGTCTTAAGAATCAGCAGGTCAAGCGTACCCTGCAGCAGATCAATCGACTTGCCCATTACGTTTTTCTCCTTTTAGACATTTTCGCCGCTCGTCAACTGACCACTAATCGCTGCTTCACTCGTGCCTCAGCGCCACCATCGGATCGTCTGCGGCGGGGCGGCGGCCTGAACCGACCCTGCCCGGGCGCTTCTTTAGATGTTCGACAAAAGAACCATAGCGCCTGCCCCCTAGATTGTCAAGGGGAAGGATTTCTTTTGGAATCCACGAGCTAGTTGGACGGATTTTTTTCGCGAGAGCCCGAAGGGAAGTCCCGCTCGGACGCACACCGAACGAGCCGCGGTTGATCGGACTCCATCGACGCGGTAAAATAGGGGTGATTTGCGGGTTGTGAGTCACCTGACAATCGAAACCTCAGGCCATCACCACGCTGAGGTTACTGCATTAGCGATCTTCCAACGAAGGGTGCTGCCTTGAAGGCAGTTACCGTTATCTTCCCAAGTGAATTTCAGGTTTGAGGAAGTGAGTTCAATGCCGGAATCACCCATGTTCAATCGTGCTGCTGATTCGCCTCCTCGGGTGGTGATTGAAAGCGTGTATCCGGAAATCGACGACGGGCGTTTTCCCATTAAACGCGTTGTGGGGGAGAGCGTTGTTGTGATCGCTGATGTTTTCACAGACGGGCATGACGCGATTTCGGCCACTCTCCTTTTTCGACGCCGAGGCGAAGAGACATGGATCGAAATGCCGATGATTCCGGAGGTGAATGACCGCTGGCATGCCAGCTTTACGGTGCTGGAACTGGGTGAGTACGAATACACTCTGCAGGCATGGATCGATCAATTCGCGTCCTGGCGAAGCGGATTTTACAAGAAGGTAGAGGCCGGACAGGACGTTTCGGTCGACGTCCTGGTTGGGGCTGGCCTTGTGGAAGAGGCGGCCGGGCGTGCCGCAAATGAGCGGCGAGATCAACTGCAACAATTCGCGTCTTCAATGCGATCGGAGAAGGGACATAGCCTTTCTGAAGCGGTCTCGATTGCAAAGAATGAAACTCTCGCCAAACTGATGGCGATGTTTCCGGACCGTCAACTGACCGCCACTTATCCGAAGATATTGATTGTGGAAGTTGACCGAGAGAAGGCGGGATTCAGCGCGTGGTATGAGCTGTTTCCGCGGTCGTGCTCGACTGAGCCGGGCAGGCACGGCACCTTCCAGGACTGTATCAACAGGTTGCCCTACGTGGCTGAGATGGGCTTTGATGTTCTGTATCTTTCTCCAATTCATCCAATCGGAAGGCAGAACCGGAAAGGAAAGAACAACAACCCCGGTTCGTCCGGCATTGAAATTGGCAGCCCGTGGGCGATCGGGGCCGAGGAGGGCGGGCACAAATCGATTCATCAGCAGCTGGGGACGATTGACAACTTTCGGCAGGTCATAGGTAAAGCTCGGGAATTCGGAATGGAAGTGGCGATGGATATTGCGTTTCAATGCTCTCCAGACCACCCGTATGTGACGCAACATCCGGAATGGTTTCGCTGGCGCCCGGACGGAACCGTGCAGTACGCGGAGAATCCGCCCAAGAAATATGAAGACATTTATCCACTCAATTTTGAGAACCCCAACTGGCGCGAGTTGTGGGAGGAGATGAAGAGTGTAATGGTGTTCTGGGCTGATCTGGGAGTTCGCATATTTCGGGTGGACAACCCGCATACGAAGCCCTTTGAGTTCTGGGAATGGGCTATACGGGGAATCAAGAAGCAGTATCCCGATGTAATTTTCCTAGCCGAGGCGTTTACCCGTCCCAAGGTGATGTACCGCCTGGCGAAGCTTGGGTTCACGCAGTCTTACACCTACTTCGCCTGGCGCAATACGAAGTGGGAGCTCGAGCAGTACTTCACGGAGCTGACCCAGACAGAAGTGCGTGAATATTTCCGCCCCAACCTGTGGCCCAATACTCCCGATATTCTGACGGAATACCTGCAATCGGGGGGCAGACCCGCCTTTATGATCCGGCTGATCCTCGCGGCCACCCTGGGTGCGAATTATGGGATCTACGGTCCGGCGTTCGAGCTTTGTGAAAACCGGCCGCTACGCGCGGGCAGCGAGGAATATCTCAATTCAGAAAAATATGAAATCAGGAGCTGGGATCTGGAGCGCCCCGACAGCCTCAGAGCGCTGATCGCACGTATCAATCAGATTCGGCGCGGTAATCCGGCACTTGAAAGCAACGCACGCCTGAGATTTCATTCAACAGACAACGAGCAAATCATCGCGTACAGCAAGACGACTGAAGACCTTGCCAATTCGATCTTGGTCGTGGTCAATCTTGATCCTCGCTACACACAGTCAGGCTGGCTGGAACTGCCACTCGAATACTTCGAACTCGACGCTCACCAGGTCTTTCAGATGCACGATTTGCTGACCGATAGCCGCTATCTGTGGCAGGGAACCAGGAATTATGTGGAGCTGAATCCGCACACCATGCCCGCGCACATTTTCCGAATACAGCGGCGGGCTAGTAGCGAGCGGTGATCTTGACTATTTCTGGTAATGGTTCTGGCTGGCAAGGGCGAGGATGAACACCTCGGTTGGAGGCGTGCAGATTTGGGGCATGTGAACACCAAAACGAAAGCAACATGGCCGTCTTTACGCCAACTGGCCGAACTGTACGGGATTCAGGCCTCATATCAGAACATCCTTGACGGGCGGCGGAGCCAGGCGTCATCGGATGTGCTCGTCAGTATTCTTCGTTCGCTGGGTGCGCCTGTCACGCGCCCGGAAGACGCCTCCTGTGCTTTAAGGGAGCGCCGCCAGAATATTTACAGGCGAGGGCCCGAACCAGTCGCTGTAGTCTGGGACGGTCGCCTGGCCACTATCAAACTGAGACTTCCGGCTGTCAAGGCGCTGCTCTCATGGCGATGCTTTTTGAAGCTGGAGAATGGCGAAGAACGAATTTGGGAAACCAAGCCAGGGCGGGGCAAGACGGCGTTGCGGGCGAAGAGGGTGAGTGTAGAGGGCAATCCCTATTGGGAAGTGGATTTGCGGCTGCCGGCTGGTCTGCCCTTCGGTTATCACAAGCTGTCGGTGGAAGCTGGACAGCATTTTTACCGCTCGCTGGTGATCTCCGCGCCGACGAAAGCGTTCATAGGGTCAAGTAGCCGTACGAAGAAATCCTGGGGTGTATTTATACCGGTTTATTCGCTACGATCCGAGTCGAACTGGGGCGTTGGAGACTTTGGAGATCTCAACGCTCTAATGGGATGGGTGCATGATCGAGGAGGGGCCCTGGTGGGCACGCTGCCCTTGCTCGCATCCTTTCTCGACGAACCCTTTGATCCTAGCCCTTACTCACCCGTAAGTCGCCTCTTCTGGAATGAGCTGTATCTGGATTTGAGCAAGGTCCCGGAAATGGAGCACTGCCGTGAGGCGCAACACCTCGTGGGGTCCGCCGAATTACGGGCAGAGCGGGAAGCGCTACAATCTCATTCTCTTGTTGAATACCGGCAGGCGATGGCTCTAAAGCGCAAGGTGCTGGAGCCCCTCGCCCGCTCGATTTTTGCAACTCCTTCAACGCGGCAGCGCGAATTCTTCGCATACGTTGATGCCCATGCGGATCTAACGGACTACGCGCAGTTCCGCGCCACCTGCGAGCGCCGCCGCTCTTCATGGTGGACGTGGCCCCATCGTTTGCGGGATGGGAAGCTGAACAGCGGCGACTACGATCTCGGCGCCATGCGTTATCACCTGTATGTGCAGTGGCTGGCCGAGGAGCAGATCAGAAGTTTTGCAAAGGGATGCGGTTCGAACGGCGGTGGTCTCTATCTGGATTTGCCGCTCGGCGTCAATTCGGATGGGTACGATGTGTGGCGCGAGAGGGCCTCTTTTGTTCTGGACGTCAGCGCCGGCTCACCCCCAGACGGTTTTTTCACGAGGGGCCAGAGCTGGGGATTCCCGCCTCCGCACCCGGAGAAAATGCGCGAGGAAGGCTATGCTTACCTGCGCAAAGCGCTTCGACATCACGTTGCTCATGCCCGTGTCCTGCGCGTCGATCATGTGATGGCTCTGCACCGCCTGTTCTGGGTGCCCAAGGGATGCGAGCCCAAGGATGGCGCCTACGTACGCTATGCGGCCGAAGAGATGTATGCAATCCTCGCTCTGGAGTCGGTAAGAAATGAGGCGCTGATTGTGGGCGAGGACCTGGGAACGGTTCCCGGGTATGTCAGGCCTGCGCTCGCCAGGCACAAAGTTCAACGAATGTATGTGATGCAGTTCGAAGCTACGCCGAACCCCAGGAGGCCCTTGCCCGAGCCGCAGGAGGATTCGTTGGCCGCGCTTAACACGCACGATATGCCTCCCTTCGCCGCATTCTGGGAATGCCTGGACGTTCAGGACCGAGTGGAACTCGGCTTGCTCGATAGCGACGGGTCTGCCATCGAGATGAATAACCGGAGCAAGCTGAGAAAGGCGCTTGTGACGTTTCTCGGCGTGGATGGGCGCAAGGGAGGCGATGCGCCCATAGTTGACGTCCTGAAAAGTTTGCTGCAATTTTTAGGTAAGAGCCCCAATCGGTTAGCCATGGTGAATCTTGAGGATTTATGGTTCGAGACGCAGCCGCAAAATGTTCCCGGGACCTGCGAAGAACGTCCCAATTGGAGGCGAAAGACGAAATATACCCTGCGCCAGATAACCCGAATGGCGGAGGTTCGAGAAATGCTTGAGGTGCTCGACAGAACGAGGCGCCGAAAGGAGGTTTGATGGTCACGCCGGATAATAATCTCACTGGGGCAAGCCGGATAGCGGGCGAGATTTCTCCCGTGCGCTATGACTTTTCCAGGCTGACTCAAGACGACGTTTATCTTTTCAATGAAGGGTCTCACAACCGGCTCTATGAAAAGCTGGGCGCGCACTTGCAGAACATTGATGGACAGGATGGTGTGTACTTCGCCGTGTGGGCTCCGAATGCAGAATCCATATCGGTGATTGGCGGTTTCAACGGCTGGGAAAAGGAGAGGCATCGTCTCCGCTCGCGGGGACAATCAGGAATCTGGGAAGGCTTTATTCCTGGACTCCGGCGGGGTGAGTTGTACAAGTACCACATCGCGTCCCGCTATCACAATTACCGTGTTGACAAGGCGGACCCGTTCGCCATTTATCGCCAGGTGCCGCCGGATACGGCTTCCCGGGTGTGGGACCTGCAGTACGAATGGGGGGACCGCCAGTGGATGGCGAAGCGGTACGAGCATGATTCCCTGGCGAGCCCGCAATCGATTTACGAGGTGCATCTCGGTTCCTGGGCCCGCGTCCCGGAAGAGGGCAATCGCCCGCTGACCTACCGTGAAATGGCCCAGAAGCTGACCGACTACGTGCTGCGGATGGGCTTCACTCACGTGGAATTTCTGCCCATCATGGAACACCCCTTCAGTGGGTCATGGGGTTACCAGACGACCGGTTATTTTGCGCCGACGAGCCGCTACGGAACGCCTCAAGATTTCATGTCTCTGATCGATTACCTGCACCAGCACGGGATCGGTGTTTATCTCGACTGGGTCCCATCGCACTTTCCGACAGATGAGCACGGACTGGCCTACTTTGATGGCACTCACCTCTTTGAGCACGCTGATCCGCGGCAGGGTTTTCATCCGGACTGGGGCAGCTACATATTCAACTATGGGCGCAATGAGGTGCGGAGCTTCCTGATGAGCAGCGCTCTGATGTGGATGGACGTTTACCACGCAGACGGATTGCGCGTGGATGCCGTCGCGTCCATGCTCTACCTGGATTACTCCAGGAAAGAAGGCGAATGGATTCCCAACCAGTATGGCGGGCGCGAAAACCTGGATGCCATCAACTTCCTTCGCCGCTTTAACACAGATGTCTACCAGGCGCATCCCGATGCCCAGACGGTCGCTGAGGAATCGACTGCCTGGCCCATGGTGTCCCGGCCGACCTACGTTGGCGGGCTGGGATTTGGAATGAAGTGGGACATGGGATGGATGCACGACATGCTCGAGTACATGAGGCAGGAGCCGATCTACAGAAAGTACCATCACAACTCACTGACCTTCCGCATGCTTTATGCTTTCACTGAGAATTTTGTGCTTCCTCTATCACACGACGAAGTGGTCCACGGTAAAGGATCGCTGATCGGAAAAATGCCGGGCGATGAGTGGCAGCGGTTTGCCAATCTGCGCCTGCTGTTGGGGTGCATGTACGCCCAGCCCGGAAAGAAGTTGCTGTTTATGGGCGGGGAATTTGGACAGGTAAAAGAGTGGAACCATGACGAAAGCCTTGAATGGCATGTGCTCCAGCACCCCAACCACTCAGGGCTGCAAAAATGGGTGGAGGACTTGAATCATGTTTACCGCCGCGAACCCGCGCTCTACGAAATTGATTCCGATCCGGCGGGATTCGAGTGGATCGATTGCAGCGACAGTGATCAGTCCGTGCTGACCTTCATGCGGAGGGGCAAGTCCACCGATGACGCAATTCTCGTCGCGTGCAACTTTACTCCCGTGCCCCGAACCAATTACCGGATCGGCGTGCCTCGCGGTGGATACTGGCAGGAGATTGCGAACAGCGATGCGGGCAAGTATTGGGGCGGGAATTGGGGCAATCTGGGTGGAGTGGAAGCAAGTCCGGCTTCGCACCACGGGCGGCCGTGGTCCATCTCGGCTGTACTGCCGGCGCTTTCAATACTGTTTTTCAAGAGTAGGGGACAGCGCAGATGAGCTGTCCTCTGGGCGCACACTACGCTGGAGGCGGACGCTGTCATTTTCTGGTATGGGCGCCCTGCGCCCGAAATGTGGAGCTTCACGTGGTTAATCCTTCTGACCGGACTGTCGAAATGGAACCGCACGACCGCGGCTACCATCACGTTCTTGCAGAAGGCATCGCTCCCGGATCACGCTACTTCTACCGGCTCAACGGTAAAACCGAAAGGCCCGATCCAGCTTCGCATTACCAGCCGGAAGGCGTACACGGACCTTCGGAAGTCGTCAGTCTGCCACCCGAATGGAGCGACACGGGATGGCATGGGCTGGACCTTGCGGACTATATCCTGTATGAAGTCCACGTTGGCACCTACACTCCGCAAGGGACCTTTGAGTCAGTTATTCCGCAACTCGACGGTCTCTGCGGACTTGGCATTACCGCTGTTGAGTTGATGCCCGTCGCGCAGTTTCCGGGGGCTCGGAACTGGGGCTACGACGGAACCTTCCCATTTGCGGTCCAGAATTCTTATGGAGGCCCGGCGGGACTGAAGGCGCTTGTAGAAGCCTGCCACCAGCGCGGCCAGGCCGTAGTTCTGGACGTGGTTTATAACCACCTTGGGCCGGAAGGCAACTACCTTGCAGAGTTTGGCCCGTACTTCACTGACAGGTATCGAACGCCCTGGGGCCAGGCAATCAATTTTGACGGTCCGGAGAGTGACGAGATCCGCCGTTTTTTTATTGAAAACGCGCTTTATTGGACGAAAGAATTTCATATTGATGCGCTCAGGCTGGATGCGATTCATGCGATCGTAGACCCGTCAGCCCGGCCGATTATTGAAGAACTCGGCGTGGCCGTCCATCGACAGGCCCGAGAGCTCAAGCGGCAGATTCACGTGATCGCGGAAAGCGACCGGAACGACTCAAGAATCATTCGACGCCGGGACGCAGGCGGATACGGCCTGGATGCTCAGTGGAGCGACGACTTCCACCACGCTCTGCACACTTTGCTGACTGCTGAGCGGAACGGCTACTACCGCGACTTCGAAACAGTGGCACAAATGGCCGTGGCCTACCGTGATGGGTTTGTGTACTCCGGGCAATATTCTACCTTCCGCAAGAGGCGGCACGGAAACCCGTCAAACGATTTGGCTGCGGAAAGATTTGTGGTGTTTGCGCAGAATCACGACCAGATCGGTAACAGGCTGCTGGGCGAGCGGTTGAGCCAGCTCGTTTCCTTTGAAAAGTTGAAACTGGCGGCGGCCGCGGTGCTGCTGTCTCCCTTCACGCCTCTGCTCTTCATGGGAGAGGAATACGGCGAGGTTGCTCCCTTCAGGTACTTCGTCAGCCATTCCGATCCAGAGTTGATTGAGGCCGTGAGGAAAGGTCGGCAGCAGGAATTTGCCGCGTTTGATTGGGCGGGAGGAATCCCTGACCCTCAGAACGACGACACATTTCAATACTGCAAGCTGAATCACGCCTTGAAGTCTGAAGGACAGCATAAAGTGCTGTATAGCTTCGTTCGTGAATTGATTCGGCTACGAAAGCAACTATCCGCAGTGTTAGGAAATTGCCGGGAGCAAACGGAGGCGATTGCGTTCGAACGGGAAAAGCTCCTTTGGTTTAGGAGATGGCGAAACGGAGCCCAGATTGTATTTATTATTAACTTCGGCGACAAACCGGCTACTGCGGTACTCCCTTTTCCGAAGGCACCTTTCATCAAAATTCTGGACTCCGCAGACCAGCAGTGGAACGGCAGTGGGAACTTGTGTCCTGACCTGCTGGAAGCGGATGGGAATGCCGCCGTTACAGTCGCCCCAAGCTCGGTAGCCGTTTTTCAATCTAGTTAATACAACGAAACGAGCCTTATGCCAGATCGGTACGTTTGTATCCATGGGCATTTCTACCAGCCGCCGCGCGAAAACCCCTGGCTGGAAGCGATTGAAGTCCAGGACTCGGCGTTTCCCTACCATGACTGGAACGAACGTATTTCCGCCGAGTGCTACGGGCCAAATGCCTCCTCGCGGATTTTGGACGGAGAGGGGCGCATTCAAAAAATTGTCAACAACTATTCAAAGATAAGCTTCAACGTTGGCCCGACGCTATTGATGTGGCTTCAGGCTGGCGCTCCGGATGTGTATCGGGCCGTTCTCACAGCCGACCAGGATAGCCAGAAATATTATTCAGGTCACGGGTCGGCCATGGCTCAGGCTTATAACCACATGATCATGCCCCTTGCGAACAGGAGGGACAAGGAAACGCAGGTTCTATGGGGGATCCGTGATTTTGAGCACCGGTTCGGGCGTCGTCCGGAGGGGATGTGGTTGCCTGAAACTGCCGTCGATTTGGAAACCTTGGATATCCTGGCGCAGCATGGCATCCAATACACGGTGCTTTCGCCGTACCAGGCACGCCGCACGCGGGCCATCGGCGCGCGCAACTGGCGCGACATAAGCGGCGGCCGCATCGACCCTTCCGTTGCCTACCGCGTGCGGCTCCGCTATGGGCGGTCGATCACTGTGTTTTTCTACGATGGCCCGATTTCGCGAGCTGTGGCCTTTGAAGGCCTGCTCGCAAGCGGTGAGCGCTTTGCAGACCGGCTGCTGGGAGTTTTTTCAAATGGGCGTGAGGGGCCGCAGTTGGTTCACATCGCGACAGACGGTGAGACCTATGGACATCATCATCCGTATGGCGACATGGCGCTTGCCTACGCGTTGAGCTATATCGGTGCCAAGGACTCCGTTAAATTGACCAACTATGGCGAATTTCTGGATCGATATCCGCCCGCTCATGAAGCGAGGATATTTGATAATAGCTCCTGGAGTTGTCCTCACGGCGTTGAGCGCTGGCGAAGTGACTGCGGCTGCAACACCGGCGGCCACGAAGGGTGGAACCAGCGATGGCGGGCGCCACTCCGGGAGGCTCTGGATTGGCTGCGTGACACCATCAACACATCTTTTGGAAAAAAGGCAAAAGAGTTTTTCAAGGACCCGTGGGCGGCACGAAATGGCTATATTGACGTCATATTGAACCACTCGCAGGAAGGCATTCAGCGTTTTCTGGATAACCATAGCGCCGGTCCGCTGAATGCGGAGCAGCGTGTCGAGGCGCTCAAGCTGATGGAACTGCAGCGGCACCTCATGCTGATGTACACGAGCTGCGGGTGGTTTTTTGACGAACTTTCCGGCATAGAAACGGTCCAGGTGATCGAATACGCGGGACGAGCTCTCCAGCTGGCGGAAGAGATTTTCTCGAAGCATTTTGAGCCCAGTTTCCTCGAACTGCTCAAGAAAGCTGAGAGTAATATCCCTGAGCACAAGAATGGGGAGGTCATCTTTGAAAAGTTCGTTCGTCCGGCCGCCATCGATTTACTGAAGGTGGGCGCCCACTATGCTGTGAGTTCGCTTTTCGAGCCTTACAACCACCAGACAAGAATTTATTGCTACACAGTTGACCGGAAGGACTACAAGGTCTTGAACGAAGGCAAAACCCGCCTGGCGCTCGGCCGGGCGCGGATCACCTCGGAAATCACCCGGGAAAGCTCAGAAGTCAGTTTTGGGGTTTTACATCTTGGTGACCACAACGTGAGCGGCGGAGTAAGACGGTTCCTTGGCGAAACGAAGTATGACCAGATGGTTGAGGAGATCAGCGAAATTTTTGAGCGGGGAGATCTTGCGGAGAGGCTGAGGACTGTCGATCAGCATTTTGGCTCCACTGCGTACACGCTCAAGCTGCTGTTTCGCGACCAGCAGCAGCATATCCTGAAGATCATTCTGCGATCTGCGCTGATCGAAGCGGAGGCTATATATCGGAGCATTTACGAAGGTGAGGCCCCACTGATGCGCTTTATTGCATCGCTCGGAATGGCCCAGCCCAGCCATTTTCAAATTGCCGCAGAGTTTACCTTAAACTCAGAACTGAGGCGGTTACTCGAGGCTGACCAGCTTGATGCGGATCATATCCGCGGACTTCTCGACGAGATGCGGCGAGCCGGCGTCGTTTTTGACGATGCGCCCCTGGAGTTCGCCATACGACGTAACCTGGAGAGACTTGCGGCAATGTTTTTTGAAAACCCGGACGATATCCTGCGCCTCCATGCGTTTGAAGCTGCGGTTGATGTGGCCGCCATGTTGCCGTTCAAGGTGAGACTGTGGCAGCCTCAAAATATCTTCTTCGAAATCCTGCAGCGAAGGCATGAGGAGGTCAGAAGCCGGGCTGCCGCAGGCGACAGGTCCGCCCAGGAGTGGCTTGAGATTTTTCGTGCTCTGGGTACAAAACTGAGCGTTTACGTGGGATAGAGATCATGCGATTGCTGGCCGTTCCAGCAGCCACCTATCGGATTCAGTTCAGCCTGAATTTCCGGTTTGTTGACGCGGAAAACCTGGTTCCATACCTGCACGATTTGGGTATCACGCACTTGTATGCGTCTCCGCGGTTCAAGGCGGGAAGAGGAAGCTCCCATGGATATGACGTCGCTGATCCTCTTCGGATCAATTCTGAACTCGGAACCGAAGAGGAGTTTGACGCTCTTATCCGCAAGCTGAAAAACTACGGGATGGGGCTGCTTCTGGATATCGTTCCCAATCACATGGTGGCGAGCTCGGAGAACCCGTGGTGGATGGATGTGCTGGAGAACGGCGCGACATCCGAGTTTGCCCGGTACTTTGATATTGACTGGCACCCGGCAACGGGGAAGGGTCTGTTTCTGCAGGAGAACAAGGTCTTGATTCCGGTCCTTGGCGACCGGTACGGTAAGGTGCTGGAAAACCAGGAGCTGAATCTAAAGCTGGACGAAAATGGATTTTACGTCCGCTATTACGAGCACCGCTTTCCACTGAACCCCACCACCTACAACGTCATTCTGGAACGCTGCCTGGATGACATCCGGAACGCAAACGAGTTTGATTCCGCCTTGATTGACGAGGTCTCGCGTGTGCTGGATGCTGTTCGGCGCTTGCCGGAACCGAAAGGCTCGACTCAGGAGCGGGTCAAAAACCGCCGCGAGGCCCACAAATGGATCAAGGATCGCATGTGGGAACTTTACCAGCACGCGCAGGGCGTGAAGCGCTGTCTGGACGACACACTCCGATATTTTAACGGGACTCACGGAGAGGCAAGAAGCTTTGAGCCACTGGACCACGTCTTGGCGGCGCAAGCTTATCGCCTAGCCTACTGGAAAATGGCCTCGGAAGAGATCAATTATCGGCGCTTCTTTGACATCAACGAGCTTGTGGGACTGAAGGTTGAAGACCTCCGAGTATTCGAGGATCGGCACCACTTAATTGTTGAACTTGCCAGGAAAGAGGAAGCGATTGGCCTTCGCGTTGATCACGTGGACGGTCTGTTGGACCCCACCCGCTATCTGGAACGCCTGAGGGCTGCAACCGCAGCGAAAGAGGGCAGCCACAGCAGCGCCATCCGCTACCTGATTGCTGAGAAGATTTTGGGCCGGGATGAACCGCTGCCTGCGGATTGGCCGGTGGCAGGAACAAGCGGCTATGATTTTCTGAACGCCGTCAACGGATTGTTCGTGGAACCGGCTGGGCTTAGCCATCTCGATAAGGACTTTCACCGCTTTGCGAATTGCCAGCTCAGCTATGCCGAGGTCTGCTATACGCGAAATAAGCAGGTGATCCACCAGCTCTTTGCCGGCGAACTGGCTTCCTTCGCCCATTCACTGGCAAGACTGGCGTCGCAGGATCGCCAGGCCAGAGATATTCCGCTTCCTGAACTCGTCAGAGCGTTTGTGGAGGTTACTGCGTGCCTTCCTGTTTACAGGACGTACATCAGGAATTTCTCGATCAGCAATCGCGACCACGCCTACCTTGAATGGACCCTGGAGAACGCGCGACGCCGGGCATCCCGCGATGAGGTCAGCGACGCCGCCTGGGATTTCCTGCGCCGGGTCCTGTTCCTTGACCCGCAGCCTTACGCGCCAGGGCAGCGGAAGCCATGGCTTCAGTTTGTTATGCGATGGCAGCAGTTTACCAGTCCAGTGATGGCAAAAGGGCTGGAAGACACCGCGTCCTACGTGTATAATCCGCTGATTTCCCTGAACGAAGTAGGCGGAGACTGCTTGCGCGAAAAGCCGCCTTACGATGTGCCGGCTTTTCACAGCTTTAATCAGGAAAGACTGGCCCGCCTACCGCACACGATGAATTCAACCTCGACGCACGACACAAAGCGCAGCGAAGATGTGCGGGCGCGCGTCAGCGTCCTGTCTGAAATCCACCGGGTGTGGCTGCCTCGCCTGCACCGATGGAGCAAATGGAACCAGCCTCACAAGGCGGACTACAATGGCAAGCGCGTTCCTGACACAAACGAAGAGTGCCTGTTGTACCAGACCATGCTGGGCGCGTGGCCGCTTGACCGCTCAGATGAAGCAGGGTTTCTCGATCGGCTGATTGGCTTCATGGAGAAGGCCTTGCGCGAGGCCAAGATTCACACCAGTTGGATCAATCCCGATCTGGGATATGAAAAAGCCGTCGAACAGTTCATGCGGAGCTCCATCGTTCCCGGCAGCAGAAGCCGGTTTATGGAGGAATTCCATGACTTGCGGAAAGCCGTTGCGTTCTACGGTTACGTGAACTCTCTTTCGCAAACGCTACTGAAGATCACGTCGCCAGGCGTTCCGGACTTCTATCAGGGAACGGAGTTGTGGGACTTCAGCCTCGTCGATCCTGACAACCGCCGGCCGGTGGATTTTGAGAAGAGGGTCCGGGCGATGGAGGAGCTCAGTTCTCGGGAGGCGCATGCACCGGAGGAACTGTTGCAGGATCTGGTGTCGAACTGGCAGGACGGAAGGATCAAGCTTTATCTGATTCGTAAAGCTCTGAACTTTCGGCTGGCGCACAAAGAGCTCTTTGCCGCCGGTGAATACTTCCCGTTCGAAGCTGTGGGACAGAAGCAAGACTCGGTGGTGGCGTTTGGCCGGCGCCGAAAAAAGGACTGGGTGATTGTTGCCGCGCCCCGCCTTGTTGCGGCATCTCTCCGCAGGCGAAAGTCCCTGCTGCCCCGGACAAACTGGCCGCCGTTGAAGATGATGCTGCCGCGCGAATGCCCCCTCCGCTGGAGAAATGTCTTTACACATCGCACGGTGTGCGCCAGACGAAGGAGCGACGGGCAGAGCGAGATGCTGCTCAACGCGATGCTAGACCGTTTCCCATCGGTCATGCTGGAACCTGATGTCGGAAAAGCTTCGATGGGATGAGGGCCTTCCCACCAGGCGGGTTGTTGCCAGAGCCGATAGGTTGCAATTTTCCTACCGCTTTGCGGCGGGGGAGAAGGATTGGGAAATGACGGTTCCAGTTCGCATCGGCTGATGTTCAGCATTGCCACGTGAAAAGAAGTCCCCGATGGTCAGGGTAATCAGGATGCTCAGCCAGAAAACGGCTGCAAACACCACCAGACGGATCATCGAGGCGCTCCAGCGGAGATGCATGAAGAAGGTGCCCACCAGGGTTGCCTTACCCGCCGCGATGATCAGCATCACGACCGTATTCCACTTGCCGAGATCAATGTAGGCAACCTGCCAGGTGACCAAGGTCAGGATCAGAAGGCCGAAGAAGACATAGAAATACATTTTGCGAGGCGCGATATGTTCTGACATCAGAAATGTGCTCCGTATAAGTACAAGAGTGGAAACAGGAATATCCAGACGATATCGACAAAGTGCCAGTAAAGCCCGAACATTTCAATCGGATTATATCGCTCGGCGGAATATCCTCCACGCCACGCCGTCACCAGCAAGACGACCATGATGCCCTCTCCAACAATCATGTGGGTGGCATGGATACCGGTCAGAATAAAGTAGAAGACAAAAAACATGGCCACGTGACCTGCCTGGGGGCCGGCGTATGTGAAGTGCAGACCCGGGGCAAGCCCCTCGTGGTACTCGTGCATCCATTCAAGGAAAAACTTGATGTACAGGAATACCCCGCCCAGGACCATGGTTGAAACGATGAAGGCCATGAGCAGCTTGCGCTTGCCGGTCTGGGCCGCGTGGACCGCCAGCGCCATGGTCAGGCTGCTGCCGATGAGGACGGCTGTGTTGAGAGCGCCAATCCGCGCGTTGAGGAGGTGACTGCCTTCCGAAAAGCCTGTGGGGAAAAGACCTCGATAGACCGTATAACCCGTGAAGACACCGCCGAAGAACATGATCTCGGTGGCGAGGAAGATCCACATCCCCAGGCTGGACGCCTCGTGCTGCTGCGTGCGGTCATCAAACTGTTCGTAAACGACGCTGCTTTGCCTGTTATGCAACTTGGATTTCCTCCGCGATGCGATCATACGCATAGGGCTCTTCGGTGACAACCGGCGTTTCCTCGAAATTATGCGTGATAGGCGGAGAGGCGGTCGTCCACTCCAGGCCGGTCGCTTTCCAGGGGTTAGGACCGGCGGGGGCGCCGTAACGAGCAGACCACGCCAGATAGATCAGGGGGATGATGTACCCAAGCCCCAGAATTGAAGCTCCGGCTGACGAGATGACGTTGAGCGTTTGAAACTCGGGAGGGTATATGGCGTACCGGCGCGGCATGCCGTCGTAACCCAGAATGAACTGCGGAAAGAACGTCAGGTTAAATCCCACGAAGATGACTACGGCGGCGACGCGCGCCCATCCATCCGGATAAAGGCGGCCGCTGATCTTGGGCCACCAGTAGTGAATCCCTCCCAGATAGCCCATGACTGCGCCACCCACCATGATGTAGTGGAAATGCGCAATTATAAAGTAGGTGGCATGAACGTGCTGATCAAGCGCCGTGGCCGCGAGATACAAACCCGTGAGCCCGCCGATCGTAAACAGGCCGATGAAGCCAAGGGCGTAAAGCATCGGGGCCTCATAGGAGATCGACCCTTTGTAAAGGGTGGCCGTCCAGTTGAAGACCTTAATCGCCGAAGGGATGGCTACCGCGAAGCTCAACGCCGAGAAAACCAGACCAGCGTAGATGGATTGACCGCTGACAAACATGTGATGGCCCCAAACCAGAAAGCCGATGGCGGCAATCGCAACGCTGGAGAAAGCGACAAAGTGGTAGCCGAAGACTCTCTTTCTGGAGAAGGCGGTTACCAGTTCGCTTATCACTCCCATCGAGGGCAGGATCATCACGTAGACGGCGGGATGGGAATAGAACCAGAAGAGATGCTGGAAAAGAATAGGATCCCCGCCTAAAGCGGGATCGAAAATGCCGACGTGGAAAAATCTTTCGACGATGAGGAGCGCCAGTGAAATAGCAATGACCGGGGTTGCAATAATGAAGATGATGCTGCTTGCGTACATCGACCAGATGAAGAGAGGCAGGCGAAACCAGGTGAGGCCGGGCGCTCGCATCTTATGGATGGTTACAACAAAATTCAGTCCGGTGAGGATGGAAGAGAAACCGGCGATAAAGATACCGCCCGCGGCGGCCATCACATGGGTGTTCAGGTACATGCTGCTGAGGGGCGTGTAGAACGTCCAGCCGGTATCCACCCCACCGGCAATCAACGCGTAGAGGACAAGCGACCCGCCGGTCATAAAAATGTACCAGCTCATCAGGTTCAGGCGGGGGAAGGCGACGTCGCGGGCTCCGAGCATTAGCGGGATCAGGAAATTACCCAGCACGGCAGGGATCGAGGGCACCAGGAAGAAAAACACCATCACGATCCCGTGCATGCTGAACAGCTTGTTGTAAGTTTCCGGCTCTACCAGCAGGCCCTGAGGTTCAATCAGGTTCAGGCGCATCAGCGTGGCTGCGAGGCCGCCAACCGCAAAGAAGAACGTGATCGCCATCAGGTAAAGCCAGGCGATCCGCTTATGGTCAGTGGTGAGGAGCCATGATTTGATGCCATAGTCCGCATTCAGATAATGAATGCGCGGCGTGGCCGCAACTTCTACACTGCTCATGGTGTGCCCGTATTCCTTTCTTTAGAGCCCAACGACTTAATGTAGGCCGTGAGCTGAAGCACCTGTTCCTCGCTCACCTGCCCTTTAAACGTGGGCATAATAGCCGGGTACCCGTTCACGATCTGTTCGGACGGGTACAAGATTGACTCTCGAATATAGGCGTCATTAGCGACGACGGACTGGCCATCGGACAGCTTGACCGTCTTTCCGTAAAGGTCGGCGAACGCGGGCCCTTTCCCGGTACCGTGGCAGGTGATGCATCCGTACTGATGATAGAGCGTCTCTCCCTGTTCCGACATGGTGACGCCGGAGACGCCGCTGTTCAGCCATTTCTGATAATCTTCGGCCGTCATCACATAGACCCACCCGCCCATCAGGGAATGACCCATTCCGCAGTACTGGTTGCAGAAAAAGTGATACTTGCCCACCTTGGTGGCTTCAAACCACTCCGTCGTATAGCGGTTCGGCAAAACATCATTCTTCACCCGGAACGCTGGAACGAAAAAGTCGTGAATAACGTCCTGAGAGGTCATGGTCAGCTTGATGGGAACGCCGAGTGGGATGTGCAGCGAATTAATCTCCCGCTTGCCATTGGTATGCTCGACATGCCACATCCACTGTTTACCGATAACAAAAACCTCCGTGGCATTGGCGGGCGGCTGGGCGTTTCTGACAAAAAGATCGGCCCCCCAGAAATACATGATGGCGACCAGGATCATGGGGATAACCGTCCAGGTAACTTCAAGCGGGATATTGTTGATCACCTGGTTTTTCGGAGGCGGTTCATCCGGCGAGCGACGGCGGTATTTGATGGCGAAGTAGAAGATCAGCAAAAAGATGAGAGCGCTGAAGAAAATCGACACCGCCGTCATGAACCAGAACAGATTGTCGACCGCAGGGGCAACCGTCGAGGCTTGCTCCGGAAATAGCGGGAACGCATGTGGCATTTTACTCTTTCAACCTCTTCAATTCGGGCCCGATGATTGAGGCGGGCCTTCTACCTCTCAGCCTTCACGGAAGCGTGGGTGATGAGTACTTCCTGCCGCTTTCCGCCGCCGGCGCGAAACATCACCAGCAGTAATCCGCCCAGGAGCACGACGGTGACGATCCCGGCAATGAACAGCACACGCGAAATCAACAGGCTGTATTTTCCGGTGGCCGGATCGTAATGGCTGCAATAGAGCAGAACTGCGTCAACGGGCGATCCGATTTTGCCCTGCGAAGACTCCACCAGAGCCAGGCGAACGTCTCCGGCCGGATAGCGGATGCCGTAAAAGTACCGTGCCACCCTTCCCTGCGGCGTCAACACCACTATCGCCGTGGCGTGGGAAAACTGATCGATCTTGGGATCGTATCGATACCGGAAGCCCAGAGCTTTGGTCAGTGCGGTAATCGACGCCTCATCTCCGGTCAGGAAGTGCCAGCCTGCGGCTGCCCCCTTTCGGTTGTACATGGAGAGATAGGTGGCTCGCTTCATAAAAGCCTGGGAAGGCGTGTCCTTGGGATCAAAGCTGACCGTCAGCACGTTGTACTGATCGCCGATGCTGAAACGGACCTCCCGGAGGCTCTCCAGAAGACCGTTTTCCACCATGGGGCAGAGCTGTGGGCAATTAAAATAGATGAGGGAAATGATGACAGGTTTTTTGCCGAAATAATCCCCGAGGCGGACCGTTTTCCCGGTCTCGTCATGGAACACCAGATCCAGCGGAATCTGGTTGTTCAATCGCTGATCAATACCGACGTCCTTCAATTGAGCCGGCACGACACTGGAACTCTGCGCCGAAGCTCCTCCTTGCGGCGGCCCCTGGAATCCGCGCGACTGGAGGATTTTGGACACCTGCCCCTGTGCGAGTTGCGGATAGGCGACACACACCATCAAGCTGAGCGCAACGACGATTCCCAACTTGATGGAGAAGGGATCGCGCGCGAGTGTGGTGGCGCTGCTCCTGTTCTGAATATTCTTATTAACCATGATCGTCCCTAACTTCCTGGCAGTCTGCTGACCACCGGCTTCGGCCCTTGTCCTAATCCTGCGGCATATAGCCCTGCGGGACCTCATACTGCTGCACTTCGCCGGGCTGCACCGCGCCTTTGGGTGTTTTGCTGTTGCGTGCCGGAAGTCCTCGCTGGAGGAGAATCGTCATTGCGCGCTGAATCGGAATTCGAACCACACCGTTCTTCCGGTCGACCCACCCGTAAGAATCGAGCATCTGGCGCTGCTCTTTCAGATAGCCCTGGAGGTCCGTGTCGGGATGCGCCTGAAGCTGCGGGATTCCCGGCGGCGGCAAAACGCGGCCAGGGGAAATCGATGATTGCGGGGGAGGATAGTGCTGGTGATTCTTGAAGTAGTCAAGAGTCCACCAGCTTACGACGAACCCCAGTATGACCGCTATCGCAATCGCCGAGGCGAAGTACAGAACATACCGCGGCACAGCCTCGTGAGTTTCGTGGCGGTGCTTCGGATTTTCAGAATGGGTTGTGTTCTCATCCATACTGAATCATTCCCCTAAGTAGTTGGTAGAGCCATCCCGACGGTACGCCTGCGCGATTTCTCGCGAGGATCGTTCAAGGGGAGACGGGGCATGGCCTTGAGCTGCCGAATAAAGAACGCCAGCCACAATCCGCCGACCCCAAAAGGCGCAACGATGTCAATCCAGTTAATGTGCGGCCCCAGCGGATAGAATGCAGGCATGATGAACCAGTAGAGATCGATCCACGTCATCACCAGGAGGCCAGCGCCCACCGCGGCCAGCGCCCTCATGTGCTGTTTGACAGGCCGATTCAGGAGCAGGACGAAGGGCACCGCAAAGTGGAAGAGGATGATGAACAAGGCCACCCACGCCCATCCGCCGGTGCCTCGAACGGTGTACCAGAAGTTCTCGTCCTGCAGGTTGCCTGCCCAGATGATCAGAAACTGGGAGAAAGACAAGTACGCCCAGAGCATCACGAAGGTCAGCAGGATATTGCCAAGATCTCTGAAGTTTTTTGGATTGATGACCCCTTTGAGCGGCGCGTGTTTCGACAGAATCATCGAAATAATAATCGTGAAGGACAGCCCCGCGAGCGCCGGCATGATGATAAAAATCATGCCGAAGATGGTGGAGAAAAACTTTGGCTCCAGTGACATCACCCAGTCGAAGGACGCCCAACTGATGGTGGCGCAATAGATCAACATTCCGGGAGCGCTGAGATTGTTGAATTGCCGCAGGAAGCCATTTTCCGGTTCCCGGTCCTGCCGTCTGGAGTATTTGTTGAGGAAATACCCAAAGCCGATCCAGCAGGCAAAGTAAAGGATCGCGCGGCCGTAATAAAAGGGCGTGCTGAGATAGAAGGCCTTGAAAGAGCCTGCCGCGACAGCCGGATAAACCTGCGCATCTCCATGCCCGATCAGCAGCGGGATAAACAGCAAGGCCAGCAGAGGGAGCGTTCGGGTCGCCGCTTCAAGCGTGCGCCGAATCACAAATCCCCACTTGCCTCCCACCAGATGGTGGAGCATCAGAATGGCAAGGCACCCCACAGTCACCAGCAGCCAGAAGACGTATCCGATGAGATAGCCCCGAAGAAAGTCTGTCCAGTTGGAGAAGGCTGCGAACACACACGCCGCGGAGGCAACCACACCGATAATCAAAAACCAGCGCTGGGCGCGATCGAGTCCGGGCTTGAGGGTGTCTCCGTTCATTGTGCCGATCCTTGGAGTTTAGCGAGTTCCTTTGCCGGAACATCGCTTGTGCGAGCGTTCTGGCTCAACTGAAGGGCGCGAATATAAGCCGCGATACACCAGCGGTCCCTGGGAGTAACGCGGGCGGCGTAGCTGTACATGGTGCCGTAACCGTTCGTCATCACGTCAAAGAAGTGGCCCACCGGAGCCTTCATCAGTCGGTCAATGTGATAAGAAGGCGGCGGCGGAAATCCTCTTTGCACGATCATTCCATTACCGGAGCCGGTGTAATCATGACACGGGGCGCAGTAAACGTTGAACCGATCCCGGCCGCGCGCAAGGTCCTTTTGAGTGATCGCAAAGGGGAAGACATCAGCCACCTGGCCATTGATTTTGCCGGTGTAATACAACTCGTCGGTCCTTAATTGTCCGCGAGCAACCGTGCCGGGAATCACAGGCCGCTCTGAGCGCCCGTCATTGAAGAAACTGCTGGGCTCGAGCCCTTTATATTTCGGCTGAATGTGCATATCCAGCCGGCAGCCTGCCATCACAACTGCGGCCAGCCCGATAGCGGCCCATCGAAGGGCCGCTCGGGCGCGCCGCTGGATTTGGAAGGGACTCGAGACTGACACCGATGAGGCTGGTGTTAATCCGTGTTGTGTCCGGCCCCGGTTAGCTTTCAACTTCAGATACCTCGCGAGGATTGAGTTCGGTCAAAAACTGCCGCGTCCGCTCCATTTCGAACATGGGATCCTCCGCCTCGATCAGCAGGAAGAACCGGTCCTTGCTGGCCAGCGCAAAGCGTTCGACGTTGAACGCAGGATGATAAGGAGACGGCAGCCCGTTGAGCGCGATCATGCCGAACGTCGCCGCCAAGGCAGCGCAAAGAATCGTCAGCTCAAATGTGATCGGTATAAAGGCGGGCCAACTGTCCCATGGCTTGCCGCCGATATTCTGCGGATATCCGATAACGTTGGGCCACCACTGTAGAAAGAAGCCGCCGCAGCAGCCGAACAAGCCTCCGCAGAAGACGATGAGCGGCAGCCTGGTCTTATAGATCCCAAGGGCTTCAGCAAGCCCCTCGACAGCAAAGGGCGAGTAGGCGTCCATCTTCCGATAGCCGGCTGCGCTGGCGTGCCGGGTTGCTTCCAAAAGCGCATCCGCCGAAACGAATTCGGCCATCAATCCATAGGTTGACTGCCTGCTTGTCATCTAGGCCTCGGCCTCCTCTGCCGTCTTGCGCACTAGATCCCGCATTTCAAAGATGGAGATCATGGGAAGGAAGCGGATAAACAGGTAAAAGAGCGTAAAGAAAAAGCCGATGGTACCGAGAAAAACGATCCAGTCCCAGCGGGTCGGTGCGAACATTCCCCACGAGGATGGGACAAAGTCGCGGTGGAGGCTGGTGACGATAATCATGTAGCGTTCCAGCCACATGCCCAACTGGACGGAGAAAGACAACAGGAAGAGGTAGAGAGGATTGCGCCGGATTCGCGATGACCACAGCAACTGCGGAATGACCAGGTTCACGGAAATCAGCACCCAGTAAACCGTCGCGTAAGGGCCCGTCATCCTGTTCATGATCATATAAACGTCAAACTTGTTGCCGCCATAAAACGCCATGAAGGTTTCCATGACGTAGCTGTAAGCCACGATCATGCCGGTGGCCAGCATGATCTTGCCCATGTTGTCCAGGTGGCGGATGGTCAGGAAATCTTCCAACCCGTAATACTTCCGCAGCGGCACGGCCAGGGCAATCACCATGGCAAAGCCGGAATAGATGGCGCCTGCAACGAAATAGGGCGGAAAGATTGTGCTGTGCCAGCCTGGCAGGATGGCAATGGTGAAGTCGAAGCTGACCACCGTGTGGACAGAAACCACCAGCGGCGTGGCGATTCCGGCGAGCAGTAAGCCGGCCATTTCATACTGCTTCCAGTGGCGCGCCGAGCCTCTCCACCCCAGGGCGAAAATGCCGTAGATGATCTGCTTGAACCGCTTGTTGGCGCGGTCGCGCACCGTGGCAAGATCGGGAATGAGGCCGACATACCAGAACAGCAATGAAACGGTCGCATAGGTCGAGACCGCAAACACGTCCCAGACCAGCGGACTGCGAAACTGCGGCCACACGCCCATGGTGTCAGGGTAGGGAAGCAGCCAGTAAAAAAGCCACGGCCGGCCCATGTGCAGCAGGGGAAACATGCCCGCGCAGGCCACAGCGAATAGGGTCATGGCCTCGGCAAATCGGTTGATGGAGGTGCGCCACTGCTGGCGCATCAACAAAAGGAAGGCGGAGATCAGAGTCCCGGCGTGGCCGATTCCAATCCACCAGACGAAATTGGTGATGGCGTAGCCCCAGCCAACCGGAATGTTAATGCCCCATACACCCACGCCATAGGCCATCAGGACCGTGATGCCGACGTTGAGCGCGATGAAGAGCCCCACGGCCGTCGCGAATCCCACCTTGTACTTGTTGCCGGTGCCTCGAGTTAAAACGATGGCGGTGATTTTGTCGGTGACGGACCCGTACGTGTGGCCGGGAGCAAGGACTTCGTTTCCCGAAGCTACCAGGGTACCCACATTTTCAGGCTCTCTTGCAGCCATCCCCTTACTCCTTGATCTCCGGATTCGGATTTCGCAGCGTTGCCAGGTACGAGGTTCGTGGACGTACGTTCAAATCGGCTATCAAGACGTAGTTCCTTGATTGCGCCCTCTGGATTGAAACCTTGCTCTTGGGATCATTCATATTCCCAAAAACGATGGCTTGCGTGGGGCAAGCCTGCTGGCAGGCGGTAACCACCTCACCGTCTTGAATAGTGCGACTTGCTACCTGTGTCCTGATTTCGGCTTCCTTGATGCGCTGCACACAATAGGTGCATTTCTCCATCACTCCGCGGCTGCGGACCGAGACGTCCGGATTCCGCACGCCGTAAAGGCTGGGTGTTTGCCAGTCGGCATAAAGTTCGAAATTGAACCTGCGAACCTTGTAGGGGCAGTTGTTCGAGCAGTACCGGGTGCCGACACAGCGGTTGTAAACCATCAGGTTGAGCCCTTCGGGACTGTGGATGGTGGCGCCGACCGGGCACACATACTCGCACGGCGCGTTTTCACAGTGCATGCAGGGCATGACAACGTGATAGGCTTCCGGATTCTCGAGGTTCCCGCGCCAGTACGTGTCCACGCGAATCCACTGCATGATGCGCCCGGCATCTACCTGCTCTTTACCGACTACGGAAATATTGTTCTCCGCATAGCAGGCGATTACGCAGGAATTGCAGCCCACGCAACTGTTCAAATCGATCGCCATGGCCCACTGGTATCCCGTGCTGTAGTCATACCGGGGATAGAGATTGGGAGCCTGGACCGTTTCTTCGGGCGGGTCCGCCGCAAAATCGGGATTAGAACGAAACTCGCCGAGGCTTGCAACGCGCACCAGATCGCGCTGGAAGGCGCTCTTGCTCTCCTCCTCGAGCTGGCGGCCGCCCTCGGTGATGATGTTGTGGCGCTGCATAGTTACCAAGTGGTAACGCTCGCCGGTTTTGCGCGGCTGTGAAATCGGCCCGAAGCCGGGCTTATCCGAGGTCCAGATCGAGTAGGCATTAAAACCTGTTCCGTTGCCCACCTGTCCCGCGCGGGAGCGGCCGTAGCCGAAGGTAACGGTCATACAGCCGTCAGCATGCCCGGGAAGAATCCAGACCGGGAGACGGAGCTTGCGCCCCTCGTGGGCGATCTCCACCACATCGCCGTTTGTGACGCTGAGTTGCTCGGCGGCGGCAAGGCTGATATACGCCGCGTTATCCCAGGTCATGGTGGTGAGCGGCTTGGGGAGTTCCTGGAGCCAGGAGTTGTTGGTGTAGCTGCCGTCCCAGATGGTCTGGTCAGGGCGGAAGGTGATCTCCATTGCGCCGGCGCCCGCGCTCTGACCGTTGGAGCCTCCGCCTGGGGCAGCGCCAAAGCCGGGCCTGGCAGTCACCGTCTTAGCCGGGAACTCGGTTCCGGGTATAACGCCCTTTTCAAGGACCGTTTCCCAGAAGGTTTCGTACTCGACCTCAGTGGCAAGTTTCTGGTCAGACCAGTAGCCGCGCACCCAATCATGGGGTGTGCGGCCGGGATCCCCGAGAAGGGCGCCGATAACCTCATGGGGAGAGCGGTTCCCGTAGAGTGGCGCAATCAGCGGCTGAACGATGCTGGCCGTACCGTCATAAGCGCGCTCATCACTCCACGATTCCAGGAAGTGAGTCTGGGGAATCAGCCAGTGGCAGCGGTAGGAAGTTTCGTCGTTATAGATTCCCAGACGCAGGCGGAGCTTGACGCGGTCGAGCGCCTTTTCGAAATCCAGATCGGCGGGCGCGTTGTACACAGGATTGCCACCAATGATCAGCAGCGTGTCCACCTTGCCGGAGTTCATGTCGCCCACAAGTTCCCGGATGGAATCCATCTCGTTGACCGGCTGAACTTCAATTGGAGCCGTGTAGACCACCGTTTTGCCGGTGTTGCCGAGCGCCGCGTTGATGGCGTGCGCCAGGGCGTGGACGAGGGGCGGCTGGTGATCGCCGGCCAGCACGATGCTGGAGCCGCCATGCTGCCGAAGGTCATTGGCAACGCCGGCAAGCCATCCCGAGGGCACTCCGGCCGGGAGCTGCGCGCCGGCAGCGATTCCTTTTACACCCACCGCCACCGCCAAGGCCGTGGCAAAAGCCTCGACCTGGCTGGACCTGAGCGGAAGCCGGTGATCGGCCGTAGCGCCGGTGATGGTCGCCATGGACTCGATGGAATAAAGGCGATTCATCGAACTGCGCGTGTCTCGAACCCGGCGCTTATCGGCGAAATCGCGGGCGTAGCGTACACCGCCGCGCCCGGAACACAGGAAGTCAGAATCCAGCGCCACGACCACGTCAGCCTGATCAAACCGGTACTGGACGCTGAGATTTTCGCCGAACAGCGCCCGAAGCCCATCCCGCTCCGCATGGCGGTTCAAAGGCGTGTATTGGTGCCACTTTGCTTCGGGGAACTGCGCCATCAGCGAGGTGAGCTGGCTGCCCAGGGTTGGTGAAGTAACAACCTCGGTCAAGATCCTGAAGCCCGCACCCTTTTGGCTGAGGAACCTGCCGCGCAACTGCCCCAACAATTCCAGAAACTCGCTGTAATTCGTGATGGCGCCTTCGTGCAGCACCGTCTGGGCACGGTCGGGATCCCACAAATCGAGCAGAGATGCTTGGCCAAAAATGTCCGTGCTGCCCAGGCTGGCGGGGTGGTCGGGATTGCCCTCCGCCTTGGTGGGGCGGCCCATGTTACTCTTGACCAGCAGACCCAGCGCTCCCCCCTCGGGGCGGGGCATCGACGTAGCATAAAACAACGGATGGCCCGGCACAAATTCTTCGGAAGGTCTAACGTAGGGCGCGATGTGTTCTATGGGGAGCTTGGTGCAGGCGGTCAGTCCCGCGAGGCCGGCGGAAGCGGCCATCAGCTTCAGCACGTTTCGACGGCTGACTCCGGGAGCGGCTGATTTGGGAGGGTGCACGGGGAACTCGCGTCGCGCAAGCTCCTGATACTCCTCCGGGTTAGCCAATTGCTCCAGGCTTTGCCAGAAGCGTTTGCTGCCCCCATTTTCCAGACCTGCCCGGACCGAAGCGAGGTCGACGAAGTTCTTGTCCTTCATGAATGATTCCTATATGCGCTGTTTATCGATGGCACGTTTCGCAACTTGTCAGACTCTTGATGTCATATTCCTTCACCAGTTTCCGGCCCATCGCAATCTGGTTCGCAGGCGGAGTATAAATCGGATCGAAAACGTCTTTCTTGGGCCTGACGTACTCCTCCGGATGCTTATGACAGTCAATGCACCACCGCATGTAGAGGGTGTTTTCCCGCCAGGTGATCGGCATTTTGCCAAGCTGGCCGTGGCAGGTGGTGCAGCCAATTCCTTTGCTGATGTGAATGCTGTGATTGAAGTAGACAAAGTCGGGCAGAGCGTTGACCTTGTTCCACAGGATCGACTCATCGGTGCGGTAGCTGGCTCGAACCGGCTGCAGCATATCGGCATTCGTCCAAAGCTGCGAATGGCAGGACATGCAGGTGTGCGTGGGAGGAAGACCCGCGTAGAACGAGTTTTCAACCGATGTGTGGCAGTAACGGCAGTCAATTCCGAGCTGCGCCGTGTGGTGCTCGTGACTGAAGGGTACGGGCTGCGGAATAGGACGCTGAATGTACACAAAGTAAGACGACATGTTGACCTGCCAGGTGATGTACCCAAGCAGACCAAGGAGAATAACGATGCCAATGAGCGAAGCTTTGGCAACGGTGTTCATGCTGCGATGAAAGATTTGGGACATTTTGAGAGCCTTACATGCGTCCTGCAGATTACTGAATCTGTCGGTTGTCGAGGCACCCAGCTTCCTCTAAACCGTCTGCGAATTAGTGGGTTTGACCGCGGCCAATGGCCACGATCATCCGCCCGACAGCACAATGAAACCTGAAAATATACACGATGTGTAAAAAATTTGCAAAAGGTATTCTTCAGCCTCTCAAAAACTGCTCGCAAACTGATTTTTCTCCGATCGATCCGCCGAATCTCGATCGCACATGGTCAAGTGCGGGGCCAGCATCTGATCCAGTCTGAACCAAGCTTGCAATAGCGTTGGGGCTCGAAATCGCTCACCATCTTTCCGGCCACGAAATCACCTGAGGATTGTTGCTGCAGATGGCCTCGGGTGGGATGTTCATGCCTGGTAATATAATACTCACGGCACGACTTTGGAGTTGCGCCTGACGACGGAACAAAAACGTGACTGGCGGCCCTTGTGACATTCCCAAATCGGGAATCTGTCCTGATTTGGGAATCGACCCTTCGACTCAGCCCGCGCTCACTGCCTCCGCCCTCATACCGGGCGCTGAGCACTAGGATATTCTCATGAAAGAAATCTTAGGCTCCAACTCGCGGCTGATTCGTTCAGAGGCCGGTTATGTTCCCGTATTGAAATTTCCTAGCCTCGGTTCGTCGCCCGAACCACCGCTGACTACCAGAGAATCGCGCGGGTCTGACATTTTTTTCGAGCAGCTTATGACGCCGCAATCGAGGTAGCCAGTCTCTCGCTGCGGCAGCGCGTAAAGCATCAGGTGTCCAACTGCGTAGCTGCTTGATAAAACGCTAGAAAGTACGAGTGCCTCTCTTTCTCCGCGATCCGAAACGTGGCCCCCAGTTGAGCGGCCGCATGAGCACGAGGCTGTTCACGCGACGGACTGGATGAGCGGCTGGACCCCGCCTTTTTCTAGCCTCGAAGCCGAGTTGGTCCGCTCCGTGCATTAGAGGGTTGTCGTACACGGCGGCGCCGGCCAGCCGGAGGCTTGAAGCTGCTTTCGGTTCTCCGGACAGCCTGGCTCGTTGTGCGACGGATATGAATTCCAAGGGGGTGTTGCAGTGACGATACAACCTGGCGTAGATCGAAATCCCGGTCAGCATCACTATGACGGGCACGAGCGCCGCCGGCGCCGTTCCGCCGGCAAACTTCGCGACAGAGGGATGTGCGCGACGGGCGACCCGCGTCCGGCACAGAGGCACGGGTCTGTCCACGAGTTCAGCAGCACCAACGATCTGGTGGTGAAGCTCGCACCGCTGGTCAAGCGGATGGCGCTCCAGTTGCGCGGTCGGCTGCCGGCGCACGTTGAACTCGATGACCTGGTCAGCGACGGGACGGTGGGCCTGATTGATGCCGTGCGGAAATTTGACCCGGCCAAGGGGGTGACCATCGAGAGCTACGCGCGCTATCGCATCCGGGGCGCCATGCTCGATTCGCTGCGAGACCAGGACTACGCTTCGCGTGACATGCGGCGGCGGGTCAAGAAAGTTGAAAGCACCTGCCAGGCCCTTGAGCGGCGCCTGGGGCGGCCGCCGGAAGATGCGGAGATGGCGAAGGCGATGGGAATGGGCCTCGAGCGCTGGCACGAGCGGGCGGCTGAATTGCAGCGGCTTGGATTTGAAGGGACGGGGCCGCGCTTGTTCCAGGAGAGCAGCAAGCGTGTGAATGAAGAAGACCTGCCGGCCTCGCCGGACGACAACCCCCACGAGCTTTGTTACCGTGGCGAACAGCGAGACCTTCTTTCGCGCGCGCTCCGCTGCCTGAGCGAGCGGGAGCGCTCGATTATCGCGCTTTACTACAAAAACGCGCTGACCATGAAGCAGATTGGCTCGCGGCTCGGCATCGATGAATCGCGCGTGTCGCAACTGCACTCGGGCGCCATCTCGAGACTCCGCAGCCGCGTGGCCGGGATGGTTGGCCCGAGACCATAGCCCAGCGGGAACAGCCGGGCCGTGCCGGGGCCATTGCGCGCGGATCGCCAAAACGTTGCGGCATCTGGCGTCTGAAGCGTTTCCTGCCGATCTCTTTCCGGAGAAGGGAAAATGCCGGCAGCGACGAAAGGTACTGATCGGAAAAGTCATCGGCGAGTCAATGTACATCTCTGAACGATTGCGTAGGGAATTGGCAAATGGTAGGCTCTCCCCATTAGAACTACTACAGACGCTTCTTGGCAGCCGCGACGGGGGAGCGGCGGCAAGAGCTAAATTCCCGTATACTCCAATAAGGGATCCGGTGTGCGAGTATGACTCGATACGAAGACAGAACATTTGAGAATCAGCACGTCATCCTTGATGACGGCGTGTTTGTCAACTGCGTGTTCAAGAATTGCAGCCTGGAGTATTCGGGAGGCGACGTATACGTCCAGAACTGCCAGGGAGAAAGCTGCCAGCTTGTCTGGCGTGATGCCGCCCAGCGAACCATCTTCCTGCTGCAGGGCCTGGGCCTGCTGGCGCCGGCTGCAGCTCTCACTGCGGAGTCCCAGAGTCGCGTCCAGTAGGGGGCAGAGCGGCTGCACGCGCGCAGCGCGAACTCCGGCTTCGATGTTCGGGGTCGTTCTCCGGCAGTACAAGCCGCAGATCCCTTGGAGCGGTACGTCCGCGATACCTTGCTCTTTTACCTGACTAATTCACCGGCGGCGCCAGCGAAGGAATCAACCGGTACGACGGCCGCGTCTGGTACTTCCTCAGATACTCGCGATAAGCTGCATCGTCCGGAGCGCGGTCTCGAGCGCCGGGCGGATAATTCTTCATGGCATGAAAGGGAAGCGGAGCGACGGTGGCCGAATAAGCCGTATTGGGTTCGCCGTCTTTCGCGTAGCCGGTGGCATCCAGGAAAAACGACCGCACCCAGCCCTGCCGCGGCGGGGGAAAACTTCCTGCGCTGAACCGCACCGTCATTTCATCTCCGGTGGACATCACCACCAGTTGATTGTCCGCCCGGCCCACCAGCTTCCCGACGCTGCCATAGCGCGTGTAGAAGCCGCGCATGGGATTCCAGGGCGCGTGGCTCAGCAGGGAGGCGTATTCGTAGTGGTCCGGGCGAACGTGGGTGGGGTCAGTGGCGGGCGTGGAAAAGCCGCGATAATGGAGATCAGCATACTCCGGTAGAATCGCGCGGTCGGGCTGCACCACCCGGTCGTTGCTGGTGAAGAAGATGCGGTCCCAGTATACGCAGAGGTTGGTGACGATGCGGACGTGGTGATCGGCTGACAGGAACTTGCCTGTCAGGTCAACCCGCAGGGTGCGGTTGGTGCCGCTGGGCAGGCCCATGTCGGGTATCACGGTGACCCACTTGCCCTGCCTGTCGCGCACCTGCACGTAAGGAGAGACCATGGGCGTGCCGGAATCGTGCATCAGGGCTCTCGATCCGTTGGAGTCGGTCCAGAAGACCCAGCCCGTCAGCCAGAGTGAGATGCGCCCGGCCTGGGGGAGATTGCCGAGATCGAGCGTCAGCGAGTGCAGCCTGGCCATGCCCGGAATGCGCAGGCGCTCGAAGCTGTGCGGATAGCGATGGTCGGCTTTGCTAATGAGCGGCAGCACGCTGTTGCCGTGGCTATCGACGGCTGAAACCGGCAACCGCTCACCATTAACGGCGTAAAGCTGCGGCTCGGACAGCGCTGAAGAGTAGATTTCATCGGCGTAGATTTTTTCACCGGCAGGATGGTCCACGGCCAGCAGGCGCAGCCGGTCAAAGTAATCAACCTCGCGCAGCTCATCGGTCATCTGGAATTCGTAGCTTCCGCCCCGCTGTTCGATGGTGTCCGGCAGCCGGACGAACTCGCGCGAATAGGGCTTGATGCGTGTGCCGTCGGGCGCCAGCTCGCCCAGCGGACCCACGCCGAGAACGTCGGTGACAAAGACGAACCTGCTGCCGTTCCATGCGTAGAGCATGGGGCAGGAACTCGCCAGGCGCTCCGACTCGCGGAAGCGGAGGGGCGCATCCGTGGCGACGGCAAGGTTATTCTGGACAATCTGGGTGGGCCAGGTGGCGCGCACCACATCAAGCTTTGAGAGGCTACCTGTGTAGACATACAGCGGACCGCCGCTGATCAGCACCTTGTCATAAAAATTTCCCTGCTTCAGCTCGACTTCCGAGCCCACGCCCTGCTTGTTACTCTTTGATCCCTCCATGCTGATTTCGAGCCAGTGCTCGGGCGTTCCCGCTCTGGCCCAGGCCGCCGTCGTTCCGCTGCGGGTGGCGCCGACGAGGTCGAGCACCCCGGGCTTGCCAATCCAGGTAGCGCCTAGCGAGGCGAGTTTGACGGAGGCGCTTATGGGCAGATGCAGCGGTTCCTCGTGGAAGCGCCCGAGGCGGTTGGCCAGCAGGTGCAGCTTTCCCGCGGAGTCGGCCACCAGCAGGTCTTTGTAGCTATTGCCGTCGATGTCGGCGGTGAGTCCCCGGAAAGACAGCAGCGGAGCAGGCGGCTTGATGGCCGCGAGGTTCGGAAACGGCGTGAATCGGGCGTTACCATTGTTTTTCAGAACTTGATAGCCGGCGGTGGTCCAGAGCGCAAGGTCGAAACTGCCGTCGTGGTCAAAATCGGCGACAGCGCCGCCAACAGCGGTGAGTTTGCTGAAGTCCGCGCCCGCTTCGCGACTGCGGTCGGCGAATTTGTCACCCCCGAGATTTGCAAAGAACACCGGCGGACCGTCGTCGCGGAAAAAGACGAGGTCCGAATAGGTGTTGCCATCGAAGTCGGCAAACAGCGCGCTGCGAAAGCGGCCTCGGACGCTGCCGAGGCCCGCCGCCTCGGTGATGTCGGTGAAGGTGCCGTTGCCGTTGTTGCTGTAAAAATGGATTGCGGCGGGCGGGAAATTATCGGGAAAGCGGAAGCTGGCCTGATGAGGAGGATCGTTCAGGTTGGTGTAGGAGGCTACAACAAGGTCTAGCAGGCCATCATTGTCGGCGTCAAACAGCAGCGCGCAGGTATCCACCTCACCGGGGGTGGGCTTTAATCCCGCCTTCCCGGTGACGTCGGTGAAAGTCCCCTTGCCGTTATTTTTGTAGAGGTGGACTCCGCCCAGCCCGGCCACAAACAGGCTGAGGTTTCCGCTGTTGTCGTAATCGGCGAAAGTGGCGGAGACGGAATGTCCCGGCCCTTCCACTCCGGCCCTCGCCGTTACATCGGCGAAAGTTCCAGCGCCGCTGTTGTGGAATAGCTGATTGCTGCCGCCGGGATTCACGACGTACAAGTCGGGATGGGAGTCGCCGTCGTAATCGCCGACTACGATTGAAGAACCAAGCCGCGGCAGGAGCTTGGTTTCGGCAAAGTCCGGGGAGTAATCCGCCGCCTGGATTTCGGCGGCATCTCCGTTTTCGGACGCTGCTTTGCCGCGCGAAGAGATTCCGAGTTCCGAAGTGATGTCGCGGAAATCAACAGGACGCGCAGCGGCCCTACCCGCCACCTGCACCGGCGGCGAAGCAGGGACCAGTACGGCTCCATACTTGCCCTTTTCGAGGGCCGGGCTCTGGAGCGAGATGTTGGGCACCTTATCGCTGTATTCCTGGTGAAGCTTGAGCATCTTCTGAGCTTCATCGCGGCGGCCCAAGCGGACCAGGATGGTGAAGGTTCGAAAGAGGGAAGCGACGTAAAAGTTCTGGCCGCGCTCAAAGCCCATCTTGTTGAGCCGCTCGTGGGCATCGAGCGCGGGCTCAAGCTTGCGCTCGGCAAAGTAGACGGTGCCGAGGTTGAACAGAGTGGCCGGATCATTGGGATCGGAGGCGAGAACTTTCTTGAAGGCTTCTTCGGCGGGGCCGTAGTGGAGCTCGCGCTTGTAGACAATCCCAAGGTTGTAATCAACTGCAGTGAGCCGTGGAGCCATCTGCCTGGCCGTCGTGAGGGCCGAGAGCGCCTGGTTGAGATCGTTCGCCTGCGTGTAGGCGAGACCCAGATCGAGGTAGTCCGTGGCGGCGGCGTGGCCGGACTTGACGACCTTCTGGAATTCTGCCACCGCCTGGGGATACTTGCCCTGCTCGTAGTATGCCTTGCCCACATTGCGCCAGGTCTGGAGCGTCGCCGCATCCGACGAGTTGGCCTGCCCCAGGTCCCGCGCGGCATTGGGCTGCGCCGCCTCGGGCTGTGCGCCCGGATGCGCCGACTCCTGCCGCTGGAAGGCGAGGAAGGCAATCAGAGCAGCGGCAACAATCGCGTACGAAACAAGGACGACTTTCTTGTAAGCCTGGTTCATCTTACTCCTGACAACGATATCGACTGACCCGCAAGAGAGAGATTATATAACGCGCATGACATCCAGGGGATTGGATTGTGGCGCCAATCCCGCGGGGCGACCTTTTGCGGTTTGCCCGGCCCGCAGGGCGAGACCGGCCCTACAGAACCAGAAATTCTGCTGCTCCTTCGGCGCTGCTCAAAAGGCCTGCGAGACGAAATTTGTGTCGTGGCTAACCGGCATCATCGTTCGGCAACTTCCCCTCGTACCGCCCACAGGCGCGCAGGCAGAGTGAACGGGCCATGTGGACCTCCAAGCCGGCGCCGCAATTCTTCGCGAAGGGCTAAGACCCCATTCCTCGGCAGGCGGCTCAGATAAGCCCCGGCCGGGCCCTGGCCAAGCAGGAAGGGTTTCCAAAAATCGTCGAAGTTTGCAAATCGCATCGTGATTTCAAGCGGCGAACCCTCAACTTTCCGAAGCCCGCCGCGCGCCCAGAGTTGGGAGAGCTCGCCCTGGCGGCACAGCGGCATATGCTTTTCGTCGAGCCGCCCGGCTGCAGGGTCCAAGGTCTCTGCGGCATCCCAGAAGATGCGCAACATGCGCATTCTGTCCCCGTAGTCCCAGACAGCGGCTGAAATGGACCCACCCACCTTCGTCACGCGCCGCGCCTCGGACAATGCTTTTGCGGGATCGGGAATGAAGTTGAAGACCAGCAGAGATGCGACTGCGTCGAAAGTTTCTGCCGCGAAAGGTAGATTTTCTGCGTCACCCGCTTCGAACCGTACCCGCGGGTTTTGTGTGCGAGCGCGGGCGAACGCAATATATTCGCGTGAAAGGTCGATACCAGCTACCCTGCAATGCGGGCGAAGGCGCGCGATCGTCAGCGCAAGCGAGCCTGTCCCGCAGCCAATGTCGAGCACCTTGCCGCGATCCAGAATCCCAGCAAAGTTCGTAAAAAGAGGCGCGGCCAATTCGCTCCAACGCCCCTTGAAGCGTTCGTATGCGCGAGCGTCAGCGAACATTTTGGGTTTCCGTGTTCGCAGGAGGGTGGAAAGGCCGGCAGTAAGCATCGTTCTCCTCGACAACAGAACAAGCACGGCAGCCATGGTTCCCCGCAATTCGCAACTTTATCGTTTTTCGGTAAGGCTCCAATTATACACGCGCCACAGGGCTGATTTCTGTCCTTCCCAAGTTTCGATAACCCGGGCCCGTCTGATTCTCCGGTTTGTTTCCGGTTTGTTTTTTCCACAGGAACGTATTTTCAACAACTTCTCCGCTTTGTTTTCCGGTTTGTTCCGGTTTGTTTTTCGCCACGATCCTTTGTTTTCAATAACCTCTCCGCTTTGTTTTTGAAAAAAGGTATTCTTTTTTGTTTTCCGGCCCGTCGTTCCGACTCTTGGGTTGCGCGTTCCTGGATTTTACGAGCCCGCTGGATCTGAAGGAGGAGCTTAAGCTTGCGTTCTATCAACCGGTCGAGCGTGTACTCATGCCGGAGAATGGCAGTCCATTGCGGATGGACGGGCGCCAGGGCTGAATCGCGCAGGGCCGGAGAGATGTGGACGTGTTCCTGGAGGAAGAGGGTGTATTCGTCCATCACATCGCGAATCTCTTCTTCAATTGCTATTTTCAGTTCGGCAGCGAATGCGCGCTGCTCGTCAGATTCCACGCCCTGCTCGCCGAGTTCCTCGTAGCTGTGGGCGATTTGCGCGCCGCGCAGCGTGGCAGTTTCGCCATAGAGCATGGTGATGGCGCCGCTGATGTCCTGCGAAAAATCCTGCCTGGCTACGAGCGACTTGAGCGTTTCAAGATTCGAGAGGATTTCGCCCAAGCGGGCGGGCGACCGGGGCGCGCGGCGGAGGCCGGACTTGAGCACCTCGTCCTGCGAGATGTCGGCGGTTTCGCGCCCGACTTCCAGCGCCTGGCGATGGCGGGCGAGTTCCAGCATTTCGAGATTGCGCAACTGGAGCCCCTGCTGGGCGCGGTTGATCCGGCGCTTCTTCCATGCCAGCATGGCAATGTCTTCCACCAGCATCCGCTCAACGGCGTCGGCGGGCTGGCGGCTGGCAAGCAACTCGTCTCGGAAGGCGTGGAACTCTTGTGGGTTTTCGCCCAGCAGAAGCATGCTCTGTTCCATGGTATTCGGGCCGGCGTAGTACCCGTACTTGAGCGCGTTCAAGGCCACACGGCTCTTGCCGGCCGGGGTGCGCGGGCCGGTGGATTTCCTGGCGTTTTCGCGCCTGGATTCGAGTTGCCGGGGCGTGAGATCATTGTATGTGTTATCCATTGTCTCCTCCATAGATGCAGCATTCGCTGCCGCCAGGCAAAGTTTAGATTCCTTGCCCTTCAAGCATAGCAGGGTGGGATGAGACGTTTGGGACGAGTGGGACGAATGAGACGAAAAATTTTTGTGGCAGCAGGATCAGCGAGTTGATGAGAAAAAGCGAAGTATTACATTAATAGATTTCAGGGCATCTGTTCAAAGCTGACACTGTGGAAAACTTGCAAAAGCTTTACCGCAGGGGACGCAGAGAGCGCAGAGGATCTCTCCGCCTCTGCAACTCGCACTGGCTATGTGTAGTTGGCAGGAAGGGCTTTGGCCGTGGCCGTTTTTGCGGATTATTCTGTCCACCGTATCTCTCCAGAGCGTCTAGCTTGTAACCCATCGCCGATTGAGCGTCGCGAAGCTCCTTAAAAACCTCAGCCTGCGTTTTGCGGTGGTCCTACATGTTATGCGTGAGCGAAAGAGACACATCGACAAGTTGAGCGAGCCCGCTATCGATGCGGGCAAACGCCTCATCATGCTTGCGAATAGCTTCTTCATGCTGTTGAAGCCACGTTTCGTGCTTGACCTGCATCTCCAGCAGGAAGCGCATGGTGTTTTCGACATCCATGGCGAAAGTGTATACCTTAAGTCCGCTGATCTGTGCCAGCAGGCGGCCGGACCTTGGCGCTACTTTTCGCGGTAGCGGGCGACAGACGAATCGATAAACTCGAAGCGTTTCTGGTCTGTGGCGGGCTGCGAGTGGATGTTTTGGCCCAGGATCATCACCTGGCGGTCCTGCTGGCTGTAGCGCGGCCAGTGGGGAAGCCCCGATCCATTGGGATTGCCGGCCTTAGCGAAATTCGACCAGTACGTCATCATGGCGTCTGAGACCTTAAAGTCCACCGGCTGCCACGGTATTTTTTGCCACTTCAGAACTCCGAATACGTACTCGATTTCGGCCGAGTGGCGGGCGCCCAGCTTGACGACCGGAATTCCATCATCCGTGTCGCTGAGCGGCGCAGGCGGGGTGCGGGTAAAGAGATAGCGATAGACGGGCGAATCGCCAGTCTTGTTCTGCATTTCGAGCCATTTCCAGGTGTCGTAGACGGTAAAGAAATCGCTGGCGAGGTTCTCGGTGGATTGGCGCGTCTCGGCAGGTGTGGAATGCGGATAATACCTGCGCGCCTGTGCAGCGTCCGGGCCAAAGCGTTCCCTGAGTCGCTTCGCGAGATTCTCAGCCGTGGGAGGAGTCGTCTTGGAATACAGCACTCCAGCCTCTTCATCCTTGTTCCAGCCCGCTAGCAGCGGCACGTGGCTCTGCCGCCCTTCCGCAAAGATGGTGTTGACATCCTGGGGCAGAAAATAGCCGTCGATGTTCGGCCAGAAATGACCCTTTGCCGATTCCTCCGACAGTTTGCGTCCAGGAATGGCGCGCAAGGCGGCGAGCGACGTCGCTCCTATCGATTGGGCAAACTTTTCACCCGCCTTCCCGGATTGGGCCAGAGTTTCGGCCGGGTGCAAGTTGGGGCCCGCGCCAAAGGAGGCGCCGCTTTCGCCGATAGCTTTCTGGAAGAGCCCCTTGGCCAGCGGAGATGCCATCAGGAAGCTCACCGAGAATGATCCGGCGGACTCGCCAAAAATCGTGACGTTGTTTGGATCGCCCCCGAAGGCGGCGATGTTCTGCTTGACCCATCGAAGCGCTGCAACCTGGTCCATCAATCCGTAATTGCCGGAAGCGTGATGAGGCGATTCTTTGGTGAGTGCGGCGTGAGAAAAGAAGCCAAAAATGCCCAGGCGATAATTGCAGCTCACCACCACTACGCCCTTTTTCGCCAGGTTCATGCCTTCCTGTCGCGGCTCGGAGGTTCCGCCGGCCTGGAATCCGCCGCCGTAGATCCAGAGCATCACTGGAAGATGTTCCGAGGCGGACTTTGCGGGAGTCCAGACGTTGAGGTAGAGGCAATCCTCGCTGGGGCCAGCATCGCGGAAAACCATATCCGAGTAAATGTTGCGCTGCATGCAGCGGGGGCCAAAGGCAGCGGCCTTGCGAACGCCATGCCACGGCTCGACGGGCTGGGGCGGCCGCCAGCGCAGTTTGCCGACAGGCGGAGCCGCAAAGGGAACCCCCAGGAACGCGCGGACGTTGGAGTGGTCAACGGTCACGCCCTGGAGCGAGCCGGAAGCGATCTTGACCTGGTCAGCGGCGCGCGCAACGCCAATTGGCGGAACAGCGAGAACAAGAGCAAGCAGGAATGATTGTGCTATTGGAAACGAAGTTCGGCTGGAGTCCCTCATGATGAATTCCTCCCCAAAGTCGCCAGATCGTTTGCAGAATCCGCAGGCAAAATTCCACCCCATGCTACCACGGACGCGCACGGAGACATACGAATCCTGGAAGCCTGAGCGGATTCTCAAAACCTCAACGCCGGCAATTTGAATTTGCGCCAGTCGCAACTGGCCGCCGGAAATGCCCTGAGGGTGTGGGCAATCGCGGCGGGAGTGAAGGACTTGCTCGCCTCTGAAGCTTACCGATGCCTTTGCCGCCAATGCCGCTAGCTGGCAAATTCCGCGATCAGCTTATGCCCGGCTTCCGTCATTTCCCAGACGCCTCGCGGAGAGTCCGTTTTCAACAGCCCTGCCTGCACCATCGAGTTTTGCGCCCACTGCGCGGTGTTCCACCAGCGCGGGACTTCGGAGTTGGGGGCCAGCGGTTCAAAATCGATGTCGGTCAGCGTCCCCTTCATCAGCTTGGGAATACGTTCCAGAACCTCTGCCATGTCACCGAAGCCGCCCATTTGATTGAGAACCTGAAGGATGGGTTTGAAATAAGCCGCTTCCCGGGTCCTGATACCGCGGTGGAGGCGGCTGAGATCGTGGCTCCCGTTCTTTTTAGAACCGCTACCATTGGCGCTGACCATCGGCACGAGCTTTTCCCATTCGTTGCGCAGACCCACGAGCTTTTCGCGGACACCCGTGATCTGGTCCGCGCGCTCGAGGACAGCCCTTGCCGCTTCATAATTGCGCGCCGCAAAGGCTCTTGCTCCAGACTGATTAATAGCTTCAATCTCCGTTTCCATCTCTTCCAGCAGGATTTCAAACGCTGCCTGAACAGTGGTGGGATCTTTGTCGACCATCTTTCGACCTCCTTTATTCACTCGCCATGCCATTGTCATACCCATGGGTCATGGCGTCTGGCCCAACCCGGCCCAATTACAATCCCCCTGTCCCCACCTTTTCTCAGCGCTTTCAGTCAACCTACATCCCCTGCCCGGGCGCCGCATTGCATCGCAAGGCTTCCGATTCTGTCGGCCCTTAAGAAGCAACACATAATTTACACCGAAAATCTCGCTCTGATTACTAAAAAATTACGTGTTCGCATTCTAAAGCCTCTCAGATTCGCTTTGATGTTGGTGGTTGGCAGGGCCGAGCGGCACGGATTTCTTCAGGGTCTTGGATAGAATGCAAGCTTTGCGGATGGGCTGACTGTTCTTTGAACTCCTGTGTTTTGAATGAGATAAGGATTAGCTGGACGCGGAGGCGCGCATCGGGGCAGGCTTCCGCATCTTGCCAGTTTGCGGTAAGAGCTCGTTGTGCGCAGGCGTCTGCTTCCGGTGGAAGCTGATGCCCTTGCGACGTTTGCCCTCAGGGCTGTCCGGCCGGGCGCGAAGGTGATCCCGGGATATTCGTCTGACGGCCGTACTCACCGGTTTCGGGGTTGGTGACCACAATGTTGTGCGAGTCGAGCGTGGTGCCCGTGGCCTGCTGGAATTGCACCAATGCCTGCGCATAGACCTGTCGAGCCCTGGCGAGATTGCCTTCCGCCGTAATCAGATCGCGCTGCAGAAGGATGACGTTGAGGGTTGTGGAGACGCCCAGGTGCAGCTTCTTGATCTCTGCATCCAGCGCCTGCTTGGCGTAATCTCTCGCCTTGACTGCGGCATTAATCTGGGCCTTGGCCTGAGTCACGGCGATTTCCGCGTTGCGGACATCCTGCTCGACCACATTTGTGTCGCGCTGCATGCTGGTTTGCATCCGGTGCAGTTCGACGACGGCCTGGGCCGCATTGGCCTGCTCGTTGCGATTGCGAATCGGGATGCGCAGGCTGAGGCCGACGGAGTAGCTGGGGTATTTGCCGCTGAAGACCTGGCCTATCGATTCGCCGAAGCCGCCCGGCTGGGCAGCGAAGGTCCCGAAGGGCACCCCGGAGAGTCCGTTGGATTGGTAGGTGGCAAAGGCGTCGAGGGTTGGCAGCAGCCCATTGCGGTCAGCCTGAATGGTGTAGTGCTGGTTGCGCATGTTCAGTTGATCTTGAAGCAGCTCGGGGCGGTTCTTGATCGCTTCGTTGATGGCTTCGTCAAGCGAGGGAATGTCATTGGGCCTGGGTTCGGGGAGCGAGTCTGTGGCGTTGATTTCGACGTTGGCCAGCTCGGGGGTGACGCGCTTCGAGATCAGAGTTTTGAGGATCTCCTGCTGTTGCAGATAGGTGGTTTGGGCGACGATCAGGTTCTGCTGGTCGGTGGCGAGTTCGGATTCGGCCTGGACCACGTCAAGCGGCGCGAGCGTTCCAATTTGAACCTGCTTCTTATCATCCTCGACGAGCCGCTGCGAGTAATTCACGGCGGACTGGGCCACCTGGACCTGGTCGCGGTCCGCAAGAAGAGTATAGTAGGCATTCAGCACCGCGGTCATGGTGGTGATCACCTGCTGGCGGAACACACTGTCAGCCACGTTCAGGTTGTTCCGTGCGATGCGGATAAACACCGCATTGGCGCGGCGGCCGAACCCGTTGAGCAGATGCTGGTTGAAGCCGACGGTCAGCGTGGTCGGAATCGAGGGATTGAAGAGAGTGCTGGTGGAGTTAGTGCTGCTCCTCGAGCCGATTACTGACGTCAGAAAGCTGGTTCCCGTAAGCCAGCCCTTGCCGAAAAACGTGGAGTAGTTGGCCGTATGGCTGCCTTCAACGGCGACGCCGGTGAGCGATTCAAAATTGAGAGGCGTTGAACTGTTGTTCCATCCGAAGCTGAAGCCGGCGAAGGGGTCGCAGCAGCTCACGGCGCTCGTGCTGGTGATGCCACCGCCCTGAAAACCCCCGCCTCCTGGCCCGCCGCCGCCCAGATTGGCGTTGGAAGTTGCTCCGAGGGCGCCCGTGAATAGCGCGTTTGAAACAAAAGCTCCTTGGACACCGCGCGCGGCCCCGCCGCTCTTCGCCCTGAGGACGTCGAGCTGGGCAAGGGGACGCTCGTAATGCGATACGGCAATGTCCAGATTGTTCTGGAGGGTCAGTTCGATGGCGGTATCCAGCGAGAGCACCAGCTTGTCGCCCTGAATGAGCTGGCTTAGCTGCGGAGTGTTGGCCAGCGAGGGAGCGGGTACCTGCGGGTAAGAGTAAGCTTTGAAAATGGACTGGCCGTTGGTGTAGCTGAAACTGCCGCTCTTTGCTTGCTGCTGCTGGGGTGCCTGCTGCTGGGAAGCCGGCTGCTGCGAGGCTGTCTGCTGGGCATCAGCGTTTACCGGCAGGGCCATTGCCGCCCATAAGAAAAAGAGGGACGCCAGCGCGGCAACCCCGTTCATTTTTTCCATTCGCATCTCGTAACCTCTCACTCCTCGATTAGATATCGGAATTCTATGGCCTGATAAATTACATACGAACACTTTAGATGCTTAGTTTCACAAAGATGGGAGAAATTACCTGGTTCGGCAGAACAAGCGCCGGGCTGATTTTGTGAAATCGAGTGGTGATCTTCCGCTCCAGTTGGGACTCTCAGTCGAGTTTGCCGCAGACCGACAGCGCCGCTGTGGCAGGCCTGGTTTCGATGGTGCTAGACGCCCAATGTAACATCTGGCGGGCAGTTCTGGCAATGGGTTGAAGCCCATTCAGCCGATTGGTGAAGGTGTTTCATCGTCGCTCTGGCCGGCGCGATGGCGCGGAAGGGCACGAGGTGCAGCGGACGGAACATGCGAGCGTTCCGTCCGCCGCGGGAGGGGGGCCTCGTTGGTTTGGCCTTAGTTCTGAACCAACCAAACCACCTGTAAAATCTCATTAAGCCCCGCCCCGGCGTGAGGGCCGGGCGGTGGAGTCAGATGGCAAAAACCGGCGTTTCGATTCTGTTTACCATCAAGCGACTTCCCCCGTTCAGTCAAAGACTGAATGGCTATTGACTCATAATTAATACTTAAATACGTTACTGTCAAGTAAATAATGCGAAGGGTTCTTTTGGGTTCTATGTCGCGATTTTTCTGACGAATACAGGCTGGAGCAAGGTTGGCTCTCCCGCCAGCGGGATCTGGCTGCCAGGGGTGGAAGACTGAAAAGCAATCTCGGGCAAAGGCGCAAAGGCGCGAAGGAAGAAGAAACAGATGTGTATGTGCTGCGGCGATATCCAGGCACCACAGCCAGCTCCCAGCCCAGTTTCGCTAGCCGCAGTCGATTTTCACCTCAATTTAGAGTTGCAATGCGCGGCGGTGAGGGGTATTTTGGTGGGTCATGCTTACAAAATCATCAAAACTGCTCGTGGTGTGTGTTGCGGTGTGGCTGGTGAGTGCTGCCGGCCCCTCTCGGTCGCGGACAGCTCGAGTGGACGGCAAGGACATCCGCATCGAGTTCAACAACAATCTGGAAAGCCGTGTGGTGGCCAAATTCGGAGGCAAGGATATTGCGCTCGGCGACTTCGCGCCTTCAGAGACGGTGACGGTTGCGGGAAACGAAATCCGCGATTTCGCATTGCAGAACGTGAAGCGCGGGCGCATCAAGGACGACTTGGGCGCCGGGCAGCGCGTGACCCTGACCGGAACCGCGCCGTCACTGAAGAAAACGGTAGCCGTGACGACCTATGCCGACTTTCCGCAGATGGCGATTTTCGAAGTGCAGTACACCAACACAGGCAATTCCAACCTGACCGTGGACGGCTGGACGAACCAGAGCTACTCGATTTCCGCCGAGCAGGGCAGCGGCGATCCGGCATTCTGGTCATACCAGAGCGGCTCTTATGAGAAGCGGCCGGACTGGGTGCTCCCATTGGAGACGGGATTTAAGCAGCAAAATTATCTGGGGATGAACGCCACCGATTACGGAGGGGGCACGCCGGTCGTGGACGTGTGGCGACGAGACGTAGGCATCGCAGTGGGCCACCTGGAGCTGAGTCCCAAGCTGGTGTCACTTCCCGTCGCCATGCCGGACCAGCAGCACGCCACAGTGGCGGTGAATTACCAGGTGAATAAGCAACTGAAGCCGGGAGAAAGCATCAAGACCTTCAAGACTTTCGTCGCCGTTCATCAGGGCGACTACTTCCGCAGCCTGAGAGGCTATCGGGGGGCGATGCTCAAAGAAGGCGTGCAATTCAAGCCCTCGCCGGATGATGCTTTCGGCCCCATCTGGTGCGCCTGGGGCTTTGGCAGGAACTTCACTCCCTCGCAGGTCTACAACGCTCTGCCGGTGGTGAAGAAGCTGGGTTTCCGGTGGGTGACGCTGGATGACGGATGGCAGACCGCCGAGGGGGACTGGTTCTTGAACCCGAAGAAATTCCCCAACGGCGACCGCGACATGAAGGCGCTGGTGGACCGAATCCATGCTGAGGGTTTCAAGGCCCAGCTCTGGTGGGCGCCTTTGTCGGTTTCGCCGGACACGAAACTCATCACGCAGCACCCGGAGGAACTGCTGCTGAATGCCGACGGATCGAAGCATAAGATTTCGTATTGGAACGCATGGTATCTGTGTCCCGCTGATCCCGCCGTGGTGGCGTACCACGAGGCGCTGGTCAGGAAAATCCTGGTGGATTGGGGCTTCGACGGTTTGAAGCTCGATGGGCAATTCATGAACGGCGCGCCTCAGTGTTATAACCCTGCCCACCGTCACGCTTCGCCTGAAGCATCGGTGGAAGCGATGCCCCAGTTCTTCAAGGCGATTTACGATACGGCGCTCAGCGTCAAGCCGGACGCGCTGGTGGAGTTTTGCCCGTGCGGAACCGCCTACTCTTTCTACACCATGCCCTTCATGAACATGTCAGTGGCTTCTGACCCCAGGAGCTCCTGGCAGGTCCGTCTGAAGGGAAAGACTCTCAAGGCGCTGATGGGCGATTCCGTCGCTTATTTTGGCGACCATGTGGACATGAGCGACGGCGGCGACGATTTCGCCTCGACCGTTGGGGTGGGCGGCGTAGTCGGCACCAATTTCACCTGGCCGGTAGGTTCGGGTCCGGTCAGGCGGCGAGGGCGACGCACGCTGGATCTGACGCCTGCGAAGGAACAGATCTGGGACAAATGGATCAAAATTTATAAGGCCGAAATGCTCCCCAAGGGCGAATACCTGGGAGAGTTGTATGACATCGGCTTCGACAAGCCGGAAGCTCACGCAATCCGCAAAGACGGAAATATGTATTACGCCTTTTACGCTCCCCAGTGGAGCGGCAAGCTTCAGTTGAGAGGTTTGGCGAAGCGATCTTATCGCCTGATCAACTATGAAACCGGGGAGACCTTGGGGACGGTTCGCGGCCCCGTGGCCACTTGGCCCGCCCAGTTTGAGAAGCATCTCATGCTGGAAGCAAAGGCCGAGTAAGGCTACCCAGCCGCAAATCGGTTTTCCCGGCTGCTCACTTCTCGCTTTCCCCATTTTTGCCTCACACGCAATCGGTATGGGCTTGCGCGCTGGCGCCGTGCCGCAATACTCTGTGTGAGCATGCGGAATATTCGGCTCACCATTGCCTACGACGGCACAGACTTTCACGGCTGGCAGCGCCAGCCTCGGGCGCCCACCATCCAGGAGGCGCTGGAAACGCGCATCGCAAAAATCACCGGCGCTGCTGTCACACTTTACGGGTCAGGACGTACGGACGCCGGCGTCCACGCCTCGGGCCAAGTGGCGAATTTCAGGACGGAATCCACCATCCCTTGCGCCAGCCTGAAAAAGGCGCTCAACGACATTCTTCCCGCTTCCATCCGGGTGCGCGAAGCCGATGAAGTTCCGGCCGAATTCCACGCGCGTCACAGCGCGAAGGCGAAAACTTATCGCTACCGCATTCTGCAGGCGCCGGTCTGCCCGCCATTTCTCGCCCGGTACGTTTATCACCATCCTTATCCGCTCGATTGCCGGGGCATGGCACGAGCGGCGCGGCTGCTCGAAGGCGAGCACGACTTTACGTCGTTTGCAGGGAGCGACCAGGCGCGCAAAGGAACAGCACGGCGGGAAAGCTCAAACGTTCGGAAAGTGTTTCATTCGCGCATCGCCTTGCGAAGGAAATCGCAGATGATTGTTTATCAGGTGAGTGGCTCGGGATTTCTGCACCATATGGTGCGCAACATCGTGGGAACGCTGCTGGAGGTCGGCAGCGGAAAGCTTTCGCCGGATGATATGCCGGCCATTATGCGGGCGCGCGACCGTGGCAAAGCCGGGGCAACGGCTCCGGCCAGCGGATTGTGGCTGGTAAGAGTGGAATACTGAAAGGCAATTTCACGCACAGGCGCCTAGACGCAAACGGTTTGCCGATGATTGGAATTGTTCTATCCCGGCGTCTGACTTTGGGGGTTCGCCTTGCGTACGAAAAGAGGTCGAAAGCAGGCGCGGAACTTCCACGCCAGGATGACCCATAGAATCGTGGTGACAACGGCGAGCGGCACGCCCGAGGGTTCCATGGTGACGTGGAAGGCTAGGATGTTCGCCAGCATCGCGGCGAGCAGGGCCAGAGCAAACGGGACAAACTGATTGATCAGAAGCAGAACGGCTGCAAGAACCTGCACACCACTCACCATGTAGGTGTAATGCGAAGTCAACATGGCTCCAAGAAACTCGCCGGCCGCCCCAGGGGGCAAGGGAGCTTGCAGAAAGCCGAAAAAGCCATTGAGACCGAAGAACAAGAAGATCAGACCGAGCAGGACTTGCACGACCGGAATGCTATACTTCATGCACGTCACCCCCTCGAATCTAAACTGTCAGTATGGGAGTCGGCCGCGGAAGGAGTCGAGGCCTCAACTAACCGCCGGCGATGGCGCCGATCACACAGAAAGGCTCTTTGCCATTGGCAACTTCATCGGGCAGGGGAGCGTCGGGCGGCTCGTGCGACAGGTCTTCCTCGCAGGCGAAGAAGCGGATGAACGCCCGCCGCTTGCCGGTGTCGTGGTCGCGAATGGTCCCGCGCAGGACGGGATGCTTCGCTTCCAGCGCGTCCAGCACCGAACTCTGAGTAACCTTGCCCTGAACGTCGAGCGTGACCTCGTCGTCGACCTTTGCCAACGTCCGAAGATGGAAGGGAAGTACGACTCGAATCATGATGTCTCCCGCATTATCGCTGTGGCCATACCGCTACCCGCTCCCAGCGCTCAACTTCTTCCACGTCCTCAGGCTGCTGTTGATAGCACGACGCTCGCTAGCTTCCAGCTCTTTCATGTTGAGGCGCCGCAAGTGTTCTTGAAGCGCCTTGCGGACGAAGGCCGAGCGGCTTACCTTTGCCCGCTGCATTGCTCTGCCTGGAACTCGCAGCAATTCGTCATCCAGCACGACGTGGATCGTTGCCATATCGCGGAGTCTATTCCACACTCGATTCCGCAATCAAACCATTAACGCCGGTGCCAGATTCCCAAGGCTGCCGCTCACGCCAGCGTCTGCGCCTCCACCGAGAGCACGCGCGGGAGGTGTTCGACGATCGCCGACCACGTATCGCCGGCGTCCGCCGAACCGTAAACCTCTCCGCTGGTGGTTCCAAAATAGACCCCGCAAGGGTCGAGCTTGTCCACCGACATGGAGTCGCGCAGGACGTTGACGAAGCAGTTGCGTTGCGGCAGCCCTTTGGTCAACGGCTCCCACTCATTGCCGCCGCTGCGGCTGCGGAATACTTTGAGCCTGCCATCCAGCGGAAAGTGTTCGGAATCGCTCTTGATGGGAACCACGTAGATGATCTCCGGGTCGTTGGCATTAACGTCGATGACGAAGCCGAAATCGGTGGGCAGATTGCCGCTCACCTCGTGCCAGTTGTCGCCGGCGTCATCGCTGCGCATCACGTCCCAGTGTTTCTGCATAAAAAGCACATTGGGCTTGGAGCTGTGCTGGGCGATGCGGTGGACGCAGTGGCCCACTTCGGCGTTCGGGTCGGGAATGTATTGCGACCTCAGGCCCTGGTTGATGGGTTTCCAACTTTTGCCTCCATCGTCGGTGCGAAAGGCGCCTGCCGCCGAGATAGCGACGAATATGCGATTGGGATCGGCCGGATCGAGAATAATGGTGTGCAGGCACATGCCGCCCGCGCCAGGCTGCCACTTGGGGCCGGTGCCGTGGCCGCGCAGCGCCGAGAGTTCCTGCCAGGAGTGCCCGCCGTCCACGGTGCGGAAGATGGCGGCGTCCTCCACTCCGGCGTAGGCCGTATCCGGATCACTGAGTGACGGTTCAAGGTGCCAGACGCGCTTGAATTCCCACGGGTGCTGAGTGCCGTCGTACCACTGGTGCGTGGTGAGCGGCTTGCCAGTTTCAGAAGACGTGTCGTAAACAAACCGGTTGCTCTCGCCCTGCGGCATTCCCTGCGGGGTCATGGTAACGCCGCCCCCGGGAGCTTCCCAGGTCTTGCCGCCGTCGTTCGAGCGCTGCAGCACCTGCCCGAACCAGCCGCTCGTTTGCGAGCAGTAGATGCGATTGGGATCAGCCGGCGAGCCCTTCAGATGGTAAATCTCCCACCCGGTAAAATGAGGACCGCTCACTTTCCACTTCTTGCGCGTACCATCCGATTCCAGAATGAACGCGCCCTTCACTGTTCCCACCAGCAGCCGTACTCCGCTCATGCATTCCTCCTTTTCTTAGTTCTCATCCCCCTCAAGGTATAATAACCGCCATGGACATCGAAAAGACCATGGAGTTCCTATGCGCTGGCCTTGGCCTGCAACCGGCTGACGCAAAGCCGACCGCCTACCCAGGCGGACGGCATCGCGAGCACGATGAGCGCCACCGGATACCAGTGCGGACCGAAAGCCGGTCCCCTGTTCCACGTGGCCAGGGCTCCGAGCGTGCTCACGGCCATCCCGAGAGCGCCCAGCACAAGAGCGTGCTGCATGGGACGGTCAGGCGCCAGCCGCGCCGCGACGTAGCTGCCGAGCACGCCATAAGCCGTTCGATAGGCGGTTGCCGCCATCAACGGTCCATCGGGCACGCGCTCGCCCAAAGGCGGAAAGAAGCCCGACAGGTGCAGCACGATGTCGGTGCTGAGGGAGAGAACAATGCCCAGAACCGCACCCGCGAGGATAGCGATCACCGAGCGAGCGATCCGTTGCTGGCCGTTCACATCCCTCATTGCCAACCCGCTGTTTTTGCACACTCTGTCGTCATCAGCCCGGCTGCCGCGTGTTGCTGGGCGCGGCATTCGATCACACTGCAGAGATCCGCACCGAGAGCTTCAGAGCCTGAAGAGTGTACGCTCCGCGCCCCTATTCCAAAGGCGGCCCAACCACTTCAATTCTGAAGCTGCGCGCTTTCGTCGCCAGTTGCGCAATGGCCTCAGGCGATGGCGGACCATCCTGGGGCGGCAACTCGTCGCGTTCAGCTTCGCGACCCATGGCGCGCACGAACTGCTCGAAATCTCCATGGGCGGTTACGGTCAGCCATCGGCCGCCTGATGGGGACTCGACCCGATAAGTGTGTGGAATGCCTTTTGGCGCCAGCAGAATCGCGCCGGGGCCAACGCTCTGGACCTTATCCCCGACCTGAAAGCGCATGTCACCTTCGAGAACGTGGAATATCTCGTCCTCGAAGTGATGAATGTGCAGCGGCGGCGAGTCGCCGTGCGGCACGCGGTGCTCGATGACCGAAATGCCATCTTGCCCGTCCTGCTGAGAAACCCGGATGTAAACCAGGCTGTTGAGGAACCAGATTCCTTTTTTAGACATAGCAGTCCTGTGTGTATTGACCTGAATCTGCGGGATTACTGCCCGCTTGTGAGTATCTTACCCTGTTTTCCGCCCAGGCAATCAACATCTCATTTCTTTGGGCCTTGCGCAAGGTTTCCAGTCTGCGCGCGCAGGCGCTTCTCCTGCTCGATGACTTCGGACGACAGTTGCTCGCCGAAATCCTCGAGCTCCATGATGGGGCGGATTTCGATTTCCGCTCCGCCATCGAAGGGCGCGCGCTTCAGCCATTCCACGGCGTCTTCCATTGATTTGACTTTCCAGATCCAGAAGCCTGCCACCAGTTCCTTGGTTTCGGCAAACGGGCCGTCGATGACGGAGCGGTCTCTCCCTGAGAATCGGACCCGCTTGCCCCTGGAACTCGGGGCCAGTCCCTCTCCGGCAAGCATCACGCCGGCTTTCACCAGCTCCTCATTGTATTTTCCCATCGCTTCAAACAATGATTTGTCGGGCAAGACGCCCGCTTCTGAATCTTTGTTGGCCTTAACAAAAACGATCACGCGCATGGCTATCCCCTTTACTGTCGGTTTTGAAGCAGGCCTCGGCGATTGGTGATAGCCGGGGCCTGGCTCCGTTGGTACGACGTGCCAGGCGTCGCCAAATCGACAATTGAGCTCGAAGAAAGCATCCGATTAATGGTCTTTCTCGCAGCTAACCATCCACGGGATGCCGAACCGGTCGGTGAGCATGCCAAACCGCTTTGCCCAGAAGGTCTCCTGGATGGGCATGGTGACGGCCTTGGCGCCTTCCGCCAGCCCGTTGTAGATGCGGTCGGCTTCTGCGGGGTCGTCTACACTGACGGAAACCGAAAACCCCTGCGGCTTCGACTGGCGCTCGGGAGGCGCGTCAGATCCCATCAAAACTCCGCCGGGAGTGTTCATGCGAGCGTGCATGATCTTGCCGCCCCACTCAGAGGGCACCTGGTGTGCGCCAGGGGATTCCGCAAAGGTCATCTTGAACTCGATTTTGCCGCCCAGCAGCTTTTCGTACGACTTGAACGCCTCCTCACATTGGCCGGTGAAGAGAAGGTAGGAATTGATTTGCATTGTGTCCCCTTTCTGTAAGGAATGTTAAAACTCTGACGTGATCCATGGTGGCTTTGGAATCAAAACGCCACGGCCAGGGCAATTACCCCGTATGTTCCCGCAAGCCTAACTATGCCTGCCGGTCAGGAGTGAGTGCGAAAGCTTCTGGCCCGTTACGCTGCGGAACGAGCCTTTTGCGCGAACGGCGGCGGCTCGTCGGCGCTCGGCCCCCAGCTTGCAGGCACAGGAACATTGAGCAGGCGAAGATAAACGCTGAACTGGCCTCGATGCTGGTACCAGTGGTTGAGCATCACGTCGCGCATAAATTTTCCACGCGACGTGGCAAACACTTCCTGGCCATCGGCAACCAGGCGCCAGTTCTCGGCCATTGCCGCATCATCGAATTGCGACAGCAGAGTTCGCGCGGTGGACACGCTTTCGTCAAACACCCTGAGGATTTCCTCGCGGCTTGCGGGCTGTGGCTCCGGCGGGAAATTGGGCGCCGGCGCGGGGTTCTGCTGCACGAACCGGCAAATTGCCCCTGGAACGCGGGCGATATGGTGCGCAAGCTGGCCAGCGGACATTGATTTCTCGTGCGGCTTCCAGGCCAGCTTATCTTCCGGCAGGCGCTCCAGGAATCTTCGCGTGATGGGCGCCTGCTCGTCAAATTCGGCTAGTAAGGATTGCGCAATCGACATGGCGATTCTCCTTTCCGCAATTATAATTCTGATGCTTGAAACCTGGCTTTGAGATGCGTCCCCCGGCCCGCTTGCGCTGGCCGCTCAGGTTCACGCCCTCAGTGGCTATCAACGCTAGCTGCGCCCGGAGTCGCTATTGCGAAACGGTGGCAGGAATGGTCTCGGATCGCGGTCGTGCCATCGCCGCCGGACTTCGGCAAGCACCGCCTCACGATTTTTAGCCATTCCCTCGATCGTAGCACAAGGTGCTCCCGTATCCTCGTGCCTGGCGCCCCAGATGAGCAGTTCAAGAAGTACGGGCGCCAGATCGATGCCTTTTTCGGTCAGGCGGTAGTTCAGCCTGCGTCCGTCTGTCGGGTCGGCTTCTGTTGTGATGATCCCGCTTGCCTGGAGTCTTCTGAGCCGGTCAGCCAGAACATTGGTGGCAATTCCCTCGCCGGACTCTTCAAACTCCTTGAACGTCCGGTACCCGCGCACCATGAGGTCGCGGATGATTAGCAGCGACCAGCGGTCGCCAAAGGCTTCGAGCGAAATGCTCACCGGGCAGCCCGACCGGTGTTTGGACTTGGGCTTTCCAGGCAACACGAAGCAGGGTATCAAAGTAGCTTGCGTATTGCAAGCGATATTTAGCCGCGATTCCCTTCTTTGACAAAAGCATTTGATTTCAGTGCCTGTGCAGCCCTCGGCCGCCATGCTGAGCGGCTGGAAACGCCGCCATGCGATTGACTGACAGGCCGGTTTCTGCTAATGTGAGATACGGATAAGAGAATTCTTCCCCGCATATCAACGTGAGTGATTCCGACCCAATTGCCGGGTTTTCCAACGTTTCAATTTAGCTTGGAGGTGTGAAAGAGTTTCGCGCTCTCTTTATGAAGGCAAGTGTCAAGATCGAGCGGGGCATTGAAGAGCTTTTCGGGACTTATGATGCAAATCTGAAACTGCTGGAGCAATGCTTGCAGGTTTCCACCCACCTGAACGATGAATATCTGGAAATCGAGGGTGGGGACCTGAACGTAGCGCGCGCGCAGCGGCTGGTTGAGGAGTACGTTGAGCTGGTGGACAACGGTGTCCACATTGACGCTGCTGAACTCCAGGCTTTTTTGAAGATTCTTGCTCAAGACCCGACGATCACGCTGAAAGGGCTGGCGGAAGCGGGGCGTCCCCGCACTCTGGGGAAGAAAACGATTACGCCGAAGAGCCTGAACCAGAGGCTCTACGTGGATGCCATCAAGCGGCATGACATGGTCTTCGGCATCGGCCCTTCCGGCACGGGCAAAACCTACCTGGCGGTTGCAATGGCAGTGGATGCGCTGCTTACCCATGCGGTGACGCGCATCATTCTGGCTCGGCCGGCGGTTGAGGCGGGCGAGCGGCTGGGATTCCTGCCTGGAACGTTGCAGGAGAAAGTGGACCCTTATCTGCGCCCGCTGTATGACGCGCTCTATGATGTGCTGGACCCTGAGCGGACTGAACGGATGATTGAAAAGGGTACCATTGAAATTGCGCCCATCGCTTTTATGCGCGGCCGCACGCTGAACGACGCCTTTGTGATTCTCGATGAAGCACAGAACACCACCAGCGAACAGATGAAGATGTTCCTGACGCGGCTGGGCTTCAACTCCAAGGCAGTGATCACGGGCGACATTACGCAGGTGGACCTGCCGGAAGGCCGAAGGTCGGGGCTGATGGAGGCGGTGGAAGTGGTGAAGGGCGTGCTCGGAATCAGCTTTATCTACTTCACGGAGCGCGATGTTGTCCGGCACCAGCTTGTGCAGCGAATCATTCGCGCTTACGAGGGGTATGACCAGCAACGGGCCGCTGCGGAAACGGTGCGGAGAAGTTCATAGGGCCGTGAAGGTGTAGCCTGAAATGGATGTCGAGATTGAAATTCTGAAGCAGGGGGAAATTGCGCCATGATCATCAACCGACAAGCCGAAGTTGCCCTGGACCTGCCATCTTTGCGTGCCTATGAGCGCCAGGTAAGCAGCACCCTGGGCCTGGGCCAGCGCCATTTCAACGTCTGCTTTGTGAGCGACGAAGAAATCAGCAGGATGAACTCCGTTTACTGCGGCAAGGCGGCGGCGACGGACGTTCTGTCATTTCCGTGGGAGGGTGAAGGGGAAAGCGGACCGGAGGAATTTGTTGCGGGAGAATTTCGGAATTTTCTGGGTGACGTGGTGATTTCTGTGGCCACGGCGAGCCGGAATGCGACGGCCGAGGGCCACTCGACCGAGGAAGAGATCCGCATGCTCATTCTCCACGGCGTTTTGCACCTGCTGGGCTACGATCATGAGACCGACCATGGGGAAATGAGATCGCTCGAGCTGTCGCTGCGCGAGCGGCTGAATCCTCCCGCCACCGATTCTGCCGGCCGTGGCGTGCATTGGGCGGGCTAGGCAGGCTGACGTACGAGATGACCATTTTTCTCTGGATTGTTGTGCTAGCGCTGCTGGTGGTCGCCAGTTCCGTGGCTTCCTACCTGCGGCTGCTGATGCGCCGGCTGACGCCGGTGGGCGTGCGGGCGCTGTTCAAGCCTGACGACCCGCGGCGGATCCGCGCCGATCGCGAGCGTGTGGGTGTTTCGATTTCTGCGCTGCACGGCGTGGCCATGACGCTTTATTCCACCGGGGTGGCATGGCTTTTCATTCTTCACCGTTCGGCGGTCGTGTGGGAAAGCCTCGGCGCCGCAGTGCTCGTGGTGATGGCCACCATCGCGGTCTTTGACCAGTTGATCCCGTTCGTTCTGGTCGCGCGCCATGATGAGCCGGAAGCCATCCTGCGCCAGTGGCTGCCGTTGCTGCGCGCGGCGGTCTATTTGGCTTTGCCGGTCACGTTCCCAATCCTGATTTCAACCACCATCGCCCGGCTGCTGGAGTCCCCTGAGGATGAGGAAGAGCCGCCCACACCCGAAAGGGGACTGAAAGAACTGATCGAGAGCGGCGAGGAAGCGGGCCTGATTGAAAAGGGCGAGCGGGAGTTGCTGCAATCGGTTGTGGAATTTGGAAGCAAGGTGGTGCGGGAAGTGATGACGCCGAGGCCGGAGATCGCCGCACTCGAAATTGACATGCCCGTTGATGAACTGCGCGCCCTGTTCCGGCAGAGGCGCTACACGCGCTACCCGGTTTACGGCCAGGTGCTTGACCGCATCGAAGGCGTTGTCAACGTGCGCGACCTGATGGCGCTGTCACCCGAAGACCAGAAATATGCCACGTTGCGATCACTGGCGAAGCCCGTGCGTTTTGTGCCGGAGACAAAGCCCATTCAAGACGTGCTGAAGGAATTGCAGAAAACCACAATCCAATTGGCCATCGCGATTGATGAGTACGGAAGCGTCTCTGGCCTCGTGACCGTCGAGGATCTGGTGGAAGAGCTGGTGGGCGAGATTCGCGATGAGGTTGAGCCGCACGAGCGCGACATCATGCGGGAATCGGCCAGCTCTTACATCGTGGCCGGGCACACCGAACTGGCTCATCTGGCTAACGAGCTCGAGCTAGAGATTGAAAACGGTGATTACTCCACCGTCTCCGGGCTCGTGCTGGCCAAGCTGGGCCACATGCCGGTGGTCCACGAGACAGTGGAAGCAAACGGCTTGACCTTCGAGGTCCTGGAAGTTAACCGCCGCACGGTCCTGAAGGTTCGGCTTATCCTTCCTGTTGCAAATTCCGAAACGCAAGCCAGCCATGCCGGAACCCAAAACAGCATTTAAATCGGGCTTTGTCGCAGTGGTGGGCAGGCCCAACTCCGGAAAAAGCACTCTGGTGAATGCGCTGGTGGGCGCGAAGGTGTCGATTGTCACTCCCGTGGCCCAGACCACCCGCAACCGCATTCTCGGCATCGTCCATCGTCCTGACGCGCAGGTGGTGCTGATGGATACGCCGGGCATTCACCGGCCCCTTTCCCGCCTGAACCAACAGATGATGTCCTTTGTGCGCGAAGCCCTCGATGAACGCGAGCTGACGCTGCTGATCGCCGATGCGTCGGCGCCCCTCGGCAAGGGAGATGAATTTGTAGTGCAGCTTGTTGCCGAACACGCGCCGCGCGCGATTCTTCTGCTGAACAAAATCGACCGGGTACACAAGCCAAAGCTGCTGCCCCTGATCGACCGCTACTCCAAGCTGCACAATTTTGAAGAGATTTTTCCAATTTCAGCTCTGAAGGGCATGCAACTGGATGACGTAATGGCGGCCATCATCGCCAGGCTTCCCGAAGGCCCGGCGTATTTCCCGCCCGACATTTACACCGACCAGCCGGAAAAATTTCTCGCCGCTGAAATCATCCGCGAATACGTGATCCGCAACACCCGCCAGGAGCTGCCGCACGTCAGCGCGGTGCTGATTGACCGCTTTGAAGAGTCGGAGACCATCACGCGAATTTACGCCACCGTTCTGGTGGAACGGGAATCGCAGAAGCCCATCGTGATTGGCGCCGGCGGAAACCAGATCAAGCAGATCGGCACCGAGGCACGGCTGGAACTTGAGAAGGTCTTCCCGCCCAAAGTTTTTCTTCAGCTTTTTGTGCGCGTGGAACCCAACTGGCGCGATTCGAGGCATTTGATTGCCAGCCTTGATTACCGCCAGGAAGGTTGAGCCGCTCGCCGACAGCGGCGCGCTCGGAATCGACGTTGGCTATCGAAGCGACAAAGTCCTTCCGAAATTCGGCTAATCCGCGGCAGAGATACCCAGCGCTTTCATCTTTCGATAGAGGTGGCTCCGTTCCAGGCCCAGGATTTCGGCCGTGCGGCTGACGTTGCCGTGGTTTTCATCGAGCTTGCGCAGGATGTAGTCGCGTTCATAGGCTGCGCGCGCTTCGTGCAGGCTGGAAAATCCGCGGGCCGTACCGCGCGGCTGCGTCGAGTGCGCGCGGTGATTGGTAAGGGTCTGGGGAAGATGCCGGCGTTCGATCCGGTCGCCGGAAACCATGATGACCATCCGCTCGACCAGGTTCTTAAGCTCGCGGACATTACCCGGCCAGCGGTAGCGACAGAGGACTTCCATTGCTGGCTCGGAAAAATGCTTCGGCCGGCGGCCATAGGCTGCGGCAAAAGTTTCCAGAAAGTAAGTCAGCAGTTCCGGAATATCTTCGGCATGCTCGCGCAGCGGAGGAACGTAGAAGGGAATCACGTTGAGCCGGAAAAAAAGGTCTTCGCGGAAGTTCCCCTTCTGGATTTCCTCTTCCAGGCTCTTGTTGGTGGCGGCAACCACTCGGACGTCCACTGCCATCTCTTTTTTAGAGCCGAGTGGCGAAAACCGCTGCTGCTCAATCACCCGCAGCACTTTGGATTGCGTGCGGAGACTCATGTCGCCTATTTCATCGAGAAACAGGGTTCCCTGGTCGGCCCGCTCAAACTTCCCAACCTTATCTTCCACCGCCCCCGTAAAGGAGCCTTTAACGTGGCCGAACAGCTCGCTTTCGATCAATTCCTCGGGGATGGCGGCGCAATTGACTTCCACGAAAGTGTTGTCGCGGCGCAAGCTAAGGCGGTGCAAGGCATGGGCCACCAGCTCTTTCCCGGTCCCGCTTTCACCGTAAACCAGTACCCGGCCGTTGGTGGGGGCCGCCAGGCTGAGTTGCTGGCGCAGGGCTTTCATGGGAACGCTGTTTCCGATAATCCGGTAGTCGCCCTCCAATTTGCGGCGCAGTTCCCGGTTCTGGTCCGAAAGCGAAAGTTCCTCGGTGGCGTGTCTGAGGGTCAGCAGCGTCTTTTCAATCGAAAGCGGCTTTTCAATAAAATCAAAGGCGCCCTTCTTGGTGGCGCGAACGGCGGTCTCGACATTGCCGTGGCCGGAAATCATCACCACAACCGGCGGGTTGTCCCGCTGGCGGATGCGGGCCAGCGTTTCAAGGCCATCAATGCCCGGCAGCCAGATGTCGAGCAAGACTACATCGGTTTTCTCCTTGCCGAGGAAAGTCAGGCATTCCTCGCCGCTTTCAACGGCGGCAACGCGATAGCCTTCGTCCTGCAAAACGTCCGTCAAAGACTGGCGGATACCGCCTTCGTCGTCGACCACCAGCACCGAAAAATTTTTCAATCTCAGCTCCGTGAGTCCGGCTGCCACAAAACGTAGTGCCGGCATCTTGCCGGCCTTTAAAACCTGCTGTCGCACCGGCCTCCGTTCATTGAGCTTGTAAAACGCAAACCGCGCTACTCCCCTCTATGCCTGCTGCGTAGAAGGGGCCACGGGAGCCGGCGCATGCTCGATGGGCAATTCAATTATAAACTTTGTTCCCAGCGGGTGATTTTCCTCCAGCCGGATGATCCCTTTATGCTCGGAAACAATGCGGCTGACGATGGCCAGGCCCAGGCCGGTGCCGCGCCGCTTGGTGGAGAAAAACGGAAGAAACAGCCGCTCTTTTGCTTCCAATGAAATCCCAGGCCCGCTGTCGGCAACTACCAGGACGACCGTGTCGCGTTCCGGATCGAGGAGCGTGCGCACCCAGATTTCCCTGACCGGGGAATGCTCCAGAGCTTCTGCAGCGTTGTCGATCAGATTCACCAGCACTCGCTTCATCTGGTCCGGATCTGCGTGAATGGTCGGCAGGCTTTCCGCCAGTTCACACCGCAGTGCAATGCCATCCAGGCGGCCGTCAAAAACCTGCACCGCCTTTCCCACAATGCTATTCAGCTCCGCATAGACAGGCCGGGAAGCGGGGAAGCGGGCGAAGTGCGAGAACTCGTCCACCAGAGTTTTCAGGGTCGTCACTTCGCGCTCGATCAGCGCTGAGCTCTGCTCGACGGCGGTCACCAGGTCGCTGCCCGCCGCCTTGCGGTCAGCCCGGCCGATCCAGCGGCGAATGCGCTCTGCGGAGAGCTGGATCGGCGTAAGCGGGTTCTTGATTTCGTGGGCAATACGCTGGGCAACCTCCTGCCATGCCGCAGCTTTCTGGGCTTGCAGGAGCTCGCTGAGGTCTTCGAGTACCAGCAATGATCCTACCGCGCCGTGGCGGGCGCGAATGGAAGAGAGGGTCAGGGCGACGAAGGCGCGCCGTCCGCCCAGAGTCACCTCCATCTGTCTCGTCACGACTCCCTGGCGTAGGGCGCGGCGAAACAGCCTGCCCACCTCGCGGGCTTCCTCGGGCTCGAACAGGTCGGCAATCCGGTGCGCGTTCCGGATGGCTTCGTGACCGAACATGCGCTCGGCGTTCGAGTTTTTCCGCATGATTCGCCCCTGAGGATCGAAAGAAACCACGGCGGTGGGGATGTTTTCGAGGATCGCCTCCATAATGTTGCCGCGCTCTTCAAGTTCCTGATTGCCCTTCTGGATTTCCTGCGCGGCGCGTTCCAGAGCCAGGCGGTTCTCCTTAAGCTGCCCGGTCATGTCGTTGAATGACCGGATCAGGCTGCCCAATTCATCATCCGCGCGGGCGGGAATGCGATAGTCGAGGTTGCCACTGGATACCTGCTGGGTGGCGTCGGCAAGCGCCTGGATGGGCACCGTCACCTGCTTTGAAAAGAAGAGCGCAAACCAGGAAGCCACAAACAGAATGAGTATAGTCAGCAAGGACAGAGACAAGAGATAGACGCGACGGACCGCTTTACGCTGATTGCTGAGCTGGTTGTATTTGACAGCTTCGCTCTGTATCTGGGCCGCAATGTGGGCGATGTTCAGGGGCAGCCGGGTCAGGGCGACCACCTCGCCTGAGGTCCCGCCGCTCGGATAATTCAATGGCCTTACGGAAAGGAATATGTCCTCGTCGCTGAACCTTTTCTGGAAGGAGAGGCCCGCCTGGGGGAGACTTCTGAAGCTGTGCCGGGGCAACAGTTCGCGGATGGCTTCTCCGCTCAACTTCATCGGCCCGGCTGCTGCCAGCAGAGCGCCCCCCGGATTGAAAAACATGGCCGATTCTGAACTCAGATCGGCAACCTCGCGCTGCAGAATGCGATTCAGCGCGGCACGGTCTCCCATCGAGGCAGCCGCCGCAAGCTGAGGGTTCGTCGTCAGGTGGAGGGCCAGGTGTCGTGACCGGTTTTCGGCCTGGAGCGCAAGCTGATGCACCACCTCCGTAGCATCCCGGTGCACCACGTCAAACGGTATGCCAAACCATTTGTCGATGCTTCGGTTGAGCAGCCCGTAGGAAAAAGCGAATAGAAAACACGCAGGCACCAGCGTCAAGGCCAGAAACGCCACCACCATCTTCGTCTTGAAGCGCGAACCGAGTTTGTGGCTCCGGCGTTCGACATAAAGTTTGAGCAGGATGCGCAGCAGAATGAGAGCAAAGATCAGGAAGGCCAGGAAAATGATCGCCGAAACCACCACCAGCAAAATCGTCTGCGGAGCGCTTTTGGGGTGAATGAATGAAAGATTCAGGGAAGCCTGGCTCCAGCCAATGAACAGCAGGAACGGCACCACGATGAGCAGGAAGATCAGAAAAGCGCGCCGGGGAGGCTGCGGGTTGTTATCGGGCGACATTGGCTTTTACGCAAACCTCCTTTCCCGCGTGAGGTTGAACGTGGTTTACAGCCCTGCGAGTATTTCGCTGCAGGGCGCGCGGCGGATTTCCGTCGCTGTGCAAATAGGGCTGGAGCGGGCAACCCTTGCAGGCAGGCGCCTGCCGTTTGCAGTGCCGCTTTCCGGTTTCCACCAGCAGCGCGTGAAATTCATTAAAGAGCCCCTGGTTCGCCGGCAGGTGGAGGTGCAGAAACTGCTGCGCGGCAGAATAGCTGTCGCCCTGAGGAATCAGGCGGTGCCGCGCCAGCACACGGCGCGTATAAGCGTCAGCAACGAAAAAAGGCAGCTTGCCGGCGTAGAGCAGAACAGCGTCCACCGTCTCGGGTCCGAAGCCGCGAAGAGCCAGCAACTGCGACCGCGCCAGGCCTGGAGGCTGGCGGAACAGAGCGTCGAGCGATCCATGATGTGCCGCATCCAGCCATTCAACGAAGGTGCGGATGGTGCGGGCTTTCTGCCGGTAAAACCCTGCCGGCCGGACGCACATTTCGAGCAGCGGCAATTGCGCTTGCCGCAATCCGGACCAGTTCAGCAATCCGGCGTCGCGAAGCCTGGCGATGGCCCGGGCAGCATTCTGCCAGGTGGTGTTCTGGGTGAGGATGGCGCCGAGGATGATTTCCAGGCGGGTGCGTGCCGGCCACCAGCCCTGGGGACCGAACTGCCGAAGGAGTTCTTCGTAGTAGGTTTCCAGCACTTCACCCGGCTCAACTCCAAACGGCTGAGCCGCGCGTTGCATAGGTTTGAAGTTAATACGGCGCGGTCGGGAAAGTCAAGTTCAGCCCCGGAATTCCCGATGAAAATGAAGACTCCTCCCGAAAACTCCGAGAGGGGCCGCAACGATTAGCCGGGCTGAAAATTCGACCTCGTATCACTCGGCGGATTGAGCCATGGGAATGGGTCCTAAGATCTCGTACCCGGAAATGTGAACGGAAGCCTTAAATCCTGACGCTCAAGCAGAAGGTAATCATGGGAATACAACCGACGGCCGGCACTCCTGAAAACCTGCGTGCATTTGGGATGTCCGGAAAATTGGGCGAGCTTCTGATTCGAGAAAACCTGATTACCCAGGACCACTTGAAGCAGGCGCTGGAACACCAGAAGAACCATGGCGGCCGGCTGGGCAGCAGTCTCGTGAAGCTGGGGTTTCTAACCTCCGACCAGATTACCACTGTCCTGTCGCGGCAGTATGGCATTCCGTCCATCAATCTGGATTATTTTGAGGCTGAACCGAGCGTCACCCGCCTGGTCCCGATGGAGACCGCACTGAAGTACCAGGTGGTGCCGCTCAGCAGGGTAGGGGCATCGCTCACGCTGGCCATGGCTGATCCGGCGAATGTCTACGCCATGGATGATATCAAGTTCATGACGGGTCTCAACATCGAGCCGGTGGTGGCCTCGGAGCTGTCGATCGCGGAAGCTATCAAAAAGAATTACGGCTCAATCGAAGAGCAGGACCGAAAGAAGGAATTCGAGGATCTGGTCAGCTTTATTCACGAGGGTCAGACCGACAGCGTGGAAGTTGAGGCCGAGAGCGAGTCCACCCTGAATCTGGCCGCGCTCGAAAAGGCTGCGGAAGAAGCTCCGGTCATCCGACTGGTCAATTACATCCTGACGGACGCAGTGCAGCGGGGAGCCAGCGACATTCACCTGGAGCCCTACGAGCAGGAATACCGGGTCCGTTACCGGGTTGACGGCGTGCTGCAGAACGTCATGCAGCCGCCTGTCAAGCTGCGTGACGCCATCATTAGCCGTATCAAAATAATGGCCAAGCTCGATATTTCTGAAAAGCGGCTGCCACAGGATGGCCGCATCATGATCCGCATGATCCATAACAACCGCAGGAAACAGCTTGATTTTCGCGTCTCGGTGCTGCCGACCCTTCACGGTGAAAAGATTGTGATGCGGCTGCTGGACAAGGAAAATCTGCGCCTGGATATGGCTCGCCTGGGATTTGAAAAGCAGTCGCTCGACAAATTCCAGCGGGCGATTTTTAAGCCCTACGGCATGGTGCTGGTAACGGGACCCACCGGCAGCGGCAAGACTAACACCCTTTATTCGTCCATCGCCCAGCTTAATAAGCCGGACATTAACATTATGACCGCCGAGGATCCGGTGGAATTCCAGTTGCCTGGAATTAACCAGGTCCAGATGAAAGAGCAGATTGGGCTCAATTTTGCGGCGGCGCTTCGCTCGTTCCTTCGCCAGGACCCAAACATCATCATGGTGGGCGAAATACGGGATTTTGAAACCGCCGAGATCGCCGTCAAAGCGGCGCTGACCGGCCACCTGGTGCTCTCGACGCTGCACACCAATGACGCGCCCTCCACCATCTCCCGGCTGATGAACATGGGAATCGAACCCTTTCTCGTGGCTACCTCGGTACACCTGATTTGCGCGCAGCGTCTGGCTCGACGCATCTGCCAGCAATGCAAAGTGGAGGAAAAAATCCGCCATCAGATTCTGGTGGATGCTGGATTTACGCCGGAGGAAGTCATGTCCCTCAAGGTCTATCGCGGGGAAGGCTGCGAGGCGTGCAGCAACAGAGGGTTCAAGGGCCGGGTAGGGCTTTACGAAGTGCTGGAAGTCACCGACGAAATGCGCGAGATGATTCTGGCAGGGGCTTCCGCGCTCGATCTCAGAAAAAAAGCCATTGAACAGGGAATGGTTACGCTGCGGAGAAGCGGCCTGTTGAAGGTTGCTGAAGGAGTCACCACGCTGGAAGAGGTGATCCGCGAGACCGTGCTCTGAACCGGATGGCCCGCAGCGTGCCATAAACATCGCGCCAGGCAGGAGGCTGGATGTCCACGTCGATACCACTGCTGAGTGATTTGCTGCGGCTGATGGTCGAATCTGGAGGTTCTGATCTCCACATCACGACGAATACGCCGCCGCGCATCCGCGTGCATGGAGAATTGAAGCCATGCGAAAACCTGCCAGCCCTCGGGCCTGCCGAGAGCAAGCAGCTCTGTTACAGCATCCTGACGGATGCCCAGAAACACCGGTTCGAGGAAACCCTGGAGCTCGATTTTTCCTTCGGCATCAAGAATCTTGCGCGGTTCAGAGGCAACTTGTTCCATCAGCGCGGCGCGGTGGCCGGTGTGTTCCGGGTGATTCCGTTTGAGATCAAGACATTCGAGCAGCTCGGGCTGCCGGCAATCCTGCGCAAGCTGTGCGAAAAACCGCGCGGGCTGATCCTGGTAACGGGCCCGACAGGAAGCGGAAAATCCACCACGCTGGCCACAATGCTGGACCTGATCAATTCCACCCGCCACGAACACATGATCACCATCGAGGACCCCATCGAGTTCATTCATCCCCACAAGAAGTGCCTGGTCAACCAGCGCGAGGTAAATTCGGATACTCACTCTTTTGGGAATTCCCTGCGCGCGGCGCTGCGTGAGGACCCCGATGTCGTGCTCATCGGCGAAATGCGTGACCTGGAAACCATCGAGTCAGCTCTGCGGATTGCTGAGACGGGCCACCTGACTTTCGGGACCTTGCACACGAATTCGGCGGCTTCCACCATCAACCGCATCATTGACGTTTTTCCCGCGCACCAGCAGGCGCAGATTCGCGCGCAACTGTCGATGGTGATGGAGGGCATCGTCTGCCAGTCACTGCTCGCGCGCAGTGACGGGAAAGGGCGCGTGATGGCGATGGAAATCCTGGTTCCCAACCCCGCCATCCGCAATCTGGTCCGCGAAGACAAAATTCACCAGATCTATTCGGCCATGCAGACCGGCCAGGAGCGCTACGGCATGCAGACGTTTAACCAGTCACTGTACACGCTCTATCGGCAAAGGCTGATTGACCTGCAAACAGCGCTGGGCAGGTCAAGCAATCAGGATGAGCTGCAGGACATGATCAACCGTGGGGCCTCGGCAGGCCCGGCACACACTCCCGCACAAGGTGTCCCCGCGCGCAGGTAATGCGGAGGCTGGCAGCAGGGCATCAAGCAGTGCAAGGGATCGAGATGGAAGTCCCGCCGCGAACGGAGGCAGCAGGTGTCCCACTTTGAGTTTCGAGGAACGTCGCGAACGGGAGAGATCGTCACCGGAGTGCGCGCCGCACCGAGCCGCGCGGCCCTGGATGCTGCCTTGCGGCGCGAGGCGATCACTCCGCTGAAGATTGTAGAGAAAGGGCGCGAGATCGCCATTCCCAAATTCAAGTGGGGAGGCAAAGTTAAAGCCAAGGAACTGGCCGTCTTCACCCGACAATTTTCCGTGATGATCGACGCCGGCCTTCCGCTGGTGCAATGTCTCGAAATCCTCTCCTCACAGCAGGAGAACAAGGCATTCGCCCGGATGTTGGGAGGCGTCCGCAGCTCCGTGGAGGCCGGATCATCGCTGGCCAACGCCTTGCGGCAGCATCCGAAGGGCTTTGACGATCTTTACACGAATATGGTGGAAGCCGGCGAGAGCGGCGGCATTCTGGACACGATCCTGCAGCGTCTGTCCAGCTACATCGAGAAAGCTGTGAAGCTGAAGAGGTCCGTGCAATCCGCCATGATCTATCCTGTGGCCGTTGTAGTGATTGCCGGCGGTGTGGTGGCGCTGCTGCTTTGGAAAGTGGTGCCCATCTTCACCACGCTTTTTGCGGGCCTGGGTGTCGCCCTTCCACTTCCCACGCGCATCGTGATTGCTCTAAGCCACTTCGTGGCCAGCTTTGGTCCCATTCTCATCGCCTTGCTTTTTCTGACTGGGCTGGGAATTCGGTGGTATTACCGCACGCCCTCCGGGCGGATGGCCATTGATTCTCTTATGCTGAAAATTCCGGTGCTGGGCCCGGTAATGCGCAAAATCTCAGTGGCGCGGTTCTCACGCACGCTGGGAACCCTGATCACCAGCGGCGTGCCCATGCTCGAGTCGATGGACATCACGGCCCGGACTTCGGGAAATGCGGTGGTTGAGAAGGCAATCGCACAGGTTCGCAAAGCCATCGAGGGAGGGCAAACGATCGTCGATCCGCTCCGCGAAACCGGCGTGTTTCCCAATATGGTTGTCCAGATGATTGGGGTGGGTGAGCAAACCGGCTCGCTGGACTCGATGCTTCAAAAGGTGGCCGAGTTCTATGAAGACGAGGTGGACGCGGCGGTGGGCGACCTTTTAACGTCCCTTGAACCGATTATAATTCTCTTCCTCGGAGTGGTGGTGGGCGGCGTGGTGATTTCAATGTACATGCCGTTGTTCTCCCTGATTGGCAAGCTGGCAGGGTGATCTCGCAACTGAGGGGATTCCCCTAGCTTCCATTTAATTGGAGCTCCGGGCGGGCGTGTCACCCTTTGGTACAGTTCAGGCAGTGGGGGCTATTCGGCGAGGACCATTCATGAGTTCCGTAAGCGAAGCGCTAACAATTTTAAGTTGAGCAGTTATATACCATTATATGACATTGTACTTGAAAGTAAGCCGAACTTGCTGCGCGTGAGTTTAACGATCATCTGGCTACTATCCGAGGAGCACGGCGTCGGAATGCAGGTAGAATGCTTCAAATGGCAGAACGTGTCCTGCAGGAGAACTCCACGAATACTCAAGATGCCGCTTCGCAGCGGCGGCCGTCTTGGACGGCGGAGCCGTGGGTCGTGCTAAGCCTGATCCTGCTGGTCACTTTTCTCGCCTACAGCAACACGCTCGGGTTTGACTTTGTTTACGATGATCGCGGCCAGATTCTGGCCAACGTGCAGGTCCACGCCTGGCGCTACGTTCCTCATTATTTTCTGGAAAGGGTGTGGAGCTTCGCCTACCCCGGACTCCAGGGGAACTACTACCGTCCCATTTTCCTCTTATTCCTGCTCGTCAATTACAAGATTTTTGGTCCCTACGCGGCCGGCTGGCACCTGGTGAGCGTCGCCGCGCATGCGGGGGTCGCGTATCTGGTTTTCGTCTTGGCGCGGCGGTTGACGGGCGATCAAGGGACAGCTCTTATTGCCGCCCTGATCTTTGGCATCTATCCGGTCCACATCGAATCCGTTGCGTGGATTTCGGGCGTTACCGATCCGCTGCTTGCTCTTTTCCTGCTGCCGGCATTTCTCTGCTATCTCAACGCGAGGGAAGGGAAGGGGAATTGCCGGTCCTGGCTTGTGGGCTCGCTGGTGCTCTATGGACTGGCCATGCTGTCGAAGGAAACGGCGCTGATTCTGCCGATGATGATATTCGCTTATGAATGGCTCTGGCAGAGGCCGGCTGGATTCAACCGGTTTCAGTCCGCTTTCGAGCGCGCACGGACTGCCGCCATTCGCATCGCGCCGTTCGTGCTGCTCACGTTCGTATATCTGGCGGTGCGCTGGCAGGTACTTGATGGGCTGGGGCACGCCATGGTTCCCCTGAGCGTCCCGACCATCATTTACACCTGGCCGCACCTGCTGCTTTTTTACTTGTGTCACCTTGTCTGGCCCTTCGGCCTAAGCGTTTTTTACAACGTGCCCTATGTGGAATCGCCTGCTATGGCGTCTTTTGTTCTGCCGTTGGCCGGGCTGGTGGCGATAGGTTTTCTCGTCTCGCTTGCCGTTCGCAAGCTGGGCAGGACCTCGCCGCCCGATGGCCGCGTGGCAGTCTTTTGCTGCGCGTGGATCGTGATTCCATTTATTCCTTTGCTGGACCTTTCGGTATTGCCGATTGGTGAAATCGCGCACGACCGCTATCTCTATCTGCCGTCGATCGGCTTTTCGATTTTGCTAGGCATGGCCGTGCGGCGCATTCACGTTGGAAAGCTGAAGGTATACGGCTTCCCCGCGCTTCAAGCTACTGCCGTGCTGCTGCTGGCGGCGGTGCTAGGGGCGGCAACGGCCATCGAGGACCGCTACTGGGCGAATGACATGACGCTGTACGCGCGCGGAGTGGAGCGCACGCCGCAGAACAAGCTTGCCAGGACTAATCTGGGCAACGCCATGGGCGAGCAGGGCCGCTACACCCAGGCACTTGATCTCTACCGGGAAGTGCTGGCTCGCGATCCGCAGTTCTGGCTGGCGATTTATAACACCGGGTACACGTATTACCGCATGGGTAAGCTGCCGGAAGCTGAAGAATTTTTCAAACGCGCAATCGCGGTGAACGGCGTTGACAGCGATGAGTACTTTTACCTGGGGCTCACGTGGTTGAAGCGCGGAGACGTGGACGACGCCGAAAAAGCGGTTCGGCACGCGCTCAAGCTCCAGCCGGACGGCCTAGCCTACCACTTTGCGATGGGAATGATTCTGAAGCTGAAGGGCGACATTCCGGGCGCGCTGGCCGAGTTCAGAGAGGAGTTGAAGAATTTTCCAGGCGAAACGGGAGCGGAACAGCAGGTCGAGGCAATCAGAGCCATCCGGGGCCGAACTCACAGGAATTAGCGCGGGAGCGGATGCTGGAGGACCGGCCTGCTGTAAATTGTTGCTGATGCAAGACTCGGCGCGCGTCGCCCTACCTGCCAGTTCCGTATCAGAGCACGCCCGTCGGTGGTATTATTACACGTTGAATTTTTCATGGGGCCGTAGGGGTCATAAAGCATTGGTCAGCTTTAGCCGATGTGGAACCTGAGATAGACGAGGCATGGTCGGACCTTGCCATAAAGGAAGATTCAGGTAAGTCTAAGGAGGAATGAATGGGGAGAGATTCAAAAGGGTTTTCACTGATTGAACTGCTGATCGTCGTAGCGATTATCCTGATTATCGCTGCGATCGCGATCCCGAACCTGCTGCGGTCAAGGATTGCTGCCAACCAGGCGTCGGCGGTTGGATCATTGAGAGCTTACAACACAGCCGAAGTCACCTATGCGTCGACTTATACCAGCGGCTACAGCGCAACTCTGGGTGACTTGGGCCCACCGGCGGCAGGCAGCATGCCCACATCCACGGCTTCCGGCCTGGTGGACAATGTGCTTTCGGGCGGCTCAGCAACGGCCATGGGAGCAGTGAAGAGCGGCTACAGCTTCACCTATTCGCCAGGGCCGGTGGTTGGGGGACGGATCGATACTTATGAATTTTGGGCTGACCCGGTGACACGTGGAACTACCGGCCAAAATTCTTATTACACAGACCAGTCCGGGGTTATTCGCCAGAACTCGAACAACACTCAGGCAAGTTCGGCGGATTCGCCCCTCGCGGGCTGATCGCCGGGCACGTCTGAATTGTTGCAAGTCCGGCAACTCCTCGGGGGGGATCTTATGGTTCCCCCATCTTCTTGTTACCGTCCCGCCTGCGCTGAACTCCTCAAGCAGGCACTTCCTCAGATAGCCGCTTTGATTCGAGAGGCGCGGCGTCTACCGTGTGTGATGATTGTTTCCGGCCGGAGGGCGGATGAGCTTGTTTCGCAGGACGGGTAGTCCGGCATCTCCCGCCAAAGCCGCTCGCTCCGGAAGCAGGCGTGAAACCGGGAAACTTGACACCTTGCTGATCGCTGCGCTCATTGCGTGCGCGGCGCTTCCTTACCTCAATACGCTGCTCAGCGGATTTGTCTATGACGACAACCGCCAGGTTCTCGACAATCCTTACCTGAAGAATTTCCATTTTCTGCCACAGGTGTTTGGCACCACGGTCTGGTCGTTTGTGGGCATGCAGGGCGTCTCGAACTACTATCGCCCCATGATGACCTTCGGGTACGCAGTTTGCTACCACCTTTTTGGTCCTTTGGCCTACGGCTTCCACCTGGCGAATGTGTTGCTGCACGTAGCGATCGTGCTGCTGGTGTTTGTGGTGGCAGGCAGGCTGTTTACGGACCGGACGATTGCGTTTGTGGCCGCATGTCTCTTCGCCATTCATCCCATTCACACCGAGGCTGTTGCGTGGGTGGCGGCTGTAACCAGCCTTGAGGTCACGTTTTTCTACCTGCTCACTTTCTGGCTGTTTCTCACGATGGCGCGGCCGAACGGTGAAGTTTCCCCATGGATGAAGCTGGCGGCTGTGATCAGTTTCGCACTGACGATTTTTTCCAAAGAACAGGCGCTAGTGTTTCCCCTGCTGGCCATGCTTTATGAGCATTTCTTTCGGGATGATCGCACAGAAACCACCTTTTGGCAGAAGGCGCGCCGCTATGGGGAGTTCTGGCTGATGGACTTGGCGTACGTGCTGTTCAGGGTGGAGCACCTGGGGGCCTTCGCACCACAAATACAATTGTCGCGACTGGGCTGGTACCCGAGTGTTCTTTCGGCGCTGGCGTTGGTGGGGCAGTATCTCGAAAAAATTCTGTGGCCTGTCCAACTCTGCGCTTATTACGTGTTCCAAAAAGGAACTTCGATATTTGAGCCGCGGGTGCTTGCGGGCCTCGCGGCACTCACTGCCAGCCTGATGATCTTTGCTCTGCTCTACCGGCGGAATCGGACGGCCTCGTTTGGATTAGTCTGGTTCTTTTTGGCGCTGGCTCCGGTGCTCGACGTTCGTCTTCTGGCAGGGAACGTCTTTGCAGAACGCTACCTTTACCTGCCTTCGGTGGGATTCTGCTGGCTGGTGGGATGGGCCGGCGTAAAGCTGTGGAGATCGGCCTCCGCGCGCCACAGTGCATGGGGATCCGCCCTGCTGGCAACCTCCTGCGCAATCGCCCTGCTGATGGCGATTCGGGTGGTCGCTCGCAACCGTGACTGGCGCAGCGACGAAGCACTCTATAGCCAGACGCTGAAGCTATCGCCCAGAGCCACTAACATCCGCGAAAACCTGGGCGTGGTGGCGTGGAACCACGGGAGGATTGACCAGGCGACCCAGGAATGGAGAATCGCGCTGAAGCTGAATCCAAACTCTCCAATCACGCTCACCAATCTTGGCCTGGTCTGTGCCAGGAGAAAGCAGTACGAGCAGGCGGAACATTACTTCCGGGAAGCGATGCTGCGCAAACCGGACTACACCGATCCCCACCTCAATCTCGGCAGCATGGTGCTGGACTTGGGCCGGCTTGATGAGGCGGAAAGGCAACTGCGGGCCGCGGCGGCGCTGTCGCCCCTGGTTCCGAGTTGCCATAATAAGCTTGGGAAGCTGTATCTTAAAGAAAGGCGTCTTCCCGAGGCTGAGGCGCAGTTTCTGCAATCGGTGCGGGCGGAGCCGAATTTTGAAGGGTATGACGGCCTTGGCGACGTTTATCTGGAGCAGTTGGACCTGAAGCGGGCCGGGCGGGCGTACGCCGCAGCGGCGGGAATAAATCCGTACGACAGCCGCGCGCATTTCGGATTGGCGCGCATCGCATCCGATGCCGGCCAACGGAAGATTGCGCTGGCGGAATACGCGCGAGGGTTTGAAACCGACCCGAACAATCTGGAAGCAAAAAGCGCCGTGAAAGTTTTAAGGACAAATAGCAATGATGAACGAGAAGATTCGGAACCATAGCCTTTGGCTGGGATTTCAGTTCCTGGTGGGCTTGGGTGCGGTCGCAATAGCGCTGATAATTCCTTTTGGCTGCCTGGCGGACCAATCCTCTGCCGCCAGCCTGCCGCTGGATGAATTCATCACCGAGGTACAGAGCAGCTATCACGATGTGGAGGCCATTCGGGCCGACTTTACTCAGACCTACGACGCGGGCGGCGCCAACCGGGTGGAAACAGGGACCGTAGTTTTTGCGCGCGGCGGCCGCATGCGCTGGGATTATCGCGAGCCGGAGAAGAAAGTTTTTCTCTCGAACAAAAAGGAAGTCCTGCTCTATCTGCCCGAGGAGGGCCAGCTTAACCGCTCATCGGTTAAGCAGAGTGAAGACTTTCGCGTTCCGTTTCGTTTGCTGCTTTCCCGAATCGACCTGCGGAAGGTGTTCTCTAAGTTTGAGGATGCCAACAACCAGTTCCAGCATCCGCCGGAAGACCGAGTTATCATCGGGTATCCCAAGAATGCGGATAAGATGGGCTACAAACACGTTATCATGGAGTTTGATCCGCAGATGGACATTCGGCGGCTCGAGATCGTCTACACCAACAACTCCGTGATGAAATTCACCTTCAGCCACATTGACCGGAACCCCACGCTGACGGCTGCCATGTTCGAACTGACTCCACCCGCCGGAACCCAGATCATCAATCATGAATAATTTGTAGCGGCATCCGAGTTTTGTGCTCGCATCCGCCGAGGGTTTCCTGAGCGAGTGGCAAGTCAGGCTCAGGAAGCGGACGCTAAGCCAATTCTCGCTGTTTATTCAGGACAAGAGAGTGAATCGCGGTGGCGACGCCGTCTTCGTCGTTGGAGTGCGTGATGTGCCATCCATCGCCGGCAATGCCGGGGCAGCAATTGCCCATAACCACCGGGCAGCCGGCCAGTTGCAGCATCTCGAGGTCATTGTAGTTGTCGCCAATGGCCATCACTTCGCTGGCATGGCAATCCATCTGCTCCAGCAGCCAGTTGAGACCGCTGGCCTTGGAGCAGCCCAGGTTCATAACATCGAGCAGCCCTACATCCCGATCGAAGTACTTGGTCCATGTCAGATGAACGTGCCGACCGGCGTGTGAGGCGCGCAGCAGATGCTCGAGCGGCTCCAGAAACGCGGGTGTGCCGCCAAACATGATCTGAATGGGATCGCCGGGCAGCGCGGCGGAAAGATCGATGACTTGCATCAGGTACTCCCTCGCCGTTTTCTGATACCAGCGAAGAGGCCCGTCGGGAGAGGCGTTCTGCTGCATCATTACCTGCCCGCGACTGGGCTTGTCAAAAATCGCCGCCGCATAAGGCCGAAAATTGATAGCGGCTTCGAGCACCTGGATGGCAATCTTGCGGGGCAGGAGGTCCTGGTGAAGAAGTTCGCCGGAAAGCGTCCGGACGACGGCGCCATTGGAGGTAACCAAAGTGACCGGGCAGGGAAGCGATTCGAGTTTCGGGCGCGCCGAGTGATACCTACGTCCGGTGATGATCACAATTTGAATGCCGCGTTCCGAAGCCTCGACCAGGGCCTGGCGATTGGCCGGAGAGATTTCAGAATTGTTATTCAGCAAGGTACCATCAAGGTCAACTGCGATCAGGCGAATGGGCATTCTGATTGAATTGTAACATGAACGTTATCGCGGCGGTCTGGGAGCAGAGGCTGTCTGGCCCTAAATTGCCAGCCTTAGCAAGTTGCTGACAAAAGATATTTCCTCTTGTCGAACTACTGTGATCCTTCGTTGTTCTCAGGCCATCGATCCACCCGTCGCGAAGTTTATTTCGAGCGAACGGCCGTGATCCATTTCCCGCTTCGCGGCATCAGATGACAGGCGGACGGGCCTGGCATGGCCAGTCTGTGTTTTTCATCTACCTGTCAGAAGGGGCGTGCTATATTAACAGGTTGCAGTCAAAATGGGCGCGTAGCTCAGTTGGGAGAGCGCGGCGTTCGCAACGCTGAGGTCGAGGGTTCGAGTCCCTCCGCGTCCACCAGCCCTCTATCCAGTCATTGCTTTAAGCCACCGCAAGAACGCCTGTCGAAGCTCCAGTTCGACTTTCCTTTTGCCGATAGAGACTCCATCAGCCGGTGAGAGTTCTCCATGCGATGTAGTAAATGCGGCCAGGATAACCCGGAGACGAATCGGTTCTGTTCACGTTGCCACAATCCGGTTTCTTTCACCTGTCCGTCGTGCAAACACGTCCAGGACCACGGCGGGCAATGTGATAACTGCGGCCTGGACTTCGTGAAATACGCAACGATGCTTATGCTTCAACAAGAGGCGGATGCAGAACAGAAGCGGCGGCGCAGGAATGGCCGGAGCGAAATCCTGCGGCAGATTATGCTACTGCCGATTACGGGAGGCTGGTCGCTCCTAAAGTATTTGAGGCAGGCAAAGGATAACGGCTGACGCCCAAGCCAGCCGACGGATCGGCTGGCTGAGGCGCTGAACCGAATAACAATTATTTGTTTTCGCTGGCGGCCATGTACTTCTGCGCGTTTTCCAGAAGCTGTTCGGCCTGCGGCAGATGAGCAGCGGCGTCGTCCACCAGCGGATCGTTTTGCACTTTGATCCTGTCGGCTACGTTCGTGCCATAGATGTCCTCGATGAGCTGGTGGCGGATTTGCAGCTTAGCAAAAGCCTGATTGGCCTGCAAATCGGCGTCCGACACCGGAATCTGCTGGTCGGATAGGAACTTCTTAAACTCTGCCAGGTCGGCGTCCGAAACCTGGAAGTCTTCCGGGATCGTCTTGTGGACTCCCAGGTATTTTTGGGCAAAGCTGAAGAACACATTGTTCTGCATCAGAGTGCGCTCAACATCGTTCAGCTTGTCCGGTTCGACCTTGACGTCAGGGGTGATTCCACCGCCGCCGTAAACCTTCCGACCGCCGTCGGTCAGCTTCACGTCCGTATGGGGTTCCGGAGCGGTTCCCGGGTGGTAGTAATAATCGTAGAGCGACACGGCGTCATAATCCCGCTGGATCAGGCGGCCGCTGGGGGTGTAGTAGCGGGCGGTGGTCAACGCCAAGCCTGTCTCGTCGCTGAGGGGGTAAACGGTCTGGACGAGGCCCTTGCCGAAGCTGGTCTCGCCCATCACCAGCGCGCGATCGTGGTCCTGAAGGGCGCCCGTGACAATTTCCGCCGCGCTGGCGGTCATTCGATTGATGAGGATCACGATGGGGTAACGGTTGCCGTGGTCGCCGTGCGTAGCGTAATAGCGTTTTTCGGGCGAAGAACGTCCGTAATGGTAGACGATCAACTGCCCCTTCTTCAGGAAATGGTCGGAAACTTCCACCGCCTCCTGGAGAAGCCCGCCCGGATTACCGCGCAGGTCAAGAACCAGGCCTTCCATGTGGTCGGTGTCCAGTTTTTTCAGCGCCTGAGAAAGCTCGATATTGGTGGTTTCGTTAAAGCGCGAGATATGGATATAACCCACTCGAGGCTTTACCATGAAGACGTCATCCACGCTGGGTTGTGTAATCTCGCCCCGCGTAATCGTAAAATCGAGGGGCTTGGAGGCTCCTTCGCGCTCGACGGTGACGTGTACGACGGTGCCTCGCGGACCCTTCAGGAGCTTGGCCACCTTGTCGGTCTGACCCAAAAGCGAATCGTCAAGACCGGCGGCGGTTTTTCCGTTAACTTCCTGGATAACATCGCCGGGGCGGAGTCCAACTTTAAACGCTGGCGAGCCGGGAATGGGCGCAAGGACAAACGTCACCAGCTTGCCCATCTTGCCGGGCCGGGACTGGATGCTCATGCCAACCCCGAAATATCTTCCTTCCTGGTCCTCCCGCAGCATGGCAAAGGCATGCGGATCAAAGAAGTTGGAGTGCGGGTCCAGGGTGCGCAGCATCCCAGGAATAGCCCCGAGAGAATTGCTGTTTGTGGGGCCATAGATCGCGTCGTTGGGATCAACGGGGCTGGCGTAATTTTCCTGGATCGTATCGTAGACGCTGGTGAATTCCCGCAGGCTGGACTGAAAGGAGGAGTCGTTGTCAGTAGAAGCCGTGGTGGCTTCAACTTGCGGGCCGTAAAACCCGCCGAGCATGGCGCACACAAACAGTGTGGCGAAGATAAACCATCCCGCGCGTCGGCTTTGCTTCATCCTATTGCAGCTCCTTTGCCCTGCTCTGGGAATTATATCACGCCCCGCCAATGGCTTGAAGTTCCAGTCCGGACCCGTTTAGAGGCCCCTGGCAGAACGCCGCACCCGTCCTTGTTGTAAGTATAAAAGACTGCGGATGCCGAGGGCAAGAACGGGCTCGGCAGGCGATGCAGGATTGACAGTCAGGAGAAATTCCTAGTATTTTGACCGCCGGGATATGCATCCCGCCAGAACCAGGAGTAGCAGAGCCATCAGGCTGCTGCTCGAAAGGGCGCTGCGGATTTTCTCCTTTAGAGACTCCGCGAACGAAAGATGACTCAATTTTCAGCAGAGACCCGCAGACCGCAAGATGTGTTCTTCAGCGGCTCGCACTGGCATACGGTCGCAGCGTGTTTCCTGGGCTGGATGCTCGATGCCTTCGACTTTTTTGTCGTGGTCTTTATGGTGGGGACGCTGGCGGAAAGCTTCCATGTGACCAAAGCGGACATTATTCTGACTCTTACGGTTACGCTGGCAACCCGCCCTGCCGGAGCTTTCATTTTCGGCATTCTCGCGGATCGCTATGGCCGCCGCTTGTCGCTGATGGCTAACGTTCTGTTTTATTCCGTGGTGGAAGTTCTTTGCGGTTTCGCTCCATCGTTCACGGTGTTCATTCTCCTGCGGGCACTCTATGGGCTTGGCATGGGCGGGGAATGGGGCATCGGCGCCTCGCTGGCGATGGAAAGCGTTCCGCGGCGCTGGCGCGGAATTCTCTCCGGAGTTCTTCAGAGCGGCTATCCGGTCGGCTATCTGTTGGCGGCGATCGCGGCGCGTTTTGTTCTGCCGGTTTGGGGATGGCGAGCCATGTTCTTTCTGGGGGCGGCGCCCGCGTTGCTGGCTTTATACATCCGGGCGGGCGTTCCGGAGTCCAAGGCGTGGCTTGCAAATCGCGAGCCGAACGTGCGGGCGATTTTTCGAACTGTGGGCCGGCACTGGAAAAGCTTTTTTTATCTTGTTCTGATGATGACCATGATGATGTTCCTTTCGCACGGCACGCAGGACTTGTATCCGGACTTCCTGAAAACCGCGCATAATATCAAGGCGAGCACGGTTTCCGACCTCGCCGTCCTCTACAACATCGGGGCGATTGTGGGCTCCATCCTTTTCGGTTACCTTTCCGAACGCTTTGGGCGCAAGCGCAGCATGCTGGGAGCGTTTGGTCTGGCGCTTGTCGTGATCCCGCTATGGGCGTTCGGCGGCACGATCGGCATTCTGGCGGCCGGGGCCTTCCTGATGCAGATGGGAGTGCAGGGCGCCTGGGGAATCATCCCCGCGCACCTCAGCGAGTTGTCTCCCGACTCGGTCAGAGGACTCCTGCCGGGGCTCTCCTATCATATGGGAATCCTGATTGCCGCACCGACCAACACCATCGAATACGCCCTGCGCGACCACGTTGGGTATGCCTGGGCTATGGCCGGATTTGAAATCGCCGTGATCATAATTGGCGGAATCGTCATCGCCTTTGGACGCGAGCAGAAAGGCAAAGACTTCCTGGCGGCGGCCACGACCCCGGTTGAGGAATTTCGATGAGCTTCGGAAGGGGCAAAAAATTCGCAAGACATCGCCGCATTCGCACGCCGGCTGGGAGCGCCAAAGCCAGATGCGCAGGAGCGAGCAGGATTACGCGCGCTGCAGCTCGAACAAGGTGATTTCAGGCGGGGCATTGAAACGGATGGGTACGGCAATTGTCCCGATGCCGCGGTTGACGTAGAGCTGCCCGCCGGGCTTGGTGAAATGGCCTTTGACGTAAGGCGTCATCATGCGCGCGATAGAAAGGTCCGGGCTGATGAAATCAAGGGAGATCTGGCCGCCGTGGGTGTGGCCTGAGAGGCTCAAGTCGATGCCCAGTTCGGCGGCTCGGTCAAACGTATTCGGGTTGTGGCTGAGCAGGATGTTGACCTGGCCGGGTTGCATGAGCTGGCCCACCCCCTCCAGATATCGCCGCACTTGATGGTCGCCAAAGTATCCCCTGTGCCGGTGGTTTTCATAATCTACGCCGATCAGGTTCAGGCTTTCTTTGCTTACCTGAATGCGGGCGCGTTCGTAACGCAGGATCCTGACGTTCTGCTCGGCAAAGAGCCTGGTGATTGACGCCTGCGTGTGGGTCATGATCTCGTGATTGCCAAGGCAACCGAAAATCCCCAGAGGCGCCCTGAGGCCGGTGAGAGAATCGACGGCGGCTCCCTCGGTGTCCGGGTCCCAGGTAACGTAGTCACCGGTCAGCACGATCAGGTCAGGCTTCAGCGCGTTGGTCATAGCAACCACACGGCGAATGTCAGAAGACGGCATGAAAGGGCCGATGTGAATGTCCGATAATTGTGCGATGCGGAAGCCGTGGAATTCTCTGGGAAGCTGTGAGAGCTTCACGGGAACAAATGAGTTCTCAAAGTCGATGCGGCCGAATAGAAATCCATAACCTGCGCCGGCTAACGGGACGACTCCGGCTGCCAGCGCTGTGTTGGAAAGAAATTTTCGCCGGGCCAGTGAGAATGCAGGATCAGGCTCCGGCTCGGAATCGCTCTTTTGCTCGAGTCCTTCAGATCGGTCCCAAAGGAAGTTGGTCAGCGCGAACGGGAAGGCCAGGATGAATCCAGCCACGGACCCGAAGGTCCACCATTGCACCGGGGCCCGTAGAAGCGCGATTTTCAGAGTGAGGCTGGTGGCGGCCTCGGTGCGAACCGAGAGGAAGTTGTAGGCCAGCAGGAAGACGTAGGTGGCCAGCCCGATTGCACCAATCCAGCGCCGAAGGCTCTTATTGGGGACTAGCTTTCTGCCCAGTTGGCCGATCAGTCCGATCCAGAAGATCTGGCTGACGAAGAATAAGGCAACAAAGAGCAGAAAAAAGGCATGTCGACCCATGGCACTCCACATTCAAACTATGTTTGTTACTGCGGTGATTTGTCAAGGGCCGATGGTTCCATGCCAAGCGCGTTGCTTGACTTCAACAGAAAATTCCCTTACGGTTGAGCACTTCTGGTCAAGTCTGCTGAAGCAGGGGCTTTTCAGTGCTACTCGGGCGCGCACGAGCGCCGGGTTTTAGAATGTTTCCAGCGTGAAAAGATGCGCGATAGAATGGAGCCATCATGAGAGTCAAGGAGAAGGTCGCCATCGTCACCGGCGGCGGCTCAGGCATCGGCCGCGCGACGGCGGAGCTTCTCGCGCAAGAAGGCGCAAAGGTTGTGGTCGCCGACATTGATCCCAAGGGTGGAAACGAAAGCGTCAGCGCCATTCGCGAAAACGGACACGCCGGCCACTTTGTTCAGGCTGATATTTCCCAGGAATCAGATGCAAGAAAAATCTCAGACGAAGCCGTGAAGATGTATGGCGGGATCGATATCCTGGTGAACAATGCGGCAACGTTTGTTCTGAAAGGCTTTGAAGCCTCGGTGGAAGACTGGCAGCACTCCCTCGGCGTCAACGTCATCGGGACAGCACTGGTCACAAAATACGCCGTTGAGCAGATGAAGAAGAAAGGCGGCGCCATCGTCATCCTCGGCTCAATCTCCAGTTTTCTGGCCCAGCCCGATTTCTTTGCCTACAGCGCCACAAAGGCCGCCATGGTGCAGCTGTGCCGCAACATGGCCATGGACCTGGGGCGCTACAAGATACGCGTCAATGCCGTGTGTCCGGGCTCGATCATTACGGCCGCATCCTACCGGCACATGGAAAAAGTTGGCATGACGCTCGAAGAATTCGACGCCCAGGAAGGCGCCAAAACGTTTGTGGGCAGGGCCGGCAAGCCCCGCGAAGTGGCCGCTGCCATTCTGTTTCTTGCCTCAGATGAGGCAAGTTACATCACGGGCAGCCACCTGATGGTCGATGGAGGCTATTCTGCGCAGTAGGCGCATGATTACGGTTCCGGATGACGAATGAATCTCCCAAGGTTGCACTGTTCATCACCTGCCTGGGTGACCAGTTTTATCCGCAGGTGGGCGAATCCGTTGTAAGGATTTTGCGGCGAGTTGGCGCGACGGTCACTTTCAATCCTCAGCAGACCTGCTGCGGGCAGCCGGCCTTCAACACGGGATACCGGGATGAAGCGCGCGAGGTTGCCGCCCGCAATCTCGACCTTTTTGATGACGCCGACTACATCGTGGCGCCGTCCGGCTCATGCTCCACGATGTTCCGCGTGTTTTATCCGGAACTGTTTGCAGAGCAGCCCGATTTGTTGAAAAAGGTCGAGAAGCTGCGGCAACGCTTTTACGAGTTCTCGGAATTTCTGGTGAAGGTGATGAAGACGGAAGACCTGGGCGCCAGCTTTCCGCACCGCGTCGCGTATCACGACTCCTGCCACCTGCTGCGAGAGCTGGGGGTTGAAACAGAACCGCGCAAGCTGATAAAGGCAGTCAAACGGTTGGAATTCGTCGAACTGCAGGACAACAAGGTCTGCTGCGGCTTTGGCGGCACCTTCTCGGTAAAATTCCCGGACGTCTCGGTGGCAATGGCGCGGGACAAGCTTCGGGCGGCTGCGGATGCCGGCGCGGAATATCTGGTGGCGAACGACGCCGGCTGCCTGATGCACCTTGCGGGGTACATCCATCGGGAGAAGCTGCCGATCCGGACTATGCACCTGGCGGAGTTACTGGAAAAACAAGAATGAGTGAAACGGGAGTTCACAGCTCGGCGATCCACGAGCGGGCGCAGAAGGCCATGGGAGACGCTCATCTTCAGGAGGCCTATCGTTCGTCGACGCTTCGGCTATACTCGCATCGTCTGGACGCGATTGGCCAGGTGCCGGGTTTTGAGCCGCTGCGCGATCGGGCGCGCGAATTGAAGCGCGAGGTGATGAATCACCTGGACTATTACCTCGGGCAGTTTGCCGACAGCGTCGAGCGCGAACGAGGCAAGGTCCACTGGGCGCGCACTGCGGAGGAGGCGTGCGCTATCGTCAAGGAGATTGTCAGGAACGCCGGCGCCCATGAGGTTGTCAAGGGCAAAAGCATGGTGGGCGAAGAGATTGAACTGAACCATGCGCTCGAATCTGCCGGCATCGACGCCATTGAAACCGACCTGGGCGAAATGATTGTCCAGCTATCCGGCGAGAGGCCTGCGCACATCGTTGCCCCTGCCATCCACAAAACACGCCACGACGTTTCCGATCTCTTCGTTGAAAAGCTCCATTCCACGCGGACCGAGGACCCGGAGCAGCTCACCGCCATCGCCCGGAAAACCTTGCGGGAAATATTTGCCCGTGCCGGAGTGGGCGTGAGCGGCGCCAACTTTGCCGTGGCGGAGACGGGCAGCATTGTTACCATTGAAAACGAGGGCAACATCCGCCTCTGTACCACGGCGCCGCGAGTCCACGTGGCATTGGTCGGCATTGAAAAGATTATTCCCAGGTTTTCCGATCTTGGCGTGTTTTTACGGCTACTCGGACGCTCGGCCACGGGCCAGAAGCTGACCTCCTACACATCCATACTGACCGGACCGCGCCGCCCGGGTGAAGACGGTCCGGACGAGATGCACGTCGTCCTGATTGACAACGGCCGCACCGGAGCGCTGGCCGACGAGAAGATGCGCGAGGCCCTATACTGCATACGCTGCGGCGCCTGCCTCAACACCTGCCCGGTTTATCGAAAGATTGGCGGGCACGCCTATGGATGGGTTTATAGCGGCCCCATCGGCGCGCTCATCACTCCGCAGTTCGTCGGCCTCAACCAGGCTCGTGAACTGCCTTTTGCTTCTTCGTTGTGCGGAGCGTGCCGGGAAGTTTGCCCAGTCAAGATTAATATTCCAGACCTGCTGCTCCATCTGCGGGGGAACGCTCAGGACAAGATTCCTGCAAAGCCCCACGCAGGGGAAGTTGTGTCGGAACGGAAAGGCATGCGCTTGTGGGCTTGGGCGATGAAGCGCCCCTGGGTGTTTTCGCTCGGCGGCGCTGCTGCCCGGCTCGGGATCCGCTGGCTCCCCTCGCGCGGCGGGCCAGGCGCGCCGAAGTGGATTACGCGGCTCCCCTTCTACCCGTTTTCAAACTGGACCAAGGGACGCGATTTCCCGGCGCCTGACCCTGTGCCTTTCCGCGAGCGCTGGAAAAAGCTTTCCAGCTAGGCTGGACTCCTAAAGCCTTCCTGGCAAATTCAAATATAGAGGTAGCGCGATGCGCGCATCCACGAACTTCCTGCGGTTTGTCCTGACTTCAGTTTCGTTTCTTATTGCCAGTCTCGTTTTTATCGCTCCGGGCTTCGCGCAGAACGGCGCGCCCGCACCCGGACGCCTGCGCTGCGAATATCTGAAAGACCCTGCGGGAATTGACGTGCGCCAGCCGCGCTTTCAGTGGGTGTTGGATAATTCGCGCCGCGGAACGATGCAAACAGCCTACCAGATACTGGTTGCGTCAAGCGCCGCGGATCTGGCCGGGAACCATGGCGATCTGTGGGACAGCGGGAAAGTGATGTCCGCCGACTCGACTCAGGTCGCGTACAGCGGGAGGCCGCTGGTAAGCGGCCATGTCTACTACTGGAAGGTTCGCACCTGGGATGAGCAAGGGAATCCGAGTGCCTACAGCGAACCCGCAAAGTTCGGAATGGGTCTGTTGGAACGGCAGGATTGGAAAGGGCGGTGGATCGGCGGGGCCGGCCTGCTGCGCAAGGAATTCAGCCTGTCGGGCAAAGTGGTCCGAGCGCGGGCCTACGTGACGGCGCTTGGCTATTACGAGCTGCACCTCAACGGAAAGAAAATCGGCGACAAGGTGCTGGACCCGGCGTGGACGGTCTATCCGAAACGAGTACTCTATTCTACGTATGATGTCACTTCCGTCCTTAACGATGGCGCGAACGCCGTCGGTGTGATGCTCGGCGGCGGCTGGGCGACGCAGCAGGCGGGCGGCCCTGCCTATTACAAATCGCCGGCCCTGCTGTTCCAGATGAACATCGAACTCGCTGACGGGAAAACGGTCAGCATATCCAGCGACACTTCCTGGAAGATTGCTGCTGGACCGGTTGTGAGCGACAGCGTTTACGATGGCGAAATCTACGATGCGCAGAAGGAAAAACCTGGATGGGACCGGCCGGGCTTCGACGATTCGGCGTGGACGGCCGCCCAACAAGAGCAGGGAACGGCAGGAGAAATCTCGGCGGAGATGATGCCGCCCATCCGCGTGACGGATTCTCTGACGCCGCGCTCGATGACGAACCCCGAGCCGGGAGTCTACGTTTACGACTTTGGACAGAACTTCGCCGGCTGGGCACGGCTGCTTGTCCGCGGGCCGCGCGGGGCAAAGGTCACGCTTCGCTTCAGTGAATTGATCTACCCGAATGGCATGATCAATCGCCAGAACATCCGCAGCGCCAAGGCCCGTGACATTTACATCCTGCGCGGAAGCGGACTCGAAAATTACGAGCCACGCTTTACCTACCACGGGTTCCGCTATGTGGAAGTAACGGGCTATCCGGGCACGCCGAGCCTGGATTCCCTTCGCGGCCGCGTGGTGAATAGCGCCGTCAGGACCACCGGAAGCTTTGTTGCGTCAAAGCAGGTCCTGAACGAGATCCAGCATCTGATCCACTGGGGCCAGCTATCCAACCTTTACAGCATTCCCACCGACTGCGATCAGCGCAACGAGCGCCAGGGCTGGATGGGCGACGCTCAGGTTACAGCGGAAGAAGCCATGATGAATTTTGACATGGCGGCCTTTTACACCAACTTCGTCCGCGACATCCGCGACGCGCAGATGCCGGACGGAGAAATTCCCGACACCGTGCCGCACAAATACGGCAGGTATCCTGCTGACCCGGCCTGGGGCACGGCTTATCCGCTGCTGTGCTGGTACATGTGGCAGCAGTATGGCGACAGGCGCATTCTGGAGGAGAACTACGACGGGCTGAAGAAGTATATAGAATTCCTGCGTACCAGGGCCAAGGACAACGTTCTGCGGTACAGCTACTACGGCGACTGGGTTGCCATCAAACCGACACCGGGCGCGCTGGTTTCAGACGCATATTTTTATTACGACACGCGCATTCTCTCCGATATTGCGAGGGTGCTGGGGAAGACCGGGGACACGGACGCCTACACGGCGCTGGCCGGGCAAATCAAGGATGCTTTCAATAAGGCATTCTTCGACGCTGAAAGCGGGGAGTATGCGAATGGCACCCAGACCGCTCAGGTGATGCCGCTCTTCCTGGACCTGGTCCCGGAAAAAGGGCGTGGCGGAGTGCTGGGAAAGCTTTACAACAATATTGTGTATGAGAACAACACACACGTGACCACGGGTTTTATCGGTGTCAAATATCTGCTTCCCGTTCTGACCCGTGATGGACATTCTGACCTGGCGTATGAATTGGCCACGCAGACGACTTATCCCAGTTGGGGATATATGATCGCGGAGGGCGCAACCACGTTGTGGGAACTGTGGCAATCCAAGATCGGACCCTCCATGAATTCCCACGACCACATCATGATGGGAAGCCTGGGCGCCTGGTTTTATCGTGCTCTGGGGGGCATCAATCTTGGTCCGGACGGCGAAGGCTATCGGCACATCGTGATCGAACCCAATATGGTGGAGGACCTCGACTGGACAAGCGCCTCGATTGAAACCCCGCGTGGCGAGGTGTCGTGCTCCTGGCAGAAAAAGTCTGGGGCCGTTGCCATGGATGTGGTTATTCCGGCCAATAGCGACGCCAGAATCGTGGTGCCGCCAGAAGAGGAGATGACGAAGGTGACCGTGCGCGAAGGCGACCACGTGGTGTGGGAAAACGATAAGTTTGTTCCCGGCGATCCTGGAATTACCGGCGCCACCTTGCGGGACCACACCATTGAGTTCAGCGCGGGCTCGGGCTATTATCATTTTCTCCTGACCGGAGAATGACCTGCCGGCTGAAATTGCTCTTAATTTTTTTTTACGAAAGGACGAACCGTGAAACTGGTCTCTTATGAATCGGGGAAACAACCTGCCTTGGGTGTGGTGGTGAAAGACTCGATTGTCGGCGTCGGTCCGGCGATCCAGTTGCTTCAGAAAAAGCGAGTGCCGCGAGCGATGGCGGAGGGCGCGAGCTTCAAGAATGCAGCGCGCCGGGTTCTCGATGCCGTCGGAGCGCCGAAAGACATGATCGAACTGCTCGGGCGGGGACAGGCCTGGGGCAAAGCGCTTGCCGTGGTCACCACAGCACTGGCAAAGGGGATTGATGCCGGCAAAGCGCCGCGAGGGTTGTTCAGTCCTCTTGCCAAGGCACGCCTGCTGGCTCCTATTCCGAAGCCGGGCAAGATCACCTGCGTGGGGCTGAACTATGCCGACCATGCCCGCGAGCAGGGGCACGAGCCTCCGAAATCGCCGATCTTTTTCCTCAAATCCGGCAATACGATTTGCGGACCAGGCGATCCGATTCAACTGCCTCCGAATTCTTCCCAGGTGGACTACGAAGCGGAGTTTGCCGTGGTGATTGGGAAGGGCGGAAGCCGCATTTCCGAGAAGGATGCCTACGATCACGTGGCGGGCTATATGATCCTTCATGATGTAAGTGCGCGCGACCTGCAATTCTCTGACGGCCAGTGGTATCGCGGCAAAAGCTGTGACACGTTTGCCCCAACCGGCCCCTGGATTGTTACGCGGGACGAAATCAAGGACCCGCACAAATTGCGGATTTCTCTTACGCTGAACGGCGAGGTGATGCAGGATTCGAATACTTCCAACCTGATTTTCAGCGTGCCTTATCTGATCAGTTACCTTTCGCAATCCGCCAGGTGGGAAGTGGGCGATTTGATTTCCACCGGCACGCCGCCCGGAGTCGGCGTCTTCCGCAAGCCTCCGCTGTTCCTGAAGGCGGGCGATACAGTCAGCGTTACGGTGGAAGGGTTAGGGACGCTGACAAATACAATTGCCGGCGCTTAAAACGCTCATTGAAATAGCAAGAGATCTGTCCCGGATTTCCTGATGACTGGCGGGCATTATTCCTGGGCCAGGCGCTCCTGGGCGGCTTTGGGGAGGGCGTGGTAAAGGGCCAGGAAGGCGCCGTTCGTCCATCCAAACCCCACCACATTCGTTTTGTATCCCACCTGAATGTCTGTTTCGCTAGACCTCGTATCCACGTTGTATTTTTCGCGGATCGTTCCGTCGTTGAGGAAGTTGTCAAGCACCATGGAAAGGAACTGGAGCGAGATACCGTTGGCTTCGGCTGCATGCCCGTAGCGCCGCAGACCCTCGATGGTAATCAGTTGAATGGGCGCCCAGCCGTACGGCGCGTCCCACTGCGCACCTGTGTTGACCATGCTCATGAGGATTCCTCCCGGCCGATCAAAGGCTGCCAGGTTCTTGAATACGGCTTTCGCCTGTTCGGGGGAAGCCAGACCAACCCAAAGAGGATAGAACGTGGTGGCGTAGGAATACCTGGATTGGGTCCGGTTTACGAAATCGTAATCGTAATAGAGACCGAGTGGAGAGTTCCAAAGGTATTTGTCAATTTCCTGGCGGCGGGTTGCCGCCCGCTGCCGCCATTGCGTGGAGTCTTCTTTCAGACCCAGCTCGCCGCTCATCCACTCCAAGTCTTGTTCAGACTTGTAAAGCAGGCAGTTTAGCCCAACGGCTGCAAAATCCGGGGTGCTGGCCCCGAACGGCCCAAAGCGAAATGACACGTCGAATCCCGATTCGCGCATGCTGCGGTCGCCCTTGTAAAACCTGGGCGTCAGGGCGAATTTGTCCAGGGTTTGATCCTGTTGCTTGGCGCCTTGCTCGTTGAGCGTGAAATCGAGATTGAGGGAAAACTCAGGCCCGATGACGGTTGCCTGAGAACCCTGCGCGTTTTTTGGAACCAGTTGTAGATAAGGCTGGCTCCCCTGCGGGTGAAGCAGAAAATACTGTGCCACGGTTCGATAATAGGCGTTTGTGGCAGAACCAAGTTCAGGAACCGGACCCTCGCCGAAGTCGTAGAATCGAGAAAGGCCGGTATCGCTTGCCAGATGTGGAGGCTCCGTCCAGAAGCGGTAGTCTTTGGCAGCATGGTCGTAGGCTGTGCGAAGCCAGGCGGGGTTCGATTGGCCCCGCGCTTTCTCGGCTTCGTAGACGGCCCGGATCATGGACGTTAGAAACGGCGGTTGCGAGCGGGTCAGGTAATAGGTCCGGTTGGCATTGAGAATCCCGCCGTAGTGGTCGATTTCAAAAAAGAAGTTGTCGATAATATCCCGGGCAAGGCTGATTTTCCCGTCTTCGATAAGCCCGCGAATGATGAAGTAACTGTCCCACCCGTACATCTCATTAAACATGCCTCCCGGAACGACGTAAGGATGGGGAAGATAGAGGAGCCCTTGGGGCTTAATGGCGCTGACGTTGACATCGCCAATTTTTTTGATGATTGTCGGCAACCGGCTGACTTGCACCTGGCAGCCCGCTGCGGCCGTTCTCAGACCAGCGGGTTCTGGGAAATCGGCAGGAAGGTAAACGACTGACTTTGCATTTGTCTTGGGGTCCGTGTAAGTCCGACACTCGGCCATTGAGCGAGTGAGCGTGTCCCAGCCGCTGGAAATGTACTGGAGAATCTGGTCGACCTTGGTCGGTGGTTCCGTCCCTGTGGCAGGGGCGGCGTAGGGCGGGATAACCGTAAGGCACGCCGTCAGAATGAGATAGAGAAGAAGCGGCCGAATGACGGGAGAATTTTTCATAAATTAAGCACTATATTCTTCCCTTCCTTCTTCTTCAACATAAGTTTCCTGGCGATTCTGCCCCGCACGATTCGCCAGGTGCGCAAACGGCTGTGGTTTTGTTGACCCCGCAGAGGCTTTTCTGTCAGAATTCTCTAGGAACAGAAGCTATGTCAGGCACGGTGCCACAAACCCGGGAAATACTTGCTGCCGCAAGGCTGGAGCACGTGCGCTACGCTATCCGCGACCTTGCGGTGCTGGCGGAGGATTTGACCCGCCAGGGCAGGCAGATTCTTCCTCTTAACATCGGCGACCCGGTGATCTTTGATTTCCAGACCCCTGCGCACCTGATCGAGGCGGCTGCCAAGGCCATGCGCGACGGCCACAACGGTTATGCTCCCTCTCTGGGTGTGAAGCCGGCTCTCGAAGCGATCCGGGCAGACGCGGAAGCGAAGGGCATCCGGAACATCCAGACCGTTTTCGTGACGGAGGGCGTAAGCGAAGCCGTGGACATCGTTTTGACGGCATTGCTGGAGCCGAATGAGAGCGTCCTGACGCCGCTTCCGGATTACCCACTCTACGATGCTGTGCTGGCGAAGCTGAATGCGCGACCGAATTCCTACAACCTGGATGAGAACAACGGCTGGCAACCGGACGTCGATCATCTCGAGAGCCAGATCACGAGAAGCACTCGCGGGCTGGTGGTGATCAATCCAAATAACCCGACGGGCGCAGTCTATTCGCGGGCAACGCTTGAAAAGATTGTGGACGTGGCGCGGCGGCAGAACCTGGTGATTTTTTCCGATGAAATCTACGCGAGGTTGATGCTTGACGGCGAGCCTCACATCTCGACTGCGAGTCTGGCGCCCGACGTTCCTGTGGTCACTTTTGGCGGGCTTTCCAAGGAGTATCTGGCCCCTGGCTGGCGGGTGGCGTGGGGCATTGTGAGCGGCGACCCGTCGGTGGTCGGTCCCTATGTCCAGGGCATCCATAAGCTGCTCCGGGCGCGGTTGTCTGCAAACCAGCCGTTGCAATATGCTATTCCGGCGGCGCTAGAGGGGCCGCAGGACCACCTAAAGGAAACCGTGAACAAGCTGCGCACGCGGCGCGACCTGGTGATGGACTGGAGCCTGAAGACAAGCAGGGTCAGTTGCGTTAGCCCGCGCGGGGCCTTTTACGCTTTTCCACGTCTGGATATCCCCGAGAGCGATGATGATTTTGTTCGCGGCTTGCTGGCTGAGGAGCACGTCCTGGTCGTAAACGGCGAAGGTTTTGGCCAGGCGCCCGGAACGCGGCACATCCGTATCGTCTTCTTGCCGCCCGAACACATTCTTGAGCCGGCGCTTGGCAAGATCGCGGCATACCTTGAGAAGCACTGGCCATGACATTCGAAGTTATGTCTGCTGGGACTGCTTGCTCGCGGCTGGCGCGATAGTGGGGTCGGCGAAAAAGGGCCTGAAAACAGGCTCCTTAGATCGTTGCAGTGGTTGATTATGTTCGTTTCGGGCTGGTTATTCAGTCTGGCAGGCGTTGAACAACCAAACTGAGACAATATTTGCAGTCCTGGCATTCTCGCGTTATTCTTAACGCACCCGAGATCAGTTCAGCGGAAACTGCGGTCAATTCAGACTCAGCCTAGGGTTTGCTGTGGGAGACATTGAATCGAAGAGCGGACAACAGGCAGCGCCGCGGGAATTTCCCAGCCAGTTTTGCCCGGTGTGCGGAACCCGGCTGGAATCGAACCGGTGTAAGATGGTGTGTTCCCGTTGCGGCTATTTCATGTCATGTTCGGAGTTCGAGTAGAATTCTTCCGCGCGCGTAACACGGCGCTCGAGTAGCGGGGCCGGTGGCTTCACAGTGGCCGGGGCCCGGGCCAACATTCTGAGGAGGGTGACATGGCACTGCACATTGTTACAAAGGAAATGGATGGAGTGACCGTGCTGTCGCTGGCGGGTCGCGTGACTCTGGGCGACGAAAGCGGCCAGTTGCGGAACACGATCAAGCAGCTCCTGGCGCAAGGGAAAAAGCGCATCGTGCTTGACCTTGCCGATGTCAGCTACATCGACAGCGCAGGGCTGGGCACTCTGGTTGCTGCATACACATCGGCCCGCAATGAAGGCGGCGAGGTTCGCCTGGCGGGCGTCACAAAAAACTTCGGCGAGTTACTCAACATTACAAAGCTTGTGACGATTTTCAGCGTCTATGATAATGTGCCGGACGCGCTGAAGGCTTTCCCCTGACTGTCTGCGGGCAGGCGCTAGAGGCCTGCGGGATTGTCCATCCAATAGGTCGTTAAGCCTGACAGCAGTTTGGGGTAGAAGTCCGTCGATTTCTGCGGCAGCGGCAGGCCTGCATAGGCATTCTCGCAGACGGCCTGGATGGGTGTCGGGTTCATCAGGAACGCTATCTGCGCCTGGCCTGTATTTACCTCATCGACAGCTTGCTCGAGCTCCCGAACGTAGCGCAGGTATTTCTGCTCGCGGACGGCCTGGCGGTCAATCCGCATCACCTTTTCCAGCACCAGCCCGTGCAGGAGAACGACGTCCAGGCGGCGGAGTGTTTCAGGAAATTCGCCGAGCGTTGCGGCGAGATCGGTACCCTTTTTCAGGCTGAACAACGCTGCACCCTGCGCCCCCGCATAGGCTGCAATCGTCGGCTGCTCCCGCCCGGACCGTTCAAGCGCCCGCTGAATCGTCTGCGCGTCCTGTGCGGCTTCTCCACTCGCAGCTAGTTTTTCAACCTGGAAGAATGGCGCAGCCTCGCGGCAGAGTTTTTCCCAGTCAAAATCCGGCAGACTGTGCACCACGCGATGCGTGGGCAGGATCAGCAGGCCGTCGCTTTCGAGCGGCACGAAGGTGGCCATAATGTAGTTCGCGCGATCGTCTTCGGGAGCCTCGCGGCGGCGGTCGCGCGCGTAGGCCAGGGATGTCTCATAGCGATGGTGCCCGTCGGCGATCACCAGCTTTCGGGATTTCATGGCGTCAATCACCTGCTCGAGCACGCGCGGGTCCGACACGCGCCACATGGAATGTAAGCTCGAATATTCATCCGTCATCTCCTGCCAGGGCGTCCCTGCCGTCTCTTTGCGCAGCAGGTTTTCAATTTCGCCTTTGGGATCGCTGTAGAGCATAAAAATCTGCCCGAAATTGCACCGGGTGGCTTTCAGCAATTCCATGCGATCGGCCTTGGGACCGGAGAGCGTTTCCTCGTGCCGGTGGACCACGCCCGCCGAGTATTCTTCCAGGCGCAACAGCGCCACAAATCCGCGCCGCTGCTTGCGATTTGACGGCTCGCCGGGCACGGCGAATTCCTGAAAGTAAGGATAAATGGCGGGTTCGCCTTCGGAAACCAGCGCGCGCTCCTCGATCCAGTTCTGCAACTCCGCGGCCGCCTCGCCGTAAACACCCTGGCTGCTGCCCGGGGTCGGCTGTCGCAGAATCAGTCGGACAAAATTGTAGGGGCTGGTCGCGTAATAGCGGGCGCGCATCTCGGGCGATATCTTGTCGTAGGGCTGCGTCACGACCTTCTGCAAATCGATTGCAGTCGGATTGTAGTGCAGCGCCCGAAAAGGATAAATCTCAGCCATACAGACGGCCCCTTTCTGTGGTGGAGAAAAGGGCTATTTTACCATAGGCCCCGGAGCGTCATGTAGGTGATGACTTGAGTCGTTTGCAAAAATAATCGTTGTATCATTGTGGCAACTGACTATCAAAAGGAGCCAATTGTGGGCATGAAAAAGGCAGTCTTTGCGGTCGTAATCGCAACGTTTGCAGCATGTGCTGCCGGGCAGTCCGCGGCGATGAAGCGTTACGTTAATTACAACCTGGGCTTCGAATTGTCATATCCTGCCAACTATCGAGTGACAGATCTGCCGTGCGAATTTGCCAGATGGTTTGCAAGGATGGGGTACCAAAAATTACTTTACTTGAGCAGAGGCACTGGACAAAGCGAGGGGAATATTGCTCTGATTCTCGACCGAAGCCATTTCAGTTTGGCGAGACTGGAAACGGGATACGCCCACACAGGGTGGGAGGAACCTCGGCAGATTCAAATTGGCACCCACACGTTTTATTTTTATGGTGTTGGGGGCGGCGGGGTGAACTACCCGGATGATTACCTCTACGACGTGAATGGGTTGATTCTGGACATCAAATTCGACGGTCCGTATACGTCAGGCAGCAAGTCGCCCACGGAAGAGACACAGCAGGTGGAAAAAAAGATTCTCAAAAGCTTTCGGGTTCTCGCAGTGAAAGCCCCTACTGAGTGGCACAGACATTGATGTTTATTGTTTCCGATCAGCGAAGCTGAGTGGGTTAAAATGGCCAGATGTCCCAGTCGCGCTGCGACAAGCTGCCTCAGGAATTGCGCCGGATGGCCCGGACGAATTTCAAACAGAGCCTCTCGCGCCGCGAGACCGCAGACGCTACGAAGCGAGCATCTGCGCCACCCGCCCAGAGAGTAGTTATGGGCCTAACCACCGAAAACATGCCCACCCTGACGCTCAACGATCCCGCGGGATTTACCCTTAACCTGGGAAGCACTGCAACGGAAAAGAGCGCTACAGGCCAGAGGCAACAGACCTCTGCCTCCTCGATTGCCATGTCAGACAAGGATCACCATGTCACCTGGCGCGCGCCATGATCCCTCGCCAACGGACGTGTTAGGATTGTTAGCGAAACATGACCAGCGACTCGTTGATCGCGCGCTCCTAGCTGTGAGCACCGCAATCCGCGACTTAGTTGTCCGCTACTTTGGCAACTCGTTATTAGGAGAGGCAGTGAAATTCCATCTTGAATACCAAGGGAAATTGCCTAGCCAGAATGCAAAGGATAGAGAAGCTCGGAGGGCTCTGTCGCACGAGATTCGTCAGTCTTTTCATTTTCAGCTATTCAGATTATGGGAACAAAGGTTCCTTCAGTATGCTGGCCTCCCACCACGGAGCGACCCGTCATTCAAGGAAAGCAGGCAAAAGTACCTTGAGGCGAAATCGCTTCTAGTAAAGGGGACAAGCCTTAGATTTCTTCCTATCATCAACAAAGCCGAACACCTTGTCTGCTCATTAGGCATAACGCTTTATCGTCACCAGGAACCAGGTTCGTTTCTTGGCGCCAGTGGTGATCTCGACAACCAGCTAAAGGTTTTGTTCGATGCAATGAGCATGCCGAACGACTCGCAGCTACAAGGTCTGAATGTCGATCAGATACAACAACCTATGTTTTGCCTCTTAGAGGATGATGCATTAATCATTGACGTGCGGATGAGGACGGTTCAGCTATGGACAACATACGATTCCCAAAAGGAGCAGCGCGAAACCAAGGTCTCGGTTGATGTCAAGGCGTCTTGCACTAGCTTCCAGGGCGGCTATGGGGGAGTTGCGTTCCCAGACCTCTAAAGCAACCAGTCCCAGGCTCGGATTTCAGGTTCCGAAGCAATAATTGCCCTTTCGCCTGAGCGCAGCTTCTACCTTTTTTGCCTCCTGATCGTCTTGGCAGGGAATGGTCCGGTATTCGATGCGGCCCAGATGTTTTAAGACAACTGCGGGTGGCGCAGACGTTAATGTCTGATCAGCGAAGCTGAGTGGGTTAAAATAGGCGGATGTCGCAGCTGCGCTGCGACAAGCTGCCTCAGGAATTGCGCCGGATGGCCCGGACGAATTTCAAACAGAGCCTCTCGCTTCGCGAGACCGCAGACGCTTTGAAGCGAGCATCTGCGCCACCCGCCAGCCTGCTTGCACCCCTGCAGTGGGGTCGGTATAATCGCCCTGATTCTGCGGCCCGTCGCACCCTCGCAGTTGCTGCGTCCGGTCGGCGAATATTGGGAACTGAACCGAAGGTGCATCTGATCTTCAGGCGACATGGCATCCATCATTGTTGAACTCGTGGCAGGATTTCTCGGTGTGACCGCATCGCGAGCCGTACTGTCGAGGAAGAAGCGTATCGTCATAACGGAGTACATGCGCGGTGTGCGGTCGTCCGACGGCAGGGTGGACGAAGTATTATTGCCGGGGTGCTACTCCTATAATCCCAAAAAGGAAATGATCCTCGCCGTGGACATGCGCCCTCAGCCCATTCTGGTTGAGCGGCTTTTTTGCCAGGATGCTCTTAATCGCAGGGTCGTAATCAGCGCCGCTACGGAATTGTCGGTCCTGGATCCGGTCGCGGCCTCCACCAAGCTGAAGGACCAGAGTCAATGATTCAGTCCCCGTCGTTTGGGACACTCTGCGTGAAGTCCTCTCCAAGCGAGCGGCTGACGTCAACGGTGACGGCCTCTTTGCCATTGCCCATGATGTGACGCAGTGCCTCAACGCCAAGCTCCATAGGGTAGGGATGAAGGAAAGCCCGATAGAAATCACGGAAAAGTGGGTTGACCCGAATCCCATCGCTGGCGTGATGCCGCTAAGTTGACGTAAGAGAGGATTGGCAATGGGTATCGATTTCCTACTCTGGTTTCTATTCGGCTTGTTAGTGGCCTATGTTGCTTATAAGCGCAAATTGCGACCCTCTACTTTGTTGCCTTACCAACGTGGGGTCTTATTCTTGAGCGGCCTGCCGGCGCGCGACATGGGCCCCGGCAAGCATTGGATCTGGATAGGTAAGGAACTCCTTGTGTATTTGGACACGCGGCCTACCGCTGTCCACGTCGAAAACCAGGTGGTCGCCCTGACAGACGGGACCGTTGCGGTTTACTCAATCACGGCGGCCGCGAAGGTAGAGGATGTGCGCAAAGCGCTATATTCGGCCCGAAACTATAACCAAGTTCCCGGCTTCCTCATGCTCAGTTCGGCGCGGAGGGTCCTTAATTCCAAATCGCCTGCCGCGCTTATGGCGGGCCGCGAAAGCGTCAACAAAGAGATTATTGAGGACGTAATTCCACGGCTCGCTGCCACGGGCTTTACTCTGTCCGACTTCCGCTTGACCCAACTTTCTGCCGGGCGCCCGCAGCAGACGCCCCTCAACACGGAGCCACAACTGCCCCCCGGAGAAAACCGGCCGAATTGAGCGGCCACGGGTGGGTCTCCGCAGAAATCCTGGCCACGCGGCGCAGATGCGCTCCGAACAGTGCCGATAGGCAGCCAGGCTTTCAAGTCCGTCCCGACCTGTAGGGTTGGGTTCCATTCCAGTGCCCGGTCGTAAGGGTGCCAATAGTATTAGAGGCAGTATCTGATTGCAAGCGCTTAGCGAGAAACTCAAAATTTGAGGTCTTCGGTTATCCACCGTGTGTTGAAAGCATTAACACAGAGGCCACGGAGGATCTCGCTGAACTCTGGTTGAATCTTTCCCGGCCACAGAGCACACAGAGAAAGACTTCCTGAATGAAAAGTGAACCTGGGATCGAAAGCGCGTCATAAAGCCCGGCGGCGGGGGCAGCGCCTTCAAATCCTGCGAAGGACGCGGGACCGTTCACAAATTCGCCGCGGTCGGCTCTCCGTTTATTGGGCTGTTTCCCGCCCATCTGCCGGCTGGGCCTCAGCGGGCCAGGGAACCGAAAAGGCTCGCGGCGCAATCCCGGGAAGGGTTACAGGCAGCCTGGCATTGTTTTGAATCTCGCCGAACAGGGCCTTTACGGCGCTGATTTCAGATGTCGACGCCATCGCGTACGTGCAAATGTAGGTTCGGATGCCGGGGTAGTTTTCGATGAGGTAGGGGCTTCCAAAGGTTACAACCGTCGTCTTTTCCGGGGCCGCCCACACGATTTTGTTGAGCAGTTCGCCGCTCGGCCCCCGGAGTCCAAAGATGGTGATGGACTTGCCATTGATGACCGCCGGCTGGGCTTCAAAATGGGTTACGTATGCGGCCACCACCACAATCGGCGCACGGGCGACGGCGCCCAGAATGTAGTCCGGGGCGCCCGGGGTGCGCCCATCGAAAGAATAAAACTTGGCGTCAGGGGAGCGAGCTTTGAAAGCCTTCTCGAATGCGCGGTTGTCGACTACGTCGAGATCTTGGGCCAGCACCACCACTACGGGACGCGCCCGAGATCCACTTTTTTGGCTTTGACTGGTTTGATTCGTTTGCGACCCAGTTTTGGCCAGCGGAAGCAGCCTGGCTTGGTCGCGCACCAGCGTTACCGTGCTGTCGGCAGCGTGCTGGGCAAATTCAAAGTCCTCGGGGTTCTGGGTAATTTTCGCCACCTGGTTAATATCCACGAGCTTCTCGCGGTACAAGCCAGCCTGCGCCTTCAGGCTTAGAATCCTCCGCACGGATTCGTCTATGCGAGACTCTGGAATCTCACCGCTTTGCACCGCCTTTAGAATTGCGCGGAAGGTGGCTTCTAACTCGATCGGCGCCATGATCACATCACATCCCGCTTTGATGGCGTCAACGGCGGCGTGGGCCGCTGGGTTGCCTTTCGTGTGACCGTAGAGACGAGCCATCACACCCTTCTCCAGAAGGTCCGTCAAAACCACGCCCTTGAATCCAAGGTCATTTTCCAAGAGATCGCTCACGATCTTCTGAGAGACGGGTGCAAGTTTGCCCGGATCAGGATCAAGGGCTGGAACTCGAACCTGCTCCACCATGACCGCGTCTACGCCTGATTCAATCGCGTTCCTGAACGGCAGTAATTCGACGGCGTTCAGACGGTCCCTATCACCATTGATTGAGGCGATCTCAAAAAGCGGGTTAATTGAGCTGTCTCCCACCCCTGGAAAGTGCTTAGCTGTGACCAGCAGCCCGTTCTCGTGCGCTCCGCGAATGAACGCTGAAACCAGTGTGGCGACAGAAGAGGCGTTTTCGCCGAATGACCGATCGTTGATCACCGGATTGGCGGGGTTGTTCCAAATCTGCGGCAAAAAGCAGAGGCAATTTTGAGTCAGTCTGCAATTGGTTGATGACCTGGGCGGCCTCCAGAGGGGAAGGGTACTCCACGCCATGCTCGCTAACGTGCGCCGCCACCACGAACGAGCCGAGATGGTATTTCTCCAGATCATTCTTCAATGTTTTGTAGTCCCGGCCGTGGGTGTCGTAGAGAAAGCAGCGCCCCATGAGCATCTGGCCAATTTTTTCTTCCAGTGAGAGCGAGCGTAGAGTCGCCGCCACCCATTCCTCGCCATCCTTCGCCGGGTGAACCGGCCCGGGCGCCTCCGGCTGCAATGCGCTTTGGGCCGGCATGGGATCCACGGAAATTGAAAAAATGAACACCACAAGTAACGATAAACTCACCGCAGACACGACTGAACGGCCAGACATCGTACACCTCCCATGTAGAACCGCGGTTCTGTCTATTTTGTGATTGTTTTTCGATAGTTGTCGTAAGTGATAATACATCTATGGCTGCCTTGTCAAGGCGAACTGTCAGGGCCAGGCGCAAATTGTCCGGGTGTCCATGGAACCCGCTCCCGGCGCGCCGCACAAGTATTACCTGACGACCCGGCGTTGGTATAGATGGGCTACACCGGCCCGGGGCAGGGAATGAGTGCTTCCTCAAATCCGCAGGTCGCGACGCCGGCGGCCTGCGCTATTCCGCCCTGCTGAATTACAACCCATCGATGGAAGTCGTCGGCGCGCGCGTGCTAAATTCAAGCAACACCAGTTCAGCGGGGAGGGAGCGGTGATGCCGACGGAAACTGAAGCTCGGAAATTTGCGTTGGAATGGGTACAGGCGTGGAATACTCATGATCTTGACGCCATTCTTTCCCATTACGCGCCTGAGGTTGTCCTGATTTCGCCCGCGACCGTAGAGATCCTGAAGGAGCCATCCGGGACGGTGACGGGCAAGGCGGCCTTGCGCAGTTACTTCCAGCGCGGGCTGGAGGTCTATCCCAATCTGACGTTCGAACTGCTGGACGTGCTGCGGGGACACTCGAGCGTGGTTCTCTATTATGTGAATCAGAAGGGCACGAAGACGGCCGAGTATATGGAGTTGGATGCCAACCGGAAGGTTGTGCGGGTGGCAGCCAATTACAGCATCCCCATGGAAGGGCGGTAGGTAGAAGCCAGAAGGCAGTAGGCGGAAGGCAGGCGGTGGGAACGCAGCGCGAGACTGCAGATTCACAATTCCAGATTCAAGCAGCGGGGCCAGGCCTCCAGAGGCGATTCCGGATTCAAGGTTCCAGACTCAAGAATGGCAAAGTTAAAAGCGGCAGAGTTGCAGAACAGGTCTGGGCTACGTTACTAACCGTACCCGGCTGGGCTACTGTGCCTGGGACGCGGTAAAGTGACGCAGAGCGCGGTGCCTCTTGGGCTGGAAGCAATCTCGCATTTTCCACCGAGTTGTGCCACCCGCTCTCTAATTCCCGAAAGGCCGATGCCGGCGGTGACGTAGGCTTTCTTGTACCGCTCCAGGGTTGTGGGAGCTATCCCTTTGCCGCGGTCGGTTATTCTTAACGTAACCCGACTGGCATCGGAGAGCATCTCGAGTTTTGCCCGTGAGCTCTGGGCGTGCCTGGCCACGTTGTTGAGCGCTTCCTGGACGATTCTAAAGATTGCTTCCTGGACGTCCTTTGAAAGACCGTGCAATTCCGAGGGCAACTTGAGGTCCACGGTGATGCCGGTGGCGCGCCGATACTGGGCGACAAACCAAACCAGCGAACGGCGGAGGCCCCACTGGCTCAGCGCGGGAGGATGGAGCAAGTGCGAAATGTTTCTGATTTCCTGCAGACTCTGCTCTGTGGCCACCATTGCAGTTTTCAGATTTTCAGCAGGCCCGCTGCCCAATTGATGGGATTCGCGGACGGCCGCGAGGAGCGCCAGCACGGCTCCCAACTGCTGTGCGATGCTGTCGTGGAGTTCGCGGGCGATGCGCCGCCGCTCGTTCTCCCGCGCCTCGAGGACAAGGCGGGAATGCTGCTGAATCTCTTCCGCCGCCCGCGTTCGCGCCGTGACATCGTTGAGCGAGGAGATAAGGCACTCGACCTCGCCCTGGGAGTCGAGAACAGGCGCTAACCTCCAGTCCCAATAAGTTACTCCGTGATCGGGTTGACCGGAAAAAAGAAAGGGGCGCGCGCTGCTTACGGAAGGATGCTTGGTGCGGACTACCTGATCGAACACTGATCGTGGAAAGTTGGGGCACAGATCGAAGTGATTCCGGCCCGTAAACTCGGAGGTGTGTTTTCGGGCGGCTCGCGCATAAGCCTCATTGACGCGAATGAAGTTGTAATGCCGGTCGAGAATCGCCATGCAACTGAGAGAGATATTCAAGACGGCGTCGACCAGTCTCTGCGCTGACGCCACCTTCTGCTCCTCGACCATAACCGAATCTGGAGGCTTTCTCGTCATCGAAATGCTCATTTCCTCCCGCCTAATGGCAGGATGAAAAATCCTGATGTGGCTTTCGTCAATCCAACCCCAAAATACTCTTTAGTCAGAAAGAAAGTTCCTAAAAGAAGTGGAGGAGTGTCGGTTTTGCGATGGAACTTCGGGACCCGCTCCGTGCACAGCAAACAGAGCTTTCCAGAAAGCGTGCAGGCGTGACAGGGAAAATGTAGGCAAACGAAAACCACAGCGGGCGTTGAGCAACAGCGGGGATTGGATGACATGAGCGAGTGTCAACGTTTTGCCCCTTTGCCGGTATCAGTCCTGGTATATGAATACTTTATCATTAAACGAGGATGCATTTCTGTGATCTTCGTCACAAGAAATTGGGCTCGCGCCCGGGACCAGCGCTGCCTACCTGAGCTTGGCCGCGCCGAGGGATCTACAATGCCCAAACGCGGCGTTTCTGCACCATCCGGGCGGCGCGGCAGATGGGCCAAAAGTTCATGGTACTTCGGTACCATTGCCGCCTAGTAACATTAGAATTACTATCTTGCGTGTTATGGGGTGGGTGGGGGAGAGTGGAGGAGATATGTTGCAGGATCCTGACAGGTACTTCCTCACCACTGGCAATGCGTCCGTTATGCGGAACGTGTTGTCCTTCGTCTCGGCGGAGATCGAGTCAGAAGGCAGTCTAAGTCCTGACACGGTCGAAAACGATGGCTGGGAAAAGATGATCCTTGAGCTGCGCAGGCCAAAAGAGCCCGCAGCCGGCGCCGCTCCCCAGGTGAAAAACCTCCGGACCAGCCACTTTGGACGGGTCCTGGTGGTGACGGGCGATGCGACAGCCCCCGAAATTTTCGATGAAATTGATGCACTTCGCCGCCCGCAGTTCTCGTTCCGAGGGCTGACGTCCGGCCTGCTTGCGTTTGGTCGTAACGTTTTTTCAAGCCTTGTGGTTGGCTGATTATCAAAGGCAAGGAGCCAGGAGCAAGAAGCTAGGGAAAAGCAGAAGGCAGAAGCCAGAATTCGGGAGGGCATAGCCCGGGCGAGGACAATCCGCTCTTCCAATCACCCCATCGAAATCACCCAATCGCAAATCACTCCATCGCAATCACCCCATCACACTGACCCCATCGCATCACCGGATCGCCACGCACGCAACCTCATCACTCCATCGCAATCAGCCCACCATCACTGCATCGCAGGGGAGTGATGCGGATCTATTCTTACCTGTCCGAGGTGATTTGCCGCACGCCTTCGAGCCTGCCCAGGTGGTCCATCAGTGAACTGAGATCTCGGGCGGTCGTCGGGGCCAGCATGATGTCCACCCTGTCGGCGGCGCCCGTTTGACTTGGCACCACCACCACGCGTTGTAATTGTCGTCCCATCGATTGCACTGCTGATTCGATTGCCTCCACCGACCCTACGCCTCGTTCGAGCAGCAGGCTCAGTTCATGCGCATGGCGATGGTGGAAGAATCGATTCTCGACCGGCCGCAAGCCCGCCAGGACCAGCAGCGCCAGCCCAGCGGTGGTCACGGCGACCAGATACATTCCGGCGCCGGCCGCCGCTCCCACCGCCGCCACCACCCAGATGCTGGCTGCGGTCGTCAGTCCCCGCACCTCTTCCCGCCGGATGATAATCAACCCTGCGCCCAGGAACCCTATACCGCTTACAATTTGCGCGGCGATGCGCGAAGGGTCGAGCGTCATGTTCGGGGTCCCCAGAATGTCGTGGAAACCGAAGGCGGAAAGCACCATGAAGAGCGCCGCGCCCAGCCCGACCATGGCATGGGTGCGCAGCCCGGCGGCACGCTCGAGGCGTTCGCGATCGATCCCCACAATGGCGCTGAGTACCGTTGCCACAACGAGACGTAACGCAATCACAGAAAGAGGAAGCATCGGGGTCCTCCTGACCTGAAATCACCTCACAGCGATCGAGAAAAACGGCTGAACCCGCCGGTTGGCGCAAGCGCTCGACTAGCCGACAAGTATTTTATCAGCAGGAAGAAGTCAGGAGTCAGAAGTCAGGAGCCGGGAGGGCATGGGATGAAGGCTGTGATTAGTGATTAGTGGTTAGTGTTGAGTCGAGGCGAGTCCTCCACAGGCGATTCAAGATTCAAAACTCCAGATTCAAGAGTCCGGAACGGAACTGCTCCGCAGACATGCCAACATGCGGCACCTCTGCGCCACCCGCCAGGGAAAAGCAGTAGGCGGTAGGCAGTAGGCAGGGGCAAGAAGCATGAGGGCGGAAGGCAGCAGGCAAGACGCGGCGCTCGCCACCCGTTCGGGCTAGAATAGACAATGGCACGTTGGCCGTGGCGCAGGACCACGAGCGCGGGTGCGAACCTGAATTCAGGCTGAAAGCTCTGATGTTTCCAGCAAGGATGAGCCATGCCGGGACTGAGACTTGATCCTGTTCGGCGAAGGTGGGTGATCATCGGCCAGCGTCCTGCCATGCCGGACTCACTGGATTCGGGTGAACTTTGTCCCTTCTGCCTGGGCAATGAAGGGTTTACTCCCGCGCCCATCCGCCAGCATCTGGATGCCGAGGGCCGCTGGGACGTTCGCGTGTTTCACGATCGCGCCCCGCTGTTCCGAGTGGAGGGCGGGCTGAACCGCGAGGGCGAAGGCATGTATGATCGCATGAACGCTCTGGGCGCGCACGAAATCGTGGTGGAGACCAGCGAGCACGGGAAAACTCTGGCTGAGCTTGCTCCCGATCACATTGCTCGAGTGCTCGAAATGTGCCGTGACCGGATTCTTGACTTGAAGCAGGACCCGCGTTTCCGCTACGTCTCGATGTTTAAAGATCAAGGCCGGGCGCGGCCCGCCTCAGAAGAGCACGCCCATTCGCAGATCCTTGCCATTCCCGCGATCCCCACGCTGGTCGAACGGGAGCTCCGCTGGAGCCTGTTCCACTTCCAGCGCAAGGAGCGGTGTATCTACTGCGACATCCTCTATCAAGAAAGCCGTCAGGGCACGCGGATCGTTGACCAGAACTCAGACTTTATCTGCCTCTGCCCGTATGCGTCGCGCTTCCCGTACGAGATCTGGATTCTGCCGGCGCAGCACCATTCCTCTTTCGAGCAGGACATGGCCGCCTGGCCTTGGGTGATTTCTCTGGCAACGTTCCTGAAGATGGAGCTACTGCGGCTGGAGAGTATTTCCGGCAAGCTGCGGCTGGTGCTCCACACGGAGCCCAACCTTGCTGCCTACGGCACGGAAACGAACCGCTGGAAAACGGTGAAGGATGACTTCCATTGGCATTTTGAAATCTACCCTGAACTCGACGGCGAGTCGGACCATTTCGGTGCTGAAACCTTCTATTACAATCCCGTCCCGCCGGAGGATGCTGCGATCGCCCTGCGCGCAATTGAGCCTGTGGCGGATCAAAACCAACCCACAGGAAAGAGTGACTGACCAATGGCCATTCCTCCGTGCGCTCTCGGCCAGATGGAGCTGCTGGTTTTTGACCTGGACGGCACGCTGGTGGACAGCGAACTCGACCTGGCGAACAGCGTGAACGCCACGCTGGAAAAAATGGGCCGCAAGCCGCTCAGCGTGGAACTGATCGCATCCTACGTAGGACAGGGCGTGAAAGTGCTGGTGAGCCGGGCGTTGGGCACGGGCGTTAGCGAGGAACTGCTGGAACAGGCGCAAGAGATCTTTCTGAAGCATTATCGCGAGCATATGCTCGATCATACCGCCCCATATCCCGGAGTTCGCGAAGCGCTGGCGGAGCTTGACGGGCGCAGGATGGCGGTGCTGACCAACAAGCCGGTGAAGTTCAGCCGCGACATGCTGGAGGGCCTGGGACTCGCGGACCGGTTCCTGCGAATTTACGGCGGCAACAGCTTTGCAAGCAAAAAGCCGGACCCTGTCGGTCTAAATCGATTGATGGAAGAAACGCAGGTGGCAGCTTCGAGAGCGATGATGATCGGCGATTCCATCTCGGATGTGCTAGCGGGGCGCAACGCCGGCGCCTGGACCTGCGGAGTGAATTACGGATTTGGAGCTGCCACGCTGGATGAAGCGCCGCCAGATATCCGGATTGACGATCTGCGCGAATTGCCGAAACTGCTGAATGGAAAATCTTAGCCACACAGGCATGAAGCGGCCTGGCGGCAAGCAATGGCGCCTGGCATTGCTGGCGCTGGCGGCGCTTGCGTTCTGGCCAATTTCGCAGATGACTGCCGCGTCGTTGCCGGCGCAGATCGAGCAGGAACGCAGCGAGCTGTTGAACCATCAATGGGACCCGGCAAAGCTCTACGCCATGCTGACGGCTCAGGACCCCGCAGCGAGCGAGAATCTTTACCGCGCGGCGTTCGCGGCCGGGCCGGCGATCATTCCCAAGCTTGAGAGCGCGCTCAAAGACGACCGCACCGCTGAATTTGCCGCGCAGATGCTGGCCTATTTTGCGAATGAACGCTCGCTTGCAATTCTTGAAAAACTGTTGAAGGACCCGCGCGATTTGGACTTGAGGCGCTTTTATTACGGCGCGCTGGGCGGCTCCGGCAATCCGCACCGCACTGAAATTCTGCTGAACAAGGTGCTCGCTTCAGACCACGAGCCCGACCGCGACGTAACCCAGAACGCGATTCTGGCGCTTTCGATCAGCTCGGACGCGGCGCTTGTGCCCAGGCTTCGCCAGGCGCAAATGCAGGTCACCGATCCTGTGATCCAGGACGATATCGAGACGGCGGCCATGGTGGTCGAGTTGCGGGCAAAATTCATGGCGACGGCGGCAGGGAAGTCGGCGGGAGGTTCCGTGGAGCAGACGATTCGCAGCTACTTTATGCCTGCGCTCGAGGCGCCGCCTGCGGCGAAAGATGAAGGCCAGCAGAATGCCGGGGTGGAGATCAATGTAAAAGACTTGACGTATTCGCCCGACAAGACGCGCGTGCTGGCCGGAGTCGATTTTGAAAATCCCGAAGCCGTTGCTTCCTACCACATGGTCTTGCAAAAAAATGAGGCAGGATGGAAAGTCGCAAGTGTGTGGCTGGGCGAGGAACGCGAAAAGCCGCAGCCGCCAGCTAACCCGGCCCCGCACAAGTGATGATCGCGTAGCGGCGGCTTTACGCCGCCAAGATGCCCCTTAGCGGCGCCCGAATGGCTGGGTAAAACTCGCCGCTACCCCACAAGAGGCCGAGCCATTGCTCAGTTGCCAGAATCTCCCGCCATCGCTGATAATTCTTGTGCAATGAAACATCTGATTGTAGGAACCGCGGGGCACATTGACCACGGCAAATCCGCGCTGGTGCAGGCGCTGACGGGCACCGACCCCGACCGCCTGGAAGAAGAGAAGAGGCGCGGCATCACCATTGATCTGGGCTTTGCGCACCTTGACCTCGACCACGAAATGCGCGTGGGATTTGTGGACGTGCCCGGCCACGAACGCTTTGTGAAAAACATGCTGGCCGGCGTGGGCGGCATCGACCTGGTGCTGCTGGTGGTGGCGGCAGACGAATCAATCAAGCCCCAGACCCGCGAGCATTTTGACATTTGCCGGCTGCTGAATATTCCCAAAGGGCTGGTGGTGATCACGAAATGCGATCTGGCCGATAGCGATGTGCTGGACCTTGTGAAGCTGGAAATCCACGAGCTGGTGAAAGGTTCCTTCCTTGAAAACGCGCCAGTGATTGCAGCCAGCGCGAAAACGGGCGCGGGGCTGGATGAAATTCGCGAAGCCCTGCGGCGGCTTGGTGAGGGAATTCTGGCCCGGCCGCTCACTCTGCCGTTTCGCCTGCCCATTGATCGCGCTTTTGTGATGAGAGGGTTTGGAACTGTGGTGACGGGAACGCTGATCGCCGGGAGCATCCACAAAGACGATGAAGCGGAAATTTTTCCCGAACGCCGCCGGGCGCGAGTTCGCGGCATCCAGGTGCACAACGCTCCCGCGGAAAACGCCGGGGCCGGCCAGCGCACCGCGTTGAACCTTGCGGGAATCGAAACCAGCGAAATCGAACGCGGGATGGTGCTGGCCACTCCAGGGTTGTTCCAGGCGACTTCGCGCCTCGATTGCTCATTGACTTTACTGCCGTCCGCAAGACCCCTGAGGAATCGCGCGAAAGTGCATTTCCATTCCGGGACGGCGGAAACGGTTGCGGAGGTTGTGCTGCTCGATTCCAAAGAGCTCGCGCCCGGCCTGCAGGGCTACGTGCAACTGCGGCTGGCGCGTCCGGGTCTTTTTCTGCCCGAGGACCGCTTTATCGTAAGGCAGTTTTCCCCCGTCGTCACGATCGGCGGCGGCGTGGTGATCGATAATCTCCCCGAGCGGCACCGCCTGCTGGACGCCGGCGTCGCAGAGTTTCTTTCGGCGATGGAAAAGGGAAGCGAAGAAGAGAGGCTGGAACTGCTGGTCCGCGAGACGGGAGAGGCCGCAATGCCGATGATGACGGCGCGGATGGGCAGGGCAGAGGCCACGCTGGAGAAATTGGGCCGGTCGCTCCAGGCGAAAAAGAGGGTTGTTGTGCTGGGCCAGCCTGCTAGCGTACTGGTCCACGCCGAACACTTCCTGCACCTGGCGGGTGAGGTGGCGAGGCAGCTCGCAAAATTTCATGCCAGCAATCCGCTGATGAGCGGCATCGCCAAAGAGGACTTGCGGGGCCGCGTCCGCGACCGGCAGAAGCGCGCCCCATCGGCCGCGGTGTTCAACGCGGTGCTGCGGCAGCTTGAGAAGGCGGGAAGGGTCGAGACCAGCGGGGAGACCGTCCGGCTGGCGGGGCGCGTGATCGAACTTGACTCGCAGGAAACGGCGGCGCGCGACCAGATTGTCCGGGCGTTCGCCAAGGCAGGACTCGCCGTGCCGGCGGCAAGCGATGTGCTGGCGGGGCTGAAGATCGATCGTGCACGGGCGCAGAAGATCCTGCAACTGCTGCTGAAAGAGAAAGTCCTGGTGAAGGTGGCGGAAGAACTGATTTTCCACTCCGAGGCGCTGGGCAAGCTGAAAGAGCTGCTGGCGCGGCAGAAGGCAAAGAGCAACCGCATCAACGTGGGCATCTTCAAGGAGCTGACCGGGCTCAGCCGCAAGTATGCGATCCCGCTGCTCGAATACCTCGATCGCGAGCGGGTCACGCGCCGCCAGGGCGACGAGCGGATTATACTTTGATCAGATTGATGAAGAGGGTCGGCCGCCCTTCGTTCCCTGTCGAGCCCCTGGGGCAGGTTGTTCGTCGTCGCGAAAAGCTTTTAACACAGAGGCTACTGAGTAGGCCCCCGATAGGTTTCGGGACTTAAGCTTTTCTCTGCGCTGTCTGTTAAAGAATCGCCCAACACAGAGTTCAGAGAGAAAAACAGCATAAGCGGTATTCGAGTGATTTTCTCGGTGCGCTCTGTGTTAAATTCCCAAGATGGTTCACCAAGAACCAATGAACGAGACCACGGAGACCGTTATCAGCGCTGCGATTCGAGCCCACCGAACGCTTGGAATCAGCATACGAGTCAGGTCTGGCAGTCGAAATCAGGAAGGGCGGATGATCACCCCGGCCGCTTGTCGCAACCTGCTTTTGTTGCTCCTCATGCCGATCTGGGCTGTGGCAGAGAAGCCGCAGACCGATTATCACGAGCATCTGCTAAGTCCCGTTGTCGCCCGCATTCTTGGCCAGCCAAAACCCTTTCTGGCCCGCGACTTGATTGCTGAGCTGGATGCGGCCGGCATTCGGCGAGCCGTCGTCCTCTCGCTGGCCTACCAGTTCGGCAAACCCAACCGTCCTCGCCTGCGGGATGAATACACGCAGGTGAAACGGGAAAATGATTGGACTGCAAATCAGGTGAAGGAATACTCGGGCCGCCTCGTGGGCTTCTGCGGCGTAAATCCCCTTCGCGAGTACGCCCTGGCCGAAATCGACCGCTGCTCGCATAATCCCTACCTGAGCGCCGGGCTCAAGCTCCACTTCGGAAATTCGGATGTCGATCTCGATAATCCTATGCATGTTCGGAAAGTTCGCGAAGTATTCCACGCAGCCGACAGCCACCGTATGGCGATCGTGGTGCATTTGCATCCGAATCTGGACCATCACAGGCCGTACGGGGCAGGAGAAGCGCAGACCTTCATTCGTGAGGTGCTCTCCGCCGCGCCGCACGTCATCGTACAGGTGGCTCACCTTGCCGGGAGCGGCGGTTATGATGATCCGGCAACGGACGCTGCTCTGTCCGTATTTGTGAACGCCATCTCGCACCACGATCCGCGCGTGTCCCACCTGTACTTCGACGTTTCCGGAGTGGCCGGCCTGGGAGACTGGAAGAACAAGAAGCAACTCATTGCGTCACGAATTCGTGAAGTCGGCATCCGTCGCGTCCTGTTCGGGAGCGATGGCGCCTGGACGAGCTTCACCCCCTTGCGGGCCGAGGAAGACTTTCGCGAACTGCCCCTCACCGGCGAAGAATTCCGCGTGATTGACACTAACGTACTATCCTACATGCCGGAGCCGTAGGGCTCCGATTCACGCTAATCCATAAATGAGCAAAGGAGAATCGAAGCCCCAGCACACCGAATACCAAGGCGATTGAGAGATGCTGTTGGGCAGCAAAGGAAGCGCGGACGTCCACATGCTCATTTGTTAGGGACTCTCTTCAGGATTTCGCTCACCATAGGAATCGGCAGGCCGACCACGTTGAAGTAGCAGCCCTCGATGCGGGGAACGAAGCGCGAGGCAAGGCCCTGGATGGCGTAGCCGCCGGCCTTATCAAAAGGCTCGCCGCTCGCGACGTAACTTTCGATTTCTTCATCGGTCAATTTTCTGAAGGTGACGGAAGTCGTCTCGTGTCTCCATGCCAGAACGCTTTCCGGCGCGCGAACGAGGCACACCCCCGTGATCACGCGGTGAGTGCGGCCGGAGAGTATTTGCAGCATTCTCGCGGCGTCGGCCGAGTCCACAGGCTTCTCGAGGATTTCTCCGTTGACGGACACGACGGTATCAGCGCCCAGCACCACGCATCCCGCCTGGGACTGCCGCGCAACATCCAGCGCCTTGTCACGCGCCAGCCTGCGGGCAAAGTCTTCCGGAGATTCGTTCGGCAGTCGGGCTTCTGCAATCCCGCTGGGCCGTACGTCGAATTGGAAGCCAGCATTGCGCAGCAACTCGCGCCTGCGGGGAGAATTTGAAGCAAGAATCAAGCGAATCATCCGAATATTATAAGGTTCCCAGAAATGCCTCACAAAATGTTTGACCTTGCGGACGATTGTGGTAGACTCGTTGACCTCTCGAGACAGACGGAACCGAAGCAGGGAGTTCGATGGAAGAAATCAGCAAGATTCTCCCTCTCATTTTCAAAGGGCAGGTGCTCCGAACCAACCCGCGCGTGCTGGACATCCTCGCTCCGTTGTGGCCGCTGGTTGCCGGCAAGCCGATGGCGCGCCACTCGCGCCCGGTGAGCTTTCAGGAAGGCACGCTGATGCTGGAATGCGACTGCACGGCCTGGTCAACGGAAATGCGCCGAATGTCAGACGACATCCTAAAGCAGGTCAACCGATATCTGGGTGTGCCGGCGGTCCGAAAGTTGAAGGTTTCTTATGTGCCGGGACGGGGCACCGCCGCGCCTCTGCCAGACAAATCACAGGTCAACTGATATTATGATTGTTGCCCCGCGCGGGGCAAGCCTGCATCGCTGAGGCGCCAGCAACGCTCCGCGGAGAGCACGTTAAAGCGAAAAGCAGGTTCCCCTTTCCCGCAATGCGGGATCGGAATGACGCGGCAGCCCGCCCAGAGCGAAGCGAATGGGGTTTCAGCATGGCGGGTGAGGCTCCTCAACGAACTGTGAAGGAGCGATCTGGCGGGCTACATCCATCACTACAGACGGCGGAAAAACGATGGCCTTAAGCGAAAAAGATGTTCTCTATGTGGCTGAGCTTGCCCACCTTGAGCTGGCGGATGAAGAGGTGAAGAAGTTCGGCCCGCAGCTCGACGCGGTGCTTGACTACGTCCAAAAGCTCAACGAGCTGGACACCACAGGAGTAGAGCCGATGGCCCAGGTAACCTATCCCGCGGCCGAAAATCCTGCGCTGCGCGATGACCGCGTTCAGCCGTGCTTTTCGCAGGAAGAGGCGCTCAGGAACGCTCCGGAGGCGGCCGGCGGCTGCTTCAAAGTGCCGCAGGTAATTGAGCGGGAGTAGTACTGACCGGTCTGGCCTCGATTCCAACCCCTACGAACCATCCATGGACAATCTGACGCAACTGACCATCGAAGAAATTCACGGCTTGCTGGCGCGGCGGGAAGCGTCCGCCGAGGAGATCGCGCGGGCGCACATCGAGCGCATCAAACGGGAAGATGTGAACGTCCGATCCTATCTTTCCATCAGCGAGGAAAAAGCGATCGAGCAGGCGCGCGCGGTCGATGGCCGGATTGCTGCCGGCGAACCGCTGCTGCCGCTTTCAGGCGTGCCTGTGGCGGTGAAGGATGTTCTGCTGACGCGCGGGCTGAAGACCACATGCGCTTCCAGGATGCTGGAAAATTTCGTCGCGCCTTACGATGCAACAGCGGTCGAGAGGCTGGAAGCTGCGGGCGCGGTGATGCTGGGCAAGACCAACTGCGATGAGTTCGCCATGGGCTCCTCGACGGAAAACTCCGGCTTTTACTCCACCCGCAATCCGCACGACCTGACGCGCGTTCCGGGCGGCTCGAGCGGCGGATCGGCGGCGGCGGTGGCGGCGAACCTGGCGGCGGTGGCGCTGGGATCGGACACGGGGGGCTCCATCCGGCAGCCGGCGGCCTTCTGCGGCGTGGTGGGCATGATGGGGACGTACGGGCGTGTTTCGCGCTATGGCTTGGTGGCCTTTGCCTCTTCGCTCGACCACGTTGGCCCCTTCGGACGCTCCGTGCGCGATGTGGCCCGCACGCTGAAGGTGATTGCGGGACGCGATCCGATGGATTCCACCTCGGCGGGCGTGCGGGTTGACGATTATGAAAAGTCTCTCGACGGCAACGTGGGCGGCATAAAAGTGGGAGTGCCGAGTGAATATTTTAAAGGACTGAATTCTGACATCCGCGCCAACGTCGAGAAGGGAATCGGAGTGCTCGAAAAACTGGGCTGCGAGATTGTGCCCATCCGACTGCCGCACACCGACTATGCGATCGCCTGCTACTACATCATCTGCACGGCTGAGGCGAGCTCAAACCTGGCGCGCTATGATGGCGTTCGCTACGGCTACCGGGCTAAAGAATATTCGGGACTGCGCGACATGTATCGCAAGACGCGCGATCAGGGATTCGGCCAGGAAGTGAAGCGCCGCGTGATGCTGGGAACGTACGTGCTGAGCACCGGATATTATGACGCCTATTACCTGAAGGCCCAGAAGGTGCGAACGCTGATTGCGCGCGATTTTGTTGAAGCTTTCGACAACGTAGACGTGATTGTCGCTCCCACCTCGCCCATCCCTCCCTTCAAGCTGGGCGAGAAAATGGACGATCCGCTGCAGATGTATCTCGCCGATATTTACACCGTCACCGCAAGCCTGGCGGGCATTCCGGGGATTTCCGTGCCCTGCGGCAAGCTGGCGGGCGAGCCTCCACTGCCCGTCGGCATGCAAATCTTCGCCAAACACTTTGATGAAGCGCGGCTGCTGCAGGTGGCCGACGCTTTTGAGAAGGCAAGCGGGTTCGAGCTCGTCTGAGATTGCCGTGCTTCGGATTTGCAGTGGCGCTGCGTTACGCTACAAATTCAAGATTCAAAATTCCAGATTCCGGACTCCCGAACTAAGCATAGCCCGCAGGGGATCCAGTGAAATACGAAGGATTCGAGCAGCTTCCGGTTTGGCAGGCGAGCATCGAGTTGGCGAATTTTGAATGTGGAATTGTGTGGAACCTTGTCAGGAATTCTTGAACAGCGAATCGAACCGCGTTCTGGCGTCGTTTTCTTTGCCGGGGCCGGAGCCGCTGGCCAGCAGGACGGGGTTGGGCTGGAAATAGTCGCAGTAGTTTGAAGCTTCCTTGTCGCGGACCCATTCGGCCTGGGGTTCGGCGCATTGATTGTGTTTGCCGGGGTCGTAGAAGCGGCAGTTGCGGCAGCAGTGCAGGTCAGCGTCGCATTTGGGGCAGGTCGCGCGGGTGCCGACACGGTCGGCGGTCTCGATTCTGTCACCGCACTTGAAGCAGGAGAACCGCATAAAACATGTTGCAGAGGCCGGCCGCCATCGGTCTCTGCCACCATAAAAGTGGCGCCGCCGGGTGCGACCGGCCCGCTGCGGTTATTGCGCTGGACGGGCTTCGTCTTCGTCCATCAGTTCCGCGGCAATGCCGGGTGAGGGAGGAATGGCCTCCTCGCCGGGCATGCCTTCGGCAATTTCCAACTCGGGTTCCGGTATCTCGGTGTCGGTGAGCAGCCGGAAATTGCGATAGCGTTCAAGCCCCGTTCCCGCCGGAATCAGGCGGCCCATGATGACGTTCTCTTTGAGGCCGCGCAGGTGGTCGACCGCGCCCCGGATGGAGGCTTCGGTGAGCACGCGCGTGGTCTCCTGGAATGAGGCCGCCGAGATGAACGAATCGGTGGCCAGCGACGCCTTGGTGATGCCGAGCAACAGGGATCGGCCCGTGGCGGGCTTGCCGTCCTGCGCCATCGCCTTTTCGTTCTCATCACGGAAGCGGAACTTGTCCACCTGCTCGTCGAGCAGGAATTCCGTGTCGCCGGGTTCTTCCACCTTGATCCAGCGCATCATCTGCCGGACGATCACCTCGATGTGCTTGTCGTTGATGTTGACGCCCTGCAGCCGGTAGACTTCCTGGATCTCGTCGACCAGGTACTTTTGCAGCTCCTTTTCGCCGAGCACCGCCAGGATGTCGTGCGGATTGCGCGGACCGTCCATCAAGGGTTCTCCGGCCTTGACGCGCTCTCCTTCCTGCACGGAGATGTGAACGCCGCGTGGCAGCAGGTACTCTTTGGTTTCGCCGCGCTCCGGAACCACAATCACCTTGCGCTGGCCCTTGAGCACGTCGCCGTAGCGGACCACGCCGTCGATTTCGGTGATGACGGCGGGCTCGTGCGGCTTGCGGGCTTCGAAGAGTTCCTGGACGCGCGGCAGACCGCCGGTGATGTCCTTGGTCTTGGTGGTTTCGCGCGGGATTTTCGCCAGAACGTCGCCTGCCTGGACGGTGTCGCCGTCCTGGACCATCAGGTGGGCGCGAGAGGGCATCAGATACTTCTTGGCGCCCTTGGACGAGGCCTTGCCCTCGGGCCGGATGATCAGTTGCGGCTGGTATTTCTCGTCTGGAGAATCTTTCACGACCAACTGCGAAAGTCCCGTGACTTCGTCCACCTGTTCCTGGAGAGTGGCGCCGGGCTCGAGGTCCCTGAAGTGGACCTCACCCCGGACTTCCGTCAGGATCGAGAACGTGTAAGGATCCCATTCAACGACGGTGTCACCCAGCTTGACGGGCGCGCCGTCGGCGTAAAGGATCTTGGCGCCGTATACCACGGAATAGCGCTCGCGTTCACGGCCCTTCTCATCGGCAACCACGATGGAGCCGTTGCGGTTCATTACCACGAAGTGGCCATCGCGGTTGGTGACGGTTTGGAGGTTCTGGAATTTGAGGAACCCGTTGTTCTTGGCTTCGAGTTTGGATTGCTCGGAAATACGGCTTGCGGTGCCGCCGATGTGGAAGGTCCGCATGGTGAGCTGAGTTCCAGGCTCGCCGATGGACTGTGCAGCCACAACCCCGACGGCCTCACCAATCTCCACCAGGCGTCCCGTGGCCAGATTGCGGCCGTAGCAGCGGATGCAGACGCCGCGGCGCGACTCGCAGGTGAGCACCGAGCGGATCTTGACTCGCTCGATGCCGGCCGCCTGAATGGAAGCCGCCAGGTCTTCGTTGATCTCCTGGTTGAAATCGACGATTACGTTGCCCTCATAGTCCTTGATCTGTTCGAGGGAGACGCGGCCGACGATACGGTCACGGAGGGGTTCCACGACTTCGCCTGCTTCCACGATGGATTCCACGTAGAGACCGTCCACCGTGCCGCAGTCAAATTCGGAGATGATGACGTCCTGCGCCACGTCAACCAGGCGGCGCGTCAGGTAGCCGGAGTCCGCCGTCTTGAGGGCGGTGTCGGCCAGTCCCTTGCGGGCGCCATGGGTTGAGATGAAGTATTGCAGCACATTGAGCCCCTCGCGGAAGTTGGCCGTGATGGGCGTCTCGATAATTTCGCCCGAGGGCTTGGCCATCAGTCCGCGCATGCCGGAGAGCTGGCGAATCTGCTGCTTGGAACCGCGCGCCCCTGAATCGGCCATGACATAGACGGGATTGAACGAACCGGTGGTGTCCTGGCCTTCCATGGTCTGGAACATCTCATCGGCAACGCGGTCGGTGACGTTGGACCAGATGGCGATCACCTTGTTGTAACGCTCGCCGTGGGTGATGGCGCCTTCCTGGTACTGTTTTTCGACCTCGATCACTTCCTTCTGCGCCGAGCGGACCAGGTCGGCTTTGTTCGAGGGCACAACCAGGTCGTCAATGCCGAGCGACATTCCGGAGCGGGTGGCGTAGAGGAAGCCGAGACCCTTGATTTTGTCCAGCAGGCCGACGGCCGTTTCCAATCCGAAGCGCAGATAGCTGTAATTGACCACCGCGCCCAGGCCCTTCTTGCGAAGGGTTCCGTTCATGAAAGGCATCTCGGGAGGCAGATGGTCGTTGAAAATGACGCGTCCCACCGTGGTGTTGATGAACTGGTGTTTCATCGTGATGGGTTCGGTGTGCAGAACGTCCTGGTCGTCGTAGGCTGTGGTGAGGTCAACCACACGCCCCGTGTAGCGAAGCCGGATGGGAGTGCGAGTCTCGACTTCGCCGGCTTCAAGGGCCAGCAGAACGTCCTCGGGGTTGGCGAACGTGCGGCCTTCGCCCTTGGCGCCCTTCTGTTCCTTGGTGAGGTAGTAGACGCCCAGCACCACGTCCTGGGTGGGGGTGGCCAGCGGCTGTCCGTTGGCCGGCGACAGGATATTGTTGGAGGCCAGCATCAGTACCGAGGCTTCAATCTGGGCCTCGGGCGAAAGAGGGATGTGGACGGCCATCTGGTCGCCGTCAAAGTCGGCATTGAAGGCCGTGCAGACGAGAGGATGAATCTTGATGGCCTTGCCTTCCACCAGCACCGGCTCGAAGGCCTGAATGCCCAGACGGTGCAGAGTGGGAGCGCGGTTGAGCAGCACCGGATGATCTTTGATGACCTCTTCCAGGATGTCCCAGACGACGGATTCCTGGCGTTCCACCATTTCTTTGGCTGCCTTGATGGTGGTGCAGTGGCCGGATTGCTCGAGCTTGTGATAGATGAACGGCTTGAACAGCTCGAGCGCCATCTTCTTGGGCAGGCCGCACTGATGGAGCTTGAGGTCAGGTCCCACCACGATCACGGAGCGGCCGGAGTAATCAACGCGCTTGCCGAGCAGATTCTGGCGGAAGCGGCCCTGCTTACCTTTCAGCGTGTCGGAAAGCGACTTGAGCGGGCGGTTGTTGGCGCCGCGCAGCACGCGGCCCCGGCGGCCATTGTCAAACAGAGCGTCCACGGCTTCCTGCAGCATGCGCTTCTCGTTGCGCACAATGACATCGGGCGCATGGAGTTCCATCAGCTTCTTCAGCCGGTTGTTGCGGTTGATGACGCGGCGGTAAAGGTCATTGAGGTCGGAGGTGGCAAAACGCCCGCCATCGAGCGGCACCAGCGGCCGCAGCTCAGGCGGAATCACCGGAATCACGTCGAGGATCATCCACTCGGGTTTGTTGCCCGATTTGCGGAAGGCCTCGACCACTTTCAGGCGCTTGGAATACTTGATCCGCTTCTGCTGGGAGCTGTCAGTCTTCATCTTCTCGCGCAGTTCCACGGAGAGCGATTCAATATCGAGCTGTTTCAGGAGATCCTTGATGGCCTCAGCGCCCATGCCGGCGCGGAACTTGCCAAGAAAATCCTGCTGGAGCTCGCGGTAACGCTCCTCCGTCAGGACTTCTTTTTCTTTCACAGGAGCTTCGCCGGGATCAGTGACGACATAAGCCTCAAAATAGAGAATCTTTTCAAGATCGCGGAGCGAGAGATCGAGCAGGTGGCCGATGCGGCTGGGCAGACCTTTAAAAAACCAGACGTGGGAGCAGGGCGCGGCCAGCTCGATGTGCCCCAGACGCTCGCGCCGCACCTTGGAAAGCGTGACTTCCACACCGCACTTGTCGCAGATGACTCCGCGGTGCTTCATCCGCTTGTATTTTCCGCAAAGGCATTCCCAGTCGGTGACAGGTCCAAAAATCCTTGCGCAAAACAGGCCGTCGCGCTCGGGCTTGAAGGTCCTGTAGTTGATGGTTTCCGGCTTGGTTACCTCACCGTGTGACCAGGAGCGAATTTTTTCCGGGGATGCCAGGCTGATGCGAATGGCATCGAACTCTCCAATAAGGCTGACTCGATCATAAGGGCTGCTTCGAAACAATGTTGCCTCCTTCTCAAGCGAGAAGCGTTTATTGGTATTCTTGCGGTCCTGCGTGATCCAACGCTTGGGGACCACGCCGCCGGATAAAACTATTCAGCGGTCAAGGGCGCCGGCTGCAGCTCCTTAGGCTTCTTGATGAGCTCAACATCCAGGCAAAGGCTTTGCAGCTCGCGCACCAGAACGTTGAAGGACTCCGGCACGCCCGGTTCGATGGCGGCCTCGCCCTTGACGATGGCCTCATAGATCTTGGCTCGTCCGTAAACGTCGTCGGACTTCGCCGTCAGCAGTTCCTGCAGGATGCACGCCGCGCCGTAAGCCTCGAGCGCCCAGACCTCCATTTCGCCGAATCGCTGGCCGCCGAACTGAGCTTTGCCGCCCAGCGGCTGCTGGGTGATGAGGGAATAGGGGCCGATGGAGCGCGCGTGAATCTTGTCATCGACCAGGTGAGACAGCTTCAGCATGTAGATGTATCCCACCGTAACCGGCTGCTCAAACGGTTCACCCGTCATTCCGTCGCGGAGCATGATCTTGCCGGAGGTCGAAAGGCCGGCCTTTTCAAGGTAGGTCTTGATCTCCTTTTCACTGGCTCCGTCGAAGACGGGAGTGGCGAAGCGCACTCCGCCCCGAACTGAGTTTGCGAACTCCAGCACCTCCTCATCCGCTGCGTCAGCGAATTTTTTGGCGAGCGGAGTACCGCCGAAGAGCACCTTCAGCTCTTCGCGCAGCGCCTCCGCATGGCCGTTATTGGAGAACAGCGCCTTGATTTTATCGCCTAATTCTTTGGCCGCCCAACCGAGGTGGGTTTCCAGAATCTGTCCCACATTCATTCGGGAAGGCACGCCGAGGGGGTTCAGTACGATCTCAACGGGCGTGCCGTCGGGCGTGTAGGGCATGTCCTCTTCCGGAAGAATCCGGGCGATGACGCCCTTGTTGCCGTGCCGGCCCGCCATCTTGTCGCCGACCGAGAGCTTGCGCTTCATGGCGATGTAAACCTTCACCAGCTTAATGACACCCGGAGGAAGTTCGTCGCCTTTCTTGAGCTTCTGCTCTTTCTCCGCCGTGATCTTGCGCAGGATATCGATCTGACGCGAAGTCATTTCTTCGACTTCGTCGATCTGCTCCATCAGGGTGGGATCTTTCTTCACGATGCGCATGCGCTTGAGGTTGCGTCCCGAAATCCGGGCCAGATCGTCGCGCGTGAGCGTGTCACCCTTTGACATCAGGCGCTTGTTGGTCTTTTCATCGTGCAGGTCAGCCTGGAGCTTTTCACCCTCGAGCAGGGCGCAGAGCCGGTTCAGACGCTCGTCGTTCAGGATGCGAATCTCGTCGTTGAGGTTCTTTTCCATGCGCGAGACTTCAGCCTCTTCAATGGCCCTGGCGCGCGCGTCTTTTTCCGCGCCCTTGCGGGAAAAAATCTTGACGTCCACGACGATGCCTTCGATGCCCGGAGGGCACTGGAGCGAAGCGTCCCGAACGTCGCCGGCTTTTTCTCCGAAAATGGCGCGCAGCAGTTTTTCTTCAGGCGAGAGCTGCGTTTCACCCTTGGGCGTAACCTTGCCCACCAGGATGTCGCCCGGCTTGACGTAGGCGCCAATGCGGATGACGCCGCTCTCATCGAGGTCGCGCAGCAGGGTTTCGGAGACGTTGGGGATGTCGCGGGTAACGTCCTCGGGTCCCAGCTTGGTATCGCGCGCCTCGGTCTCGAACTCTTCGATGTGGATGGAGGTGTAGGAATCCTCCTTCACGAGTTTTTCGCTCACCAGGATGGCGTCTTCAAAGTTGTATCCGCGCCACGGCATGAAAGCCACCAGGATATTGCGCCCCAGCGCCAGTTCGCCGTGATCAGTGCAGGGGCCGTCGGCGAGCACCTGGCCTGCCTTGACTCGCATGCCTTTCCGCACCACAGGTTTCTGGTTGACGCAGGTGTTCTGGTTCGAGCGCCGGAACTTGATCATCTGGTAGATGTCCGCGCCCACCTCGCGGGAAAGGTGCTGGCTGCTGCCGTCGCCTTCCACGCGGACGATGATTCGTTCGCTGTCGACGCTGTCCACCACTCCGTCGCGCTTGCAGATGACCACCGCGCCGGAATCGCGCGCCGTCACCTCCTCCATGCCGGTGCCGACCAGCGGCGATTGGGCGCGGAGCAGGGGAACCGATTGCCGCTGCATGTTGGAACCCATCAGAGCGCGGTTGGCGTCGTCGTTTTCGAGGAAGGGAATCAGCGATGCAGCAACGCTGACCAGTTGCTTGGGGCTGACGTCCACGTAATCCACGTTTTCGCGCCGCACCAGAACAAAATTGCCGGTTTGCCGGGCGTTGACGAGTTCGTTGGCAAGGCGCCCCTTTTCGTCGATAGGGACATTGGCCTGGGCCACCACGTAATTGTCTTCTTCCCAGGCTGAAAGATAGAACGAGTACGGCTCATGTTCCACGGCCTTGCGCTTCTTGGAGCGCAGCTCGGTGTTCAGCTTTTCAACTTCTTCCTGCTCGACGTGCTCGCCCACCTTCCATGGGCCGTCGCCGCCGTGGGTGATGGTGACGTAATCGACCACCCTTCCATCGCGCACTTTGCGATAGGGGCTCTCGATGAACCCATATTCGTTGATGCGGGCGTAGCACGAAAGTGACGAGATGAGCCCGATGTTGGGACCTTCAGGGGTCTCGATGGGGCAGATTCGACCATAGTGAGTGGTGTGAACGTCGCGGACTTCAAATCCCGCGCGCTCACGCGAAAGTCCGCCGGGCCCCAGGGCCGAAAGCCGCCGCTTGTGAGTGATTTCCGAAAGCGGGTTGGTCTGGTCCATGAACTGCGAAAGCTGTGAGGAGCCGAAGAACTCGCGGATGGCCGCCATTACGGGCTTGGCGTTGATCAGGTCGTGCGGCATGGCCGTGGACATTTCCTGGTAGACGGACATCTTTTCCTTGATGGCCCGCTCCATGCGCACCAGGCCCAAGCGGAACTGGTTTTCCAACAACTCGCCCACCGCGCGCACTCGCCGGTTGCCCAAGTGGTCGATGTCATCCACTTCAAACTTACCGCCGGGGTTCTTTTGCAGCTTTAGCAGATAGCGGATGGTTGCGTAGAAGTCTTCGGGGTCCAGAGTGCGCTTGTCGAGGGGAAGCTGCACAGGGGCGGTTTCAGAGTGCTCGGTGGCCAGGGTTCCCTCGCAGCCGCGCTCAACCTCCGTGCAGACGTTGCCTTCGCGCTGGCGGACGTACATCTTCTCTTCGTCGACGACAACGTAGAAGTTGGAGGTGGGAAGGTTCCGGGCGTCTTCCAGCTCAAACTGAGTCGTCTTGTCGTCCATGCGGGCCTTGAGTTTGCTGTAATAGCCCAGCTTGATGTTGAACTTCAGGCGCCCCACGCGGGAAAAGTCATACTTGCGGGGATCGAAGAACATCCCGGTAAACAGCGCCGTGGCGGTATCCAGGGTTGGAGGATCGCCGGGGCGCAGTTTCCGGTACATCTCGATTAAAGCTTCCTGCACACTCTTGATGGAGTCGCGCCGCAGTGTCTGGCTGATCACGGGCCCAATCTCATCGCGCTCGGGGAAGAAGACACGCATCTCTTCAATCCCGCCATCAATGGCGGAGTTGAGCACGGAGGGCGTAACTTCATGGTTGGCTTCCAGCAGGATTTCGCCGGTGGAGGGGTCGATGATGTCCTCGGCGGCACAGGCGCCTTCCAAGTCGTGCTGGGTGATTTCCACATGCGTAATCTTGGATTTCTGTAGTTCCTTCAGCACCGCGGCGGTTATCCGCTTGCCGGAGGCCACAATCGTTTCATGCGACCGGGAGTGCTCGACTGCCTTTGAAAGCCTCATTCCGAGGAGCCCATCGGAGACCTGCCACAGGAGCTTGCGGTCCTTGAGACCGATGTTTTCAATGCGATAGAAGGTCTTGATGATTTCGGAATTGTCTTTCAGGCCCAGGGCGCGCAGAAAGATGGTGCCCAGGATCTTGCGTTTCCGGTCAATCCGCACGTAGAGAATGTTCTTAGTATCGTACTCAAACTCCACCCAGGAGCCGCGGTAGGGGATCAGCTTGCCCAGGAAATAGCTGCGGGCGGCATTGGACTCGAAGAAAACGCCGGGAGAGCGGTGGAGCTGGCTGACAATCACTCGCTCGGTTCCGTTAATGATGAAGGTCCCGTTGTCGGTCATCAGCGGGATCTCGCCGAAATAGACTTCCTGTTCCTTGATATCGAGGATGTTGCGGGGGCCTGCCTCGCTCTCCTTATCGTAGAGAGTCAGTCGGATGGTTACCTTGAGGGGGGCGGCAAACGTCATGCCGCGCTCCTGGCACTCGGTCACGTCGTATTTGAGCTGCAGGGTTACAGGGTCGCCGCACTTGTGACAAAAATCAACTTCGTTCTTGTTAAACGTACCGCACTTCTCGCACAGCACCTCGCCGGCCTTGAAGGGGTCGGTCACCACGGTATAACCGCACTGCTTGCAGGTGCGTCGCAGGTGGTGCAGTCCACGAAGACTTCCGCACTTGCACTCCCAGTCGCCAATGGAATAGTCGACAAAATCGAGCTGGGCCACGCCGCGAAAGTCGGTGATGGGAAAAACCGAATTAAATACCGCCTGGAGTCCCAGATCGTCACGCTCGGACGGCAAGGCATTCATCTGCAGAAAACGGTCATAAGAACGCTTCTGGACCTCAATAAGGTTGGGAATCTGAATGACGGACGGAATCTTTGAAAAATCAATCCGACGCGGCAGAACACCGTTGACGCCGTTTGGCATTCGTTATGCTCCTTGCTTTGATTTTAGAGGGCTACGGATCAATGGAGACACATGCACTCTTTTACTTTGATGCATGAGAGGGGCTGAAGGATGCCGAACCCTTTCACGCGTACCTCGGCACCCCCCGCCGTAGTTCTTCTGAATTGAAATGCTACAATTGCCAACACCAGTCTTCAGGGTCTTCAAATTGAAAACACCAGCGATCTGGCCCTGCGCAGCGCGTTCCCCTGGCCCGAAGGAACTATTTCACTTCTACGGTCGCACCGGCTTCAGTGAACTTCTTTTTAATGTTTTCAGCCTCATCCTTGGAAACCCCTTCCTTGATGGGCTTGGGAGCGCCATCCACCAGGTCCTTGGCTTCCTTCAGCCCGAGGCTTGTGACTTCGCGAACCGCCTTAATAACATTGATCTTGTTTGAACCGACGGCGGTAAGGACAACGTTGAATTCGGTCTTTTCTTCCGCAGGCGCCGCTGCTGCTCCAGCCCCTGCTGCTCCAGCCATCATCACCGGTGCGGCCGCGGCAGCAGACACGCCCAACACTTCTTCGAGCCTCTTCACCAGCTCTGAGGCTTCGAGCAACGTGAGCCCTTTCACTTCTTCGACAATTTTCTCAACTTTTTCGGACATCGTTGTGTTTATCCTCCTGAAATATCCTGACTTCCCTCTGATCCAGCGAAACGGAAGCCTCCGTTTTTGCCGAACCGTTTAGCCGCCGGATGCGTTGAACTTTTCTTCTTTCACAGCCTGCTGAATAACTCGCGCCAGGTCGCGGCCCACAGCGGATAAGACGGTGGCAAGCTGCTGGGCCGGCGCCTTCATCACAAATAATGCCTTGGCGAACAGTTCTTCGCGCGAGGGAAGGGCCGCCAGCGACTCCATCTCCGCCATGGAGACGACTCGCCCTTCCACCATCCCAGCCTTGAACACCAGGGCTGGATTCTCCTTGGCATATTCCACCAGGACTTTGGCCAGCGAGACCGGGTCAGTGGCCGCCGTGTAAGCGAGCGAGGTGGTTCCACGCAGGTTCTGCGCTGTCGGCGCGGCATCGGTACCGACGGCCGCCCGCTCGATCAGACTGTTCTTCACCACTTTGTACCGCGCACCGGTCCTGGTAATCTGGCGGCGAAGCTCAGTATCCTGCGCTACCGTCAAACCCTCAAACCCCGTCAGAAAGACGGTGCGAGCCTTCTTCAGTTCCTCATGAAGGTCTTTTGATTGCTGATGTTTTTCTTCCCGCTTCATCGCGCTCCTCTTCGGGCAGCTAAAAGCCGCTAGACGGCATCCACTGAGGCCAGGTCGATTGGCACTCCTGGTCCCATGGTGGATGAGACAACAATATTCTTTACGTAGCGGCCTTTGGCCGTGGCTGGTTTTGCCCTCAGTACGCTTGTAATCAGAGCTTTGGCATTGTCGGCCAGCTTCTCGGCGTCAAAGGAAACCTTCCCCACAGCGCAGTGGATGATGCCGGTCTTGTCTACCCGGAACTCCACCTTACCGGCTTTCAACTCGCTGACGGCTTTCGCTACATCCAGAGTAACCGTACCGGTCTTGGGGTTGGGCATCAGCCCTCGGGGGCCCAGCACCTTTCCCAGCCGTCCAACGGACTTCATCATGTCGGGGGTTGCGACCACCGCGTCAAAGTTCATCCATCCACCCTGGATTTTCTGCACAATGTCTTCAGCGCCCACTTCATCGGCGCCGGCTTCGCGCGCCTCGCGGACTTTTTCGCCAGAAGCGATTACAATCACACGAGTCGTCTTGCCGAGGCCGTGCGGCAGGACCACGGTCCCGCGCACCATCTGGTCAGCATGCTTCGGGTCCACGCCCAGGTTTAACGCGACTTCAACCGACTCGTCAAACTTGGCAAAGGCTGCCTTCTTCACCAGCGGCATGGCGTCCTGAAGCACATAGGCGGGTTTATCCACCATTTTTCGGCTGGCTTCGTATTTCTTTCCCACCTTCTACCTCCTCGATATTCGCGAGGCTCTCCCGATCCCTCGGCTCAGGCTACAATCTCCAGGCCCATGCTCCGCGCCGTACCCTTGACGGTGAGGACGGCTGCCGCCAAGTCTCTCGCGTTCAAGTCGGGCAGCTTCTGCTTGGCGATTTCTTCAACCTGCTTTTCGGTAACGGAACCCACTTTGTTCTTGTTGGGCTCTCCGGACCCCTTGGCGATGCCGGCTGCGCGCTTCAGCAGAACAGATGCAGGTGGGGTCTTGGTGACGAAAGTGAAGGTGCGATCGTGATAGACCGTCAGCACCACCGGAATGATCAGCCCTTCCTGGTCCTTGGACGAAGTCTTGGCATTGAACGTCTTGCAGAAGTCCATGATGTTGACGCCGTGCTGTCCCAGCGCAGGACCAACCGGCGGGGCAGGGGTAGCCTTGCCGGCGGCGATTTGCAGCTTCACCATTGCGACGACCCTTTTGGCCATAGCTTTACACCTTCTCCACTTGATAAAAGTCCAGTTCCACAGGCGTGGCGCGCCCGAAAATGGTGACCATAACCCGCAGTGTTGAACGGTCGGCATTAATTTCTTCCACGGCGCCCGTAAAGTCTCTGAAAGGCCCGTCGGTGATCTTGACGCTTTCGCCGCGCTCAAACTCGAGCCTGGGTTTGGGATTCTCAGCCGCCACCTCAACCTTATGGACAATACGGTCAACTTCCTCGAGGCTCAGCGGAGTGGGCTTGGGGCCAGAACCTACGAAGCCGGTCACCCGCGGTGTCGACCGTACCACGTGCCAGGTGACGTCGTTCATCTCCATCTCAACCAGCACATAGCCGGGATAGAAGAGCTTCGGCGTTACGACCTTTTTCCCCTGCTTGATCTCAATCACATCTTCGGTGGGAACCATGATCTCACCGAACTTCTCGGCGAGGTTCTCAGCGGCAATCCGGCCCTTCAGGGACTCCGCCACCTTCCTCTCAAACCCCGAGTAGGTGTGAATGATGTACCAGTTTTTTTCCATTTTCAGGGCTTCCAATGTTGGTTCCTATAAAGACTTTCCCCAGTTCAGCACGTAGGAAACCAGACGGGAGAAGGCTTCGTCACAAAGCATAAAGTAAAATCCGAACAGGAATGTGGTGATGATCACCATCACCGTCGTGCCGTAAACCTCCTGCTTGGCTGGCCAGACAACGCGCTTCATTTCCGCGCGGACGTCCTTGATGTATTCCCCAAGTTTCCCAGCAGCCTGTTTGCTAGCTGATAGTTCGTCTACCATCGCCATAAGATCTTTTCCCGTTCCGCTTTTTCGACCCACGACGCAATGCCCGATATCTGCCCGCGTTCGTGGCAGGGGCGGAGGGATTCGAACCCCCATGACCGGTTTTGGAGACCGGCAGATTAGCCGTTGATCTGACGCCCCTTTACCCTGAGCCGAAGGGCGAAGGGCTAACCCCGCGCGAAGGTTCAGCGTTTAGGTCGCGCCGGAAGGCTCTTGCCCGGCACTGCTCACTTGACTTCCCGATGGGCCCTATGTTGGCGGCACGTCGGGCAAAACCTCTTAACCTCCACACGGTCCGTGTGCTTCTTTTTGTTCTTGGTTGTCGTGTAGTTGCGGTTCTTGCACTCGTTGCACTGTAATGTAATGATATCACGCATGGCAAATCACCAGAGCTTGAGTCGTTATTGTATGACTTCGGTTACGGAGCCGGCGCCGACCGTATGGCCGCCCTCGCGGATAGCGAACCGCAGCCCCTTCTCCATGGCGATTGGCGTAATCAGCTCGATCTCCATCGAGACGTTGTCGCCCGGCATCACCATCTC
>DASUJZ010000042.1:0-4334 GCA_036278995.1 Terriglobia bacterium | reverse complement strand
ATATCCGGCACCGCGCTGCGGTTTCCGCCTGCCGCCTTCTATGAAATCTCAGATTTTTAATCTGAGATCGCTCGGAAAGTCGTGCTCCGCCCCTACTCTGGAATCTGGAATTTTGAATCTTGAACCGCTGCCTGCTGTTCTCTGCCTATTGCTTACTGCCTTACAGGTGGACGCATCCCGTAGGGCGAAACCAAGTAAGCGGCCCCGCGTCGGCAGGCTCAACCCGCCGACCCGCAGCCTTTCTCTTTTCGCTAACCACTAATCACTGACCACTAACCACTGCCTCTCTGCCTATTCGACAACGGTGAAAATCTCGCGATAGCCGGAATCCACCAGCGCGATGATCTTCTGATAATTGGCCTGCCAATCCTTGTTGCCCATCACTTTCGACATGTTGGTTTCCAGGTCGCTCAGGCCGGGAATCTTCATCTCCAGTACCACGGTGTAAAACGGCCCCACCAGGTCGGTCAGGATGCGCTGGTCCAGCTCCAAACCGGCGCGTTTTTGAATGGCGACGCCTTCCTTAATCAGGGCGAGGGCCTCTTTGGTCTTGCCAAATTTCAATCGGAACACGTTGCGGATGACGATCATGTGCAGCTCCTCCTCTTACGTAAATTCAAATTTGTGGATTGTTCGCCGCCTGGAATTATAAACCGGCCGGCCCGAGATTCGTGAACTAACCGCACGGCGTCAGGCATCCAAATATACATCATGCGGTGGTGCGAGCAAGTTGGAAACACCGGCGGCGTGGCGGCCGAAAAGCCGCTGGCGCGTGGCAAGCGGTTGGAGTGTGCGCGCCGTGAGGGCGGCCAAACGGCCGGACAACATCCCGCGTCGTCGGGTTGTGCGGAAACTTCCCACTTTTTTAAAGCAGGAGGAATTCTATGGCAACCAAGAACCAGGAGCTATCACGCCGCAGTTTCTGCAAGTGCTCAGCGGCCACTGCGCTGGGCGCAGTAGGTTTCCTTACTCTGGGTTCCAGGCCCGCAGCAGCTACGGAGAAGATGCCGCAGAAGCAGGTCGCGTATCAGGATAAGCCGAAAGGCGACCAGCAATGCGACAAGTGCAAGCTCTTTCAGCCGCCAGACGCTTGCACAGCCGTTGACGGGAAAATCAGCCCGCAGGGTTGGTGCCGACTCTTCCAGCCAAAGGGCTGAAGGCGTACAGACCTTAACCCGCTATAGCAAGTTTGTGGTTCGCGAGTGAGAGGCGCATCGCATCGTTTGCGATGTCTGCGGTGGCGTGGTTGTGATGACGCCGGCGGCCGGGTGCGGGTGTTCCTGCCTACCGCTTTGCGCCCTCTGCTCTGCTTACTGCCTGTTGCTTTCTGCCTACTGCTCTCCGGAGAGGGTGGCCCGCAGTGCCGGGCCGGGTGAGGGGGCCGATCGCGCCCTCTCATCCTTCATCCTTCAAAATTCATCCTTCTTGTCCCTGGCTTCTGCCTACTGTCTTCGGGTGGGGATACTCCTTGCTTCTGGCTCCTGACTTCTGCCCCTGCCTTCCGCGGACCTCCACCAGCGAAGGTCCGCGCCACACGCTCCGTTCACTTAATTAGTTCGGATCAGCCGGATAGGGATCGGCGCCCCTGCCGAGGCCACCGTAGTGGTACTCCCACTCGACCCGCCGCAGTAGCTGACATTCAGAATGACCGCGTCAACCATCTTGTCGCTCCCGTTTTTGTGCATGTCTCTAATAAAAATCTGCATGTAGCCCTGGATCTGGACGTTTGTTCCTCCGGCCGGCAGGGCACTCCCGTCGTAGACCGGCACGGTCACCACGGAGGGGCTTTGGCTGTAGTCGTAAAATACCTTTCCCCTCAGGGCGGGATTCGGATTGTTGTATCCTCCCGTGATCGCAAAAGGAGGGCCAGTCGTTGTATCAATCGAGTCCTGCCCATGGCTGAGCCCGTCGGAGTCGGCATGGATCAGCAGATCGGTCCCCTGCGCAACCCCACCCACGCTGCTTCCATTGGCGGTGGGCAGCGTATCGCCGCAGGCGTAAATCGCAGGCGCACACATGGAAATGTGGTCCCGAATAGCGGAGGCGCTTGACGCGCTCGCGTCTGCAAAGCCCGCCAGATACCATTGACTGGGGCCGCCATCGCTGTGGAGCGTCCAGGGCATCCCCTGCACTCCGGTGGGATAAATCCCCGGATTGGCAAGCTGGTCCTGAGTACCCGGGTTAAAGAAATAATGCTGGCCTGAAGTTGCGCACTTAGGGTTGGTCGAACCGGTGTGGCCCGCGGTTGGGTCGCAGTTGGGCAGCAGGAAGGGCTTCACGCAAGTCGCGCCCAGAACTGTGTTGCTGTCGCCCACCTGGTTGTATGCTTCCGCCGTTGCTTTGGCGCTCACATTTACCGTCTGGATGCCAAAAACCTTGGCAAAAAATGTACCCACAGGGCGTCCCGTCGTGACGGTGATTTGCGGCTCGGTGGCGGTGGGATAGCTGAACACCACATCGGTTGCCGGGTCCACCACTGCGGGCTGTCCGGCAATGTTGTTCTGGGCCGCCACAGCCACGGCCTGCTGTGTCGCTACGGTCTCCTGGTTGCCGCCGGGAGTGCAGCCACCCGTTGTGCATCCCGTGGTGATGAAGGCCTGAGCGCCGGCTAGCGCAGCGGCGTCTGCGGCACGCTGTGCCTGCGTTCGCGCCAGGTAAAGGTTCACCAGGTCGATTGCAATGGCTGATACACCAAGCATAACCACCATGGCGAAGCCTATGATGATCAATATCGAACCCTTTTCCGTTCCAATCCAACGTCGATCTTTCCCCCTCCGCATGTGTTCCTCCTAATTTACGATGTTGTGCATAACGGCAGTCTCGGTTAAGCGATTGGGAAGTGCCAGATTGGACCCTGGAACCAGCAGCTTGATAACCCTGTTAAAAAACCACGTGTACGGGTAAGTGACCGTCACCTGGGTTCCTGTTTGCAGATCACCAACCGACGTCGTGTAGCTGTACAGATGATTGATGGTCAGGCTGGTTCCGTTTCCGCAGGTAAAGGTCCACGTCTCGGTACCGGTTGATGTGCCAGCACTCGGATCGATGCACGATGAGTCCACGCCGTTGTTGGTCATATAATTCGCCACCGCGTGAGCCGCGGCCTGCGCGGAACAGTACTGACTCTGGCAGTTGATATCAGTCAACGGGTTTGAAACCATCACGCGCGCGCCCTCGCGTGCCGCATTGGCCATCTTCTGCTTCAGATTGAAAGCTCCGCCGAATTGAACCACGCCCACCACAAACGCCAGCAGGAAAGGCAGCGAAAGCGCGAATTCCAGCAGCATCGCTCCGCCAGTCTCGGAGATCGCCTGAAGCCACCGCTCCAGCTTCCACCGATTCAAACCGGCGCGTCCTTGCGTCATGGTGCGAACAGTTTTTCCCCTACGTGCAAACAGTTTCATCACTGGCATGTACCTCCTGGCTGGTTCTCCAGCCGCATCTGGGCATGTGCTGGAATATTGATGGTGGTCGCGTTCAGTGGAGTGAAAGGAATCGTCAGCTTCACGGGGTACGTGAAGTTGATGCTCACTCCCCACTGCTGCGGATACGTGCTTTCCAGGCAGACTTTCTTCTGGCAGTAGCCATTCACCAGGCTTGGATTCAGATTGTCCGACGCCAGCACCGGCGTTACATAATTGGTAAACGCCACCGTGTTCGCTGTGCAGGAATCGCTGAGCGCGTCTGCAAAAGTGTTTCCGTCAGCGACGGAACTCGGCAGCACCGCATAACGCGCGCCCTCACGCGCTGCCCGGGTCACATTCTCGTAGATGTTGTAGGCGCGCCCGATCCAGATGATGCCGATCAGAAGCGTTAACAGCATCGGAACAACAAAGGCGAACTCCAGGAGCTCGGCGCCCGTCTCGGCCGCCGCTATCCCGCCCACGCGCTTTCCGCATTCATTGAAGCGGATTCGGAGCCTCTCCATGAGCTTTTTGGCAACTCGATGATCTGCTGGTCTACGTTTGCACACGTGTGGCTTCACCTCCATGGGCGTTCAATTGCACATTTCTGAGCAATCGTTACAAATTCGCTTGAAAGTTGCCGCCAAACCGTCTTCTCGCTGGAAGCAGCGGCGGCCGGGTTGCTTTTACTGCGCTGGCACCTGAATTGGAACTCACCTTCCGAGCAGGGGGCGTTCCAAACCGTCCGGGAAAGGAATTATTAACTCGGTTGTAAAGTCGTCTGAAGACTCGCAATGCCGTAGCTTCCGGGCACCGACTCCCGCAAACCCCATCAGCATCGCCTTGCAGAACAACTTCCTCCCTTTCATGTTTGGATAATACCCGCGCTTTGCCAGAAATCGTATCCGGCACCCTCAGGAAAATCCACCC
>DASUJZ010000041.1:0-88411 GCA_036278995.1 Terriglobia bacterium | reverse complement strand
TCAATAACAGCAACGGCCCCAACCCCTTCTCTTGCCATAATCCGGACAGCCTCAAGGACGGTCTGCCCCGCCTCAACTTTGGCGGCAGGAACGTGAGCAATCGTTAGAAGACTCATGTCTGCCTCCTCCGAGCTCTCGCTCGCCGGAAATTTGATGAACGGACCTTTTCCTAATGAGGCAATCGTAAGCCCGGGGCGAGGGGAAGTCAAGGCTCAGAGCCCGAAGGGTATGCCGGGCAGGAAGGCTCATGCGGCCGTGATTTCCTGCCGGAAAAATGCCAGGCTGGCAGTCCCATCCTGAGAAAGCGATCCCCTCCCCTCGATGGAAATTCCACCGTGGAATCCAATCTGTTTCACCAGCTTGAAGAACTCATCATATTGGGGATCTTCCGCCGGACTCTTCGGCCACAACCGCCCATTAGGATTGGCAAAATGGAAGTGCACGATCTCTTTTCGAGCTTTCAGAATAATGTCCGGATTTTCGTTCTCTACTCGCAGGTGATAATAATCGATAATCATCTTGATGTTGGGATGGTTGACCTCGTGAACCAGCCTAAGGGCTTCTGCCCCGGTGTTAATAATGTTGCTCTCCTGATGCCGTAACGGTTCAATGGCAATGATCATCTGGTGGTTGCGCGCAATTTCCCCAGCCCGGCCCAGGAAATCCTTGATCTGGCTCCAGGCCTTTTCGCGTGAATATCCCGGCGGCACGTTTCTTGACCCGGCGCTGCCCCACACCACAATCGATCCGCCAAGTTCACGGCAACGCGCCAGAGCAGGGTCCAGATACTCCTTCAACGCATTCCAGTTCACATTGTCGCCCACCACAACAAGGTCTTTTCGCCGGATAAAGCTGTTGTAGCACTCGCATCGAATGGGAGAAGCCATCAGCTTCGTCTTGAAGGCCCGAAAACTGGCGTCGCTCATCTCTGCGACGGAAGCAGCCGAAGGCTCGATGTAATCGAATCCGTACTTGACCACCTCATCCAGCTCTCGGGTCGGCGCGCAAACGCCAATCTCAATGCCTTCGACGCTGGCTAGCGATGGAAGGGCCATCCAGAGGGCGCCCGCCGCCATCAGGAATGCCCGGCGTGTAAGATCCACTTCACTCTCCTCTCCTATGCGCAGGCCCGCGTGAGGCTCCGCACCGCTCTACAATCGATCACATTCCTCCAGCAGACGATTCGGAAGGCAGCGACCGGCGCCGAGACGGGCAATTCCCCGCGCGGCGCCTGCGTCCCGCCCTTTCGTATACGCGGCTCGCCTGCCGCTGAAGGCTTTACACGTTCTCTGGAATAAAGAATGGTTTTCTGTAGCCCCGATCCGCGCTTCGCAGCAGGCGGGTGGCTTCCTCGTCGTTCACTACCTGCACCGCGTCCGGATCAAATTCGATGGTTTTGCCCAGCCGGTAAGAGGCGTTGGCCAGGTAGATCAGCGTCGCGGAAATATACCCCTCTTCAATCGGCGCATTCAGCGATGCCTTGTTCCGTGAGCGGACCGCTTCAACAAAGTTCAGGAAGTGGTCGCCGCCTCCGGAACCCTCCGGGCCGGGCTCATGTCCCGGGCCGAGCCAGGTTTTATAGCCTTCCGATCCGTCAATCGCCAGGTATCCCTTGGAACCATAAAAAATGTCGCCGATGGTATTTTGAGGCGAAGACGTTGCGCCCAGCTTGTGCGGATGGGCCTGAAGTCCTGCAGCCGGTATCCCGTGGGACCCGTGGCCCTCGCCAATGCCCGCTTCGTGGTTGGTGATCCAACCCCGCACTTCGAATTCCAGCATTTTGCGGCTGCCGTCCGCCATGTCGTATTGGAACGAGCAGTTCAGGACGTTGGGAGTCAACTGGTCATCTTTGAACATAAATTTGCCGCCCACGGCAGTAATCCGATTGGGAAATTTAACGCCCAGTCCCCAGCGCGCAATATCAAGCTGATGGATGCCCTGGTTGCCCAGGTCGCCGCTTCCGTAATTCCAAAACCAGTGCCAGTTGTAATGGAAATGATTCTTGGTGAAAGGTTCTTCGGGAGCAGGCCCAAGCCACAGGTCATAATGGACGCCGGAGGGCACCGCCTCATTTGGAGTGTGTCCAATCGAGGGCCGCCATTTGTAACAGAGCCCGCGCGCAAGATACACGTCGCCAATCACTCCGTCGCGAAGTTTCTGCACCGCATCGATGACACCTTGCACAGAGCGGCTCTGCGTCCCGTGCTGCACCATCCGGTTATATCGGTTCGCCGCCGTCACCAGTTGTTTGCCTTCCCACCAGTTGTGGCAGCAGGGCTTTTCAACATAGACGTCCTTGCCGGCTTCGCAGCCCCAGATGGCCATCAGCGAATGCCAGTGGTCCGGAGTGGCAATCGAAATCGCGTCGATGGATTTGTCCTCCAGCAGTTTCCGGACGTCGTAATAGTAGGTGGGCTTGGCAAGACCCATTTTTTCCATATCTGCAATCCGCTTGTTGCCCACGTTCTCATCCACATCGCAAATGGCCGCAACCTGCACGTTGGGGAGTTTCGAGAATCCTCTGACGTGGGCCCATCCTCGCCCCCGGACGCCGCAGACGGCAACCCGGACACGGTCATTCGCTCCCAGAACTCTCCCTGTTGCCCCAACCAGGCCGAGCCCGCCCATAGCGGCCAGACCTGCGCCCGTCTTGGCGCCCGACTTCAGGAATTCCCGTCGGCTGACTTCGGAATGCTGACTCATAGCTTCCCCCTTCTAATAATGAATTAAATCCTTGTAGGCGGTCCCAATATAACACAGGATAATGAGAGCGGAGCCCGCGGATTGCCGGGATGCCCCGTCAGACCGGGTTTGTGAAATGCGCGGTGACCTTACTGTCGTCCGCTCAGAGTTTCCCGAGTGCCCCGCAGCACAAGTCCTGCGCGAGAACGAACGCATCATAGTTTTCGCTTGCCAGCGCTGTCTTACGGCCTGTAATCTGAAGTGTTACAATTTCACCCAAGTTGGAGGAATGGTATGGCAACCACGGAAGCCGTCCCCCGGGTGGGACGGCAGAATCAAAGCGGCCGGATGACGGAGCGCGTGCGGGAAATCCTGAGCTGGTATGAGAGCGATTCCCCGGGAACCAAAACGAATATCGCGCGTCTGCTGAACAGCGGTTATCTGGCCGGAACGGGCAAGCTGGTGATTCTGCCCGTAGATCAGGGTTTTGAACACGGGCCTGCGCGCAGCTTCGCTGTGAACCCCGCCGGCTACGATCCAAATTATCATTTTGAACTAGCTCTTGAGTCCGGCTGCAATGCCTATGCGGCGCCGCTGGGTTTTCTGGAATCCGCCGCCGGACGCCACGCGGGAGAGATTCCTCTCATCCTGAAGCTCAACAACCACGACACCCTGCATGACGAGAAAGACCCGCTTTCGTCCGTAACCGGCAGCGTCCGGGACGCCCTGCGCCTAGGCTGCGTGGCCATCGGCTTCACCATCTATCCCGGTTCGGCCGCCTCGCGGATCATGTATGAGGAGCTGCGCGGGCTTGCGGAAGAGGCCAAGAGCCACGGGCTGGCGGTTGTCGTGTGGTCATACCCGCGCGGGTCAGACATCAGCAAGGAAGGCGAAACGGCGATCGATGTTGTCGCCTACGCCGCTCAAATTGCCGCGCAGCTCGGCGCTCACCTGATTAAGGTGAAGCTGCCGAGCGAACATATCGAGCAGGACGCCGCGCGCAAGGCTTACGAAAGCGCCAAGGTGCCCATCAGCTCCCTAGCGGACCGGGTGCGCCATGTTGTCCAGTCCTCCTTCGCCGGCCGCCGCATCGTCATCTTCTCAGGAGGCGCAAAGGCCGCGGACGCGAACGTGTTTGATGAAGCCCGCGCCATTCGTGACGGTGGAGGTTTCGGCTCCATCATCGGCCGCAACTCTTTCCAGCGGCCCAGGGAAGAGGCGGTAAGATTCCTTCAGACTGTCATGGGCATCTACGCAGGAGAAGTCAAGTAGTTGCTGGTTCCCGAGTTCAGGGTCCGGAAGGGCGGGGGTTCGCTTCCGCCCTTTCTTTTTGAGGCATCAACTATTCAGTCAGACAAAGCGCACCCCATACCCCAGGAAGCGCTTTCAATCCGGCAGCCACTGGAAAAGCTAGCGGCTCAGCTTCTGGCCCCCGTGCGGCGAGAGTTTAGTCAATTCCGCGTGGAGTTCCCGTGCCGGAGCAGGAATTCCGCCCGCCCCATCAAGACATATCTGCTTCGGTCCCAGCTGGCGACTGTAAAGCCGCTCGTTCGCCTCACCATCCGTCTTCATAAAAGCGCCCTGCAGCGAGATGCCCGCGAACAGGCCACGGGCCCGCGAGTAGGTCAAAATTTCCGCGTGCATCTGCAAATCGGTGGCCGCCTGGGACGTGCGGCCCACAGGGCCTCCGGCAACCGAGGCGTCTGCGCCGAGCTGCGTCTTATTCCCCATCAATCTCTCGGCTCCTTTGGCGCTCATCACAATCAGCACGATGTCGGTGGCAGAGCCCCCAATCTGGAGCCCGAAGCTTCCTCCGCCCATGATAAACATGGAAGGGCCGCTCCAGGGGCCGTCGCCATTGCGCCTGCAGACCAGCGCGCCCTTGCCCCCGCTGGCGCCAAATCCGAAAGCGACCTTCTTGTAAGATGGTACGACGGCTACGCACACCGCCTTGTCCAGAAGGTCCTGAGGAATTCCCCTCTCCGGCGTCTTCATGATTTCCTGAAGAATTTCCGCCGAACGGTTCAGCCTTTGGTCCTCGCGACCCTGCGCGAACGCGGTAACGCAAACTGAAACCATCAGTAATCCCACCAGAGCATATTTCATAAGGTTCCTTTCTCCCCATCTCCAGGTTTCGCTGCTTTGTCGCCAGGGCATCGTCAAGCCCCGGGTCATCAATTCTGCTCAGAACCAGGGCAAAGGTCCATCTGAACTTTCGCCGTGCGCCGACGCGTCACACTTGTGAATAGGGCGCCGGCGCCAGGAAATAGTTTGTGATGTTCACCACGTTCGGCCCGGAAGAAAATTTCCGCGACGCCGTCAGCGCTTTCCATTGAGCGTCCGAACTGAAGGCCTGCCACGCCTTGTCGCGCTCCTCGATGCTGCCAATCGACAGCATATAGGTGAGGTTGGGCATCCGCTCGCCAATCAGCTTTTCGCCAAAGAAAACAGGATGAAATCCGCTGCGGATAAAGATGTCTACCTCGCCGCTGCCAAACATCTCCACTTTGTTCAAGTTGTAATTCTTGCTGGAGCTCTCGTATGTTCGAAGCTCAAAGATGCGCTTGCCTTTGGGCGGAGCAGTGATCCGCGGATGGCAATCAAACGCCTTCATCAGCGAACTCTCGTAGCGGACGTAAGCGGGGTCCGAGGCTGGCGCGTTCAGGAATTCCGCGCCGTTCTTGACGTATTCGGCATCGTCGCGCAGGCGTTCTTCGAGCGTCGCAACGGACTCCAGCGAGCGGTACGGCAGCAGCACGTGCAGCGACGGGCTGATGGGCCCCACCACCGTATTGAACACGCCCACCGGGTTGATGCCCATCCGGTTAAGAGCCGGAATTGCCGCCTCGCGCAGGTAATTGTGCATCAGCTTCACCTTGGCGCCGTTGGTAAGCTGGTAGAGTCTCAGCTCATAGTAGTCGCGCGCCGCCTTGTTCTCATCGGCACCCTGTGCGGGAGCGGATGCCAGCCCTGCTGACACTGCAAGGGTCGATGCTATAAAGTCACGCCGCTTCATGAACAGCCTCCATGGGATATGAGTTCCCGCCATAGCTCGTTATCACACCTGCGAATACGCCGCCGGGCGCAGCAGGACGTTGGTAATGTTTGAAACAATCTCATCGTCCGAATAGCCGGGCGTCGAGCGCAGTTTTTTCCAATCCGGGTCCGCCCCGAACGCAGCCCAGTGCTTGTTCCGGTCCTCCACGCTTTCCGATGCCAGCATATAGGTCAGGTTGGGCCAGCGCGGGCCAATCAACTTTTCGCCGAAGAACACAGGATGGAACCCGACCTTCTTAAAGATATCGATTTCCCCCGTATTGAACATTTTGATCTTGGTCAGGTTAGCCTTCTTGGTGGCGTTGTCGTAGGTGCGAAGCTCAAACACCCGCGGCCCCTGTGCCGGAGGCGTGATGCGCGGATGAGTTTCAAAAGCCACCATGAACTCGCTCTCCACTCGCACAAATGGCGGGTTTGAAGCCGGAGCATCCAGGAAGGTAGCGCCGCGCTCCTGGTATGCCTTGTCCTCGCGCACGCGCTCCCAAGCCGTCAGCAACGAATTTGCCGACGGGTGCGGAATCAGCAGGTAGAGCGACGGACTTTGCGGCCCTACCAGCATCTCGAACACGCCCACCGGCTTGATGCCCGCTCGATTCAGCGCCGGAATTGCGGCATCGCGAAGATAATCGTTGGTTAGCTGCACACCTGGCCCACGATGAAGCTGGTAATTTCGCAGCTCGTAAAATTCGCGCCCCTGCCCCGGTCCCGCCGAACCCCTTCCCTGCCCTTCCGCTGCCGGCTCGCCATACGCCATCCCAGCCGACGCCGAAGCCGCCAGCGATGATGCCAGAAAATCCCGCCTCTTCATCTCCGCCTCCGCATTTCTCTGAATGTCAGCTAACCTCCGCTTCCGGTGCCCCGTTATTGTATGGCATTCCGTCAAGCTCCGCCGCAGTTTGTGCGCATCGCCCCGTGCCGTCCAAACCCAACCGTCACCGGCGTCCGTGATATAATGGCCGGAATACCTTGGCCCCCTGTACAGGAGATTGAACATTGCCTGCGGGCCGGCCGCGGTGGAAGGAGAGTTGTTTATGGCTTTGGACTTCTATGAAAAGGTCTGGCATAACGGCAAATTTATCTCCTGGCGCGAGGCTACTATCCATGTAGCCTCCCACGTGGTCAGCTACGGCACCTGCCTATTTGAGGGCATCCGCACCTATGAGACGCCGCAGGGCGCGGCCATCCTTCACCTGGACGCGCACGTTGGCCGCCTGCTGGACTCCTCCAAAATTTATCGCACCGAGCCAGGCTTTACGCGCGAGCAGCTTCGCCAGGCTATGATCGATCTGGTGCGCGTGAACAGTGTCAGGTCGTGTTACATCCGCCCGCTGATCTTCCGCGGCTACGACAGCCTCGGAGTAAGTCCGCTGAAAAACCCGGTGGAGGTTTACCTGCTGGCCTGGAAGTGGGGCAAGTACCTGGGCGACGAAGCGCTGAAACAGGGTGTGGATGTCTGCGTCAGCTCCTGGAACCGCATCGCGCCCAATACACTGCCTGCCATGGCCAAGGCCGCCGCCAATTACATGAACGCCCAGCTCATCAAGATGGAAGCCATCACCAACGGCTACGTGGAGGGCATTGCGCTCGACCACGCGGGCAACGTCAGCGAAGGCAGCGGCGAAAACATCTTTGTGGTGCGCAGCGGAAAGATTTATACGCCGCCGCTCGGGTCGTCCGTGCTGCCGGGCATCACGCGCGCTTCCATCATCCAGCTCGCCGAAGAAGCCGGAATCCCAGTGGTCGAGCAGGTGCTCGCGCGCGAAATCCTCTACATCGCCGATGAAGTCTTCTTTACCGGAACGGCGGCGGAAGTCACGCCCATCCGCTCCGTTGATCGCATCGTGGTGAGCAAGGGCCAGCCCGGCCCTGTTACCAGGGAGCTGCAGGAACGTTATCTCGAAATCGTAGAAGGCCGCGCGGAAGACAAGTACGGCTGGCTGACTTACTGCAACCAGCCGGTTGCCGCTTCGAATTAAGCCCGGCCACTTTCCGCTGGTGTTATGCGACCGCCGTCACCCTGTGAGCGCAGCGAAGGGCCTCTGCATTTCTCTTGAGCGAATTACCGGGATGCTTCTTCCGCTTCGCGGTTTACTCCGAGTGAACTGCTGTGATCCTTCGCTCCGCTCAGAATGACCGTCGAGGATCAGCATGACTGCACCTGCGTGCTCCCGCTTCCTCTCCGTGTCCTCTGCGCTCTCTGTGGTGAATTCTTCAATTCCCGTTCGATTATCACTCAGCCCCAAAAATTACTTGCGCTAACCCGCCTCGCCTCGCGTATAGTCTTACCCAACAAATTGGCATCTCGGGAGGACAACGTGAGAATCTGCGGACTCATGCTATCGATCGCCATGCTGCCGTCGCTTGCGGCCGCGCAAACGCTCCGCTGCAATCTTCAGGGTTACAAGCCGCTCGGCGGCCTGAAAGCGGAGGTCCACGGAAATGCCTTGCAAGTTGACTGGCGGGGCGAGCGCGGTGAAATGCTGCGCGCCCAGTTCACCCTGCGTGACGGTGTGCCCACGTTGCAGGAGCTTGTCGCGCGCAAGCCAGCCGGCGATTGGCTCATCCTGGGCAGCGATCTCCAGCCGGAGTTTCACGTCACCAGCGGCAAGCGTCGGATTGACCGCACCATGCTCGGCGCGCTCAAGAGCGCTTACGGCAACCTGACGCAGGCCATGATCGACCAGCAAAAATGGAACGCCTTCTGGGACGCGCCTCTCAACGTTCCCCAAACCGAAGGTGGCGACGCTTCCGTGGATTTGCCGCGCAGCCCTGATGAAATCCATCGTGCCAGGGCCAGCTTTCACTCCGTCGGCTGCGAAGTGAAGACCGAAGGCGCCCGCCTCGAGATCAGCTTTCCGGGCGCCGATGCAGGTATCTTCAAAGGACGTCTTCAGTACACCGTCTATCGCGGCTCGAACCTGCTGCGCCAGGAAATGATTGCCCGCACAGAGAAACCCTCGGTTGCTTACAAATACACCGCCGGACTGAAAGGCTTCCGCATCGTTGAAACCACTCGGCTAATCTGGCGCGACCCGGCGCGAGCCTGGCAGGAATTCGATTTCGGCGGCGCCCCAAATCAGCAATCAGTGGGCGTGCGCGCGCGCAACCGGCTCGGAATCGTTGAAGCCGGCGGCGGCTCGCTCGCCTTTTTCCCCCCGCCCCACAAATTTTTCTTTGCTCGCGAAAATGAAGTCGATCCCGGCTACATCTATTATCGCAAGGACAGCGCCGCCACTTTTGCCATCGGCGCCCGCCAACCGGACCACACTATCGGCTACACGCCTTATGGGCTGCATCAGGCCATGTGGGAGCACAGCTCGCACGAGGCCTGGCACGACACGGGGAATTTTGCTCTCTACAACGCGCCGCCCGGAACCTGGCAGCGAATGGCCGTCTATTTTTATCTCAGCCCCGAGGATGGCCGAGCAACCCGAAGCCACGTGATGGCCTACATGCACAACGATGTTTTCAAGCCCCTACCGGGCTTCAAAGTGTTGGTCAGCCATTTCCATTTTCACCTGATTGATATGCTCAACGACCAGGGCACCGTCGATTACCGCCCTCCGTTTCTACAGGTGTTTCGCGCCCTCGGCATTAACATCGTCATCCTCGCTGATTTCCATGGCGACGCCCACCCTGACGATCCCGGCCCCGTGCGCTTTAAGGACCAGAAGGTCTACTTTGATAGCTGCGAGCGCATGAGCGACCGCAACTTTCTGCTGATCCCGGGCGAAGAGCCCAACGCCTGGCTGGGCGGCCATTACATGATGCTGCTTTCGCACCCGGTTTACTGGTCGCACGCCAAGATGCGGTCGGCGGGACAGTCCTTCCAGCAGAACCAGTCTCCCTACGGCAAGGTCTATCACACCGCATCGGCGGCAGACATCACGCAACTGCTCAAGGACGAGGATGGTCTCGTCTGGCAGGCGCATCCCCGCACCAAAGGTTCGGGCGGCTATCCGGACGCCATCCACACCCGGAATTATTTTCTCAGCGACCGTTTCATCGGCGCTTCCTTCGAGTCGCTGCCCGTCGACCTTTCTGAGCCGAGGCTTTGCCCCCACCGCTGCCTCGACACCATGGATGACATGAGCAACTGGGCGCCCAAGCCAAAATTCATGCTCGCCGAGGGCGACACGTACCAAAAATATCCCAGCGATGAAACCTATCCTCAGCTCGCGGTGAATTATGTCAGGCTTGACCGTGTGCCTGATTTCGACCACGGTTGGGCGCCAGTGGTCAGCGCGCTCCACAATGGCGAATACTTCGTCACCAGCGGAGAGGTGCTTTTCCACGACTGGGGGATTGAAGGCTCCGGCGCGCAAAGCGTTTACACGGCGGATGTTGAATGGACCTTTCCGCTGGAGTTTGCCGAGCTTGTCTGGAGCGACGGCAGCGCCGTCCACCGTAAAATCATTCCGGCGACCGACATGCCGGTTTTCGGCAGTCACAACTTCCGCGTGCCGTTCGACGCCACGGGAAAAAAATGGGTACGGTTTGCTGTATGGGATTCCGCGGGCAATGGAGCTTTCACCGAACCCATCGCCCTGAACTAATCCCAGGAGCGCCCGTCGAAAAAGATACAGAACTTCATCCGAAGTTCGCGGCGGGCAGCATCCGCCCTCAAGCCCAGTTCTTCCCAGGTCGATAATTAAACCTGCCGGCATTGTGGCCCGCCGTTGATCTTGCTCTGCCCCCCTGTAACCGGCCTGCCACTCCTGCCGGCCCACCACATCACTCTGGCGGAATTTGCTGTGACCATTGACGAGCTGTTGCGAACGGCGTGCGAAAGCAAGGCCTCCGATCTTCATCTGAAGGTCGGCAACTACCCCTACATCCGCGTGGATGGAGAACTCCAGGCGCTCACCCGGTATTCACGCATGGCCGCTGAAGACATGGTCAGCATGGCCTTCAGCATGATGACCGACCGCCAGAAGCAGAAATTCAAAGAGCGCACGGAACTCGATATGGCCTACGGTGTCGCGGGCCTGGGCCGGTTCCGCGTCAATCTGTTCCAGCAGCGCGGTAACATCGGCATGGTATTGCGGGTAATTCCCACCCGGATTCGCACTCTCGAGGAGCTTGCCTTGCCGCAGGTGCTGGACAGGATCTGCGAAGAAACCCGCGGCATGGTCCTGGTGACGGGAACCACCGGAAGCGGCAAGAGCACCACGCTGGCCGCCGTGGTTGACCGCATCAACTCCACGCGCACTGAGCACGTGATTACCATTGAAGATCCCATCGAGTTTCTGCACCGCGACAAGAAAGGATTTGTCAACCAGCGCGAAGTCGAGGTGGACACCTCCGGCTTTGGCGTGGCGCTGCGCGCCGCCCTTCGGCAGGATCCCGACGTCATCCTCGTCGGCGAAATGCGCGATCTCGAAACCATCCACACCGCACTGCTGGCCGCCGAAACCGGCCACCTGGTCCTCTCCACTCTGCACACGCTCGACGCCACCGAGACCATCCAGCGCATCATCACCGCCTTTCCCCCGCCCGAACAGAAACAGATTCGCCTGCTCCTGGCCGGCACGCTGCGCGCCATCGTCTCCCAGCGCCTGGTCCGCAAATCCGACGGCATCGGCCGCGTGCCCGCCGCGGAAATCATGATCACCACGGAGTACGTCCGCGATTGCATCATCAATCCCGAAAAGACCCGCCTGATTCGCGAAGCTATTGCTTCAGGCGTTTCGCAATACGGCATGCAGACCTTTGACCAGTCCATCCACGATCTGTACACTAAGGGACTGATCTCGCTCGAGGAATCGCTGCTCTACGCCTCCAACGCGGACGAGTTCAGGCTGCGCATCCAGGGAATCCGGTCAACCACGGACGCCGCGCGAGACGAAATGGAGACAGCCAGCCAGGTGGATCGCTTTGCCAGGTAAGACCGCCCCGCTAAAAACTCCCTTTGAAACCGCCGTATCGCTGCTTTCACGCCGCCCCTATTCGGTGGCCGAACTTCGCCGCGCCCTCCAAAGGAAATTTCCCGATTCAGCCGAGCTCCCTGAAGTTCTCGCGCGGCTTCGACAACTCGGTTATCTCGATGATGCGAAGTTTGCCGAAGCCTACGCCGCTTCGCTCACCCGCGTGCGCAATTACGGCCGGCATCGCGTCCGCCGCGAACTGAAAAGCAAGCTGGTGGATTACCGCGTCATCGAGCACGCGGTGGACAACGCCTTCAGCTCGGTCAACGAACGCGAACTGCTCGAGCGCGCCGTCGATAAGAAAATCCGTACCCTGCGCAAGCCCCTCACCCGCTCAAGACTCGCTTCTCTCTGCCAAAGCCTCATCCGCCGCGGCTTCCGCGCGGATGATATTATGAAAGCGATCCGTTCACGGCCCGAACTGACGCCAGTGGCGGAGGGCGTGGTTGTTGAGGAGAGGGACGAGGAGTAAGCAATTACAAATTACCAATTACTTGATGACTGGGCCGATGATTGAGGTGACCGAATCCGGGGATGTGGAACCAAGCTCAAATTCCAAAGATATCAGAACGCGTTCTTTCCGATACGCGCTTCGGGCAGTAAAGCTCTACCAGATCTCCAGAAGCAAAGAGACGGAGCCGGATGGATTCTCGGCAAACAATACTTGCGGTCTGCTACTTCGATCGGGGCCAACATTGAAGACGCCCAGGCAGGAGAAAGCCGCGGCGACTTCATACATACATTGGGGATTGCCCGGAAATAAACTCGGGAGAGCCTTTACTGGCTCAACCTGCTGGAAAATTCGGGCCTCGTTTCGTCCAGGCGGGTCGCACCTCCCATGAAAGAGACAAAAGAGTTGATGAATGTGCTCACGGCCATCGTTTTGAGATGAACGAAAACAACTGACTTGAGGGTGTTTTTGATAATTCGTAATTTGTAACTTGTAATTAATTATGATCCTGAACGAAATTCGAAGCCGATTTTTGAAATTTTTTGAGGCGCGCGGCCACCGCATCGTCCGCTCATCCTCTCTGGTCCCGACAAACGATCCCACGCTGCTCTTCACCAACGCCGGAATGAACCAGTTCAAGGACGTCTTCCTGGGCCGCGAGAAGCGCGATTACGTGCGTGCCTGCAGCTCGCAGAAGTGCGTGCGCGCGGGCGGCAAACACAATGACCTGGAACAGGTGGGCCGCACCCGCCGTCACCACACCTTCTTCGAGATGCTCGGCAACTTCAGCTTTGGTGACTACTTCAAGGCCGAGGCGATCCCCTGGGCTTGGGAACTGGTGACGAAGGAATTTTCGATTCCGAAGGAGAAGCTGTACGTCACCGTCTTCGAAGGGCAAACCGCCCCGTACCTCAATATCCCAAGCGACACTGAAGCGGAAGAAATCTGGGCGAAGATCGTTCCGCGTGAGCGCATCTTCCGGCGCGATGGGACGGAAAATTTCTGGCAGATGGGCGAGACCGGTCCATGTGGACCTTGCTCCGAAATTCATTACGATATGGGGCCCGAAGCAAGCGATCTGGGCCACAAAGACTGCAAGTTTCCCTGCCCGGAAGATTGCGGCCGCTACGTGGAAATCTGGAATCTGGTCTTCATGCAATTCAACCGCGACGACCAGGGCGGTATGACCCCGCTTCCCCGTCCTTCCATCGACACCGGCGCGGGCCTCGAGCGCCTGGCTGCCGTGCTGCAGGGCAAGCTCTCGAATTTTGACACCGACGTTTTCCGGCCGCTGATCGATGAAGCCGCCACGCTCGCGAACGTGGAATACGGCGCCAGTCACGATGCCGATGTTTCACTGCGTATCATCGCCGACCATGCGCGGGCGTCCACGTTCCTGATTTCCGACGGCGTGCTGCCATCCAACGAAGGCCGCGGCTACGTCCTGCGGCTGATCATGCGACGAGCGCTCTACCACGGCCAGACGCTCGGAATGAATGAGCCGTTCCTGTATAAGATGTCCAGCCGCGTGGTTGACATGATGAAGGACGCCTACCCCGAACTCTCCGAAACCGCGCACCACGTGGCAAAGGCGATCAAGATTGAGGAAGAGCGGTACGAGCAAACAACGAGGCAGGCGATATCACACCTGGAGACGGAGCGCGTGGTACTTCCGGGCAATTTGGAGCTGCCCTTCGCTGTCGCGCGTGCTGCGGCAGAACTAACAGAGGGAGTTGCTGCGACGGGCCAGCGCACAGAAGAGGAAATCAGGAAACAAACGGAGACCTTGAAGAGGCTTTCCGACCCCTCCGACCGAGTGCGGAAGTTCGGCGAAGCGCTACAGAAGCTCCCCCAGCCCACAGAGCAGATGAGGAAATTCGCGGAAGCGTTACAGAAGCTCTCCCAGCCCACAGAGCAGATGAGGAAATTCGCGGAAGCATTACAGAACCTCCCCCAACCCGCAGAGCAGATGAGGAAATTCGCCGAAGCGTTACAGAACCTCCCCCAACCCGCAGAGCAGATGAGAAAGTTCGCGGAAGCATTACAGAAGCTTCCCCAACCCGAAGTGCAGACGAAGAGGTTCGCGGAAGCACTACAGAAGTTCCCCCAGCCCGCAGAGCAGATGCGGAAGTTCGCGGAAGCACTACAGAAGTACCCCCAGCCCACAGAGCAGATGAGGAAGTTCGCGGAGGTCCTCGGAAAAATTTCGGAATCTACTAGGGAAGCGATGAAGATCCGCCAGGACCTGCTCGCAGCTCGACTGTCTGGGGAAGCGGTGTTCAAGTTACACGATACGTATGGGCTCCGGCCTGACTTCATCGCCGACCTCGCTGGGGATTTTGGAGTTCGTCTCGACCTCGAAGGCTACAACGCCGAGATGGAGAAGCAGCGCGAGCGAGCGCGTGCGAGTTGGAAGGGCGCGGAGAAGAAAACGGCGGCGCCAGCTTACCAGGAACTGGCCGAGAAGCAGCAGACGGTTTTCGACGGCTACACGCAGGTGAAATCGACGGATTGCAAGATTGTTGCGCTCGTGCAAAAGGGCCAGCCAATCCCAGAAGCGAAGGCCGGCCAGGAAATCGAGATTGTTCTTGACCACACGCCGTTCTACGCGGAAGCGGGCGGCCAGGTGGGCGACACGGGTCGCCTCTTCGCTCCGGACAGCGACCACGAAGTGGCGCATGTCACCGACACTTACAGACCCGTGAGCGGCGTAACGGCGCACAAGTCGACGGCGCGCGATAGGCTGCGCGTGGGTGACATCGTGACGGCTGTGGTGGACAGCGAACGCCGCGACGCCATTCGGCGTAACCACACCGCAACCCATCTGCTGCACGCCGCCCTGCGCACGACCCTCGGCACGCACGTGAAGCAGGCGGGTTCGCTGGTGGCGCCCCACCGGCTGCGCTTTGATTTTTCGCACTATGCCGAACTCGGCGGGCAGGATATTCTCGACATCGAAGACCTGGTGAATCAGCACATCCTGAGGAACGAGGAAGTCCGCACCGACCTGATGGACATCGACCAAGCGCTCGCCACCGGCGCCATGGCGCTGTTCGGCGAAAAGTACGGAGACCGCGTGCGGGTGCTCTCGATTGCCGACGGCGGCTTTTCGCGCGAGCTGTGCGGCGGCACGCACGTCGGCCGCACGGGCGATATCGGCCTGTTCAAGATCGTGAGCGAGGGCAGCGTGGCGGCGGGCACGCGCCGCATTGAAGCCATCACCGGCCTCGGCGTGCTGGAGCACATTCGCAAGGCCGATGAGACGCTCGGGATCGTGGGCGAAACTCTGCGCGCCAAGCCCGATGAAGTTCTGGAAGCGGCGCAAAAGCTGGCGGAGGCCGAGAAGAAGCTGCGCAAGCAACTCGATGCCCAGCAGATGAAGCGCGCGGCGGCCGAGGCGGGCGACCTGCTGGAGCAGGCTCGCGAGGTGAAGGGCGTGCGGGTGGTTTCCGCACGGGTAGAAGGCGTTTCGCGCCCCGCCATCCGGCAGATGGTGGACCAGCTGCGCGCCAGGCTGGGCTCCGGAGTCATCGCTCTGGGCGCGGTGGCAGACGGCAAGGCGGCGCTCATCATCGGGGTGACCGAGGATTTAACCGCCCGTCTCGACGCCGGAAAGATTGTGCGGCAGGCTGCGGCGCTGATGGAAGGCTCAGGCGGCGGCCGCAAAGACCTGGCCGAAGCGGGAGGCAGAAATCCCGAGAAGCTCGACGCGTGTGTCCAGGCGGTCCCCGGCATCGTGGAGAGCATGCTGTAGGAGGCGACACAATGGCCGCAGCAAAGGAACAGGTAAAAAAGCTCCTTGACTTGCAGCCTCGTTTCTTGGGTGATGCTCACGTCCTCGAAAATCCGTCGCCGGCTCCTGCGCCGTAGAGTAAATGGAACAACGTCATCGCCATCGGACGTGGATAAGAGCGCTGGTCATGCAATAACCCGTAGTCTCCTGCCGAATAGATAAAGCTTCCGTTGGGCTTCTGGCGATCGAGCACGCGCGCATAACATCGCTCGCTGAGTTCGCCGCCCACATCCAGTCCAAGCCGCGCCGCCTCACCCAGAGCGGCTGCCAGCGCGGCGGTGAAATAGTCCACTTCCACCGTACGGTTGAAGCAGTCTTCTGCGCAGGCTCCGGAAGGCGTCACACCAGATGCCAGGAACCTTGCAAGCCCTGGAAGAATGGCGGTGATCGAATCCATCTGTATGAGCTGCTGGCACATGGCCAGGTTCAAAAATTCAAAAGCATTGTATTGATAGCAAAGATAGTGATCGCGTCGGAGTTCGTAGGGGCTCTCGATGACATAGGGCAGTTCGCCGCTGGAGAGTTGGACGTGCCGGACAAAGTCCAGGAGGTCGCGAACGTGTTCGAGAAATCGTTCGTTCCCAGTTGACTTCCAAAGTCGCGCAAGGGTCCAGGCAGCCTGCGTTGAATTGTTCGGCACCTTCCCGCGCGGATGATCAAAATAGTGGATGGCCTTGCCGACTTTGTGGTCCTGAAAGCCGATGCGGTGGACCAGAAAATCGTACCAGCGGGTCGCGCCGTCAGCGAAGCGCCGTTCGGGTTCGCGCGCATAAGACGCCAGCAAAGCGATCGCGCCAAAATTCCCTTCGAGTGTGGCAATCAGGTGCCTGCGCTCCGGAAGCGGGTATGCCCAAGTTCCGTCACCGCGCTGAAGGCTGAGCGTTGCTTCCGTGCATTCCAGCGCAAGCTCGCGATAGCGCGAACCTCCTGTGGTTTCATAAAGCATCCAGTTCGAGAGAACCCAATAGCCCTGCGTTTGAATAAATACATAGTCGTCATGCCAGGGCAAGAAATCGAATGCGCTCTTCAGGAACCGCCAGACACGCAGGTTGAAGCGAACTCCGGCGTCAGGCCCGTGAAGGCACCCCCGGTCATAGTGGCGGCGAACCAGATAGGCGTGCAGGCGCTGAGCGGCGTCGAGAAGAGTTTCGCGTGCTGGCATCTGCAATGCAGTATAGCCCAGAATGCCCGCACTTCATCGACACCCCGATTCGGGACATTCCCCTCAGAGCCGTGTAGGAGCTGGCGTGGTGCTCCGCACGCGCAGATCTTTTGAGAACTGCTAACGCTTATCAAGCGCTGCTTCTGTGCATGCGCCAACCAAGCACCTCACGGTCGGGAATCAGTTATACCAGCGTAAACTGCAACGACGTCCCTGGCTACGTTTTCAAGGGACCATCGCGCGATGTGCTCACGGCCATTAGTCCTTATTGAACGCCGACAGACTTCGAGGATCTTTTCTGACAGCGGCCCGGCCTCACGAGGCACTATATAGCAGCCTTCGGTTGTTCCAATCAATTCCGGGACATCGCCCACCTCGACGGCGACTACGGGCAAATTGACGGCCATCGCTTCCTTAACCGCCATCGGCGAGCCTTCGATCATCGAGGCCAGTACCAGCACATCAGACGCATTCATGTAAAGTGGAAGGTCGCGGTGTGGCTTTCCACACACCTCGAGTATCTCAATCTGGGGCAATTGTTTTCGAGCGATCGCCACGGCCGCTTCAATCAGGTCGAAGCGCTTTCGTCGCTCGGCGCGATAGTAGGGAAAGAGCACGTATTTTTTCTCGGGATTCAGCCCCAAAGATTTGCGGGCCTCGTTGCGGTCAACCGGGCGAAAGAGAGCGAGGTCCACACCGCACGGTATAATCCGTGCTGAAGCAAGCTTCAGTCTGCGCTTCATCTCTCGATTCTGGACAATCACCGCAGACGCCAGCGGCGCCAGCAGAAAACTGGAGACCTGAAAAAATCGCCCCATCAAGGTAATGCGTCCGCTGCGGGTGGGTTGCCCTAGGACATCATCCCCGTGAAACGTAACCACAAGGGGCAAGCCGAACTGGCCGCGGGCTACCAGGCCTGACAGTCCGAAATGCGCATGGACGATATCAAATTGCCGCTCCTTGGTCCGCCGCAAGAGTTCAGGAAAGGCCCGCAGGTAATTCCTCCGTGAGGCACGGCCATCAATGAACAGTGTGTCAAACTCCACGCCCAGCGGCCGCAGCGATTCCATCTGCGCCTGCACAAAGCTGCCGTAACCCGGATCAGACTCCGTGGGCCAGAGATTCGTAACAACCAGAACGCGATAAGGCTTCATAACACATCTTCCGGCAGCGGATTCCTGCGGCGTAGCTGCTGCCCACCGCATGTCAAACCAGAGCGGCGCATCATGAGTCCGTTGGGTGACGCCACAGTCTCAATTTCGAGACCGACAGGACGCCTGAGACAAACAGCAGCATCAGGTATACCGCACTGCCCGCTCCGCAGGTGATGCAGAGGTAGACAAGGTTGCCAACACTCGTCTGTGGCGCCGACAACCACACACGCACTCCCCACACGGCCAGCACCGCCAAGAAGCATCCCACAAATACTTTAATGGCGAAGCCGCCAAGCGCCCGGTCAAGCGCGGCGCGAAGATTTCCCAGGTCGCGGCTCCAAGCCAGGCCGCAGGCAAAGACAACGGACGTCAGCAGTCCCAGCGGAATGCCTTTAGTCCCAAGGTGAAAGGTCATGACGTATAAAAGATCAAATCCGATATTCAGCGCGTACTGAAAGATCGCCAGTTGGAAAAATGCAGCAGCTTCATTGCAGGCAAAAAGATAGAAGTTCATCAGCCGGACAGCCGCGTAGGGCAGGAGAGCCAGGCTATAGTAAAAGAAGACTAGCGCCATCAGTGACGAAGCTTCGTGCGTAAACCGGCCGCGCTCAAAAATCAGGCGGATGATGTTGTAGCTGAGCAGCAGGCAGAAGACCATCGAAGGCGCGACGAGTGCCAGGCTGATTTCCAGCGTATCGCGCAGAATGCTCCGGACCTCTGCAACTGCCTTACGTGTCACCGCCCTTGAAAGCCTCGGCAGGGCGGCCGTACCAACGCTGCCGGCCAGGACTTCCGAAATCGTGCTCATAATTTTGAGACCGTAAGCGAGGGCGGTCAGGGTACCGGGGGGAAGGAACGAAGCGATGATCCTCTCGACAATTACGACGCCCTGCCATGAAAGCGCGGTCGCCATCTGGGCCAGCCCCGCCCCGCGCAAATTCCTAAAGGCTTCGCCGGAGCCTCGAAAATAGGCGGTGTAGCGGACGGGAAAAGAGATCAGGAGTTGGCCTCCCAGCACTGCAAACTGCAACAGATAACCCGCCATATATCCAAAGATGATGCTGTAGTAACCGTAACGCCGGAACCCGAACACCACACTCAGGACCACCGTCGCGTTGCGAAAGAAATTCGCCGATGCCGGAACAGCAAAGTAGTGCCTGCTGAACAGAAACGAGCGTATGATCTCCGCCACACCTGCCGGAACAATGATGATGAAAAGCCAGCGCTCCAGATGCGTGGCGACCTGCACCTGTTCAAACGTGAAACCGGGGGCAATCCCTCGAACCAGCCAGGGCGAGGCTAGAGCGCCCAGCAGTGCCAGCACGCCCAGGCCCAGAAAGACCAGATTGATGACATAGCTGAAGCCGAGCCAGACTTCATCCTCGGAATGATGGGCCTCAAGCGAAGAGAAAAAGGGCACCAGCGAAAACTGGCCTGTCGCAGAAATCAGGTTTGTAGCGATGTAAGGGACCGTGAAGGCAACGTAGAAGGTGTCTGACGCTTTCGACAGTCCCAGGTTGGCCGCGATGCTGATTTCCACCAGGATGCCGGTCAGGCTGCCGAGGAACGAAAAAATGCCCACCACCACCGAACTGCGAAACATTTGGCGCTTGGCAGTCATCAATCATCCAGTTGAACAGGCCGCTTTGCAAGACGCAAATCCGAACCCAGTAGAAGCCTCGCGATCAAATTAACAGACCGAAGGCTTTTCGCCGGCCGCGGCCTCGATCTGCTCCGCCACGAAAGGTGTTGAGACGACGAACAGAAAAACCATCAGCACGGGAGAAGTACCGAAATTGAATTCAAAAAATCCTTCCACAATAACCGCCAGCCAACCGGCAATAGCCCCGTCAATCAGCCATCGTCCGGCGCGGCAACGGCGGCGAACCTTCCACATCTGCCACAGGAGAGCCGCCATGAACCAAATCCAGGCCGCCAGACAGGGAAGGCCCCTCTCTGCCGCGAACTGAATGAAGTTGTCGTGCATATGATCATGGAAGCCCGGCTCGGGCGCCAGCCCCGAGGGAAGGTAGAGCTCATACACCTGCGGAATGTTGTTCGGACCCACACCCACCCACGGGTGGATCCTGATCATGTTCAGCCCGGTCTGCCACATCTCAAACCGGATTGACAGCGCCGGATCGCGGGAGGGATGGAGAGCCAGCCAGAGACGCTCGTGTACCATGCGCGGGGCAAAAAGATAAATCACCACAGCGAGCGCGGGCAGTACCAGGACCCATTTGGGCTTCCACCGCCACAGAAGGTACACGAGGGCACAGAAGCATCCCAGCCAGACTCCACGCGTCAAATTAAGGACAATAGAAAGGGCCACCACAAACGCCGCAGGCCACCACTTTCGCCGCACTCTCAAACCAAACAGCAGGAAAGCCGTCAGAACGATAAATACCAACATCTGTTGGCCGCCGAAGTTCATCCAGTCACCCATCAGCCCGGTAATGCGGGTTGTGATCATGTAGGGATAAACGTGATGCGGATGTTCCGCGCGCACGGTGCGGTATTGACTGACGAACTGTCCTGCACCAATCAAGGCAACGATCGCAGCTTCAATAAACAGTCCCTTCCACAGCCAGACGAGGTGGCGACTGCTCGCAATCAGGTTCACTGCCAGCAGGATGATCAGGAACAAAACGAGCTTCCTAACCGCAAACCAGCCCACGGTCGTATTTGTGGCCCAGAAAACAGAGACCACTGTCAACAGGCAGAACAGCAGCAATGGCAGCTTGATGGGAGGAAAGACAAGATGGGGACGGTTGCGAAGAAGGTGAGCGGCAAAAAAGAGCCCTGCAAGGGCTAGAAATGACTGTGTAATGGCGATCGAAACCAGATAACTGAGGACCGAAAGGCTAAAGAAGATGGATGCCCAGCGGACGAGTCTGGTTCGGGGAAACTCGGCGCGCACTGCACTGAGAAGGTCGTTAATATCTTCCACCCAAGAGTTGAGACTGTATTCAACTCGGGAGATAATTTCAAGAGGGAAGGTTGGTTCACTTTCACGGGCTTGGGAAATCCCTGTAAGGATACGGGCCGTGCGACGCCCAGAGCATTGCCAGGCGGCTGAAATTAAGTACTTGTTACGCCAGCGTTTCTTGACAGGTATGGTCCGCAAGCTATAATTGTAGTTTTGGACGCATGAGGCCGAAGTGTTTATCGCCCTCCATGAGCTGGAGTTCCACCGGATAACGGTATCAGAAACCTACTTGCCGGGGGATCTGGACTTTCAAGAGGCTAAGTTCCGGCAGGCGGGGCCTTTAACGGTGAACGCCGAGGCCGAGCTGGCCGGGAAGGAAATTCGAGTTCGCGGGCATATCTCCGGACTTCTGGGAGCGGCCTGCGACCGATGCCTGGAGCAAATCAAGATACGGGTTGATTTAGATTTCGATCTTCCTTATCGGCCGATGGAAGAGATTGCCCAGGAAGAAGAAATTGAAGTTGGGACCGACGAATTGACGGTTGGCTTCTTTACGGGCGATGGTATCAATCTGGCCGACGTGGTAAGGGAACAGGTTCTCCTGTCTGTTGCCATGAAGGTGGTGTGCCGGCCTGACTGCCTTGGGCTTTGTCCGGTGTGCGGCGTGAACCGCAATGTCAGGGAATGCGGTTGCTCCTCGCCGCACGAAGATTCACCCTTTGCTTTCTTGAAATCATAGGTCAGTAATTGTTTGACCGTGCGCCACACGGTGTTGGTGTGTGGGTCGCCGACCCTCTCTTTCGGCATCCACGAAGGCTAATTTAACCTTGCAGCATAGGCAGAACCGCAAGGCAACTTGATGTGAAGGAACGGAAAGATGGCAAATCCGAAACGGCGACATTCAAAGGCGCGGCGCAACCGGCGGCGTGCCCATGACCACCTGAAGCGGCGGTCTCTTTCTGAGTGCCCCAACTGTCATGAATCGAAATTACCCCACCAAGCATGCCCGCGTTGCGGCCACTACAACGGACGGGAAGCCATTCTGGTGGAAGAACGGGCCTGAGGCTGTTCCAGGCAATGCCTGGTCTCGCCGGCTTGGATCTTGATTCTGGTAGTCTTTATAGACCATGCGCGCGATTGCTGTTGATGCAATGGGATCGGACACCGCGCCTCTGCCCGAAGTCGAGGGTGCGATTCAGGCAGCACGGGGGGAACATGCAGAAGTCCTTCTGGTCGGCCCCCAGGATGTGCTGAGCCGCGAATTGGCCAAACGAGGGGCAGGGGATCTCAAGATCGAAATCGTTCATGCCTCCGAGGCCGTCACCATGGAGGATGCGGCCGCCAAGGCTTTCCGTCGCAAGCGGGACTCTTCCATCCGCGTAGCCGCGCGGCTGGTGCGTGATGGCAAGGCAGCCGGCCTGATCAGCGCCGGGAACACGGGCGCGGTGATGACCACAGCGAAAATCCTGCTGGGAACACTGGAAGGAGTGGACCGGCCCGCGCTGGCCCAGGTTTTCCCCTCTTCGAAAAACGGGAAGACTTCCGTCCTGCTGGACGTGGGTGCAAATGTGGATTGCAAGCCGCTGCACCTGGAGCAGTTCGCAGTGATGGGTGAAATTTACTATCGCGTGATTTTTGGCGTTGAGCGACCGCGCGTGGGACTGCTATCAAACGGGTCCGAATCACATAAGGGTAATGAAGTAACGCGGGAAGCGCTGGCGCGTCTGAACGAATTGAGTCTGAACTTCGTCGGCAACGTTGAGGGCAGAGACCTGTTTAACGGCCGTGTGGATGTGATTGTTGCCGATGGCTTCATCGGCAATGTGGCGCTGAAAATCAGCGAAGGGATCGTCGACACTGTTTCAAGCCTTTTGAAGGAGTCGCTATCGAGCACCGTTTCGTCGAAAATGGGTTACCTGCTTTCGCGAAAGGCCTTCGGCCGCATGAAAAAGCGGTTGGATTACTCCGAATATGGAGGCGCGCCGCTACTGGGCGTCAAGGGAGTTTGCATCATCTGCCACGGCGGGTCTAACGCCAACGCCATCAAGAACGCCATTCGCGTGGCTGCGGAATTTTCCGAAGGACGCGTGAACGAAAAAATTGAGCGCGAGCTGGCCCTCGCTTCGCTCAGCAGGAATTAGGAGAACTTTTCAGGAGCCATAATGATTGCGACGGGTATCCTGGGCACCGGCTCAGCCTTGCCTAAGAAGGTGATCACTAATTTCGACCTGGAAAAGCTGGTCGATACCTCCGATAAGTGGATTACAGAGCGCACAGGCATCAAGGAAAGGCGCCAGGCCGACCCCAGCGAGACCACTTCCAAGCTGTCGGTGAAAGCGGCGCGGAAGGCCCTCGATATGGCCGGGATCACTCCCGACAAGCTCGACCTCATTATCTGCTCAACCATTTCCCCTGACATGCCTCTGCCCGCCACCGCATCTCTTATCCAGCGAGAACTTGGAGCCGCGACCTGCTGCGCCTTCGACCTGGCGGCGGCCTGCTCGGGTTTTCTTTTTGCGATGACGGTGGTTGACCAATTCGTGAAAACAGGGAAAGCCCGGCACGCGCTCGTGATCGGAGCCGAACTTCTTTCCCGGTACCTTGATTATCAGGACCGCGCCACGTGCGTGATCTTCGGAGACGGGGTGGCCGCAGGCGTGCTGGGCCCGGTCGATTCCTCTTCGGGGATTCTGGCTTCTGAGGTCCACACGAACGGCGCCTATGCGGATCATCTCTACATCCCGGCAGGTGGCACCGCCCGGCCCGCAAGCTGTGACACGGTGCAAGCGCGGGAACATTTCATCAAGATGCGCGGCAATGAGCTTTTCAAAGTGGCCGTGCGCAGTCTGGAAGAAGTTTCTCGCCGCGTGATGGAGCAGGCCGATGTTCAACCCGGCGAAATCGATTTATTCATTCCCCACCAGGCCAATCTCCGCATTACTGAGGCCGTGCGGGAACGGCTGGGAGTGCCGGCTGAAAAGGTTTATTCCAACATTGATCGCGTGGGCAACACCTCATCGGCCTCCATCCCGATCTGCCTTGATGAATGCGTACGCAGCGGCCGTGTTAAGAAGGGCGATCTGATTCTGATGTCGGCTTTCGGCGCAGGCGTAACCTGGGGATCGGTCTTGCTGCGCTGGTAGCCAGCAGAACGCCGCAGGAAAGGGCGGCTCAAGGACCTTTGGTGAGACCATCGGCTGCCGAACTGGAGATTCGTCATTGTCCGAAATGGCTTTTCTTTTCCCGGGGCAGGGTTCGCAATCGCCTGGAATGGGTCTTGAGCTGGCGCAACATTTCGCCTCTGCCCGCGAAGTTTTTGAGGAAGCGGACGCCGCACTGGGATTCGCGCTCTCGAAGCTGTGCTTTGAAGGTCCGGCTGATGAATTGCAGTTGACGGCCAACACGCAGCCTGCCATTCTTGCCGTTTCGGTTGCGGCGGCGCGCGTGCTGGAAGAGAAGGGCATCCGGCCTGATTATGTCGCGGGCCACAGCCTTGGGGAATACTCGGCGTTGGTCGCGGTCGGCTCGTTGGAATTGACCGAGGCGCTCCGACTGGTGCGCAAGCGCGGCGAATATATGCAGGAAGCTGTGCCCGTGGGCCAGGGCGCCATGGCGGCGCTGCTGGGGCTTGGCTCGGACGCCGTGGATGAAATTTGTAGCGAGGTGGCCGAAGGTGAAGTTGTTTCGGCGGCCAATCTGAACTCACCGGCTCAGGTTGTGATCGCCGGACACCGTGGCGCGGTCGAACGGGCGGTTGAGCTGGCAAAGGCCCGCGGAGCAAAACGCGCAATTTTGCTGAACGTCAGCGCTCCTTTTCATTGCAGCCTGATGAAGTCCGCCGCCGACCGGCTTGCCGTAGATCTGGACGCGGCGACCATCAGCGATCCGCGGGTACCGTTAGTGAACAACGTGGATGCGGCTGTTGTTCATAGTGCCGAGGCTATTCGCGACGGGCTGAAGCGGCAGGTAGCTTCGCCAGTGAAGTGGACCGAGTCAATGCTGGCACTGCGGAGGGAAGGCGCGGAGCTTTTTGTCGAGACAGGTCCAGGCAAGGTGCTCTCAGGATTGATGCGTCAGATTGACCGCGACGCCCGAACCTGGCCGGCGGGTGACAGGGCCTCGCTCGACGAAGTGGTTGCCGCAGCGCAGCCGCAGTAAGAAGTTGAAGGCCGGGCAACGTGAACGTACAATTCCCCGGCGGCTTTGGTGGTTAAGGCAAGCCCAATGAACTTGAATGAGCGCATTGCCGTTGTGACAGGGGCTTCCCAGGGAATAGGACGGGCCTGCGCGCTGCTACTGGCGGAAGCGGGCGCCGATGTTGCGCTGGCCAGCCGGAACGTGGAAAAGCTTGAGGATGTGGCGCGGCAGATCGAATCAAAGGGGCGCCAGCCGCTGGTGCTCCACATGGATGTTTCCAGTGCCGAATCCATCAAGGCCGGCATTGGCAAAGTTTTGGAAATGTGGAAAAAGATCGATATTTTAGTGAATAATGCCGGTGTCGTGCGAGATAATTTACTTTTGCGGATGAAGTCGGAAGATTGGGACGCGGTGTTGCGAACAAACCTGGATGGAGCCTACCATTGCATCAAGGAGGCCTTACCGGGCATGGTGAGGCAGCGTTACGGCCGCATCGTCAACATCACGTCAGTGGTGGCGCAGGCGGGAAATGCGGGCCAGGCCAATTACATCGCGTCGAAGGCAGGCCTGATCGGGCTCACCAAGGCCGTGGCGTCAGAAGTTGCGCGACGTGGCATCACTGTCAACGCCGTCGCCCCAGGCTTTATCGCAACGCCGATGACCGACAAACTGCCCGAAGAGGTTCGCCAGAAGCTGCTGGGCATCATTCCGGCGGCCCGTATGGGTACCGATATGGACGTCGCCTACGGAGTTCGCTTCCTCGCATCTGAGGAGGCAGGTTATATCACAGGCCACGTCCTGAACGTCAATGGCGGAATGTATATGGCCTGATCGCAATTCGGGCCAGATTCAGCGGGAAGGTTTTCACAACAAAGGGGCGTTTTTGCTTACCGTGCTGCGCGATTGCCGCCAAAAGCGGGAGGACGACAGCTTGACGCTCCTGTAGCCCAAAGTTAGAATAGCCAACCCCATGTAGGGTGAGGAGGACACATCAATGGCTTCGCCTGAAGAAAAGGTTAAGCAGATCATTGTCGAGCAGCTTGGAGTTGATGAAGCAGAGGTTACCCCCACAGCGCACTTTGTCGATGACCTTGGAGCCGATTCGCTGGATATCGTGGAGTTGGTGATGGCATTTGAGGAGGCGTTCGAAATCGAAATTCCCGATGAAGACGCCGAAAAGATCCAGACCGTAAAAGATGCCGTCGAATACATCCAGGCGCACGCCAAGCCGGCGAAGAACTGACGGCACAGGTCCAAGGAGGACAGAACTTGGCGCGAAGAGTTGTGGTGACAGGGGTTGGCCTGGTTAGCGCGCTGGGAGTGGGAACCGAAGAAACGTGGCAGAATCTGCTGGCCGGAACGAGCGGAGCCGCCACAATCACGCACTTCGACACCACAGGCTTCCCCGTCACATTCGCCGCAGAAGTCAAAGGGTTCGATCCGCTTCGCTTCATTGAAAAGAAAGAAGTGAAGAAGATGGGGCTGTTTATTCAGTTCGCCATGGCCGCCAGCGAGTTTGCGATGGAGCAGGCGGAACTGAAAATCACGCCAGACATCGCGGAGCGGACCGGCGTCTACATCGGCTCTGGGATCGGAGGATTCGATGTCATCGAGCGCGAGCATACTGAGCTGATGAAGGGCGGCCCTCGAAAGATATCTCCCTTCTTCATTCCCGCTTCCATCGTCAACCTTGCTTCCGGGTTCGTGTCCATCCGCTGGGGCGCCAAGGGACCTAATTCCGCAACCTGCACCGCCTGCTCTTCCAGCGCGCACGCAGTGGGCGATTCTTTCAAGCTGATCCAGCGCGGCGACGCGGATGTGATGATTTCCGGCGGCGCCGAAGCGGCCATCACTCCGATGGGCGTGGGCGGATTCGCATCTATGCGCGCGCTCTCGGCACGCAATCATGAACCCGAAAAGGCCAGCCGGCCCTTCGATTGCAACCGCGACGGCTTTGTGATCGGTGAAGGAGCAGGCATCCTGATCCTGGAGGAGCTGGGTTTCGCCGTCAGGCGCGGAGCCGGAATTCTCGGTGAGATTGTTGGTTATGGCATGTCCGGCGACGCCTATCACATCACGCAGCCGTCCGAGAACGCTGATGGCGCCATCCGGGTGATGCGGAACGCCCTCAAGGATGCCGACGTTGAGCCCGAACAGGTGGACCACATCAACGCCCACGGAACCTCCACACCTTTCAATGACAAGCTTGAAACCAAGGCCATCAAGGCCGTATTCGGAGAACGCGCCTACCAGGTCCCGGTCAGTTCCACCAAGTCAATGACAGGACACTTGCTGGGAGGAGCAGGCGGGCTTGAGGCAGGAATCTCAACGCTGATCCTGCGTGACCAGATTATTCCTCCAACCATCAATTACGAAACTCCCGACCCCGAATGCGATTTGGATTACGTTCCCAACTCGGCCCGTCGGGCGGAGGTTAACCTTGTGCTGTCTAACTCGTTTGGGTTCGGCGGCACGAATGCTGCTCTGCTCCTGAAGCGTTATTCTGAATAGCAGAACTGCGCTCTCGCTGGATTGAACTTGTCTCCGCGGAGAAATTGTCCCTCATGAAAATTGTAGTGTGCCTCAAGCAGGTCCCATCCCGCGATGCGTTCCTCAAACTGAATGCCGCCTCAACGTGGATCGAGGAAGCCGATATCAGCTACGAGGTGAACGAGCCTGACGTCTACGCGCTCGAAGAGGCATTACGGCTGAAGGGAAAGCTGGGAGGTGAGGTGATTGTCTGCACGCTTGGCCCTGCCCGCGCCGCGCATGCCATCAAGGAGGCGCTGGCCAAGGGCGCCGACCGCGCCCTGCATCTTGATGATGCCGCGTTTTCCAACCTGGATGCGCACGGAACCGCCAAAGCACTGGCGGCCGCCATCGGTAGGGAAAGCCCCGATCTCGTGCTCACCGGCCTTCAGTCAGACGATTTTGGCTTTGCGCAGACTGGAGTCATCGTGGCGGAAATGCTAAAACTGCCGCATTCAACCATCGTGATGGAGGTTCAGGCGGAAGGCGATCACCTGAAAATCAAACGGGAACTCGAGGGCGGCTGGTTCCATTGGATCGAAATGCCACTGCCTGCAGTGCTGACGATTCAGTCGGGCATCAACAAGCCGCGATACTCCACATTGAAGGGAATCATGGCCGCAAAAAACAAGCCGCTCCAGAAGCTGACGGCGCAGGAGCTCGGCCTCGATGCGGAATCGCTAAAGCCGCGCCAGATTATTTCCCGGGTCTACGTCCCACAGAAGACGGCGCAAACCGAGTTTATCGAAGGCAGTCCGAAGGAAATCGCTGAGCGGCTGGTTGATAAACTGAAAAACGAAGCACGCATCTTGTGAGGTGCACGCATGTTTCAAGGTCTTCGGACAGCCATATATCACGTGGAGGACCTCGCAAAAGCCAAGGCCTGGTCGAGCTCGGTCTTGGGAATTCAGCCATATTTCGATCAGCCTTTCTACGTTGGATTCAATGTTGAAGGATTTGAATTGGGACTCGATCCGAACATGACGGGAGTGACCCGAGGCACGAATGTGGCGGCGTACTGGGGCGTAATAGACGCCGAGGCCTCATACCAGCGCCTGCTCAGCCTCGGCGCAGAGAGGCACAGCCCCGTGCAAGACGCGGGAGGCGGTATCCGCGTGGCGTCCGTTCTCGACCCGTTTGGCAGCGTCTTTGGGATCATCCAAAACCCGCATTTCAAAATCGCGGAAAGCAATCAGGCATGACGCTGAATAAGTAGCGATGAGTAACGAAATCCTGGTTTTTGCAGAACATCAGGAAGGCAGGCTGTCGCGTCCCGCATGGGAAGCTGTGGCGGCGGGGCAGCAGCTTGCCGGGGAGCTCGGAGCGGATTGCGTTGCCGCCATCCTGGGTGATAACATCAGCGCTCTGGCCGCGGACCTGGCCGGCTCTGGCCTCCAGGAAGTCCTCAGCGTCGAATCACCGCAGCTTGCCCCCTACACGCCGGACGGTTATACCCTAGCGCTCCGCCAGGTGATTGAGAAGCAGCAGCCCCGCTATGTGGTCTTCAGCCACACCTATCAGGTTCGCGACTTTGCGCCAAAGCTGGCCGCTTCGCTCGACCGCGCGCTGGTTGGCGACTCGCTGGGCTACCGTCGCGATGGTGGGCGGACAACCTTCGTCCGCCAGATTTTTCAGGGCAGGTTTTTGGCGGACGTGGAGATTCGCGGCGAGCCGCCTTACCTCGTGTCTTTCCAGTCAGGCGCCATCCGGCAGGATTCCGTACAGCGCGGCGGGAGCAAGGCAAAAATCACGCCCGTTGGAATCAACATCCCTCCACAAGCCATCCGCACGCGGCCGCAGGAAAAATTCCGGGAGGCCAGGCAAGCGGTCGATCTGAGCCAGGCAGAAATCATCGTCGCAGTGGGCCGAGGGATCAAAAAGCCCGAAAATCTGGAGCTGGCCCAGAAATTGGCGGAAGTGCTGGGCGCGGAAATCGGCGCCTCGCGTCCCATCTGTGACAACGGCTGGCTGCCCATGGACCGCCAGATCGGAAGCTCCGGGCAGACGGTAGCGCCCAAACTGTACATTGCCTTGGGAATCTCGGGCGCCATTCAACACCAGGTAGGAATGAAAGGTTCTCGGACCGTAGTCGCCATCAACAAAGACCGCGAAGCTCCCATCTTTGAGGTCGCGACCTATGGAATTGCGGGAGATGTTTTTGAGATCGTGCCCCCGCTGATTGAAGCAATCAAAAAAGCAAAGGCGGAATAAACTTCCGCTACTTCGCCGGCACCCACTCGAAGTTTGCCCACCCAGTTTCGATCACTTTACAGGCTCTGCAATCAAATTTCCTCAGCGACTGCCCGCGGCCGGTGATCTTGTCGTTGCTGATGGAATTGATCTCGATCCCGAGGCTGACGTGACAGATATTGGCAACTTTCTCGCTCTTCCCTTCCTCCACCACGCAGGGCATGTAGATGTCAGAGGTGCCGGTCCATTTTTGACCTTTCCGCTCGCAAGCGGTGTGGATGTAGGCGCCGCGCTGCGCCGATGCCGGCGGCAGATTCATCCACTGTGCGTAAAAGTGGCTCTTGTCCATCCGGACAAAATATTCCTTGCCCGTCGTTAGGGACCGCCAGACGTCGGGTGATTTCCCCGCCTGCCCGGTAGCTGAAGACCCCTGCGGCGGTTTCACACTGGTGGCACTGGAGCACGCCCACAAGCTCAGAGCAAGACCACAGGCCAGCCTGGCAATTTGAACCCTTTGGCGTCTGTTCAGCCCCTTCTCCTTCACGCTCCTATCGGCGGTTCTTGACTGCGACTCAAATGTTGTTTCCTAAATTTCGGGCGGCGAGCTAGAGCCGCTCCCACCAGCCCTTTGTGTCTACCACCTTTGCTGGACCCTGCTTCTCGTTTTTTCCATCCCTATGTTACGATGGAAAACTAGTTCTTACACAGGGCAGCGGACAGTTTTTCCGCCCACTGGCGATCGAGACAGCCGGGATTCCATCGTATGGCAGAGCCGATAACCGAGCGGCCGCGCGTGCTGAGCGGCATGCGCCCCACAGGTAAATTGCATCTTGGCAACCTGGTGGGAGCGCTTCAGAACTGGATCAAGCTCCAGGACCAGTATGAAAGCTTCCATTTCGTCGCGGACTGGCACATGCTGACCACCAATTACGCGGACACCACCGAGTTGCAGTCGAACATCCAGGAGATGGTGACCGACTGGCTGGCTGTCGGGCTCGACCCTGGGAAAACAGTCCTCTTTGTGCAATCGCGCGTGGCCGAGCACGCAGAACTTTATCTGATTTTCGGCATGGTAACGCCGCTCGGCTGGCTGGAGCGTGTTCCAAGCTATAAAGAGCAGCTCGAAAATCTAAAAGACCGGGACATCCACACTTTTGGCTTTCTCGGCTATCCGGTCCTGCAGGCCGCCGACATCCTGATGTATAAGGCCCGTTTTGTCCCCGTTGGTGAAGACCAGGTGCCGCACGTGGAACTGACACGGGAAATTGCGCGGCGGTTCAATCAATTTTACGGAGAAGTTTTCCCCGAACCGCAATCGCTGCTGACGCAGAGCCCGCGGCTGCGTGGGACTGACGGACGTAAGATGTCCAAAAGCTATGGCAACGCCATCTTCCTCTCCGACTCTCCGGATGTCGTGAATGAGAAAGTTCGGGGCATGATCACTGATCCGGCGCGCAAGCGGAGGTATGATAAGGGCAATCCCGACGTTTGCCCGGTGTTCGACCATCACAAGCTCTTTTCCCCGTCCGAAGTAATCGATCGTGTGAATCGCGAATGCAGAACGGCTGAGCTCGGTTGTGTCGAATGCAAGAAGCTCATGGCACATCACCTGATTGAATACCTCGCTCCCATTCAGGTGCGTCGAAAAATCTACGAGCGCGATCCTCAAAAAGTCTGGGACGTACTGGCCGCGGGCACCGAGAAGGCCCGCCATGTAGCGCAGCAATCTATGGGCGAGGTCAGGACAGCAACAAAACTGGCGTAAATAATGAACGACGATCGTCCACCCAACCCCGATACTCCGGAAGAGCGTGCACAGGATGCCGCGGAGGCCTCAAAGCGAGCCACCCGCGCGGAAGTGCCCGCGCCTCCGGTGAAGCTCGAGGCCTACGAGGGCCCGCTGGATCTGCTGCTCGACCTTATCCGCAAGCAGAAGGTCAACATCTATGACATTCCCATCGCGAAGATCACGCGGCAGTATCTGGATTATCTTCGGCTGATGGAGGAATTGAACATTGATGTTGCGGGCGAGTTCGTCCTGATGGCGGCGACGCTGATCTACATTAAATCGCGCATGTTGCTGCCGCCCGACCCCACAGTGCCTGAAGAGGAACAGGAAGAAGACCCGCGCGCGGAACTGGTGCAGCGGCTGCTGGAACATGAGCAGTTTAAGAATGCCGCCGAGATGCTGAAGTCCAAGCGGACTGTCGAGGAAGCCACCTGGTCGCGCCCCGGTATCGACGAGTTCACCGAAGCGGAGGATGAGCCGGGACTCGCTGCCTCCGTCTTTGATCTGATCTCGGTTTTCAGGGAAATTCTCGAGCGTGCCCAAAAGCGCCCGCAGATCCATGTGCGGCGAGAGCAGGTCACTGTTCGCGAAATGTTGGACCACGTTAAGCAGGTGATGCGCGACCGTTCCGGACCGGTATCTATTGAAGACCTCGCTGCTGGATACGTCTGGCGGCAGGCGCTGATCGCGCTGCTGCTGGCCTTGCTCGAGCTGGTGCGGCTGCGGGCCATACATCTTCGGCAGGACGAACTGTTCGCCCCCATCACGGCGGTGAAGAGTAAAAGATTTGAGGAGATCGTCGATTCAGTAAACGCCGCAGACCTGGAAGAAAGTCTGGGCGAGATCTGAGACTGGTAAACAATGCTGACGGACCAAACACTCAAGGCATTGATCGAAGCCATCATCTACGTTGCGCCGGAGCCCGTGCCGCTTGATGCCATCGTCAAGTCTCTCGAGGGCGAGGAGCGCGACCGAGTGAAGGCCCAGATCGAACTCCTCATCGAGGAATACGACCGGCCGGGCCATGGAATCGAGGTGCGGCAGGTTGCCGGAGGTTATCGCTTTTCGTCCAAGCCTGAACACCACGAGGTGCTGAGGAAATTTGTCAAAAGCCTGAAGCCGCTGGTCAGACTTTCCAGGCCGGCGCTTGAAACGCTGGCGGTGATTGCCTATCGCCAGCCCATCACTGTTCCGGAAATCGAGGAAATTCGCGGCGTTGATTGCGGCGGAGTCATCCACACGCTGCTTGAAAAAAAGCTGGTGGCCACCGCGGGTCGAAAAAACGTGGTGGGTCGGCCCATTCTCTACCGCACCTCCAAGGAATTTCTGGTCCACTTTGGCCTGAAGGATGCCGGAGAACTCCCCAGCCTGAAGGAGTTTGAAGAACTCGCTCGGCAGGCGCTCGGTCCGGAGCTTCCGGACGAACAGGAACCCTACGCCAGCCCCGCTCCATCTGCCGCTGAAAACAGCGAAGAAGCGGCGGAAAGCGCCGAATTCGCGCAGGCAAACGTAGCGGCCGAACCCGAACCGGCCAGGGCTGGCGCGCCGGAGGAAGAAGCAACGCCTGCGGCCTCCGCCGATGCACCGTCGGAAGATGATACAGCGGGTGAAGAGAGCGCCTCACCCGACAAAGCCCGGCCCTAACACCCATCAACCCATGCTAGAGCGGCTACAGAAAATTATTGCCGCAGCGGGCGTCACCTCACGACGCAAAGCCGAAGAACTGATCTTGCAGGGGCGCGTCAGCGTCAACGGGCACGTCGTGCAGGAGTTGGGATCAAAGGCCGACGCTGGCGGCGACAAGATTCGCGTGGACGGCAAGCCGCTGCCGAGAGGCCATGGCCACGTTGTGATTCTCCTCAACAAACCTACGGGCGTGGTTTCAACCTTGCATGATCCCCAAGGTCGCCCCACAGTCGTCAAGCTGCTCGAGGGCGTCAAGCACCGCGTTTACCCGGTCGGCCGGCTCGACTACAATTCATCAGGCCTGCTGCTGCTGACCAACGACGGCGACCTCGCCAACTTTCTCACTTCCCGGGCCTCCAGTGTACCGCGCACCTATCGAGTCAAGCTTGAGGGCCAGCCGACGCCAAAAGACCTCGCGCGCCTCGAGCACGGAATCGTGCTGGACGGCCGTCCCACTACGGCCTGCAAGATTCGCATGGTTTCCGAACGTGAGAAGCCCTGGTATGAAATCACCTTAATGGAAGGTCGTTACCACCAGGTGCGCAGAATGTTCGAGCGGGTGGGCCAGCGCGTGGTGAAGCTCAAGCGAGTGCGCTTCGCCTTCCTCACAGATCGCGGCCTGGTGCCCGGGCAGTTCCGGTATTTGAGTGCTGCGGAAATTGCGCGCCTGAAGAACTCGAAAACGGAACCCGGTCATGAGCGCTAGGTGCTAAAGTTCCAGATGAAAGGACAGCAGTGCCTGGCGATCTTCTCCTGCTGTCATCCTTTATAATGGCTCTTCGCCGAGCGACTGCTCATGCCAAACCGATTTTCAATCAACGAACTGCTCCCTCCCTGGATCGCGCGCCTTCGGCCCTACCCTCCTGGCAAGCCAATTGAGGAGGTGGAGCGCGAACTGGGCCACACGGCCATCAAGCTGGCTTCGAACGAGAATCCCTTGGGGCCTTCCCCCAAGTCTCTGGAGGCGCTGCGCAATTCGTTTGACCGCGCCAATTTTTACCCCGATGGCGCGGGCTATTATCTGCGGCGGAAATTGGCGAAGTTTCAGCAGCTCGATATGTCGCAGATCATTCTGGGAGCGGGTTCCACCGACCTGATTGAACTGGTGGCGAAGACCTTTCTGACGCCGGCCGACCAGGCCATCACATCGCTATCGGCGTTTTATATCTACCGGCTCGCTATAGAGGAGATGGGCGCCGAGCTTGTGCAAACTCCCCTGCGCGAGAACGCCTTCAATTTGGCGGCCATTGCCCAGGCCGTGACGCAGCGGACAAAGCTGATCTACATCGCCAACCCCAACAATCCCACCGGCCGCATGGTCACCGCTGATGACATGGACCGCTTTCTCAGCGCGCTGCCGCCGCGTGTAGTCGTGGTGCTGGACGAAGCCTATTACGAATACGTTCGCGAGGCCGATTATTCCCACTCGCTCGATTATGTTCGCGGGGGCAGAAATGTCCTCGTCCTGCGCACGTTTTCCAAGGTCTATGGGCTGGCGGGCCTGCGGCTTGGCTACGGCATGGGGAATCCCGAGCTAATCGAGGCCCTCAACCGCGTGCGCTCACCTTTCAACGTCAACAGCCTGGCGCAGGCGGCCGGGCTCGCGGCGCTCGATGACCAGGACCACGTGGCGCATTCGGTGGAATCAAACACCCGTGGAATGAAATTTGTGACGGAAGAGCTGGCGCTTGCCGGCGTTCGCTACACCCCATCCACCGGAAATTTCCTGCTGGTTGATACCGGCCGCGACTGCGAAGAGGATTTTATCCGCCTGCTGCACGAGGGCATCATCGTGCGGCCAATGAAACTTTACGGTTTTCCGACCTCGCTGCGGGTGACGATTGGCAGGCACGAGGACAACGAAAAGTTTCTGGAGGGCCTGGCGCGAGTGGCCAAGGCCCCGGTGCGCGGCGTGAAGCGGTAAACTGATATGTAGATAAAATGGCACGGGCATCTCGCCCGTGTCAGCGCACGGCAATGTAAATCGACTGGGGGCGCGCCAACTTGACTTGAGAATTGGCCAATGCAAGACGCGATTCAAAACATTCTGGAAACCTGCAAGACGCTGGCCGTGGTCGGGTTGTCGTCCAAACCTTCCCGGCCCAGCTACGGCGTCAGTTCCTACATGCGGTCACACGGATACCGAATCATTCCCGTCAACCCCAATGAAGATTTCGTGCTGGGTGAGAAGTGTTATCCCGCGCTCGAAGATGTTCCGGAGAGCTTTGACGCCGTCGTCATCTTCCGCCGCCCGGAATTTGTGCCTGAGATTGTGGAAAGCGCCATCCGCAAACACGCCCGGGCCGTCTGGATGCAGGAAGGCGTCCAGCACGAAGACGCCGCGGGGCGCGCCCGCGAAGCCGGCCTCCAAGTCATCCAGGACCGCTGCATCTTGAAAGAACATGCCAAACGCTTTGTATCCGAAGGAATTTAAAGCTGCCTGGCAACATCAACCTGCGGTTCCATCACCTGCAGCACGGGCGAGCACTGGCCGCCATCCGGCGGCCTGGCGGGGCACTACTGGTTCGCCAACACAGGAAATTGGTCTGATTCGATCAGCCTCTTATCTGCCGTCACCAAGGTAAGTCTCAGTACGCGGGCAGTGGCACCCAGAAAACGATCGGCAGGGTCGTGATGTGGCAAGCTAAGCTTGGCTGTCTCAAGAGCGATTTCGTGAGTGAGCGGTGCTTCCCGGACAGGCATTGTTGATATCGCCTTCGGGACCCACACCGCGATGTCCTCATTCAGCGCAACACGCCCTTTGGCGGAGAGAACGGTGAGTTCCCACACGCTGACCGGAGAAAGCCACATCTCATTGCGCGGGTCTCGAAGCGTACGTCGCACTCGTGGAGAAAGATGCTCTGGCGTAAGAATGCTCCACAGCCAGATGTGTGTGTCTAGCAGCAATCTCATCACCGCAGAGCTTCCCACTCGCTCTCCTCGCTGGCTGGAGAAACAATATCCTCCACAATGCGGCCAGTCCCGGCCATAGAACCGAGCCAATCCTGAGGTTTCCTGAGTGGTGGCGGCGGTATAACCTCAGCAACGGGTTCGCCGAAGCGAGTAATCAAGATGGGCTTCTTCGTCCGGTGGACGCGCTCAAGTACGGCCAGGCAAGTTGCTTTGAATTTCGATATGGCGATCTTCTCCATGAGAGTCCTCTAGCCGAATAATACCATGGTCCGAGACCATAGTCCATGCTACTATTTGCCTTGCCTCTTCCGCTTCCACTCTTCAATCGCCTGCATTTTCTCTTTCAGCTTTTTTTCCAAGCCCTGATCGGTAGGCTGGTAGTAGCGGCGGCCTTTGAGATTCTCCGGCAGGCATTCCATGTCAGTGAGCTTGTCATCGGCGCTGTGGGCGTAGTGGTATCCTTTGCCGTAGCCGAGGTTGGCCATCAGTCCGGTGACGGCGTTTCGCAGGTGCAGCGGGACAGGTTCGGCAACGGTTTTCTGCGTGTCGCTCTTCACCTCGCCATACCCCGTGTAGAGAGCATTCGATTTGGGCGCGAGCGCCAGATACACCGTGGCCTGGGCCAGCGCCAGGTCGCCTTCCGGCAGTCCCAAAAAGTGTACCGCCTGCATGGCGGCCACGGCCACCTCGAGCGCCCCGGGATCGGCCATGCCCACGTCTTCCGAGGCCATGCGGATCAGCCGCCGCGCGACGTAGAGCGGATCTTCGCCCGCCTCGAGCATCCGTCCCAGCCAGTAGAGCGCGGCGTCCGGATCGGAATTACGCACCGATTTGTGCAGGGCGGAAATGATGTTGAAATGTTCCTCGCCGGCCTTGTCGTAGAGCAGCACTTTGCGCTGGATGGCGTCTTCAATCAATCTTTCCGTAATTGTGGCTCGTCCCTCGGCGTCGCGAGGGGCCGCGGAGACAGATGCCTCAAGCGTGTTATAGGCGGTACGAGCGTCGCCGTTTGCGAATACGGCAATCTGCCGCAGCAGTTCGTCGGAAACTACAACCTTCTCACCGCCCAATCCCCGCTTCTCGTCGTGCAGGGCGCGCTGGAGCAACGTCACGATCTCATCGGTGGAAAGCGCCGACAGCATGTAGACCTTGGTGCGTGACAGCAACGCCGCGTTGACCTCAAAAGACGGATTTTCCGTTGTGGCGCCGATCAGGACAATATCGCCGCGCTCGACATACGGGAGGAATGCGTCCTGCTGCACCCTGTTAAAGCGATGGATCTCATCAACAAACAGGATTGTCCGCCGCCCGTAGTGGCGTGTTTTTTCGGCGGCCGCCATCACTTCCTTGATTTCGCGGATGCCGGAGAGCACGGCGCTGAAGCGCACAAAATCGCTCTTCGTCTTCCGCGCCACAATCATCGCCAGAGTGGTTTTCCCTGACCCCGGCGGTCCCCACAGAATCATGGATGCCAGCTCGTCGCGCTCGATCTGCTGCCGCAGCGATTTGCCGGGACCCAGGATGTGAAGCTGGCCAACGTATTCCTCCAGCGTTTCGGGGCGCATGCGGTCCGCCAGAGGGCGACGGCCCTGTTCCTTTGGTTCCGAAGGCTGCAATTCAAAGAGGCTCATGGCTGATATTGGTACCTGCGTTGTCGCGCAACTTCGTAGAGAAAAATCCCCGCGGCCATTGCGGCATTCAGCGAGCCGGCCTCGGTGCGAATGGGAATGCGAATGAGTTCGTCCGCTTGGCGTGAAATTTCCGGCGGCAGGCCTGCCGCTTCCTGGCCTACCAGCAGCGCAATCGAACTTTGCAGGTTCGCGCTGGACAGAGTGATAGAGCCACGAGGATCGGTACCCAGAATGCGCACCCCCGAATTCCTCACTAGCTTAAAAACGTCCCCAGGTTTCGCGCCCGCGAACACCGGCATCCGGAAGACGGAGCCAACGCATGACCGTACGGATTTGGGATTAAAAGGATTCACCGTCTCCGCCAGCGTGATCACCGCCGACGCTCCCAGCGCGTCCGCGCTGCGGATGAGGGTCCCCATATTGCCCGGGTCCTGTAACCCGCACGCGATAACGAGAATTGCGTTCCGGGACGCCGCCATGGACTTCAGATCGGTCGCGTGCAGTTCAACAATCGCCGCAATGCCCTGCGGCGTCCCCGTGCCGGCAATCTGGCGGAAGAGCCTGTCGGGTATTTGCGCCAGTTCCGATTCCGCCGGAATTCGCGCCAGCAATGCCGCGTGTTTATTTGCTGCGGCAGCCGAAACCAGCACGCTGCGAACGGTGGCACGCGAACCCGGCTTGAGCGCTTCTTCCAGGAAGTGCGGCCCCTCGCCGCAAAGCCAGCCATCATGCGTAACGCCTTCTGCAAGCGCGTGGCGGAATACCTTCACCAGCGAATTGGTGGCGCTGGTCAGTTCCCGCATTCCTGTGCGAACGGGTTGATGCTGCATGTTCATCGGTTTTCGACTGAAGCTTCGTGCGGGGGGCGTGGCTTGGCCAAAATCTTCCCGCCGCATCCTGAATTGAGTATAAACCAGCCGCCGAGCCGGATAACGACTGCGCGCCCTCCCAGGAATCCTGTGATAGAATCGCGCCGCTCTCATTTTCGAATTCAGGCACTTGGAGGAACCGATGCGCAAAGCCGCGCCTTTGATCCTTATGCTCGCCCTGGCTGTGCCCGCCGTCGCCCAGAACATCAGCGACTGGCTTGAACAATTGCCGGAACCGCACCCTTATGTTCTAAAGCGGGTGTCGAGCTATGATCGGACCGGCGGCAACCAGGATTACCGCCATGTAGATCCGGGCCAGACGTTCACGGTGCTCGACGAACCCGGTCCTGGAGTCATCACCCACCTCTGGTTCACTATCGCGGACCCGGAACTCTATCATCTGAAGAAGATCGTTCTGCGCATGTACTGGGACGGCGAAGCCAATCCCAGCGTGGAGGCGCCCATCGGCGACTTTTTCGGCCTGGGCCTGGGCGATTACTTCACCTACCAGTCCGTTCCGCTGGCCGTGGGAGAAGCCAAAGCGCTCAACAGCTTTTTCCCCATGCCGTTTAAAAAACATGCCCGCATCACCGTTACAAACGAGGGCACTGAAGCCATTCGAGCCCTCTACTTCAACGTTGACTACCGCGCATATTCAAAGCCCCTGCTGGAAAACGCGCTCTATTTCCACGCAGAATACAACCAGTGCGCTCCTTGCCAGGCGGTCGCGAGCGACGGCAAGAACCCCGACGGCAAGGACAATTACCTGTGGGTGGATGCCAAAGGCCGGGGGCAATTTGTGGGCGTCACCATGTCGATCCTCGAAAACAAGGACGGCTGGTGGGGCGAGGGCGATGACATGTTTTTTATCGACGGCGAAAAGCTACCATCGATTGTCGGTACCGGAACGGAAGACTATTTCCTCGGAGCGTGGGACTTTGGGGGCCAGCCTTTCGCTTACGGCCTGTTCGGGGCGCCGGTGGTGGGCCCTGAGCGCCAGGGAGCGCGCTGGTCGGTTTACCGATTCCATCTCGATTCGCCGATTCCCTTCACCAGGTCACTGCGCGCAACCATCGAGCACGGCACGGCCAACAATCGCGGAGACAACTACTATTCCGTGGCGTACTGGTATCAGACCGAGCCGCACGCTCCCCTGCCGCCGCTGCCGCCAGTGCAAGATCGCTTGCCGCAAATGCATGCGACGAATCCTTAGGCTGCGTTCACAGCAGAATTCAGCTAGGGGTGTGCCACCCAACTCGGCTGTGCTTGCGTGGTCCCTGGACAACGTTCAGCAGAGGTTTGCCTGCAACGAGGCGACCGATATTTTCGGCGACCAGTTCAAGCCGCTTCTGGCGCGTGCCCTGCATCCAGCCGGAAACATGCGGCGTCATCACCACGTTTGGCAGTTTGTGGAACGGAAAGCTCGACGGCCGGAAAGTCCCGTCAGTTTTCGGGTAACGGTACCAGACGTCGATGGCGGCGCCCGCAATCCGTCGTTCTTTCAGCGCGCGAAACAATGCTTCTTCCTCGACCACCGCTCCGCGCGCCACGTTGATGATGAATGCGCTCCGCTTCATCTGCCCGAATTCCCGCGCTCCAATCAGGCCTCTCGTCTCATTGTTCAGCGGACATGCGAGAACCACGTAGTCGGATTCCTTCAGAAGCTGAGGCAGCGCGACCGGACCTTTCCAGAAATCGACATCCCGCGGCTTTCGTTTCGGGGGATGGGCGCTGACCACCTTGATCGACATTCCCAGCGCTCTTGCGCGGACGGCGACTTCGCGACCGATGGTTCCATATCCCACCAGTCCGAGGCTGCTGCCGAGCACTTCCTCAGGGGGCAATTCACCTTCTATCCATGAGCCGTCCCAAATACCTTTCCGAAATCGTGCGTCGAGATTCAACAGATCACGTCGGAGGACAAGAATCATCATTACCACAAACTCTGCAATGCCGGGGCCGTGGAAATAAGCATTGGCAACAGTGGTCTTAGAGTCCAGCAAATCGATCCGGAAGGCATCCACGCCGGCATTCGGGGCCTGCAACAGTTTCAATTTGCGTGCGGCACGCGCCATTTTTTCGGTAAAGAAATGCCCCACCGCCACATCGGCGGCTGACAATTCCTTGAGCATCTGGGGATCGTCATGATTCACCGGAAAGGCAAGGATTTTTGATGGAGCCCTGATGAGGGCCTTGAGCTGGTCCACGGCTTTTGCCGCAACGTTGCCGACGAGAACCACTTTCAGCCGCCGCTGCTTTTTCTTTCGCTTTCTGGGCATCTTGTTGGCTAGTGTTCCGCAGGGATATCTGGGGTCAACCCCTTGCGCCTTGAGCTTGCGTGTTGGGGTTCCGCAGCCTGCACTGAGGAAGGTCCCTCACCCGTGTATTCACAAGCTGACGGGGAAATTCACCGCGCAGGATCTGGGCCGCCTGTTCCGACACGCTGCGGCGCAAATCGGCGTAAGCCTCAAAGCTGCAAGAAGCGTAATGGCATGTCAACACAACATTGTCGAACTCCAGCAGCGGATGCGGAATTTTGGGTGGCTCAGTTTCCAGGACATCCAGGCCTGCGCCGCCCAGCTCGCCATCCGCCAAGGCCTCTTCCAGCGCGACTTCGTCTACCACCTGGCCTCGCGCGGTGTTGATGAGGATGGCCCCCCGTTTCATCAGCGCCAAGGCATCGGAGTTGATCAATCCGCGAGTCTCAGGGGTTAGCGGGACGTGGAGCGACACAATATCGGCTTGACGGAGCAGTTCCTCAATCGGCATCAGGTTCACCCCGGCGGCCAGCGCAACCTCCGGAGCCAGGTAGGGGTCTGCGGCAATTACATGAAGGCCCAGGGCTTTGGCTATGCCCGTGAGTCTTTGGGCAATCCGGCCAAAACCGACCAGCCCCAGCGTTTGGCCTCTCAGCCGCCGCATCGGGAGCATTCTCTCCTGGATTCCCGCCACCCATTTCTCTTGGCGGGTCAGGCGGTCAGCCAAAACGATTTTGCGCGTCACCGCCAGCAGCAGCCCAAGAGCGTGCTCGGCCACCTCGTCCTGGCAGAACTCGGGCACATTCGCCACTACGATTCCCAGCTGGGTGGCGGCATCCAGGTCAACCGAATCCACTCCGATGCCCAGCCGCACGATTCCCTTCAACTGCGGCAGTTGCTGCAAAAATTCGCGCCGCATCGGGGCCGCGCTTGCGATCAGGACGTCGGCAGGCTCCGCTAGATCGACCCGTTCGGCCAGACTTCCCGCTCTGCCATAACGAAGCGCGCCGCCAGCCTCTCGGATCACTTTCTCATCGAGTCCGCATACGGGACCCTCTTCCCTCTCGGTGAATACAACCAGCCGCTGTGTTTCTGCGCTCACGCTCACTCCTCGTTTGATGCCAGATAAACCATATAGAGTACGAGCAGGAAGCAGATGAAGGCAAATCGAAATCGTCTGATGAGAGCTCTGGCAACATGTCCAAAGTTGAGGTCAAGGCCAAAAAACCCAGGAGCGCCGCCAATGACGGCCGCGCTACCCTGAGGCGCGTTTGCTCCCCGCAATCTGCTCTTCCAGGTCCGCCATCTTCAGCACAATCACCCTTCGCCGCTCCATTTTGATGATTTTGCGGTCCACCAGGCGCCGCAGGTTGCGGGAAACGAGATCGCGAACAGTGCCAATTTCAGCAGCGATCTGCTGATTGGTTTCCTCGAGCGGAAACTCGACACCACGTCGGGTCCGCGTTCCCACGCTCAGCGCCCGATCGCGCAGAAATCTCGCCAGCCTGTGGCTGACTTCCTTGAGCGAAAGCTCTTCCACCAGTGATGTCATGTACCGAAATCGCCATGCCAGCGACCGGATGACCGCAAAGGCGACTTCGGAGTTTCGCCGGCACAATTCAAGGAACTCCCGCTTGGGAAGAAAGAGCAGGCTGGAATCCTCGAGCGCTGCCGCGGAGGCCGGCAGGTTGCCGCCGTCAAACACCGGAAGTTCGCCCACCGTCGAGCCTGCCCGCTCGATCACCAGCACCTGCTCGCGCCCGGTATCCGCCATTTTAAATACCTTGATCGCGCCTGATTGCACGACGTACATGCCTTCGCATGCGTCCCCTTCGGCAAACAGAAGTTCTTCTTTGCCGAGAAATCGGACGATACAATGGCTGGCCAGGCGGCGCAGTTCCTCTTCACCAAGGACGGCAAAGAAAGGGACACGCCGCAGAGTTGCGATGGCATCAAGCCCAGTCATAAGGACCATACATCCTAATCTTACTGTGCAAATCCGGCAAGTCATCGTCCCAATTCAGGTATAATGGTCGTTTGGTTTCGAAGGGTGTGCTTGCTCCTGCCCGGTGTGCCGACTTAAGTCGTCGCATTCTTCATGCGCATCATCTAATTTGAATTAAAAGGAGGCGCGAGCAGCGTCTCCGACACAATTGCGGAGGAAGCTAGAATGGCCTATATCATCGCCGAGCCTTGCATCGGCACCAAGGACACTGCTTGCGTGGACGTTTGCCCGGTGGATTGCATCCACCCTCGCAAAGACGAGGCAAACTTCGAAGAATCGGAAATGCTCTACATCGACCCTGTGGAGTGTATCGATTGCGGTGCCTGCGTTCCGGTATGTCCCGTTTCAGCAATTTTCCCTCAGGACGACCTGCCGGAAAAATGGCAAAGCTTTACCGAAAGGAACGCTGAGTACTACAAGAAGTCGGAAGCGTGAACCCAGGTAGCAAGGGAGGCGCCACCGCCAGGGGCGCCTCTCTCCGCCATCCTGACCATCTCAACACAAACACCGCCTGCCGGCCTGAGACAACCCCAGGGACCTGTTTCCGTAGCGATTCTTGCCATTTCAACCTATAATTGCATCTGGGCTCCTTTGTAGGCTCCCGCGCTGACCTTGTCCTCTCATGTACCGACTGTATAGCATATTATTTAGCCTCGGCCTACTCCTGATGGCGCCCTACTACCTTTGGCGCCATAGGGGAAGAAAAGACCTTGCCGGCTGGCGCGAGAGGTTTGGCGAGCTTCCCGCCCACTTCCGCCAGGAATCGCCTGGCGCCATCTGGATTCACGCCGTGTCGGTGGGTGAAACGCTGGCCGTAGCTGGTCTGGTAAAGCAGCTTCTCACGCGCTATCCGGACCGGAAAATCTTCCTCAGCAGCGTGACGGCGGCCGGTCGCGAAGCCGGCGAAAAAAAGCTGCCGCGCGTTGCCGGCCAGTTTTACCTGCCCTTTGATTGGAAGTGGGCTGTGAGCCGCGTGCTTCAGCAGATTCGTCCGTCCGTCCTGGTCATTGTTGAAACCGAACTGTGGCCCAACCTGCTGAAGACCGCCAGGGCGTTCGGGTGCGAGACTATTCTGGTGAACGCCCGGGTATCTGACCGCTCGTTTCCCGGCTATCGGCTGGGACGTCCGTTCATGCGCCCCGTGCTCGAGAACGTCACCCGCATCTGCGCCCAGGCCGCCACCGATGCGGAGCGATTTATGGCATTGGGTGCCCGCCCTGATCGCGTGACGATAACGGGTAATCTTAAATTTGACGCCAATGCCCCGAAGTTCGGAATTTTTGGCATCAAGATGAGAACCAATCTGGCGGGAGCGAATCGAAGCCCGATTATCGTAGTCGGCAGTACCATGCGCGGAGAAGAACCGCTGGTGCTCGAAGCCTGGCAGAAGATCCGCCAGAAGCATCCCCGCGCGCTCATGATCCTGGCGCCGCGACATCCTGCGCGATTTGACGAAGTCGCCGCGATACTTCAGGCGCACCAGGTAAATGCCGTTAGGCGGACGCACCTTCCGGAAACGGATGACGAACTTCGCCGCCGCATAAAGCAGCCAGAAGTCCTGCTACTCGACACCATCGGAGAGCTTGCAGAGGTCGTCGGATTGGCGGATATCGTCTTTATCGGAGGCAGCCTGGTACCGACCGGCGGCCACAATGTCGTCGAGCCCGCCTTCTGGGGAAAGCCAATTCTATTTGGCCCTCACATGCATAATTTTCGGGATGTCGCAAAGCTGTTTCTCAGGGCAGGCGGCGCGGTCCAGGTGGCCGACGCCCAGGCGCTGGCCGAGGGCGTACTCCGCCTGCTTGACCACCCAGACGAGGCCCACCGGATGGGGGAAAAGGCCAAAGAGGTGATTACCCAGCAGGCAGGCGCTGCCACACGCATCCTGACCCAGATGGAGGAATGGCTCGGAACGTCGCAAATGAACGTTGCACCTTTGCCCCGAGCCGCCCGATGAACCGTTCCCTCATGCCGCTGGGCGGGCTTTATGGTGCGGGAGCGCTCCTGCGCCGTCAGGCCTTCGAGCGGGGCTGGCTGAACTCCCGGCGCCTTTTCCGCCCCGTTATAAGCGTGGGAAACCTCACGGTCGGAGGAAGCGGCAAGACGCCGCTGGTGGCGCGCGTTGCAGAAATTCTCCTTCGCCGCGGTTACAAGCCGGCTATTCTCACGCGAGGTTATCGTCGTGAACGAGGGGCGGAGCTTATTGCTTTGGAACCGCACTCGCATAAGGCCCCTGACGCGCGCGCCGTGGGCGACGAGCCTGCGCTGCTGGCCCGTGGGTTGCCGCAGGTCCCCATCATCGTTTGCGCTGACCGTTTTCGCGCCGGGCAGTTAGCCGAAGAACGCTTTGAAGTGGATATCCATATCCTGGATGACGGATTCCAGCACCTCTCGCTTGCGCGGGACGTCGACGTGGTCGCCATCGACCTAACGCAAGATGTTCTGCACGACGCGGTGCTTCCTGCCGGTCGACTGCGCGAGCCTGCGGAGGCCCTGTCGCGCGCGGATCTGATCGTCCTGACCCGGACAGCAATCGGCGATTCGGCTTCAACCGGGAACCAGGTGAGGCAAATCAACGCCAGCGCCCCGATTTTTACCTGCGACACACGGCTGCACAGCGTGATCGACGCTCGCAGCGGCCAGGCCGTCGAATCGGAAGATTATCGCGGCTGGCCGGTCTGTGCCTTTTGCGCCATTGGCAACCCTGAGGCATTCTTTTTAGATCTGCGCCGGTGGGGCTTTAACCCAGTCGCGGAGGTCGCGTTCCGTGATCATCACGTTTATACGCAGGACGACATCCGGCGTCTCAGGACGACCGCAAGCGAAAAGGGTGCAACTGCTTTTCTTACGACTGAAAAGGACTTGATGAACCTTCGGGCTGGATTGGACTTTCACCTGTCCTTATTGGCCTGCGCCGTGCGGGCGGAAATCTCCGAAGCGGAGGAATTCGAACAAGCACTGCTGGCAGATATCGAGCGAAACCGGGTAGGATCAAAGGTTGTGCCTGGGGCCTGATCGTTTGTTTCGAGGCCGTTGATTATGCGCAAGAGCGTTGTTCTGGATCCCGAAAAGATTCTTGTCCGAGCAACCAACTGGGTTGGGGATGGAGTCATGTCAATGCCCGCGCTGGAGGCCCTCCGCGAGCGGTTCCCGGCCGCTGAAATCGTGCTGGTGGTCAAGCCGTGGGTGGCGGACCTTTATCTCCATCATTCTGCCGTCAACCGGTTGATCGTGTATGATGCGGCGGGCGAACATCAGGGTCCGTGCGGCCTTTCGAAACTGGTGGAGCAGATTCGCGCTGAACGTTTTGACATGGCCGTCCTCTTCCAGAATGCTTTTCACGCCGCGTGGATAGCCTGGCGCTCTCGCATCCCCGTTCGCATCGGCTACGGCCTTGAAGGTCGCGGCATCTTGCTCACCGATTCAGTTCCCGTCCCCTCGCCTGCGCTCTACGGCCACCAGAGCAACTACTACTTGCAACTGCTGTTCCGCGCGGGGCTGGTGGATTGGGTTGCGCCGGTGGAAAGCATCCGGTTGGAAGTTGAGAACAGCGAGAAAGCGTGGGGCGCAAAGCAAGTGAAGAGCCTGGGATTGGGTGGACCTCGTTTTCTTGTCGGTCTCACGCCCGGCGCTGCGTTCGGTCCTGCCAAACGCTGGTTGCTGGACCGGTATGCGAATCTGGCGGACCGTCTGATTGGAGCGCTCAACGCAGACGTGTTAATCTTCGGCTCGCCGGCTGAAAAGCCGCTGGCCGAAGAAATTGCTCACGGCATGCGCCACACGCCCGTGATCATGACGGGAGAAACCACTTTGCGCCAGTTGATGGCGCTGCTGGTACAATGCCGGCTGGTGATCACCAATGATTCCGGCCCTATGCATCTGGCCGCCGCGCTCGGATTGCCGGTGGTCGCCATCTTCGGGTCCACGGACGAACGAGCAACAGGGCCGGTCAGTCCGCTGGCCAGGATCGTCCGGAATCCGGTTGCCTGCAGCCCTTGTGGAATGCGGGAGTGCCCCATCGATTTTCGGTGCATGAAGGGTGTGACGGTGGAGGAAGTGCATCGCACTGCCCTGGGATTAATCAAGGAACTTGGAGTCACGCATGAACGGCCGGCAACGCAATCATAAAGCCGCGGAGAAACGCACCGGACCGCAGGAATTCGGCAGGAAGTTGCGGCCGGCGATTTTCCTTGACCGGGACGGCACCGTTACCGATGAGGTTGGCTACATCAACCACATCAGCCGCGCGAAAATTTACCCGTATGCCCCCGAGGCGGTCCGCCTGCTCAAATCCACCGGCCTGCCGGTGATCATCGTCACCAACCAGTCGGGCGTCGGACGAGGCTACTTTAACGAGGAGCTCGTAGACCAGGTCCACCGGATGGTCCAGGACACACTTCAGGCGGCCGGCACAAGCATGGACGCCTTCTACTTCTGCCCGCACCATCCCGGCGCGGTCATTGAAAAATACCGACAGGAATGTCGCTGCCGCAAGCCGGCCCCGGGAATGCCTGAGCAAGCGGCGGAGCAATTTGGCATCGATCTCAGCGCCTCCTATGTGGTGGGCGACACCTATCGCGACATGCAGATGGGTTTCAACATCGGAGCGCGAACCGTTCTGCTGATGACTGGCTACGGTCGCGGGGAATATGAATACCGCCGCCAGAACTGGCCACGCATGCCGCATGTGATTGCCGAAGACCTGCTGGGCGCAGCAAGACTCGTTCTAAAGGAATTGAATGCTCCCGTAGACGCCCGCGCTGCCACCCAATTAATCCGCTCATGAATCTCACTCGAAAATTCCGCTCATCGCTGCTGGCAACCATAAGCCGCTTCTCCCGCCAGCATGTCGTGGTGCTGGGCGATATGGTCGCCGATGAATTCGTCTACGGGGAAATTGCGCGGGTCTCGCGCGAGGCGCCTGTGCTGATTCTTAAACAGCGCGACAGCCGGATTGTGCCCGGCGGCGGAGCCAATGCCGCAAACAATCTGGCCGACCTGGGCGCTCGCGTCACGCCGGTGGGACTGGTTGGCGATGACCGCGCCGGTGAGGCGCTCGTCCAGCATTTCAAGGACAAGGGCGTTCCGACGCGCGGGCTTCTGCGCGTTCAGGGCTATACAACGCCGACGAAGTCACGCATCCTCGGCGGACTCTGCCACTGGCAGCGGCAGCAAATTGTTCGCATTGACCGCGAGCCACCTGAAGACAATCGGCACGAATTGCGCGGGCGCCTCAGCCGCCATGCCGCGCGCTTGCTGAACGGCAAGGCCGGCCTTCTGGTTGCCGATTACGGTTACGGCGCGGCAGATGCATCCGCAGTTGCAGCCCTCCAGCGCGGGATTGGGAAGGCGCGAGCGCCAGTCGTGGTGGATTCGCGTTACGCGCTCGGAAGCTACACGCAGGTTACTGCCGCGACTCCCAACGAGCCCGAAGTGGAAGCCGCGTTTGGCAGGAGTATCGGAAACAATCTCGACCTGCTTTTTGAACTCGGGCACACCATGCTCAAACGGCAGTCACTGAAGGCTCTTCTGATTACCCGCGGCCGCGACGGAATGGCGCTGTTTCAGCCGGGCCGAAAGCCGCAACTGATTCCGGTTTTTGGATCCGACCAGGCCGTCGATGTGACGGGCGCGGGTGATACCGTCGGGGCAGCTTTTACGTTGGCGCTCGCGACCGGCGCCGATTTCACCATCGCCGCCCTGCTGGCGAATTGCGCGGGGGGCCTGGTAGTGATGAAGCGCGGGACTGCCACAATCACGGCTCGCGAACTGAAGGAGGCCATACGGAACGCATGACGGGCAAGAGGATTCCCCGCCCGGAAGTGTCGGCGCTTGGCAAGCACCTCCGGGAGGCCGGGCGGCAGATGGTGTTTGCCAACGGCTGCTTTGACCTTTTTCACGTGGGGCACGTCCGCTATCTGGAAGGTGCCCGGCAGCAGGGGGATGTTCTGGTGGTGGGCGTCAACAGCGACCGCTCTGTGCAAGAATTGAAAGGCAAAGGTCGCCCGCTGCTGCCTGAAGAAGCGCGCGCCGAACTGGTGGCGGCGATGGAGTGCGTCGATTACGTGGTGATCTTTGATGAGGTGACCGCCGCGGACGTCTTGCGCGACTTGCGGCCCGATATACATTGCAAAGGGACCGACTACACGGAGGCCACCGTCCCAGAGCGGGAGATCGTTCCGAGCTGGGGTGGTCGTGTTGTGATTGTGGGCGATCCCAAAAGCCACTCAACCCGTGATGTGCTTGCGCGAATCGCTCAACTGAACAACGTGGAAAAATAAAACTCCCGAAAGGATGATCAACGCCAGATCGGTCGTCGTCGTTTCGCTTCGTCCAGTTCGATCTGAACCAACATGCCGGAATCCCCTCAGCGCTTCCTCGTGATTCGTCTCAGCTCCATCGGAGATATCGTCCACACTCTGCCCGCCGTGGCGGCTCTGGGCCGTGCGCATCCGCAGGCGGAAATCCATTGGGCAGTCGAGGACCGTTTCGCAGAACTACTTATCGCAAACCCTTTTGTGAGCCGCCTGATCAAACTCGATACACTCGGCTGGAGAAAGGACCCGGCTTCCGGCAGAGTGATGGCGGAAATTATGCAGGGTTTCGCGGCGATTCGTGAATACCAGTACGACACTGCCATTGATTTTCAGGGCCTGATCAAGTCCGCCATCTTCGCGCGGCTGAGCCACTCAGGAAAGCGGATCGGCCTCGCCCGGGGCTGGCTCCGTGAACCGCTGGCGGCATTACTCTACACACAGCGAGTGACTCCAAAAGAATGCACGCACATCGTCGAAATCAACCTGTCACTGGTGGACCCGCTTGGAGCGCATACCTCCAACTGGGAATTTCCCCTGCCCGATCGTCCTGCGGACAGGGAGGCCGTTCGAGCACAACTCGAGCGGCTGGGAACAAAAGATGTCATCATCGTCAATCCCGGCGGAGGATGGAAATCCAAGCGATGGCCTCCGCAAAACTATGCAGACGCGATCGCGGCGCTGGCCCGCAGGGTTGCGCTTGATTTTCTTGTGACCGGCCCGCCCCAGGAAGAAGATGTGGCCCACGAAATCATTGCCCGCGCCCATACGCCCTGCGCAAAATGGTTTCCCTCGACTCTCCTGCAGTTCATCGCCCTGGCGCGTGAAGCCAGGCTCCTGATTGGCGGAGATACCGGGCCCCTGCATCTTGCCGCAGCAGTTGGGACACCGATCGTGGCCATCTTCAATGCCGCCGACAACCGCAATACTCCTGAGCGGAATGGCCCGTTCAACCCTGCGGATATCATTCTGTGCGGGCCCAGGCCACCCAGGCACGGGAGTCACTCCAAGGAATTGGATTTTCTCGAAGGAGTCAGCGTCGAATCTGTTGTCAACGCGGTGCTGCAACGGTTGGGAACTGAAAATGAGTGAGGATTTTTCGGCCTTTGTTGCGCGCTGGCGTGTGCCGTTCGGATTTGCTCTGGGCATTGCGTTCGTGGTTTTCGCCCAGCCGACGCTGCCGCTGCTGATCGCCGGTTCCCTCCTGGCCCTCGCAGGCGTGGGCATCCGCGCATACGCCGCCGGGCATCTGGAAAAGGACCAGTGCCTGGCCACCGGCGGACCTTACGCTTACACGCGCAATCCGCTTTACCTGGGCAGCTTGCTAATCGGCTTGGGATTGGTTGTGGCCGGTGCCCAGTGGGTGCTGGGTGTCGTATTCCTCTTCTTTTTTCTTGTAGTTTATGGTCCCGTGATGCGCCGCGAAGAGAGAAACCTGCGCCGCCACTTTGGCGAAGAATTCGACAATTACTCCGCCGCTGTTCCGCTATTTTTCCCGTCTCGTAGGCGCCTCAACCTCTCAGGCACAAAGTTCGAATGGAAACGATATCGCAGGAATCGCGAGTATGAAGCGGCGCTCGGCTACTTGGGTGGAGTCATTTTCCTGCTGGTAAAGAGCCTGTTACGTTAAGGGGCGCAGGTTGCCTTTTGGGAATGAGGTGCGTCTAAATCAGTTATGACACTGCTTCGGCTCCGCATTGCGCTTGCCACTCTCCTCGCCATCGTCGCGCTGGTTAGTGGCGCCCTGTCGGTCGAACACAAGCCGCAGGCTTACAGCCCCGGCGAAACATTGACCTTCGACGTAAACTGGTCCATGTTTCCCGCTGGAAAACTCACAGCCACTCTCAGCCGTGCCAAACAGGGTTCCGGCGATTTCTTTATGATCACGACCACCGCCGATTCGCAGGGATTCGTCTCGCTCCTTTATAAGGTTCAGGATAAATTCCAGTCCATATTTAATCCGGAGACACTCTGTTCTATCCAGATCTCCAAGCATATCAACGAAGGCAGTCGCCACAAAATTACCAAGATCACGTTCGACCACGACCGCGGGCTGGCGATTCTGGATGAGCACGACGCGGGCCGCGGGGACGAGCCTCCGAAGCACGAGGAACACCAAATTCCGTCCTGCGCCCAGGACATCATTACAGCCTTCTATTACGTTCGCAGCCAGCCTCTGCGCGTGGGCCAGAGCATCAAACTTGCAATCAACGATGGCTCAAAAACAAAAATCGTGGTGGCGGCAATTACCGGACGGAAGAAAATCCAGACGCCTCTGGGAGATCGTGAAGCCTTGCGCGTCGAGCCTGCGGTTTTTGGAAACCTCTACGAGGAGAAGAAGGGCAAAATTGTCATTTGGTTCAGCGATGACGAATATCATTTTCCCTTACGAATCAGGGCTTCGCTCAAACTCGGCGCCATCACGGGTACGCTGACGGCCATATCACCCGCACCGCGCGGCTACTCCCCTGCCGAAAAGGCTGAACGCAGCCAAAAGGCGGTTCCACTCAAATGACCCTGTATTTTTCAGCGAAGATGCGCTGCAGCCGGGGCCGGTAGATAAGATCGAAAGTGTGGCCTTTGTCGGGAAAAAGGGTGAGGGCAAACTGGCGCGTCGCCGCAATCAGTTCAGAGGCCTGCTCAACCGGCATGTCCTCCTGCTGAAGCGTGCTCGTCACCAGGTCCATCACCAACTGAAGCCGCCGGACCTTCCTGGCCTCTTCCTGGATTTCCGCCTCTGTCGGCACCATCACCTCGCTCAAGGAGCGCGCGCCCCACAAGCATATTATAGTCCCGGCAAGGACTCAGCACTGTCTTTCAAACGCGGCCATTCGAGTTCTCTCGCGGTGCCGTAGCACCTGACTTCCAGCGTTGATTTTTTTATGTCGATTGTGATGGCTCCCTCGTTCGCCGTTGTGAGCACAGGCACGTCAACGGCGCCACGGCTACCGAGATGCAAAAAGCTTCTGGCCTGTCGGCTTTTACGACGACCGCCGGTTTGCAACACAACTGCGGGTTTCACCAGTTCCACAAGCGTTTTTTGCGAAATGATTTCTGAAAGCGGCCGCGAAGATTCCATCACCACGCTGGAAAGATCGTTCACCGATTCCGCCAGGATGCGTCCCACCTGGCCGTCCGTATTGCCCCTCAACAAAACGCTTCCTGCCGGACCCGCGACACGCAACACGGGCGCCCTGTCGCGGAGAGGCAACTGTGAGCTGCGTGAAGCGATGCGCGGCCATAAAACCTGAATCGCTGTGGCGCCGGGGTCCTCGCCGCCGTCCGGCTCCAGGTCCCGAATCTCCACTCCCCGTTCGCGCGCGGCGTCAATCAGAGCTCGAGTGTCCGGACCAGGCATCCAGGGGCTGTGCCACAGTTCCTCGACTCTGAAGTTGCGGATGATCGCCGCCATGGCTTCGACATTTTCACGGCTGCGTTCGCCAAGCACCGCAATGTCGATCTTTTTAATGCCGCGCGACCACAGATACGGAGAAACAATCTCTTCACCCGGATTCCACCGCCCGACCTCCGAACCAAACTGCTCCCGGCCTCCCGCATCCATCAAGAGCGTCGTCCCGTCAGGAAGCACAGTGAAAAGCGCTTCACCGCGTCCGCAATCAAGGGCCGTCACCTCAAGCACACCCTTCGGGATTTTCGAAGCGAATGGATATGACACCACCAGTCCGGCAAAAGCGATGAACAGGCAGATGGAGACCATGAACGCGCGTCGGCTTCGGCTCAAAGCAAGTGCAGCGGCGATCACCGCAAGCGCGAAGCCCAGGTCAATCCACAAGGGCGGTCCCGGAATCCGGTATGACATCCACACAGGCTCGCCGCGGAATTCCGTCAACGCCAGCAGGCCGCTGGTGACCCAGAAGAGCAGTTTCCCCGGGATGATGGCAAGCACCGGCAACGTCGCAGCAAGAAACACCGTGGGCAGCGCCAGCGCAAGCAGCACAGTCATCAGCGGAAAAGCAATCGTGTTCAGGCCAATTCCAACGATGGTGATTCGATGGAAAGTCTCCGCCATCGGCATCATGAGTCCCACCTGAAGAACCGCCGAAAACAACACCAGGTCTGCCGCCCACAGCACAATTCGCAACGGCGTGATGACGGCGTGCTCGCAAAACTCAGGATGCTTTTCCAGCCACGATGATCGCCCTTTCAGCCAGCCGATCATCATGCGCAACTCCACCCGAAACTGCGCATGGCGCGCTGCCAAATTGATATCGCGGTCCAATTCCTTCAGCCGAAATAGCGCGTTCCGGTAAGGAATCGTCGTGCGCTGAAGAATGGGAAGAGCCAGCCCGGCAATCAGCAGGGCCGCGGAGAACGAGAGCTCGAAACCTGCCTCAAAAAGCCATGCAGGCCTGTGAAACAGCAAAATCAGCGCCGCGAGTCCGACCGCATTCAACGCCGAGCGGTCACGGTACACGTAGCGGGCCAGCACGTAAGCCATGATCATCAACGTTGCACGCAGCGTGGGAGCGCGCTGTTCCACCAGGAGTGAATAACCTCCCAGGAACATGAGAAGACACGCAGCCCTCCACGATTCCCCAACTCGAAAGCGATAAGGAAAGAAGACGATGATCGAGGCCAGCAGCCCCACGTGGAGTCCGGCAATCACCAGCAGGTGGTATAACCCGGACTGCCTGAAATTCTCCACCGTATCCGAATCGAGCGATGATCGATCACCCAGAAGGACCGCTTTCAGCACCGCGCCAACGCGACCTTGAGGCGACCACGATGGGTACAGGCGGTCAATCCCTCGCAGCAGGCGGGACCGTACACCGGCAACCAGCCTGGAAAACCGGGACACCTCTGCTTTCGAAAGTTTCTGCACCACGCGCGGCTTCCTGATGTTGCCTTCCCACGAGATATCGTTGACCGCTTCCAGCCACCAGCGGAAATCGAAGCTCCCGGGGTTGCGGTAAACATAGGGCTTTTCAAACCGCACGGGCGCGCGGATCATGTCGCCATATCGCAGGTTCAGCGCCTCGAGACTCGCCCAGCTTTGCTTGTCGGCGGGCGTAAACAACCGCACCTGGATTTTCCCCCGCACCTTCCGCCATCTGCCGCCGATTTCGACCATCCGGCATTCAAGCTCAAACCGTAAACTGTTATCGCCCCGAATCGGGTTGACGGCAATCACACCCTCCGTTGGCACATCGCTCTTCAGCTCCGCACCCCAGTCGGCGAGGTTGTGAATGTCGTTGGGCGAAAAGCGGTATTGAAAAGCGGTGCCGGCCGCCAGGCCCGCAAGTACAAAGCCTGCCAGCGCCATGCAGGCCGAGAGCGGAATCCAGAATTGACGCAAGGAAACAAGGCCGACCAGAAGACAGGCGGAAGCAGCCGCGAGCAGCAGCCAGATTTCATCGAAGCCGGGGGCCAGCGCGCGCGCGGCCAGGATGCCCAGCGCAAAACAGGCCGCCAGAATCAACAATGGACTCTTCATCAGGCCGCATGATCCTGACGAACCAGGCGCGCCAGGCACTCAATGTGATAGGTGTGCGGAAAGCAGTCGAACATCTCAACCCCTTCCAGTCGATAATCCATGCTGAGCAAGTAAGACAAGTCACGCGCCCAGGTGGGCGGATGACACGCAACATAATGAACACGTTGCGGCTTCAAATCAACCATATATTTCAGCGTGGATTTTCCGGCGCCGCAGCGCGGCGGGTCAAGCACCACAAGGTCGGGCCGGCTCTGCGCAAACCGGCGAAGGAAATCTGCCGTCGGCTGCCCAACTGTCCTGATATTTTTCAGACCATATCTTGCCGCGTTGGCTTTCAGATCCCGCGCCGCCACCGGATGCGACTCTACTCCAATTGCCTGTCGGAAGCGCCGTGCAAGCGGAAGCGTAAACAAACCTACGCCCGCATAAAGGTCCACCGCCAGCTCACCGCCGGGCACATCCGTCACAGCATTGAGGAGTTCCGCAAGCAAGTTTCTCGAAGATTGAAAAAACACGCCGGGGCTGGCCTGATATCCGAACTCACCCACACGGTAAGTGAAGTCACCTTGCCCAAACAACTGCGCACTCCCTCTGTCAAGAAAGGCCACAGCCACAACGCCGCCAAATTCTCGAATAAGGTCCTCCGCCAGCGATTCGTGATCGCCCGCCTCGGGGCTTCCGTGAAAGGTGATGCGGACTTGGCTGTCCTGTTCGTCCGCCTGCAGTTCAACTTCCCGGCAGCCGTGCAGCCTGGCAGCCCACTCCCGCCGGCGAAGCTGCTCAAGCACCTGGTTCAGGCGTGGCGAAAGGATCAGGCACTCGTCGATGGGAACAAGCCGATGGGATTCGCCTTCGAAAAATCCCAACTCAACTTCGCCGGATTCGCTTTCTTCCATTTTCAGTTGCGCCTGGTTTCGATAATTCCAGGGACTCGACTGGTGGACGATGATGTCGCCGGGCCATCTGATTTTCCCGATCCGCTTCAGCGTCTCGCGCAAAATCTCCGACTTCCACCGCACCTGCTGTTCGATGGCAAGATGCTGATAGTGGCAACCGCCGCACCGGCCAAAATATGGGCATGGGGGGCTGACGCGCTCGGCAGCGCTTTGCAGGATACGCAAAGGTCTGGCGTGGACCACGCCTTTGGCAAGACGCACGGTTTCAACTTCTATCCGCTCGCCCGGCAATGCTCGCGGCACAAGCACCGTGCGCCCTTCCGCATAACCAAGGGCTTCGCCGCCATACACGAGTTTTTGCGGGGAAAATTCAAATGACACGAATGATCCTTCAACAGAATGCTCGACAGACGCGGGGCCCGCGCCGCAATCAGCCAAGCGGCTTTACATATAGAACAAGCTCAACCGGGGAAGGTTGTAATGTTCAAATAAGCCCTTCTTGATGAACTGTCTCTCCAAAGATTCCGTCTCGCCTCTTCCCAGATTCCTGCGGTAAGGTGCCATGGCCCGGTCCATTTCCGTCCGGAAGGCGGTCAGCAATTCCACCGGCGCGGCACGCGTGAGCGAAGCTGAGAGCTTGTCTTCCAGAGCCGTCAACTGCCGCTCCAGGCCCTCGGGATCGGCCTCCCGATCCGCGTCACTGAATGCAATCTCTCCGAGTGCTTTTGCAGCCTCGCGGAAGTCGAGTGCCAGAATGCTCTCGCCCCTGGCCTCCTGCGATGCCGCTGCACGCTGAAGAATCTCTCGGTTCCGGCTAAGAAACCCGACGATGTCATTCCTGGCAAAAACCGGCTCTTCCTCGCCTGATTGTTCACGCGCAGCTCCGGTTCCAGCCCTGTCGGCCTGTTCGGCGGAGCGCAGAACTTCCTGCAAACAATATGCCAGGCTGTTGACTTTCTGGAATCGCTTCGGCCGCTTGTGATACTTCTCAAAGGTTCGCTCGATGCCGATCAGCACGGCTTCCAGCGGGATATCTGCGTCTTTCCATGATTCGATGAGTGCCCAGTCCAGGGTCGAGAGCAAAGTCGTGGAGCCGCGCGCCCGCTGGAAGCACTCCTCAATTTCGGTAAAGTAATTAAAATAATTTTCCAATGCTATTTACGATGAGCGGACGAAGCATTTCGTTCGTAGATGATCCGAAGCCCTTCAAGGGTCAGGAAAGGGTCCACCGGAGGCTTGTGCTTCAAAGCCGAAGCCAGCAATTCCGCCTGGCCGCCCGTGGCGACCACGCGCGCTTTTGGGCCCATCACTGCGCACATGCGGGCAAGAACTCCGTCCACCAGTCCCACGGACCCATAGAACAGTCCCGCCTGCATGCTTGAAACCGTATTGGCGCCGATCACTCGTTCAGGCTCGCGAATCTCGACGCGCGGCAGGCGGGCTGCGCGTGCAAACAACGCCTCCGCTGAAATGCCGATACCCGGTGCGATCACTCCGCCCAGATATTCGCCTTTTACAGAGACAGCATCAAAAGTGATGGCAGTGCCGAAATCCACCACGATGCACGGACCGCCGTATTTTTCAAATGCTGCAACCGCGTTGGCAATGCGATCGGCTCCCACCTCCAGCGGGTTGTCATAGTGGATAGCCATTCCGGTGCGTACTCCAGGGCCTAGAAAATAGGGCTGAACGTGGAAGTAGCGTTCAGCCATCTCCTGGATTACCGGATTGAGTGTGGGGACCACGCTGGACACCATCGCGGCCTTGATCTCGTCAGGCTGGACTCCGCCCAGAGTGAGAAGATTTCGGCTGAGGATGCCGTATTCGTCGGCGGTCTGCTCACGATTCGTTGACAGACGCCACTGGGCGAACAACTCCCGCTCTTTAAAGATTCCGAGACATGTGTTCGTGTTGCCAACATCAATGACGAGAAGCATAGGCTCTCTGCTCCATACGAAGCGCCCTGGATAAAAAGAGGCGAACGCAGGTCTATCTCAGTTCAGTAACTTCACCCGCCACCAGCAGTTCCTGCCGGCCGTCGTCGCGGCGAATCTTCAGCGCGCCACTCGCGTCCATACCTTGGGTGACGCCGGAGTATTCACACCCGCCCGCTTTCACGCGAACACGCTTTCCATCAGCATAGCTCGATGCCGCCGACCACTCCCGAACGATCGCCGCGCTGCCTTCGTTCAAGAGCATATGATAGTAATGTTCCACCTCGCGAAGCAATTCGGCCAGTATCTGCAGCCGCGAGTAGTGGCGTCCGCCTTCAAGCGCAAGCGATGTCGCAGTTTCTCGAAGCTCGTCCGGCATCGACGTATGGTTCACGTTGATCCCGATTCCCAGCACCACCACGTGAAGGCGGTCAACTTCAGCCTTCATCTCGGTCAGAATTCCGCAAACCTTTTTTCCGTTGACCAGCAGATCGTTGGGCCAGCGAATGTCTGCACCGATGCCCGCGGCCGAACGCACGGCGTGATGCGCCGCAACGCCCGCAAGCAGCGTCAGGATTGGCGCAGTCGCTGGCGCAAGCGCTGGCCGCAGGACAATCGAAGTATAGATCCCGCTGGATTTTTCCGAATACCAGTTCCTCCCCAGCCGCCCTCGCCCGGACGTCTGCTCCTCCGCAATGACGACCGTGCCATGGGATGCAGCCCGCGCCCCCAGCGCCAGCGCTACGCTGTTGGTGGAGTCGGTGCGAAAGTAGTGGATGACCTTATGCCCGATTTCTGCGTTCGGGAGTTCGGCCCGCACGAGGCTCGGCACCAATACGTCGGGCAATCTCTCAAGCTGATAGCCGTGCCTTGGATGTCCCTTGATGGCAACGCCCAGCTCCCGCAATTTCTCGGTCCACTCCCACACCGTCGATCTTGACACGCCAATCTCAGAGGCAATCTTGGGCCCCGGCACCACCACGGTTGCATTCCTGACCAGCAGGTGGACCAGGCGATCAATCTTGTGATCTGTGGGTCCGATGGTCATGTGCGTTCCCACGAGCGCGCGGAGCGCGCGCCCTTGCCCGAACCCCGTCGAACGCCGAAGCGTGCCGGTTCAGCTTATAAAGGCTCGATCAGGAAATTGATGTCCACGGCAGGGGCGGAGTGCGTCAGCGCGCCAACGGAAATTCTGTCAACTCCGGTCTCGGCGTAAGCACGGATGTTGTCAAGGCTCACGCCCCCCGATACTTCGAGGAGCACGCGGCCGCGCGCCAGGCTGACGCACTGCGCAACTTCGCTTGTCGACATGTTGTCGAGCAGGGCAATATCCGCGCCGGCCGTAATCGCCTCTTCGAGTTCCTCCCGCGTCTGAACTTCAACCTCAATCGGCCTCCCGGCCTGCCGTCCGGTCCTCGCTCTTTGAATTGCTGCACCAATGCCGCCCGCGATCGCAATGTGGTTGTTCTTGATCAGTGTCCCATCGTCCAGCCCCATACGATGGTTCACTCCACCGCCCATGCTTACCGCATACTTCTCAAGAATCCGCAGGCCGGGAGTCGTTTTGCGGGTGTCCAGCAATTCCGTTTTCAGTTCTCGCAGTTGATCTTTGAATTTCCGCGTAAGCGTCGCGATGCCACTCAACCGTTGAAGAAAGTTCAAGGCTACGCGTTCACCGGATAATAGCGTGGCGGCTTTTCCTTCCACCCTGGCCAGTGGCTCACCTGCGGAGACCCTCGTGCCGTCCGAAATTACGGCATTCCACTCGTAATCCGGTTCCAGCATTCGAAAAACTTCCGCCGCCACGGGAAGCCCGGCCACAACGAGAGGCTGCTTGGAATAGAACGTTCCCCGCGCCTTTGCAGTTTCAGGGACAGTCAGGCTGGTGGTTAAATCGCCATCGCCGAGGTCTTCAACAAGGGCGCGGGAAACAACCTTGCGGACCTGCTGGACAGGAAGGCCTGATACCATCTCGTCGAGCGATGCGGAATTGCCTCGATTCACTTCCGCCACACTGTCATCCCAACCTTTCGAGAGATTCAACAACCTTCTGAAATTGAACTTCAAGCTCTGCGCGATGATTTTCCGTCTTCCGAACAACATCTTCAGGCGCCCGATCGAGAAAGCTTCGGTTTTCGAGCTGCTTTTTCACCCTGGCCAGGCCTGCTTCTAATTTTTCTTTTTCTTTGGTCAGCCGCGCACGCTCGGCCTCATCATCAACCTGCTTTTCATAGACAAGCTGAAATTCAAAGGCGGAGGTTATGGGGATTCCCCCTTCAAGCCGCCCAGACACGATCTCCAGCGATTCAAGCCCGGCTAACCTCTGAATAGTTTGCCGGTGAACATTGCAAAGCTCAAGAACCGCCGCGTCTTCACTCGCCGCTCGCGCCCCGACTGCTTCCTTCTGCAAACCTGATTCCGCTCTGGCGTTCCGCGCTGCAACCACCAGGCTGCGGATGTTCTCGAACTCTTCTTCCGCCGTGGGATTTGCGGCCCGCTCACTCACCATCGCGAACGACCTCAGCGAAATTGAAACCTCGTCGGCGTGATTCGGCAGGCGGTGCCAGAGCTCCTCCGTGATGAACGGCATGAACGGGTGCAGCAGGTGCAGCGCCGACTCGAAACTCAGCAGAAGGTTCGCCCAGGGGTTGCAGGAGTCTTCCGGGCCCAGAGCCCTGGTGATTTCCGGCTTTATCCATTCCAGATACCAATCACAGAATTCGTGCCAAAAAAAGTGATAGACCTTGTAAGCAGCTTCGTGGAAGCGGTAGCCCGCCAGCGCTTCTTCAATTTCCGTTGTAACTGCCGCAAGGCGCGAAAACATCCATTGGTCCGCGAGCGCCAGGGCCGGTTCTGTGGGCAGGGGCTCAAAGCCGTCCTTCGGAGCCGCTTGCGTCGCCGCTGAAACGCGATCGCGGACTTCCGGAGCAAGCTGCTCGAGGTTCATCACGATAAAACGACCGGCGTTCCAGATCTTGTTGGCGAATGCGCGATACGATTTGATCTTGTCATAGCTGAAAGCGATGTCGGTGCCCGGCGCGGCACTGATGGCCAGCGCAAAGCGCACGGCATCTGTTCCGTATTGCTCCGTCACCTCGAGCGGATCAATCACGTTGCCCTTGGTCTTTGACATTTTCTGGCGTTCGGCATCGCGCACCAGCGCATGGATGTAGAGTTCGCGAAACGGCACGTCATCCATAAACTTGAGGCCCATCATGATCATGCGCGCGCCCCAAAAAAACAGGATATCGAATCCCATAATCATCAGGTCGGTCGGATAGTAGCGTCGCAGATCGTCCGTATTTTCAGGCCAGCCCAGCGTCGCGAATGGCCACAACGCCGAACTGAACCAGGTATCGAGCACGTCGGTCTCAGGCTGAAGCGATCTGCCCGCGCACTTCGGGCAGGTTCCCGGCGACTCTTCCGAAACAATCACCTCGCCGCAATGCCTGCACGTCCACACAGGGATGCGGTGGCCCCACCAGAGTTGGCGCGAAATGCACCAGTCATGAATGTTGTGCATCCAGTCCAGATAAATCTTGCGATAGTTCTCGGGGACAATCCTGATGCGGCCTTCCTCCACCGCACGGATGGCGGCCCCGGCCAGCGGCTGCATCTTCATGAACCACTGCTTCGACAGGATCGGTTCAACCACGGTTTTACAGCGGCTGCAGGTGCCAACGCTGAGATCGTGGTCTTGTTCCCTCTCCAGCAGCCCGGCTGCTCGAAGGTCATCCAGGATCCGCTCGCGAGCCTTATAGCGATCGAGACCCTGGTAGGGGCCGGCGGCTTCCGTCATGCGCCCCTCTTCATCCAGAATCTTCAACTGCCGCAGGTTATGACGGCTGGCGATCGCAAAATCATTAGGATCGTGGGCCGGCGTCACCTTCACCGCGCCAGTCCCGAACTCAGGATCGACGAACTCATCGGCAACGATCGGGATAACACGTTTGAGCAGCGGCAGTCCCAGCTTGCTGCCCACGACCTGGCGGTAGCGCTCATCCGAAGGATTCACTGCCACAGCGGTATCGCCCAGCATGGTTTCCGGACGCGTTGTCGCAACAGTGACGTAGCCCGTACCGTCTTCAAAAGGATAACGTATGTACCAGAGCTTGCCCGCTCGCTCTTCGTGGGCCACTTCGAGGTCACTCACCGCTGTGCCGCAGCGCGGGCACCAGTTCACGATGTAGGTGCCCCGATAAATCAATCCATCCTTGTAAAGTCGCGCAAAAACCTGGAACACGGCTCGGGAGTACTCGGCGTCCATCGTAAAGCGCTCGCGCGTCCAATCGACCGAAGTTCCCAGCCGCTCCATCTGCTTCCTGATTCTCCCGCCGCTCTGTTCCTTCCACTGCCAGCAGCGTTCCAGGAACTTCTTCCGCCCCATTTCAATGCGCAGGCGCCGTCCCTCGCGCCTCCAGGCAGCCGTTGCCGAAGCCCGTCCCGCAAGTTCCGGCAGCGCCTCGCGCCCGATCTCCTGCTCGACCACCATTTGAGTCGCAATGGAAGCATGGTCGGTCCCTGGTAGCCACAGAACGTCTTCACCGCGCATGCGATGCCAACGCATCAGGATGTCAATCTCCGTGTGTTCCAGCATGTGCCCGATGTGGAGCGAACCGGTCACATTCGGCGGCGGGATCGCCAGGCTGAAACGCTTACAGACAGAATCGCCCACAGGGCGGTAGAGTTCCTTCTCAACCCAAACACGTGCCCAGTAAGGTTCAATCGATTCAGGAGAATAGATCTTGGGGATCTCGGTTTGCACTCTCACTCCAATCCCGGTGCATCACCACCTGCAGCCCAGGCACTGAAAAGCCCCCGCCGCAAGCGCGGATCATAAACAACTCACGTGGCAAAGCTTAAGGTTAGATTACTATATCGTCAGGCCGAGAGCCGGTCAACTTGCTGCCGCTAAACCTCCGTGCGAGAAAGTGACGCAGGGCACCGTGTCAAAATCGAACACGGGTAACCTGCCCCCAGAATGGGCCCTCTTGGCCAAGACTCCAAGTTCCGCCGGCGCGAGCCGACGATCTGAAAGGAGTTCTCCTGATGTTATGAAGCCGGAAGGATGCTAAGCCCTGAGGTCAGAATGGCTTAAGGACCTTTTTGAACATATGGAGAGGGCCTGATTTCTTCTTCGGGACCGTAGCGGTCTCTTTTTCGTCACTGGACTTGTCCGAAGTCTTGTCTTTTTCCTTAGGATCGCCCGATGCCTTGGCGACAGCCGAATTGTCCGTCGCCGCGGCAGGATCAACGGCTTTGCCGCTCTTCAGGGCTTCCTCGCCCACCGGCTGGACAGCGATTGTCGTTCCTGAGCTTTCGCCGGGCTGGGGATTCTTTGCCATCATAACGGGGTTGTTGGAGGGATTCGTAAGGACCACAGGTCCGTGGCGCGTGGAGTTGAGGTTCGGCGCACTGGAGAAGGTGCCCATAACCTTCTGCATCAGGCTCAGCTGAACGTCGTGCAGAGCGTCGGCGTGGGCACGTGCCAAGGTGGCTCTACTGGCCTGGGGCACGGGCTGGTGCATGGCAACAAGCTGCCCCTTGGCATCGGGGACCATCGGGCTTAGAGGGTAGTCGGTCAGAATTCGAGCGTAGTACGGAACAGCCTGGTTCGGCTTTTTTAAGCGTTCATAGGTCTGCGCCAGGTACCAGCACGCTTTATCGGCATCGCTGAATGAGGGATAATGGTTCACAATTTCCAACAGGCGTGACTCCGCTGCCGGATTGGCCCGCTTCTCAAAGTAGAATCGCGCAATCTCAAATTCACCCTGGGCCAGGACTTCCTGAACCTCGCGCAACCGGGCCTTGGCGCGGGGCATCAGGTCGCTGTCGGGATACTTCAGAAGAAATTCCTTAAACTCCGCCTGGGCCAGCCGGATCTGGCTGAGGTCGCGGTCAGGTTTCCCCATCAGCCGGAAATGCGACATCGCCACTCGATACTGGGCCATCGGCGCCTCGGGAGCCGTAGGGAAGAACGTCTGGAAATCCTTGTACTCGGCCTCGGCCTCGGTAAGCCCTGCAGTTCCACCCTGCTCAAAGTAGGAATCTGCAATCGCCAGTTTAGCCTTGGCAAGGTATTCGCTGTCCGGATAGGTATTGAGCAGCGCCTGGAGCGTCAGCCGGCCCACGTCATAGTGGCCGTGAGCAATGGCATCAATAGATTTTTGATAGAGAATTTTATCGGGCTGCTGGCCGGTTGGGAGCAGGTTGTCCGTGGACCCTCGGTGCACAAACAAGACGCAGCCTGATAATGTCATGACGCCGACAACCAGCAGGAAAAGTAGTCCAGCCCAGCGAGCTCGGGACGCGATTGCCTCGGGTTCGCACGCACACGCACTCAAGCCTTGGACCGCGTCCTGTGCTCTATGCCTCAAGCAGTCTGTCATGATCTCCTTGCGAATACCCGCAAACCTCGGGAAAGCTTTAGCTTGCGTAACAACGCGAATCGCCCGCAGCACCCAGGTTCATTGGACCCGGGACTCTATTTCCTGCCCGAAAGCCGGGGAACTGCCGTTGAGTGCCCGGGTTAGGGCACGCATGGCTTCACCCCGCTCATTTTTATCAAAGATGGCGGAACCGACCACAAGGATGTCTACACCGGCAGGAAACAGTTTCTCCGCCTCGCCGGCTCCGACGTCGCCCTCCGCCGCTATGGCAAAACTCAGGCCACGCGTCTCGCGTTCGTTTACGAGGGTCGCCACTTTTCTAAGCGAGCGCGCCAAAAGCCTTCCAGTCCCCGTCTCCAACACCACGAAATCGAGGTCTTCCAGGACCTCGAAACAGTTTGCCACTGGCGTAGCAGCACTCAGAGCCAGACCCACTTTTGCTCCGAGTCTTCGCCCCCGGTCGATTGCCAGGGGTATGTTCTGGGTTGCCTCAAGGTGGATTGTAAGGGAATCCGCTCCAGCCTCAACAAAATCCTCGACATAGCGCTCAGGGCGCTCGACCATCAGGTGAACGTCCACCTTCAAACGGGTCGCCTTTCGAATGCTGCGAATCACCGGCTGCCCGGCAGAAATCTGAGGTCGGAAATGACCATCCATAACGTCCATATGAATGGCCGATGCTCCCAAAGCCTCAATCAGAGCCAGTGATTCCCCCAGACGAGCAAAGTCTCCTGCAAGCAGCGAAGGCACAATCAAGGCCATAAATGGCTGTGCAATGGTCGGCCCATACGCCTCCCCGCACAACCTTCAGGCTAACACACTTCTCGCCGCCTTGAAAGGGTTGCGGCCCTCATTTTCTTAGCGGGAATCTGCTCCCGGAAAGACTAGACATGTGGGCCTGACGACAGTTCGAGCGGGTAGCCACGGCCAGTTGTCGCAAGGCGGAATACCGGCCGACAGGAAAGCCTTGTCTATAGTGCCAAACTGTGTGAATTTGGCGTAGATAAGTGCCGCCGTGTCGAACGTGCATCGCCTTCGTACCACGGACCGAATCTTTTATGTGACCGTCAACTTGCGTCGTTCGGTTCGGTCCTTTGATGCGCCCGAGTACGGGACAATGATCGAGGTCATGGAGGGCTCGCGAGCGAGGCTCGGGTTTTGAGCGTGAGGTGGTCCAAAGTTGCCCGATCAAAATTGATTATGTGCGGCTACCGAAGAGATATCGATCGCGGATAAAAACCCACGGTCAGAACACCACTGACCGTGGATACCCGCTTCTGACTTGGCGGGCGACGTCACGGCCTATTGGAACCCGGCGGGATTCATTATGAACCAGGGAATCAACGGGGCGCAGCAGAAAAAAGTGCGGGAACCACATCGCCGGCCTTCGGGCAAATCACCTTGCAGATCGTTATCCGCTGCCGGTTGCGCCCTCCGGCCGACCCAGGCTCAACCTGGTGCGATGTGGTTCCCGATAAAACCCGGGTTACGCCCCGGTGAATTCGATCCGGTTCTCAAGCTCCGTCAACCGGTCAGAGGTGGCTCCATAGTCCAAAAACGTGCCGACTGTACTGTTGATCTGATCGACATGTTCCGACATGGCTTTGACGCGGTTCGTGTAAGCTGGCGTCCACAGCCTGATCTTGTTTTCGTTCAGAAAGGCAATGGCCTCTTCGGTGTAGTCGGCGAGGGCCGCCGCAGTTGGCAACACCCGATCAACGGCCTCCTGCTGCCACGGAGCAATCATGCCCTGAATCTCCTGAAGACGATCAAGCTTCTCGCCCATCGCGTTGATGTGTGTGCTGATCTCATCGAGATGCAGAGCGTGGCTCCTCCAGTCGAGCGAATTTCGCCGCGAAGCGATATTCAGGAGGTCAGCCCGGTTAGCAGCCTTGGACGATAGTGACCGGATCTGCTGGAGCAGCCCAGAAGCTTCTTCAGCGTACGCCCAATTGTAAGCTGGCGTGTTGTCGGTCTTCGCCTCATGCTTTGAATTGGAAGCGAAAAGCGGGGTCATCAGAAACAAGGTTCCAAAAACCCCCCAACCGATCCTGCCAAGTGTCATCCTCATAAGTCTCCTCCATGTTGAGTTTTTCCCCATGGGTTGCAGTGCGTCGCACATGATTATTTGTAACAAGCTCTCCGGGATTAGAAAAGTAGAAAGTTTCGTCTTCATCGATAGATTTTTACTAACTATAATAGTGCTATGGAATGGATCAATTATCATCACCTGCTTTACTTCTGGACGGTCGCCCGCACGGGCAGCATCGCCAAGGCGTCGGAGGAACTTCTGCTGGCGCCGCCAACCATCAGCGCGCAGATCTCCCGCCTTGAGGATCAGCTTGGCGAGAAGCTTTTCGCTCGATCCGGCCGCCGGCTGGTGCTGACCGAGGCGGGCAGTGTGGCATTCCGCTATGCTGAAGAAATTTTCTCGCTCGGGCGCGAATTGAAGGAAACGCTCGAGGGGCATCCGCCCGGCCGTCCCATCCGGCTGCGGGTTGGTGTGGCCGACTCGCTACCGAAATGGATCGCCTATCAGCTGATCAACCCTGCCCTTCAGCTCGCGGGGCCTGTCCGGATCACTTGTCATGAGCACCGGGTTGAGCACCTGCTGGCCGAACTCGCCGTCAATGAAGTAGACGTCGTGCTTGCCGACGCCCCTGTTGGGCCGCAGGTCAAGGTGCGCGCCTTTAACCATCTGCTCGGTGAGTGCGATATAGCCTTTTACGACAAGAGCGCGACCGCGAAAAAGCTGCGGCGAGGTTTTCCGCATTCGCTCGGAGGCGTTCCGTTTCTGCTGCCCACCGGTGACAGTTCCCTCAGGGTCAGCCTCGATCAGTGGTTCGACCAGCAGCAGGTCCGGCCGCTGGTGGTGGGTGAATTTGACGATTTTTCGCTGCTCCGGACGTTTGCAGAAGCGGGCCACGGCGCCTTCGCCGCTCCGTCCATTCTGGATGACGAATTGCGGCAGTACGGCTTTAGGATGGTAGGCCGCACCAGCTCGATCCGTTCGCGCTTTTATGCGATTTCGGTGGAAAGAAAAATCAAAAATCCTGCCGTCGTTGCAATCTCCGAGGCCGCACGGCAGCAGATTTTCGGGTAGGACCAGTTTGGCCGCAGGCAGACTGATCTTGCGGCTGCTGATCTGGGCGAGAGGTGATTACGTGGGTTCTACTTCCGAAAGAGGTTTTCAAAAGCTGCCCGCGCATCGAGCGGCTTTGAGGAAGAGGTCTCGCGTTCAATCGTGGTTCGCGGGACGAAAAAGGAGCATTCGTTGCGGGCTTCCTTTTTCGGCAGGCGTACCGTCACAGGCTTGGTGCATTCGAAACGGCTCGCGGTATCAAAAAATGTGCATTGCCGGCAACTGTGAAGTTCGGCGCCGCAGTTGGGGCACTTCGCCTGCTGGTCAATCCCGGCCGGCAGCAGTGCAGCGCAGGAAGCGCATCGCCAGACGGAGCGCTGGCCCGGCATGGTGGGAGTTCGTGGGCCGAACGTCTCAGGTTTCTTCTGCTGCGGCCGCCCACCGCGTCCATCGTCGCCAGAGTCCATGTAGCCCTGCTGCTTATACTTCCTACCCATTGCAGAACCTCTTCACTGGATTCGGAAAAATCTTGGGAATGCCAGATGCCTTCATCATAGGACCGTTGGGCGCTCGGCGCCAGGAGGATTGGTGTAATCCCGGGAGGGTACAATTCCAGAAAAGTTCGAAGGACCCTAATACCTCGTGCTCAGGGCGGTGATTATAAGGACCAGCGATGAAGCGGCGGCATCGGCTCTCGGAAAGGGTCTGGGGGTTGTCGCCGGAGAACGCCGGCGCCGGCTCACCGCGAAATACGTTAAAGCCTTTTCTTATTTCTTTGCGCCGCCCAGCGAACGAATGTACTTCAGCACTGCCGCCATTTCCTGTTGGCTGAGCTTGTCCTTGAAGGAAACCATCGCCGTACCCTTAACGCCATTTTCGATGGCGTTCATCAGCTCCTTGTCGGAGTGCGCCGCCTGCCACTTGGCATCCGTAAAATCGGGAGTCTTGATGGCAGCATAGCCTTTGCCGTTAATCCCATGGCACATCGAGCATTTTTCCTTGAAAATGTCGGCGCCGTTGGGAGCGTTGGCGGCAAACGACAGCGTAACAGCATACGCCATTGATCCAGCCAGCAAACAAGTGGCAGCAAGCGTTCGAAGAAGCGTCATAAGATTTATCTCCAACCTCTCTAGTGAAATTTAGCGAAACCGGCATTATTTACGCAGTCGGGGCCAAATTTTCGGCGTGCGCCGGAACGCCGCGTTGCTAGCACACCATAACGCCAGGTTCGAATTACCATTCCCAACCTTGAGCAATTTTGTATCCGGGCAGCCCGGAGTTCAGAAAAAATCGGTGTGCCCACGAAAAAAGAAATTGGGGGTGCCCTTTCGGGCAGACCGCAAAGCGATCCAGGCTTTTAGGGCACCTGAGGCAAAACCCAGCCAGCGCCCACATTCGCTGCTGGTGCAACACCCCACTCATTTTTATGCTATGGACAGAACGAAAAAAAATCAAGCACGATCAACACAACCACAAGGCCTGATACCAGTCGACCAATGCGGAGGAGACATTGATGACGCCGCAAAGCTGCACGCCATGCGGTAGTGTCTCAGTTTGAAATTCGGGTTTCGACCAAAGCGGACCTGACGAGTCGACGCAATCGTCGGACGAGTCGCGCGTTTAAGCAGGAACGTACGTCAACCTAATCACGTCCTCGGCAATTAGAGCACTGGACATAAGGCGGAGCGGCGGCCGGGGGCCTGCAAAGAATGGCTTGCCACGACCAAGCACGATGGGATGGAGGTAGAGTCGATACTCATCAATAAGACCAAGGTCGGTTAGGCTTCCTGCCAAGTTTGGCCCGGCAACTTCAATCTCCCCAACTAGCTGAGCCTTCAGCCCGCGTATCACCGCCTCGATGTCATTCTCGACAAGTGTGGCGTTGGGGCCGACCGACGTCAACGTGCGCGACACAACCCACTTCGGCTGGCTCCGCCACGCCGCCGCGTAGTCGCGTTCCTCCGCGTCCCAATCCGGAAGGTCATCGTCCCAATAACGCATTAGCTCGTACATGCGGCGACCGTACACCATGCCCGTCAGACCGCGCACCTGCTCTATGAAGTGACGAAAGAGAGTTGGACGGGGTGGCCCCATTTTCATATGGTCGACGTAGCCGTCCAGGGACTGGTTCAATTCATACACGAACTTTGCCATGGTACAAAATCTCCACCCCAGGTTCTTCAGAATAGCTTGAGCCGACGTTCCGCACAATGAGGTTGGACACGATCTGCGCGTCGCATTGTCGGTGTGACCAATAACCAGAGGTCCGCGTTCCGCCCAACGCGGATATTTCAAGCTGAGACACGACCCGCCATCCGGAGTTCTTTGAGGATCGCCACAGCGACTGATAAGATGACTTCTTGGGCTATTCCTCTGAATCGCTCGATAACATTCGATCATGCTATTGAAGAGCGTACTAATCTCCACTTATGAGCTTGGCCGCCAGCCTTTCGGTCTGGCGTCGCCTGCCGCCTGGCTACGTCGCGCTGGCTCGGAGGTCACCTGTCTCGACCTCTCGTGCCAGCCGCTCGATGAGGCAGCAGTCAGCGCAGCCAATTTTGTGGCGATTTATGTGCCGATGCACACGGCAACCCGGTTGGCTGCGCAGATTCTGCCCAAGATGCAGCAGTTGAACCCGCGCGCTCACGTCTGCTGCTTTGGTCTTTATGCGCCTATGAATGAAGCATTGCTGCGGAAGCTCGGAGCACAGACCATTCTGGGCGGTGAATTTGAAGAAGGTTTGGTAACAGCTTTCGAGCGGCTGCGGGGCGGGAAGGCTGTCCAAACGAAGGAGACCCTGCCGCTAATCTCTCTGGCGCGGCAGAATTTTATGGCGCCGGAACGGCAATCACTTCCGCCGCTCGACCGCTACGCGAAATTGGTGGGTGAAGACGGCAAAGCCCGAGTGACAGGTTATACAGAAGCCAGCCGGGGGTGCAAGCATCGCTGCCGCCATTGCCCCATCGTCCCCGTTTATGACGGTGTGTTTCGCATCGTGCAGCCGCAGGTCGTGCTTGAAGACGTTCGCCGACAGATAGCGATGGGCGCGGAGCACATCACCTTCGGTGATCCTGACTTCTTCAACGGCATCCGCCACGCCATGCGGATCGTTACGGCATTGCACGCGGAGCATCCTGAGATCACTTACGACGTGACCATCAAGGTGGAACATCTGCTGAAGCACTCAGAGCGCCTGCCAGTGCTGCACGAAACGGGATGCGCCTTTGTGACCACCGCCGTAGAATCTTTCGATGATGGAGTTCTCCGCCGGCTGGAGAAGGGTCACAGGCACCAGGATTTTGTCCGCGTGCTCGAATTGTGCAGGCAGGCAGGACTAGCGCTGTCGCCCACGTTTGTCGCCTTCACTCCGTGGACGACACTAGAAAGCTATTGCGGCTTTATTGCCGGCCTGCAACAACTGGGCCTGGCTGATGATGTCGCGCCGGTCCAGCTTGGCATTCGCCTGCTGATCCCTGCCGGCTCGCGGCTGCTGGAGCTTCCGGACATCGCGCGGACGGTGGGGCGGTTCGATGAAAACATGCTGGTCTACCCGTGGCGGAACGCCGATCCGCGGGTGGATGGGTTGTGCGCAAGCGTACAGAGCATTGTTCACGAAGGTGGAAAGCAGAAGGCAACGCGGCTGGCGATCTATGAGCGCGTTGCGGCGATGGCCTACGGAGCTGCAGGAGTCGAGCCGCCGGCGCTGCGAGGCGAGAATCGGCTGAACCGTGCCGCCATTCCTTATCTGACTGAACCCTGGTATTGCTGAGCCGAGCCCACCGGAGACCAGTTGGCCTCCCTGCATCAAGGCAAAGCAGTTGTCTGATGAAGTTGATACTAAGGCGGGTTTGAAGGATTTAATTCCCGCCCGACCAACCGCAGCGATTACGAAAGAGAGGACCCTTGGCATACGCAAAGTTTGCGGAAAGTCTTATGGAAAAATTGAAGCTGAGCCACACGCCGATTGGAATCGCTTTTCTCGACCAGGCTCCCAGCGGAGTGAAACACTATGACCAAGCCGTTCCCTCGGCATGCACTTTCTGGAAGGCTGCCGAGCGCGAATTGTTCTACGCCACGGCGGCGGACCATTACAACTGTCCCATCGGCGCTATTACGCAGGGATTCCAGATTCCGCAGGCTGTTTCAGATAAGGCCATGGATCTGATCGGGATGATGGGGAAGATTTCTTATCTCGAAGCTGCCGAGGCCGGCAACGTTCCGACAGTGGAGAAAAAGCACAGCGTAATCGTCTACGGTCCGCTGAGAGATTTTGTCGAAATTCAGCCCGACATTGTGCTCATCGTCGCCACGCCTTTCCAGGCGATGGTGATTTCAGAAGCCAGCGGCGTGGCATCGTGGGGCATGGGACATGAAAGCCGCACGCTGGGACGGCCCGCCTGCGCGGTGATTCCCGCGTCGATGAAAAGCAACGACACAACGGTCAGCATGGCGTGCATGGGCGCCCGGACGTTTGCGGACATCAAGGAACAGGAAGTGCTGATTTCAATTCCAGCCCGCGCCCTGGTCGGGCTCCAGAGCCGGCTGCCCGTGATCCTGGACGCCAACGCCGGGATGAAAAAATTCTACGAGGGGCACAAAGGCAACTTTGCATCGGCCTGACGTTTCGAAAGTTCGCGCTTCCGAAGCCGGGCAATCAACGGCAGGCGGCGAAAATCGGCGATTGCTGCTGCTGACGACAACCACGGGCTATCAGACCCGCGCGTTCGTCCAGGTGGCCGAAAAGCTGGGCGTGGTAGTCGCCTTCGGAAGCGACCGCTGCCACGTGCTGGACGATCCCTGGCAGGATGGCGCGCTGGCGTTGAAGTTCGAAAATCCGGCCGAGTCCGCCGCGAAAATCGTCGAATATGCAGGCCGCCTCCCGGTGGACGCCATTGTGGCGCTGGGCGATGCGACGCCTCCCACCGCCGCCAGAGCTGCGGAAATGCTGGGGCTGCTGTTCCATCCTCCCCAAACGTCAGATATTTGTCGAGACAAGTACCGCTCGCGCCAGCGGCTTGCGGAATGTGGGCTCAACGTTCCGCGCTTTACCCGGTTCCCCATAGCCGCTCATCCGGAAGACATCGTGAAAGATGGAGTTGTACCCATTGGGTTCCCCTGCGTACTCAAGCCGCTGGCTCTCTCTGCAAGCCGCGGGGTGATTCGCGCCAACCACGCGCGGGAGTTCATCGACGCATTCAAACAGATTCAAACACTGCTGCGCTCCCCGGAGGTCCAGGTGAAGCGCGATGAAACCAGCCATTATGTGCAGGTGGAGGAATACATCGACGGAGAAGAAATCGCCGTCGAGGGCATTGTCGATCGCGGCCGGTTGAAGGTGCTGGCGATCTTCGACAAGCCTGACCCGCTGGTTGGCCCCTATTTTGAAGAGAGCATCTACGCGACCCCTTCGCGGCTTCCGCTCGAAACCCAGGCAGAGGTCGAAGAAACAATTCGGCGGGCAGTGCAGGCACTGGGCCTCCATCACGGCCCGTTGCATGCCGAATTGCGAATCAACCGGAGGGGGCCTTGGATTCTGGAGGTGGCGGCACGTTCGATCGGCGGGCTGTGCTCGCGCGCGCTGCGCTTCCACGCCGCCGGGCGGGACGAGCATATTTCGCTGGAAGAACTGATTATCCGGCTGGCACTGGGAGAAAATATCGAGACTATCCGGCGCGAGGAGGCGGCATCAGGAGTGATGATGATCCCTGTGCCCATGGCAGGTATCTTTCAGCAGATTGAAGGGATCGAGGCTGCCCGCGCGACACCCGGCGTGGAAGAAATCGTCATTACGGCCCAGCCAAACCAGAAGCTAATACCGCTTCCAGAGGGGACGAGTTATCCCGGATTTATCTTCGCGCGCGGTGCGTCACCCGAATTCGTCGAGGGGGCTCTGCGCGAGGCCCATCAGAAAATGCGCTTCGTGATGGGTACGGCGCTGCCGGTGATGTGAAGCGAGACGCAAAATTTCAGAGTGGCACGCCGGGAGTGAAACAGGGCGCTGCAATTCCGGATCATGCCTTTTTCTGCGGTGGTACGTAGCCCGGCGGCAATGCGGCGCCTTCGCCAAAGAAGAATTGTTCCATCTGCTGCGCGATGATCTCCTGCGACTCCGGGTTGGCGGGGGCCAGGCGGTATTCGTTGATCAGCATCTTGAGGTGTTCCAGCCAGAGCTTCCAAGCTTCCTGCGACACGTTGTCATAAATTCGCTGGCCCAGTTCTCCGGGCCAGGGCGGTTCATCAAGGCCGGGCAACTCCTTCTGGAATTTCACGCATTGGACCATGTGTTCCGCCATCAAAGCCTCCGTTCGAGAACGTGTCTGAAGTGATTTACCTGGCTGCTTCGCCCAGGAGAGAAGAGAACGTTAACCCTTCATTATACAGGAAATGAATGCCGCACGATCAAAGCGACGGCTAATCGCTAAAAATACAACGCTTATCTCGCAGAGGCGCAAAGGCCCATCTCACGCCCAGTAATTGCGGTCGAGCGAGCGGTACTGGATGGCTTCCGAAACATGCGCGGAGCCGATGGACTCGGCGCCATCGAGGTCGGCGATGGTGCGCGACACCTTGAGAATGCGGTCGTGGGCGCGCGCGGAAAGCCCCAGGCGAGTCATCGCGCTCTCGAGCAAGTGTTCGCAATCCGCCGAGAGACCGCAGTATTTCCGGAGCTGCCTTGGGCTCATTTGCGCGTTGCAATAGATCTTCTCGCCTTCGAATCGCTGCAATTGACGCTCGCGGGCGCGGACGACGCGCTCACGAATCTGCTCGGAGCTTTCGCCGCCCGAACTCTGCCGCAGCTCGCTGTACTTGACCGCGGGCATATCGATGTGGATGTCAATGCGATCGAGCAGTGGGCCCGAAATCTTTGAGACGTAGCGCTGGATCATGGGAGGCGTGCAGGAGCAATCGCGCGAAGGGTCATTGAAAAATCCGCACGGACACGGATTCATAGCCGCGGCCAGCATGAAGCGCGACGGGAACGTGAGCGACATGGACGCTCGCGAGATGGTGACGGAGCCGTCCTCAAGCGGCTGGCGCATCACCTCGAGTACGTTGCGGGCGAATTCCGGAAGCTCATCGAGAAACAGCAGGCCATTGTGCGCCAGGCTCACCTCGCCCGGACGGGGCACGGCGCCGCCGCCAATCAGGCCGGCGTCTGAAATGGTGTGGTGCGGAGCCCGGAAGGGGCGCACGCCCACCAGTCCCATGCCGGAATCGAGCACTCCGGCGACGCTATGAATTTTGGTGGTCTGGATAGCCTCATTGAAAGTTAGCGGCGGCAGGATAGTCGGGATGCGTTTGGCCAGCATCGTCTTGCCTGCGCCCGGCGGCCCGATCATCAGGATATTGTGGCCTCCGGCGGTGGCGACTTCGATGGCGCGCTTGGCGTGCATCTGACCTTTCACATCGTGGAAGTCCACGCTGTACTTGCCAGCATGATCCAGCATATCGACGGTGTTGACTTTGGTGGGCTTGAACTCGCGCACGCCGTTGATGAGATCGATCACTTCCGGCAGTGAGCGCATCCCGTAAACCTGTACGTCGCCCACCACCGCCGCCTCTGGAGCGTTTTCCACCGGCACCACCAGCGTGCGAATATCCTTCTGCTTGGCCATGGACGCTATTGACAAGGCGCCTTTGATGGGGCGAATGCTGCCGTCGAGGGAGAGTTCGCCGAGGAAAATATAATTCTTAAGATGGTTGTTGAGCAGGGCGCCGCTGTTCGCACCCAGAATGCCCAGCGCAATCGGCAGGTCAAAACCGGAGCCTTCCTTCTTGACGTCTGCGGGCGCAAGATTCACCGTGATGCTCTGGAACGGGTATTCGAGACCACAATTCTTGATGGCCGCCTTGATGCGTTCGCGGCTTTCACGGACAGCGGCATCGGGCAGCCCGACGGTGGTGAATTCCGGTTTGCCGGCGGAGATGTCCACTTCCACTTCAACCGGGTAAGCGTCAATTCCAAATGTCGCCGCGCTGAAAGTTTTGAACAACATGCCCGTCCTCGAAGGTCTCCGGCAGAGGTGCCTACCATAGCGGATGTGCGCGTGAATGGCAACCGATTTTATCAGGGCCTCGCAACGGTCGGCAGCAGAAAAACTGCCATCGCACCGCGCCGAGCCGCGTGAATGCTGGTCAGGAACCACTTCGAGCCGGCCTTTGCGGACCGCGCATTTTGGCTGTATGCCCGGAACGGCGTTGGCAGCGGGGACAAAAGTGGCTGCTGCGTCCTGCGATTACGATGCGGCGAATGGAACTTCCGCAGCGAGAACATGGCCGGCCGGTTTTCTGGTAGACGCGCAGCCGCTGAAGATAATTTCCCGGCCTGCCTTCGATGTCGATGTAATCGCGAAAGGTGGTCCCCTGAAGGCTGACGGCACGCTTGAGAACGCGTTGCATCGCGCGATAGAGGCGGCGCCCGGAAGCGGGAGAAACCCGGTCCGGCTGGGCGAGAGGATGAATGCGGGCTTCAAATAGGGCCTCGTCCGCATAAATATTTCCCAAGCCGGAAACTCCCTGCTGGTTGAGCAGCCAGCTCTTGATGGCCCCGCGACGACCGCGCATGGCATGCAGGAATTCCTGTTCCGTCGCCTGCTGCGCGTCCGGGCCAAGGCCCTTGAGCAGCATATCGAGTTGCTCGCGTGTGGAACAGCGCAGCCGTCCAAAGCGCCGGACGTCGCGAAAACGCAACTCCTCTGTTCCGCCGTGGAACAGCATTCGGACGTGCGTGTGAGGCTCGAGCGGCGTGTCGACCGGCTGGATGGTGACTTGTCCGGTCATCCCAAGCCTGAGAACAAGATAGTTTGTTCCAGATGCGCCGGGGCCTGCCAGCTCCACGGCCAGAACTTTGCCCTTCCGCCGCACGTCAACCGTGGTCGCGCCGGTGATCTTTGAAATAAAATCTCCCACATCACCTGCGATCACGCCCGCGTGCACCACTTCAACCTCGACGATGCGTCGTCCCATCCCGCGCTTGCGGAGGCCGCGCAGAACCGTTTCAACTTCCGGAAGTTCAGGCATGTGTTCACTGATGAATGTTCGGATTCTGCGGGAGCCGGGCTAGACAGCAACCTTAATGTCGTCGCCGTCCACCTGGACGGGATAGGTTTCCAGCTTCAGCAGACTGTCCTCCAGGTTTTCACCTGTGCAGACGTTATACTGCCACATGTGCCACGGGCAGGTCACCACGTGGCCCTCCAGCATACCCTCTCCCAGCGGCCCGCCCTGGTGAAGGCAGACGTTGTCCGTAGCGAAAACCTTTCCGTTTACATTGAAGACCGCGATCTCCTTGCCATTCACCTCAACAGTTTTGGCGATTCCTGGATCCAGCTCGGACAATTTCGCCACGGTCACGAATTCAGCCATAGCTTCCCCCTCATTCCAATTCAGAGAAATTCCTCTGCCTATTTGTGTTGTCGTATTACTTCAGAAAATTCTGCGGCAGCTTAAGTTCGTTCAGCCAAAAAACTACTGTGAGCCTCGTTATCTTACCAGCACAAACTTATCCAGCCGCTTCCTTTGCAGGCCGATAGCTTAAGCCAGCGGATTTCGGACCTCATTATACTTCCAGAAACGAAACTCGCACCAGTATGCGAAGAGGGTTGCAGTAAGATGAGGCCAGCCGCTGTTCCGGTGAGGTTACATTCCCTTGATTGCGGCGCGAACCTGCCGGGCGGCGGCGGACTCTCCGGCCGCTTCCAGCGCGCGAGCTTCAGCCTGATAGGCCTGCCAGTAGTCCGGGACAATCGTGCGCGCGGCATGGAACTCGGCGGCGGCCTGTTGATATTCGCCAAGCTTCATCCAGCAAGTGCCCAGATAAAAGCGCGCCGTGACGTCTTGAGGATTCACTTTTACCGACCGCTCGAAGTATATTGTCGCGGTTGCATAATCGCCCTGCGGGAAATAGACAGCGCCCAAAGCGTCGCTGGGCTGAGAACTGTCGGGCGCCGCACTCTGCGCCTTGTTAAAATCTGCAATCGCTTCCGATCTGTTCCCCATCCGAAGGGCAATCCGTCCCACCGCAAGGTAGTAGTCGTGGTCCAGGTTCAACGGCCAGGAACTCCTCTGATTCAACTGCTGGGCGGTGTTGTATTCATTCAACGCGCCCTTGAGATCGCCCTGCTCGTATTCGAGCACGACACCGCGGGCCATGTGAAGCAAGGGCGAATCGGGCGATTGGGCCAGCGAGTACTGGATGAGGGTATTGTTGTCATGCCAGCGCGGAATGGCGCGGACCGTCTGGACGGCGCAAAAGATCATTGCCAGACTCACCGCGCAACCGGAGGCCCAATTCACGCTGGTCCACCGCACCTTGCGCGGAAGCCAATCGATCAGCGAATAGGCCACGACCAGGCATGGGCCGACTGACGGGAAGTAGAGAAAACGATCTGCCAGCAGAGGGAAACTGAGCTGGCGGATGTCCAGCACCGGCAGCAGAGTTACCGGCCACCATGCGATCAGGAAAGCCAGCACGGGTTCGCGCTTGCGGAGCCAGATGGTTCCGCCCAGGCAAAGCAAAGTGATCCAGGGCCAGGGTGAGCGCAAACTGGAATCCAGGTAAAACATCCGGAAGTCGTTCAGATGAATGGGCCAGAACAGGATTCTCGTGTTCTGCCCCAGCAGTCCAAGGGCAGATTCGGCGACACGGGGAGAGATGTTCCAGAGATGCCTGCCCTCTGTGAAGTATCCCAGCGCCTGCCAGCGTACGGCAAGATAGACGATTGTAGCCGCCAAGTAGGGCACCCAGCGCCGCGCGCGACGAATCCAGCTTTCCGGTTTGCCCAGAAAAAACCAGTAGGCCAGCAGCAGAAGCGGGAAAGCCAATGCCATCTCCTTGAAGAACAGGGCGGCGAAAAAGGAGAAGACGGCCAACAGGTGGTATAGGCGGCAATTTTCCCTTCCCTGCTCAGCTTGCAGGAAAAGCAGGAGCGAGAGCAGAGCCAGGAATGCAAAGCCAACGTCAGGCAGCGCAGAAATCCACGCCACGGATTCCACATGAACAGGGTGCAGCGCCCAGAGCGCAGCGCCGGTCAACGCGATAACATCGTGGTTAAAAAGCTTTCGCCCCAGCCGGTACACCAGCCACACCGAGGCAGCATAGAGCAGCAGGTTCAGGAGGTGAAACGCCGCTGGGTTGGGCCCGCCAATACGGTACAGAACCCAATAGCAGGCAAACTGGAGGGGACGATAGAAATTTGTCCTCCCGCCCTGAAAGGACCAGACCGAGCCCGTAAAGATCTGTTTCCAGAGGCTGGGATTTAGGATAAAGGCATTCTGCAGGATTTGCGGATTATCATCGTAGACAAAGCCATTAGCCAGCGAGCCCGCGAAGACGGCATACGTGGCAGTTGCCAGGATCGCGCCCGTCAGAAGGCGATGTCGAGCGATCCGCTCGCTCAATTTATCCAGCAATCGGAAACTCCTGCCGGCGGAGCATGGCGGGGCGGCGGGATGGCGTATGTCCTGATCCCATTCTCAAGATTTGGCGTCGCCGAACGTCTCCTGCTTCGTTCCGTAGACCAGAAGGGCTCCGACCTCGTGAAACTTCCTCATCTGTGCGGCGTCTCGAAACCATCGGCCGCTATAATTGTCCGGGGCGGGCGTCGGGTCAGGTATCTGCCGGAACCGAACGTCCACAAACCCGGCATCTCGATAGAGAGCCATCCATCCGTCGGCTGAAAGCAGGTGAGTTGGGATATTGGCAATCGCACCCCATTGATGCGCGTGAGGGTTCTCGAGGTAATAATTGATGAGAATCCACGCGCTTCCCCCATCGGCAAGCACGCGATGCAGTTCCTTGATGCAGGCCGCGGGATCCTGCCAGTAATATGCAGATTCCACCGAAATGATCTTGTCGAAGGAACCGCCGCCACAGGGGATTCTATCGGCAGCGCCCTCCATAAAATTGAGGTTCGGGTAATCACCGCTGGAAGCCTGGGCGCGCCGGATCATCTCCGGAGCAATATCGATGCCCACAACCCGGCCTTCCGGAACCAGCCGCGCAATCCTCCGGCAAAGCCAGCCGCTGCCGCTGCCAACGTCCAGGACGCGGTCAGCCGGGTTCAGCGCCATCAGCGGCAACACAGGCGCCGTGATGGGAAGATGGTGGTCCTCCATCTCCTCGCCGCGTCCCGCTGCCGCCCACTCGTTAAACTCGTTGCGAACTCTGACTTCCGCTGCGTTCTCTGTCATAAGCGCCTTCCATCATACGCATACATAAATGATATCCTCTGCCAGGATGGCCGTTGCACGATTGAAACTTTTTCTTTGCCCTGGCACAGGGCAATGGCAACCATCCACAATGTAACTCATGTATCTGGGACGGTATGCCGATTATAACCAACGACCGTGTGCCATAAGCCGACTTCTATTGCCAGATTGTAATTATGTACCCATCAGGTGGTATCATGATTCAGTTTGGCAGAAGAACGCCATTTTGTAGCGGACTTCTGGAAAACGGTTGCTCAAAAGGGAAGATTAAACATGATTGAAGGCATGATGAAAAACATCGCGGCCTGCAAGAGTTCACTTGCTGAGGCAGTGAAGGGGGTCCAGAGTTTCAAAACCTTCGCTGTGGAGGCCGCGAGCGATTTCCAGAACATCGCGTCCGTCGCTCCGAGTTCGCGGCACCTGGCCCGCGCCATGCTGTACGGCCTGCCGATCAGCCACGCGAAGACGGTGGTGGAACTCGGGGCAGGCACCGGAGCCATCACACGGGCCCTGCTGGAAAAGCTTCCCCCACAGGCCACGCTCCTGGCGTTCGAGATCAATCCGGAGTTCATCAGCTATCTGGAAAAGCGCTTTCCCGACCCGCGCCTGGTGCTGCTGAATACGCCCGCCGAGAACCTCGGAGATGAGCTGCGCCAGCGTGGGTTGACGCGAATCGATGCCGTGGTGTCTTCACTTTCGCTCCGCTTTATGCCGGACCACCGCCAGCGAATCCTGCAGGAAGCGCTCGCTCCCTTCATGGACGAGGCAAGCGTCTACACCCAGTATCAGTACGTGCATGGCGTACGTTGGGAAAACGGCAAGGTGCTCCGGCATTCTTCTCTGCCGTTCCTGCGCGAGTATTTTGGCTCAATCCAGTCCCGTACCATCTGGCGCAACCTGCCCCCTGCGCATGTGTTTACCTGCCGCCAAAGATTCAGAGGCAGACGAACCCTTCAGGTTCGGGCAAGTGGAAGCCCCCGTAAAGCCGGCTCCCTGGCCGGCGAACAGGCTTGAGAAAATCTCCAGGGCGCCCCGCCGGAAGGACACACTTCCATGCATTGGATCTACGTTGTGATTCTCTCCGCTGTGCAGGGATTGGCGGAACTCCTTCCCGTGTCCAGTTCGGCCCACGTTATTGTCGTCGCCAAACTGCTCCATGAAGACATGTCCACTCCGGCCAACGCGCTGCTGCTGGTGATGCTGCACACGGGCACCATGTTCGCGGTGATCGTCTATTTCTGGCGGCAGTGGGCGGATACCTTCTTTTCATCCTGGGCGGCCTTTTGGCGATTTGTGGGCACGGTTGTCCTGGCCTCCTTCCTGAGCGGCGTGGTTGCGATTCCGCTGGTTGTGCTGATCGGGCGCATCCTGAGCCATGGCGCACATGCAGCGGAGATCGAAACCCTGTTCAACAAGCTGAACTGGATTGCTCCCGCTCTAGCCGCCGTCGGTCTCCTGATTATATGGGCGGGCTTGCGCGAAGCGAGGAGGCCCATTCCTCGATCAGGTGGTGGGCAGGGCCAGGTGAGTTGGTCTCAGGCCGCGGTGATGGGTATTTTGCAAGGCGTCGCTATACCCTTCCGGGGATTTTCTCGCTCCGGATGTACCATCTCAGGCGGACTGTTGGCGGATGGCGAGCGCAGACCGGTTGAATCGTTCAGCTTCGCCATCGTGGTCGCCATAACCCCGCTGGCGATTGCCCGCGAATTTTACCGGCTGATGCGGGCCGACGCCAATGCTGGAACACACCTCGGCGCTGCCACCGCCCTGGCCCCTAGCCTGCTGGGAATGGTATGCGCCTTCATCGCCGGGCTGGTGGCGCTTAAATGGCTCTCGCGCTGGCTGGAGCAAGGACGCTGGTACTGGTTTGGAATCTATTGCCTGTCGTTTTCGGTTTTGGTCGCAGTGCTTTATTTCCAAGGATGGTAGGAAAAAGGGATTCCAGCTAACTTTTTGAGGCAACTGCTGGCTTCTCGTTCTGGATAACAATTTTGAGGTCGGAAGGAGCCGCCGGGACTGGCAATCCGCGTTGGCGGAGAAGTGCAGCGTGCTCTTCCATGCCCCACCGCGCCTTATAAAGGCAACCCTCGATGGAATTGTCAACTCCCGTGAAGCCCTCCAGCTCGGGAGAATAAAACCCGAAGAAATTGGGATCGTCGGTAGCTTCAACAATCAGCGAGTATTGCAAGTTAATCATGTCCGCTCCCGGTTCTTGATCCCAGCGGGTTTCAGAATAGCATGACACGTCTCGCTGGGAACTTCCTTCGAACCAGGAAAGTCGATCCGAATCAAGCGGGCGACACCCCTGCTTCGCGTAATAGCGGATCGAACCTTTTTCCTTCACTAGCCTGAACCCTTCCCTTTCAACGAGGCGCACAAGTTCGCTGAACTCCACCTGGCTTCTCCGTAGTTATCGGGCCGGCGTAGCTGGTTGGGAAAATGTCGGAAATCAACGCAGCAGTCCGCTCGATCATTGCTTCCCGACCTTTGCCAGCAGCTCCACAAATTTCTGCTCGCGTTCTTTCTGATCGAGACCCAGATGCTTTTCCATCACCTGGGTAGTGTTCATCGAGCAGAATTTCGGGCCGCACATCGAGCAGAACGCGGCATCTTTATAGTACTCGTCCCCCAGCGTCTCGTCGTGCATGGAGCGCGCCATCTCAGGATCGAGCGACAGATCAAACTGCTTGTTCCAATCGAAAAGAAACCGCGCGTAGGAGAGAGCGTCGTCACGGTCGCGGGCGCCGGGCCGTTTCCTGGCAACGTCAGCGGCGTGGGCCGCAATCTTGTAGGCGATGATGCCCTGGCGCACGTCGTCCTTATTGGGCAGGCCCAGGTGCTCTTTGGGAGTCACGTAGCAGAGCATGGAAGCGCCGTGCCAGCCGATCATGGCCGCTCCGATAGCGGACGTGATGTGGTCATAGCCGGGGGCAATGTCGGTAACCAGCGGCCCCAGCGTGTAAAACGGAGCTTCGTGGCAAAGCTCGATTTCCTTATCCACCTGGAGCTTGATCTGGTCCATCGGAATATGTCCCGGCCCTTCAATCATCACCTGCACGTCATATTCCCAGGCCTTCTTCGTCAGCTCGCCCAGAACTTTGAGCTCCGCAAACTGCGCCTCGTCGCTGGCGTCGGCCAGGCAGCCGGGCCGCAAGCCATCGCCCAGCGAAAATGAAACGTCGTACTTCTGGAAGATCCGGCAGATGTCCTCGAAGTGCGTGTACAGGAAATTTTCTTGATTGTTCTCAGCGCTCCATTGGGCCATGATGGCGCCGCCCCGGCTGACGATTCCGGTGATGCGATGGCGCGTGAGGGGGATGAATTCCCGCAGAACGCCCGCGTGGATGGTCATGTAATCCACGCCCTGCTCGGCCTGCTCCTCGATCACCTCCAGCATGATCTCAGGGGTGAGGTCACGAACCTGTTTCACGCGCGAAAGGGCCTCGTAAATGGGCACGGTGCCGATGGGAACGGGGCTGTGGCGAAGGTTGGATTCGCGGATGGCGTGAATGTCACCGCCTGTTGAGAGGTCCATGGCGGTGTCTGCGCCGAAGTGCACCGAGGCGTGGAGTTTCTCGAGTTCTTCTTCCAGATTCGACGTGGTCGCAGAGTTCCCGATGTTGGCGTTGATTTTGCATTTCGCGGCGATGCCGATGCACATGGGCTCGAGCTCGACGTGCCGGAGGTTGGCGGGAATAATCATGCGCCCGCGCGCCACTTCCGAGCGGATCAGTTCCGGCGAGAGATTTTCGCGCCGGGCCACGTATTCCATTTCCTCCGTTACCACGCCTTGCCGCGCGTAATGCATCTGGGTTACGATAGGGCCAGTCCGTCCCTTGACCCATTCACTCCGCGATGGATGCAGCATGCCAATTCCCCTTCTCTATGAATATGAATGAGCAGACTACTGGAGGCGTGCCGGTCCTGAAGGGGGTTCTTGCGAAGAACCGCCTTCCAGGCGCTTGCGCCCGGCAAATCCGTCTTCCAGCCGGTGCCAGTATTCGATCCGGACCTCTCCCTGCTTCCAGCAGAGGAGAGCTTCCTGACCCTCAATGATACTGGGAAAATCGATCAAGCCCTGATCAATGTCCTTCACCACGCAGCCGGTTTCCTGAATCTTGGAGATCGTTTCTACGATTCGTTCAGAAGCCTGGTCGCGCTCTGTCTTTTTCTTAACGAGATCCGAGTAGGGAGGGTACGATCCCCCCAAGACCATGATTCGTGAGGCCGCCTTGGTGAGTTCCTGTTGTGCGGCGTCAACGGCCTCTTTGTGCTCCTGCGCCACCTTTAGAAATTCATCGATCAGGGGCAGAAGCTGTTCTGCCTCATGACGGCTGAAATACTTCTCTGCCATGTCGTCGTGTCCTGGTGCTCGCCGTTACGGCCGGCGGTCAACCCCTCCTGGCGCCTCTGAACGCCACGTTCGCAATGATTACAGCACGACTCCACTACACGATTTCCAGCATCCGATCGAGAGCCAGATGCGCCCAGCGACGGGTTTCCTCATCCACCTCGACCCGGTTCACGACCTGCCCGGCCACGAGGCTCTCGAGCACCCAGCACAGGTGCTGCGGCGAGATGCGGTACATTGTGCTGCACAGACATCCGCAATCATCCAGCGACACTACAAACCGGTCAGAATGCTCCTGCGCCAGCCGCTTCACCAGGTGAATTTCCGTTCCTATGGCGAACTTGCTTCCGGGCACGCCCTCTTCAATCTTCTCAATAATGAATTCCGTCGAGCCGACGGCGTCAGCCGCCTCGCACACGTCCCAGCGGCACTCCGGGTGGGCAATTACACGGATGCCAGGATAATCTTTTCGCGCGCGATCCACGTGCTGCGGCAGGAAACGCTGGTGCACCGAGCAGTGCCCTTTCCATAAAATCACGCGGGCATGCCGAATCTCTTCCTCCGTCAGGCCGCCCATTTCCTCGTGCGGGTTCCACACGGCCATTTCGTCGAGCGGAATGCCCATGCGATAAGCGGTATTTCTTCCGAGATGCTCATCGGGAATAAAAAGACCCTTCTCCCCGCGTTCGAGCGCCCACCCCATAACCTTGCGGGCGTTCGACGAAGTGCAGACGGCGCCCCCCTGTCGGCCCACAAAGCCCTTGATGGCAGCGGTGGAATTGATATAGGTCACCGGAACGACTTTGCCCCGGGCCTCGCCGGCAATCGCATCCCAGCAGACCTCCACCTGCTCGAGATCTGCCATGTCCGCCATCGAGCAGCCGGCGTTGAGGTCAGGAAGAATCACCACCTGGTGCTCATTGCGCAGGATGTCGGCGCTTTCCGCCATGAAGTGAACACCGCAGAAAACAATGTATTCAGCGCCTTTGCGGCTGGCCGCCAGGCGCGAAAGCTTCAGCGAATCGCCGAGATAATCCGCAAACTTGACGACTTCGTCGCGCTGGTAATGATGCCCCAGAATGACCACCCGCGAACCCAGCTCTGCCTTGGCCCGGGCGATGCGATCCTCCAACTCCTGCTCAGGCAATTCCACGAAATCTTGCAATGAGCTTAAAGTGCTTGTCGCCATATATGAATCCCGTCTGCACCCTATTTTAGCACCCTGCCGCTCGATGAGAGCGCTCCACCGAGGCGCAGCGCCTCCTATCGCAGCGATTATCCCCCAATGTAAACCATGGTTCGCGAAGGCTGAACAAAATCCGGCTCGTTGATGCGATGCCCCGGCTCCTTCTCGTAGACAACCGACTGGATATATTCCTCAATTGCCGGGTCCCCCACCCCGCCGCGCAGCATGCCTGCCAGGTCATGCTCCTCGAGCGAGAACAGGCAGGTGCGCAGCTTGCCGTCAGCCGTCAGCCGGATGCGGCTGCACTGGCCGCAAAATGGAATCGAAACCGGAGCAACGACTCCGATTTCTCCTTTCCCATCCTTGAACCGGTAACGCAGCGCCGTATCGCTCGCTTCGTGGCGCGGCGCCTCGGCCAGAGGAAACACGGGATGGATGGTGTCAAAAATCTCGCGCGCCGTCACCACCAGCGAACGGTTCCATGCGTGGTCGGCATCCAGCGGCATGAATTCGATGAACCGTACAACCAGATTTTTGGTCCGGGCAAGCTCCGCGAATCCCAGGACTTCGCCCTCGTTGAATCCGCGGACCAGCACGACATTCACCTTTACAGGATCGAGACCCGCTTCCACGGCAGCGTCGACGCCTCTCATCACGCGTTCATACGAACCCGGAGTGCGCGTGATGGCGGCAAACCTGTCGGGATGAGACGAATCCATGCTCACATTCACACGGCGAACGCCTGCGCGGGCCAGATCGGAGGCCATGTCGGCCAGGAGGTATCCATTCGTCGTCAGCGCCAGGTCCTGAATGCCGTCCACCTGGCTAAGCTGTGAGAGAAAATCGATAATGCCGGGTCGCAACAGCGGCTCACCGCCGGTGATGCGCACTTTCCGGATGCCAAGCCCCGTCATGATGCGCGTCAGGCGCAGGAACTCGTCCCAGTCCAGCAGTTCCTTGTGGGGGAAATAGTTCTTCGGATCGGCTGACTTGCAATAGACACATCGGAAGTTGCAACGGTCCGTCACCGAAATTCTCAGGTCGTGGATGTCGCGGCCGTAGCTGTCTAGAAGCATAAACTCTCCGCCGTCAATCGAGGGGCTGCAAGGTTTGCCGAAGCACCTCGCAAACTAGCCTACAACAAAAATGCCTACCCGTATTCGGCGTAGGCCTGTTCCCCTTTCCAAATACGGGAGGCGCCCGGATTTCTCCGCGCACCCTGCCGGCCAGCGGGGCATGGATTGTTGGATGCTCTTTAGCTCCCGAAGGCTCGGAGAACAAGTCTATGTTACCGCATCTCAGCGGCTCGGACAAGGCGCGCCCGCCAATAGCAACAAAATCAGGTGGCATTTGCGAGTGCCCGGATCAAAAACAAAAAGGCCGCCTGTCGTCCTCCGAGCAGGCGGCCTTCCCGGCATCAACTCCCCACGGAAAAACTACGCGGAAACTTTTTCAGTGTCCTTGCTTTGGTTGGCGCTGCCGATCTGCACCAACTCGGCCTTGGGCTTCTTGAGGACCACCTCCTCGTAGTAGGCCCGTGCCTGTTTGGCTTCCCATTCGGCCTTGCGCCGCGCGCGCTGCTCCTCGGCCGCTGTCATCGGGACATCGTGCGCGCGCTCGCGAACCCGCGCAGCGTCCTCGGCATTGATCGTCAACGAGTGGTTGAATTCCGACAGATTGACCTTCTTCCCAGCGGCGTAGATTTCATGCTTGCCGTGGGTCTTGTACCACTCGGCAACCGTCGCATTCTTGTGCATGTTTTCGATGATGTTCCGCCATCCGATTCCGGTGTTGTAGGCGCAGAAGGAAATTTCACCCTGCTGCGTCGCGTAAGGAATGATGCACATTTCGGTGCGGCGGAAGTCATAGTTGAACAGGTCCTGAAACCACATGCCGGCGATAAAGAGAAAGTTCCAGGGATCGGAGCGGCGCTTCATCGTATCCTCGAGCGTGCGGTTGGGGCTTGAAGCGCCATAAACTTTGTCGGCCCGTTTTTCGCCGGTCAGTGCGAACGACTTGTCAAACTTCTTCAGGATATCAACCAGCGCCAGGCTCGGGGGCGCGCCGAAGGGATTGTAATTCTTCAGCAGCGCCAGGCCCATCATCAGGTTTGAGAACCACTTGCCGCGGCCGGCATCGGTGATCTTCTGCATGTCCTTCACGAGGCCGGGGATGTTCAGGAATTGCGGCACTGGCGCCCATTCCTTGTTCTCCTTGTTGATCATCAGCGCGGTCCCCACGCCGCAGTTCGGGTGGCATCCACAACTGACCTGGCCCCACTGCGCTTCCGGGCCGTGGACGAGGTCCGCAAAGTCGGCGAACGATCCCATCAGCGACAGAGGAAACCAGTCGCGGGTCGGTTCGGTAATTCCAACCTGCTTCTTGACGTCCGCCGCCATGTGCGACAGCGTATACCGCTGCCGGGCCCGCCGCTCGGGCGTTACGTCCTCATCCCGCCCTGTAAAGGAAACTGGCTGGAAGGCGATGAAGGCGATCTTCTTGGGGTTCTCGCGGGCGAAGTTGATGATGGGGCCCACCTGGTCATTATTCACGTTGTTCACCAGCGTGGTGACCAGGATGATTTCGATTCCCGCTTCGTGCATATTGTCGATAGCTTTCAGCTTGACGTCAAACAGGTTGCCCACTTTGCGGTGGCTGTTGGCATCATTGCCGATGCCGTCAAACTGCAGGTAGGCGTAGCGCAGTCCGGCTTCAAACGCCTGACGGGCAAATTCCTTGCTCTTGGCGAACTCGATGCCGTTGGTGGCCGCCTGGACGCTGTTGAAACCAATTTTACGCGCGTAGCGCACGGCATCGATGAAGTAGGGCGACATGGTCGGCTCGCCGCCTGAAAATTGAACGGACATCTGCCGCCGCGGCTTGATCTTGGTGGCATTATCCAGAATTTCCTTGATGTCTTCCCAGCTCAATTCATGGACAAATCCAACCTGGTTGGCGTCCATAAAACACGGATCGCACATCATGTTGCAGCGGTTGGTCAGATCAACCGTCAGGACGGAGCCGCGCCCGTGCCGGATGGTGCTGGAGCCGTGATTGTGCAGGTCCTTGTCATTGTGGGCACGAATGTCGCGTCCAGGGAAGTTCTGCTCAATCCACTTCAGGAAATTGACATCGAGCGCCATGATGTCTTCGTAGTGGCCGTGGACGGGGCAGTCTTTCACCATCCAAACCTGGCCATCGCGCTCGATGATCTGGGCCTTGATCTCGCCCACTTTCGTGGTAAGCAGATCTTTCCAGTCCTTCTGGCCGGAGATGATGGCTTCGCGCGCCTCCTTCACGCAACCCGGACAAAGTGAATCGGTTTCCCGCGGCCAACCCAGCTTCGGCTTGGTCTTCTGCCAGGATTTCAGCATCGGCTTGTCCGACCATTTGGGCGTGAAAGCCGGTGCCGGCTTGTACTTGTTGAAAAAC
>DASUJZ010000040.1:0-32676 GCA_036278995.1 Terriglobia bacterium | reverse complement strand
GCTCTTAAGCCCCAGGCGGCTGACTCCCACGGCGACATTCAGTTCGCCGCCGCCGACCTGCACATCCAAAGAATTTGTCTGCTCCAGCCGTTGAAAGTGTGGAGGCGCAAGCCGAATCATGGCCTCGCCAAAGGTTACAACATCCGCCATAGAGATGTCCTCCGCGTCGGGTTCAAGCTAAATTGGTAAATATAAGGCTTTCTGAAGAAAAATTCAGCCACTTTCGTGACGTGGGGAGTGGGTCAATTTGAAATCCGCAACGATGTTATTAGTTCGTCGAAACAGCGTCGGCAGAGGTGAAATTTTTCAACCGTGTTGTCCTCTTTAGGGGGACTCAACAGAATCGCCCCGTATTGCTGTAATTCCTCCTTACATTTACTACATCGCGGTTGTATGCCCATATCGCCTTTTCCTTTCGTTCGTTCCGCAGTAGCGAGAATAGACCGTGCTATATGCTCAAGCAAGGACCTCCAACTTCACCTACTGCCACGGCGGCCGTTGATCGTCAGATCAAGTATACTCGCAGTGTGCCACGAGCGTTGACTTCGGCTCTTCCGCGAGGTTAGAGTAAACTTTTGTCTCTGCGCAATTTTCCGCTTCGTGTAGGACAGCCCGCATTGGGGAATTAAGGTGAAGGAAATCCAGGTTTTGAGGACTATTATCGCCGCCCGCCGGCGCTGCATCGAAGAGATGCGCGCCGCCGTTCCCCTTGACAGGCTTCGCCAGCAGGCGGAATCGCGGTCTGACTTCCGGGATTTTGCCGCAGCGCTTTCCGGCGAAGTCTTGAGCGTGATCACGGAGCTCAAGAAGGCGTCCCCATCAAAAGGGCTGCTGCGGCCGGACTTTCGTCCGCGGGAAATCGCACAATCCTACCAGCAAGCGGGAGCTTCGGCGCTTTCAGTATTAACGGAAGAGGAGTTCTTCCAGGGCTCGCTCGATAATTTGAAAGCCGCGCGTGCAGCGGTCCGTCTGCCCGTGCTCCGCAAAGACTTTATCATTGACGAATACCAGGTGTACGAATCGGTCGCTGCGGGCGCTGACGCATTTCTCCTGATTGTCGCTGCCCTCGAGGACCGTGACCTGAGGCATTTCCTCGAACTTTCGGAACGGCTGCGCCTAGCCGCGCTGGTGGAGGTCCACACAGCGGAAGAACTCGGCCGGGCCATCGACTCCGGCGCGCGAATCATAGGAATCAACAATCGCGATCTGAACACGCTTGAGGTCAGTCTGGAGACTTCGATTCTGCTTCGCGAGAAGATTCCTCCCAGGTGCCTGGCCGTCAGCGAGAGTGGAATCAAAAGCGGCGGGGATCTGGAGAAGCTTGCGAAGGCAGGGTTCGACGCTGTGCTGATCGGCGAGCACCTGATGCTGGCGCGTGATCCGGGAGAAGAATTGTCACGCCTTCTCAAAAGTGCCCCAACTCTCAAAATGGCCGGGGCCTGACCCTATGCCGACCAGGATCAAAGTGTGCGGGATTAAGCGCCTTGAAGATGCGCTTTTGGCCGTCGAGCTTGGGGCCGCAGCGCTGGGTTTCAACTTCTATCGCCCTTCGCCGCGTTATATCGATCCAGCGACGGCCCGCGCCGTCATCGAACGCCTGCCGCCGTTCGTGACGGCCGTTGGCGTCTATGCAAGCGAGACGGAAATCGGCAGCATTACTGCCACTGCGCGGGAAGCCGGAGTCGCCGCCATCCAGCTTCACGGCCCCCGATTCCCTGACCTTGACGGATGGCCAACCAGCTACCCCTTGATTCGGGCGGTCGCTGTGGCAAATGATTTCAGATCTGAATCGCTTTCAAATCTCCGCGCAAACAGTTTTCTTCTGGACGCCTGCCATCCAAACTTGAGCGGCGGAACCGGCAGGTCGTTCGATTGGGAATTGGCGCGCAACGCAACCAGGTATGGAACCATTATCGTGGCAGGCGGCTTGAATCCCGGCAACGTGGGACGCGCCATTCAAACGGTACGGCCGTTTGCCGTCGATGTTGCAAGCGGCGTGGAATCGACGCCGGGGCAGAAAGACCCAAGGCTACTTCGTGCTTTTTTCGTGGCGGTCAAGGAGGCGGACCACGACCTCTTGCAGGTTGCTGAAGAAGCCTGATTTGTCATGCTGATGAGCGAAGCGAAGCATCCCCGTAGTTACAAAATAATTGCAGGTATCCTTCGCTTGCGCTCAGGATGACGGGCCGAAAAAAACATTTTCAGCACACTGCTAATTCCTTCGGGTTGGATGGGAAGTGATCAAAATGCCTTACGGCCCAGAAACAATATCAGGCCCTGACGTTCGCGGGCGCTTCGGTGATTTTGGCGGACGCTACGTGCCGGAAACCCTCATGCATCCCATCGAGGAGCTTGAGCGCGCCTACGGCGAGGCCCGCAATGATGCTGCGTTCCAGGCCGAACTCATGCGACTGCTGCGATATTACGTGGGACGCCCCACGCCCCTTTACCACGCCGAGCGGATGACAAAGCATTTGGGTGGCGCGCAGATTTATTTAAAACGCGAAGACCTCCTCCACACCGGCGCGCACAAAATCAACAATTGTGTAGGCCAGGGCCTGCTGGCGGTGCGCATGGGCAAGACCCGCCTGATTGCCGAAACCGGCGCCGGCCAGCATGGCGTTGCCACCGCGACAGTCGCGGCGCTGCTGGGCCTCGAGTGCCGTGTTTACATGGGTGAAGAAGACATGGCACGGCAGTCGCCGAACGTTTTCCGCATGCGATTGTTGGGAGCGGAAGTGGTGGGCGTGGGCTCCGGCTCCAGGACACTGAAGGACGCCATCAACGAAGCCATGCGTGACTGGGTCACGAACGTCGAAAACACGCATTACCTACTGGGCTCTGTGCTCGGGCCTCACCCCTACCCCATGATGGTTCGTGATTTTCACCGCGTGATCGGACAGGAAACAAGGCAGCAGATTCTCGAGCTTGCCGGTCGTCTCCCGGACTGCCTGTTTGCCTGCGTGGGCGGCGGAAGCAATTCCATCGGACTGTTCTTTGATTTTATCCCCGACGCCCGGGTGAAAATGGTTGGCGTTGAGGCTGGCGGCCGTGCCCCCGATCTCGGCGAGCACGCCGCGCGCTTTTCCGGCGGGGCGCCGGGAGTGTTGCACGGCACCTACACTTACGTGCTGCAGGACGCGGACGGCATGATCGCCAAAACCCACTCCGCCTCCGCCGGGCTCGACTATCCGGCAGTCGGGCCCGAGCACGCGGCGCTCCACCAGCAGGGCCGCGTGGAATATACTTATGCGCGCGACACGGAAGCCCTTGAGGCCGCCCGCCTGCTGGCGCGTACGGAAGGGATCATTCCTGCGCTCGAATCCGCGCACGCTGTGGCGGAAGTGGTGAAACGCGCTCCCGGCGCCAGCAGGGACGCGATCTACATCGTCAACCTTTCCGGGCGCGGCGACAAGGACCTGGGAATTTTCCAGGCTGCGGGAATTCTGTAGGGCCATCAGGGACCAACGCACCCGATATGCCGACTCTTTCTACATCGCGAATTCAGGAGAAGTTTCGCCAACTCCACGAAGCAAAAGCCAAGGGCCTGGTGATTTATATCACCGCCGGCGACCCAAGCCTCGAGGCCACCGGCAGCCTGCTCGAAGCCGCGCAAAACGGTGGCGCGGACATCGTCGAACTCGGCATTCCTTTTTCTGATCCGCTGGCGGACGGTCCCGTGATCCAGCGCGCGTCGGAACGCGCCCTCGCCGGCGGAACGACTCTTTCCAAGATCCTGCGAATGCTCCCGGAGTGGAGGAAGCGGTTCCACACACCGCTGGTGTTGTTCAGTTATTACAATCCGATTCTGCAATACGGCCTGGAAAATTTCGCTCGGGATGCGAGCGAGGCCGGAGCGGATGGCGTGCTGGCCCTCGATCTCACGCCTGAAGAGTCCGCGTCTTATGTTGAGACGATGCGGAAATGGAACCTGGATACCATTTTCCTTGCCGCCCCCACCTCCACAGATGAGCGGCTCCAGCGCGTGGCAAATACTTCGACAGGTTTCATCTATTTGATCGCGCGGGCCGGCGTGACGGGTGAGCGCAACAAAATTTCTGAAAGCACCCGGCCGTTGATCGAGCGCGTCAGAAAAATAACGCAGCTTCCACTCGCCGTCGGATTTGGCCTTTCCACTCCGGAGCAGATACGCGCCGTCCAGGAACTGGCGGAAGCAGCGGTTGTAGGGAGCGCGATTGTTCGCACCATTGAAGAGCATTTCTCCACCGAGGGCGCGGCAGCCATCGAACGCTACGTGCGCTGGCTCAAAGAAGGCGCTGGGAGTTCACCTGCATGACGGAATTAGAAGACTGGCGAAAGAAAATCGACGCGATTGACCGCCAATTGGTGAAGCTGCTGAATGAACGCTCGACGTGCGCGGTGGAAATTGGCCATCTGAAAAAGAAGTTAAATATGGCGGCCTGGCAGCCCGACCGCGAGGCCGACATTTTGAGGAACATCGTTAAGTCCAATCCGGGCCCGCTGGATGACGCGGCGGTTCGCCGCCTCTTTGAGCGCATCATCGATGAAGCCCGCTCACTGGAGCGCCACTCGATGGAGTCTTCGGCCGAAGTAGAAGAGGGCAAGGAGTAACCGAGATGGTTGTGGTGATGGAAGAAGGCGCGACCGAAGAACAGACCCAGCATGTCATTGACCGGCTGATGAAAATGGGCTTTGACGCGCATCGCTCCACCGGCGCTCGCCAGACCGTCATCGGGGCCGTTGGCGCCAAAATCGACTTTGACACCCGCGACATCGAGCTGATTTCAGGCGTCGAAGAAGTCATAAGAATTTCCGCGCCCTACAAGTTAGCCAGCCGCCATTTCCGCCCCGAGGGTTCGGTGATCGAGCTCGGCAAAGGCATCCGGGTAGGATGTGAAAAGGTTTGCGTAATGGCGGGGCCTTGTAGCATCGAGAGCGAGACCCAGATCAACGCCATAGCGGCCCGCGTTAAGGAGCTGGGCGGGAGCGTCCTGCGCGGCGGGGCTTTCAAACCTCGAAGCTCTCCCTACAGCTTTCAGGGGCTGGGTTTGCCCGGCCTCAAACTGATGCGCGCTGCCGCTGACCGGCATGATCTGCTCGTCGTCTCCGAAGTGATGGACCACACGCAAATCCCCGCCATGCTGGATTACATCGATGTTTTCCAGGTGGGCGCGCGCAACATGCAGAATTATAATTTGCTGAAAGAGCTTGGCAAAATTTCGAAACCGGTTCTGCTCAAGCGCGGCATTTCCGCCACCATCGAAGAGCTGCTTCTGTCCGCGGAATACATTATGTCCGGCGGCAACTACAACGTGGTGCTTTGTGAGCGCGGGATTCGAACCTTCGAAAACGCCACGCGCAACACGCTGGATATTTCCGCAATTCCGGTCATCCAGAAGCTGTCGCACCTTCCGATTGTGGTGGACCCGTCGCACGGCACCGGAAGGCGCGACAAGGTTCCTCCCATGGCCCGAGCCGCCGTGGCCGCTGGCGCCGACGGCCTGCTGATTGAGGTCCACTCGGATCCGGAAAAGGCGCTGAGCGACGGCGCGCAGTCGCTTTACTTTGGACAGCTCGAGCAACTGATGAAAGAATTACGAATGATCGCACCCGCGGTGGGCAGAACCGTCTGAAGGCCCTCCGCACAAGGGAAAATGGAACCTGCCGAACCAGCTTTCAAGCGGATTGCTATCGTTGGACTGGGCCTCATTGGAGGTTCGTGGGCGCTGGCGTTGAAGAAACTGGGCTGCGCCGCGCATCGCGTCGGCTTCGATGCTCCGGGTGTTTTGCAGCAGGCCATCGACTCCGGCGCCGTCCAGGAAGCCGCGAATGGCCTGGACCATGCCGTACGCGATGCCGACCTGGTGATTCTTGCCACGCCGGTGGGGAAAATCCTGGAATTACTCCCGGAGATAAGTACGGCCGCGCCTCCGAGCGCGCTCATCACTGACGTCGGCAGCACCAAGCAGCGGATTGTACAGCGCGCAAGAGAACTCGCGGCAGGCGGCGCGCTTTTTCTGGGCGGGCATCCCCTCGCCGGCAAGGAGCACTCCGGTTTCGAGCATGCCGATGCGGAACTCTTCCGCAACGCCTGCTACGCAATCGTTCCATTGTCCGAATCGGCGATGGAAGACGCGCGCGCCAAAGCGTTCATCAGTTTGATCAAGTCGTTGGGTGCTCACCCCTGCGTGATGGACGCCGACAGCCACGATGTGGCCGTGGCCTATCTCTCGCACATGCCGCAGCTTCTGTCGACAGGCCTGGCGGGCATGCTGGCGGAAAAGGCCGGCCAGGATCGCGTGCCGCTTCAACTGGCCGGGTCTGGATTCCGTGACTTGACCCGCCTTGCCGAAAGCCCCTACTCGATGTGGCGTGACATCTGCCTGACCAACACCCAAAATATACAGGCTGCTCTCGATGCAATGATCCAGAAACTTGATACCATAAAGACACATCTAAGCACACGGGAGCTTGAGAAAGAGTTCGACCAGGCGCGCAGGCTGCGCCAGAAGCTGCGCGAAAAGAATTGAGCAAGACAGCGGGTTGAGCTTTGGCCCCAGCGCTTCTCTCGACTAGAAAGCGGGCGCATGAACAAGGTTTACCCAAACGCCGATGCCGCCATCGCCGATATTCCAGACGGCGCTACCATCATGGCGGGCGGCTTTGGGCTCTGCGGGATTCCTGAAATCCTGATCGACGCCCTGCACCGGAAGGGCGTGCGGGGTTTGACCGTGATCAGCAACAACGCCGGCATCAGCGATTTCGGACTCGGCAGGCTGCTTCAGACGCGCCAGATCAAAAAGCTGATTGGCAGCTACGTGGGCGAAAACAGAATTCTTGAAGAACAGGCGCTCAGCAATGAAATCGACCTCGAGTTGAACCCGCAGGGAACGCTTGCCGAGCGCATTCGCGCCGGCGGCGCGGGCATTCCGGCTTTTTACACCCCCACCGGCGTCGGGACGGTGGTCGCCGACGGGAAAGAGATTCGGGAGTTTGGCGGCCGCCGGTACGTACTTGAACGCGCGCTCACGGCGGACTTCGCCCTCATCAAGGCCTGGAAAGGCGACCGCTGGGGTAATCTGATCTACCGAAAGACTGCCCGCAATTTCAATCCCATGATGGCCACAGCGGCCGCCGTGTCTATTGCGGAGGTCGAGGAACTGGTGGAATTGGGAGAACTCGACCCTGATTGCATCACCACTCCGGGAATCTACGTCCAGCGCATCCTCCGGGGCGCCCGCTATGAAAAGCGCATCGAGCGGCGCACTGTCAGCGAGAACGCCTGATGGACAAACGCGAACTGATTGCGAAACGCGTTGCACAGGAACTCCAGGACGGGTTCTACGTCAACCTCGGGATCGGCATCCCGACGCTGGTGTCGAATTATATTCCGCCCGGCATTGAGGTGATTTTGCAGTCCGAAAACGGCATGCTGGGAGTGGGGCCGTATCCCCGCGAAGACGATGTCGATCCTGACCTCATCAACGCCGGCAAGGAAACGGTGTCGGGCATTCCGGGTACCGCCTATTTTTCCAGCGCTGAATCATTCGCCATGATTCGCGGCGGCTACATCGATCTCACTGTACTGGGAGCCATGGAAGTTGACGAACAGGGCAATCTGGCAAGCTGGACAATTCCCGGCAAGATGGTGAAGGGCATGGGAGGCAGCATGGACCTGGTATCGGGCGCCAGGCGCGTGATCGTCGCCATGGAGCATACCAGGCGGGATGATGGGCCAAAAATTTTGAGGAAGTGTTCCCTGCCCCTCACGGGAACGCGCGTCGTCCATGCCATCATCACCGAGCTTGCCATGATCGAGATAACCACGGACGGGATGACGGTCACGGAGCTTGCGCCGGGAATCAGCTTTGAAGAGGTTCAGAAGCGCAGCGAGCCGCAGTTGAAAGTAGTCTCGAGCCCCGGCACCTATCGCGTGTGAGGGCGCCGCGGTGTCGTAGATTTGTAGCTGACGGCTTTGCAGGTACAACATCGATGGCTTCGCGCGTACTTACAACCGCCAACCAGATCACCCTCCTGCGCCTCATCTTCGTCCCTATATTCGGCATTCTGGTGGTCGGCAGGCATGATGCCGCGGCGCTTGCGGTGATGGCCGCGGCCGCAGTCTCCGACATTCTGGATGGCACCGTCGCCAGGGCCTTCCGGCAGATTTCGCTGCTGGGAGTTGCGCTCGATCCCATCGCCGACAAGATCCTGTTGAGCACCGCTTTTGTCACCCTCTCATACCGGGGCGGCCTGCCCTGGTGGCTCACCATCATGGTGCTCAGCCGCGACGCCGTTATCCTCATCACCGCCTTGCTCATCATTCTCGTTGCAGGCTACCGCCCCTTCTACCCAACCGCTCTCGGCAAAGCCTCTACGGTCATCCAGTCGGTCACCATTTTCGCGGCCCTGTGCCATCTCGCACGCATTCCGTGGGTCACGGGATCGGTTGTCGAAGCGTTCATATTTCTCGCCGTCGCAATCACCGTCATCTCCGGGCTCCACTACCTGGTGGTCGTCCAGAAACGCTACTCCCACCATGAGGAAGGCGCCACCTAGAATCGAAACTTATAACTTTCACACCTGCGTTGAAGCTTTTCTGGTTCACGGGGCAGGCGATTTTTCCCCGCTCTCCGGACTGGCGTACTCCATTCTGGCTCCTGGCTCCTGGCGTCTGGCTCCTTGCTTCTTGCTCCTGCCTTCTGGCTTCTTGCTCCTGGCTTCTTCTTTAGGAGGTCGGAGCTTCAGCTCCGACACTTTGCGCGCCGCGGCAGCGAAGCGGCTTCAGCCGCTGAAAGCGGTCCTCGACCGATTTACGGCCGATCTCCTGGCCGATTTGGGCTTGACTTTTGTCGGCTAGTGTAGTAGTCTTTTATATCTGATGCAGAAAGCGGGCGGCCCGTATCGCAGGCTCTTGCGGCCTGCGGTTAATCTGAAAACCGCAATTTCATGGCGTAGCGATGAAATCGTTGTTCAGATGAAATGCTCGGCATTCAATGGCCAATGGTGGCGTTCAAAGGAGAGTTTTTTTAATGGATTTTCGGAGGAAAAAACAAAAAAGAATACCTTTTTTCAAAAACAAAGCGGAGAAGTTGCTGAAAACAAAGGATCGGCCCTAAAAACAAACCGGAACAAACCGGAAAACAAAGCGGAGAAGTTGTTGAAAACATGTAGCTGCGGAAAAAACAAACCGGAACAAACCTTAAAACAAAGCTATCGATCTTATTGAAACCATTAAGGGACCTCAAAAAGGTCTGAAGAATTAACTCACCGTTTACCAGGCTCTAAACTGCCATGGCGTTGCTCTCGCGATCCTTGTTTGAGTACCAGGACCCCGAATCTCCCAGCGGGCAGCGGCAGCTTTGCGCCGCCCTCGCGGCGAGCCTGGTTTATCGTTGCGGTTGGCCAATCTTCCTGGAGGAATGGCAAATTGACGGCCATAGTGCCTGAGGGTAGACTGGTCACTTAATCGTCAGAAAGGAACTCGCAGCTTGGTAGCCATGGTGGCCACCACTGTCAAGGAGCGCACTGTGCCAACTTCTCCCAACGAGTACTTGCAATCCAATAAAGCACAATTTCTCGACGGTCTCAAAAATCTCTTGAGAATACCGAGCATCAGCACATCGCCGGAAAACAAGCAGGATGTTCGCCGTGCCGCTGAGTCGATCGCGGAAGAACTTCGCACGATGGGCATGCACGGAGTAGAAATCATAGACGGAAAGCCCGGCCGGCATCCGCTGGTTTATGCGGAGTGGCTGGAGGTGCCGGGCAAGCCAACCCTTCTGCTCTACGGCCACTATGACGTCCAGCCTCCCGAGCCGCTGGAAGAATGGAAATCGCCGCCCTTCGAGCCCACCCTCAGAGGCGATGATCTTTTCGCGCGCGGCGCGTCTGACGACAAAGGGCAAACCTACATTCTGCTGAAGGCGGTGGAATGCTGCCTGCGAGGCGAAGGCCAGCTCCCCATCAACGTGAAGTTCCTGATCGAAGGCGAAGAGGAGGTTGGCGGAGAACACATCGAGGAGTATGTTCCGCTGAATAAAATGCGGTTGAAAGCCGACGCCGCCGTCGTTTGTGACACCGAAATGTTCGCGCCCGGCTTGCCCACGCTCACCACGGGGCTGCGCGGCCTGATTTACACGGAAGTCGAAGCTCGCGGAGCCAGCCACGACCTGCATTCCGGAATGTACGGCGGCGCTGCTCCCAATCCCATGCAGGCGCTGGCTGAAATTATTGCGCGCCTCAAGGACCCTGACGGAAAGATTCGCATTCCGGATTTTTATGACAAGGTCCGCAAGCCGAGCCGCAAAGAACTGGCAGCGTGGAAGCGATTGCCCTTCAAAGAGAACGCCTTTCGGAAGCGGGAAGTCGGTTCGACTGCCCTGACAGGCGAACGGAAGTATTCCGTGCTGGAGCGCCTTTGGGCGCGGCCGACGCTCGAGGTCCACGGCATTCGGGGCGGCTTTGTCGGAGAAGGCGCCAAGACCGTGATCCCCGCAGCCGCTACTGCCAAGATCAGTATGCGGCTGGTGCCGGACATGGATCCGAAGGAAGCTTTCCGCCAGTTCTCTGCTGCGGTTAAGAAGAATACGCCTGAGGGTATCAGGACGAACGTGCGCCTCATCAGCATGGCTCCGGCGTCGGTGGTCTCAACCGAGAGCAGCTATATCGAGGCGGCCGCCGCGGCCATGGAAAGCGTCTTCAGCAAGAAGACCGTTTACATGCGCTCCGGCGGTTCCATTCCCATTGTCGGCCTTTTTCTCGAGCACCTGAAGATTCCTAGCGTCATGATGGGCTTCGGCCTGCCGGACGACAATCTTCATGCTCCAAATGAAAAGTTCCACATACCCAATTTCTATGACGGCATTCAATCCGTCATCCAGTACTTTGAGTTGCTGGGAAAGTAAACCTGGCTGCAAAGCGTGATGTTTTCTCCGGAGAGTTCACCACGACAAGCAGCAGACCTTTCTGAAAAGGACGAGAGAAATGATGACTGCAATCAAGGTCCGTTGGTGGCAGGCGGCAATCTCAGTTCTGCTGTGCGCAGCCGCACTGGTTGCTCTACGCGCAAGCCTGTTTGCCGACGAAGGCATGTGGACTTTTGACAACCCTCCTCTCACGCAATTGAAGGATCGTTACGGCTTCACGCCAACCGAGTCGTGGCTGAATCACGTGCGTCTCTCGAGCGTTCGCTTCAACGATGGAGGCTCGGGGTCGTTCGTCAGCCCGCACGGATTGGTTTTAACCAACCACCATGTGGCGCTGTTCCAGCTTCAAAAACTTTCAACCCCGGAGCACGACTACGCGAGCGGAGTCTTCTATGCCCGCACCGAGGAGAAGGAATTGAAGTGCCCTGACCTGGAATTGAACGTCTTGATGTCGATGGAAAATGTCACGTCCCGCGTGATGGCGGCCGTGAAGCCCGGCATGAGCGACTCCGATGCCCTGAAAGCTCGTCGCGCGGAAATCGCCAAAATCCAGAAGGACAGCCTTGACGCCACCGGCTTGCGCTCGGACGTCATTCAGCTCTACCAGGGAAGTGAATACTGGCTCTACCGGTATAAGAAGTATACCGACGTGAGGCTGGTATTTGCTCCCTCGCAACAGATCGCGTTCTTCGGCGGCGACCCGGACAACTTCACCTACCCGCGTTACGACCTGGACTTCGCGCTATTCCGGGTGTACGAGAACGGCAAGCCCATCCAGAGCGAGAACTATCTGAAGTGGGACGCCAAGGGTCCGGTGGCCGATTCGCTGGTTTTCGTTTCCGGCAATCCCGGATTCACCGGCCGCCAGGATACTATGGCCCAGCTTCAATTGTTGCGCGGCAAGACGTTTCCTCTAATCATTCAACTCCTCAACCGCCGGCTGGCTACTCTCCAGCAGTATTCCGCCCAGGGGCCGGAGCAGGCTCGCCAGGCTACCAGCCGCATCTTCTCACTGCAAAATTCACTGAAGGCCTACACCGGCATGCAAGGCGGGCTTCGCAACCCCGACTTGATGGCGAAGAAGGAACAGGACGAAAAGGATTTTCGTGAGCGCATTGCCTCCAATCCCGAGTGGCAGAAGGAATATGGCAGCGCCTGGAATGAGATCGCCGAAGCTCAGAAAGAAATGGCCGAAAACCTGAAGCCTTACCGCTTCCGTTCCATTTCCGGGGCTCCGCTGGCTAATGAGGCGCTTACCATCGTGCAATATGTGCAGCAGGTAACAAAGCCGGATGGCGAGCGCCTTCCGGGCTTTCACGACTCGCAACTCGCCTCGCTGCGGTTCCAGCTATTCTCGCCCGCGCCGTTCTATCTTTCCTTAGAACAGGCGATGCTGACCGGCAGCCTGCAGGAGTCCAGCGAAGAACTCGGCTCGGCAGACCCGTTCGTGCGCCCGGCGCTCGAGGGGAAGTCTCCTGAAGAGGCGGCCAGAGACGCGTTCGCGGGGACGAAAATGGGAGACGCCGCCTTCCGCAAGTCGCTGGTCGAGGGCGGCGAGGCTGCGGTTGAATCCTCTAAAGATCCTTTGATCGCTCTCGCCCGGCGAGTCAATCCTGAGATTCTTGCGATGATTAAGTGGCATGAAGATAAGGTAGAAAGCGTGGAAACGCGGGCGGGAGAAAAGATTGGCAAAGCACGCTTCGCGGTTTACGGCAAGAGCACTTATCCCGACGCGACATTTACATTGCGTCTTGCCTACGGGACGGTGAAGGGCTACCCCATGAACGGAACGGAGGCGCCTCCCCACACAACCTTCTACGGACTCTACGACCGCGCCTATGGCTTTGGGCTGAAGCCGCCGTTCAATCTTCCCGAGCCGTGGGTGAAATTGAAAGATAAGCTTGACCTGAACACGCCGCTGGATTTTGTGACCACCTGCGACGTGGTGGGCGGCAACTCCGGGTCGCCGCTCATCAACAGCGACGGCAGCCTGGTGGGAGTGATCTTCGACGGCAATATTGAGAGCCTGGTCGGCTACTTCGTTTACAACGAGAAGGACAACCGCTCCGTGGCCGTAGCCGCCACGGCCATCATTGAAGGGCTGCGTAAAATCTTTGATGCTGCCCCTCTGGCCGATGAACTGGAAGGGAAGTTCGCCGTAGCAAACGGGCCCTAGAGACGGAAAGCTACCCGGAGTTGCCGCTAGCGCGCTGGCGCTGCGATGCCCCTCTCGTCAGCAGGCTACGTAGCTAGCTACTTGAACACGACGTGTCGGGGTTTGGGCATAGGAACATCCCCCTTGCGGTCCCGCCACAGGATGCGGTTGAGTTCCGCGGTATTCGCCTGGTCAGCATGAACAAAGTCCATCCGCGACGAGAGTCGCGCGCCGGGAGCCTTGGGCATGTTCTCCTGATAAATCAGCCCGTTTTTCTGGTTTGTGTAATCAGCGGTGAAAGCAGGCTGATTTCCCGGGCCCGCGAATTCAGGGGCCATCACCGGCGCCTGCGCGTCGTTGTTGTTCATAGGCGGTAGACCCAGCAAAGCCTCCATCGAATGAATCGTGCTGACCGTTGTGTAGAAATTATGGTCGACAAAGGGATGGCCGGCCGATCCCTGGGAGTATTTGCTGATCACGAGCATGGTGCTGCGATGAGCGTCCACGTGGTCGGGACCGTTCTGGGCATCATCCTCCAGAATAAAAATGGCAGTGTCCTCCCAATAAGGGCTGTGCGAAACGGCGTCAACCACGCGGCCAACTGCCAGGTCGTTATCTGCAACGGAAGCGGAAGGCGTAGGCATGCCCGGAGAGGTACCGGCAGTGTGGTCATCCGGTAGGCGCAGGATCACGAACTGCGGCAGGGTCTCGCCCTGGCCTGCCTGGCGCGCTTTGACGAAGCCGCTGAACTCACTCAGAAATTCGTCGGCGCGCAACTGGTCTGGATAATCGAGCCGGAAGTCAGCATACTTCGGATCGCAGTGGCCCTGCAGTTCGGGCTTGGTGGCCTCATCATACGCAATCATGGGAACGGGCCAGGGCCAGGGACTCGCGGAACCGTGAGGATCTCCCACAATTGGAGGCAAAGGCTTGCCCGGAAGAACCGCCTTTTGACGACACGCGCCCCGGGACGCCAGCGGACTCCCGGCCTTCGGCGAAGCGCCGGTCGAGCCTCTGTCGCACCAATGTGTGATTACGAATTCACCATAGTTTCGGTGGGTCAGCCCGTTGCGCGCAACGTTCGCCCAGATGTAGCCTGTGCCCGGCTCGTCGATGTCCGGGATGTTTTCAGCAAGGGGATTGTGTCCCAGTACCTGGCCCTCAAAGTCGTAGGTACGCTGTTTGCCGCGGTAGCCGATCGGCCATGTGCGCTCGGTATAATCGCTGGAGATCGCGGCCATCGACCACACGTGGCCGCCTCCAGAAACCTCACCACTGCAGTAAAAGTTGTCGATGATCCCAAACTGCCGTGCCAGCGCGTGCTGGTTCGGCGTAATTTGCTCTCCATACATACAAAGAATAGGATCGGAATTGCCAAGCTTCAGGTCTCCGAAGATCTGATCGTAAGTACGATTCTCCTTGATGATGTAGATCACGTGATGGATGGGGCTCTTGCCGCCATTGAAGAGAACCTTTGTCTTCGATTCTGCCAGCATCAGGTTGCTGAGTTCCACCTCATGGGTCAGTTCTGCGAGGCGGTTTTCAACATCGCTTATATCCGCCACTGCCACCGAGCCATGCACCAGCGTGGCTATGTAGGGATGCTTTTCATGAGCTCCGGGACGTGGCTTGGGCGCCGGCCCGCCGTTCGGCCCGGACCCTTCACCTTTCCCCGTGATGATCATCAAATGGCTTCCATCGGTCGCGAGGGCGGTCGGATACCACTCGGTGGGGATGAAACCCACGGGCTTTTGTGGAACCGATACATTGAGCGATTGTGCGCCCAGGCTGCTCATATCAAAGACAGCCACGGCATCAGCAGAGGCGTCCGCCACGTACAGCCGTTTGCCATCGGCGCTCTGGGCAAGCGCATCGGGATAGCTGCCGCCATACTGCTGCTCCGGCAGTTCCGTGGACAGCAGCCCCGCCAGTTCTCCTTTCTCAATATCAATCACCGCCACGCGGTCACTGTTAGTAAGCGTCACGTAAAGGTGCTTCTGGTCTGGGCTCAGCAGCATCGCCGTCGGATGCGACCCCGTTGCAGTCTGAGACTTCGGCTCCAGAAGCGGAATGCGGCGGACGACCTTGCCGGTTTCAAGATCCAGTTGGGCAACAGCAGAGGCATTCCAAAGCGAGCAAAACCCGGTTTTGCCGTCACTCGTTGCAGTCACTCCATAGGGAAAATCAGCCGGCACAACCGAGGCAGTGCTCAGAGGAAAGCGCTGGAGGACCTTGCCGCTCTCGGTGTCCAGCACAATGGCATCATCGGCCAGATTTTCGGCGATCAGAAGCTTCTCACCGCCGGTACCGGGAAGCACGGTGAGTCCAGCCGGATAGGGAATGGTGCTGTCCCTCGGCAGGTCCTTCGCTTCCAGAATCGACTTCTTGCCGCGATGAACCGGAGCCGGGGGTAGCTTGATAATCCTCTCCGGCGACGGACGCCCGCCCCGAAATCTGTAAACCGCGATACCGTTACCCGTGTCACCCGTTTTCGTGCCAAGGGGGTCCGTGAGCGATGACATGGAGGCATAAATTCTGCTGCCATCGCGGCTGAAGGCCAGACCCAGGTAGTAGGTCTGTCCGGCGCGCTGGCCTAGTCGGGAATCTGGAAAATCCGCGACTTTGTGCGTTGAAAGATCGAGGATTGCAATCGACTGCTGGAAATCCGATTGTTCCGTTCCATAACCGTTGTTCAGGATCGCGAGATATCGGCCGTTCGGACTCAGGGCAGCAGCGGTTGGAAAACTATTCGTCGGCTGTGGATGTCCGGGAGCCGGAAGATACAACGCCTTGCTGGAAGGAAGATTGATGGAGCGCCGAGGGTTCCTCTCAGGTCGTCTCGCCAGTGCAAAAACAACTACGATGACGATCAGCACTACGAGAATCACGAGCAAGGTACGCAGTTTCATTGAGCCGCACTCCTTCGGAATCTATAAAGAGTGCGCATTATCTCACAAATCGCACCGACGAAACAGGTTGTAACGAAATCTTACAAGGAAAGAGAAGTGGCGTGATCCCAGCACGATCTTACGGCACAATAGCTGTGCAACAGGAAGAGCAGGCGAACCGGTTGGCAGATCTCAAATGGATAGTGGGTCAGTTCGGGGATCAATCATGTCGCGCGGCAGATTCGATCAATCAGCCCCAAGCGTTTCCAAGTTTGCTATTCTTCTTCTTCTGGCGGCAGTCCCGGCTGTTGGGCAGCAGCTTCCTCCGCCGCTTTCTTACGGCGCTCAGCCCGTTTCGCGCGGAGTTCAGCGCGCTGCTGCAGGATCTGGTTTCCGATCAGTTCCAGCACCGCCATATCAGCCCCGTCGCCGCTTCGCCAACCAGTGTGCACAATCCGGGTGTATCCGCCATTGCGCGACTCGTAGCGTTTTGCAATATCCCCAAAAAGCTTCTTGACCGCCGGGGCGCTCAGCGAGTAGCTGGCTGCAAGCCGGCGGGCGTGAAGATCGCCTCGCTTGCCAAGTGTGATCATCCGCTCGGCAGCAACCCGTGCCTCTTTGGCCTTGGGAAGAGTCGTTTCAATCCGCTCCTCCAGGATCAGCGAAGTCACGAGATTTCGCAGCAAGGCTCGCCGGTGCTCAGTGTTCCTGCTAAGTTTTCGTCCGAAATTCCGATGCCGCATCTTTAGCCTTCCTGCCCCCAGGCCGGCTGGTCTGAAGGCGGCTGGCTGGCCAATGGCAACGGATTGCCCCTTTCGTCAAATTTCATGCCCAGTCCCAGCCCCATCGCCGTCAGGATTTCCTTGATCTCGTTCAGAGATTTCCGGCCGAAGTTCTTGGTCTTCAGCATCTCCTGCTCCGACTTTTGCACCAGCTCTCGAATGGTTGAAATATTCGCATTCTTCAGGCAGTTGTAGGAGCGAACTGAAAGTTCCAACTCCTCAACCGAACGGTCGAGATTCTCGTTATAAATCGTGGACGGTTTCTCCTCCGAGATCTCCTCTGAAATCGTCCCCTCCTCGAAATTGATGAAGATGCTCATGTGGTCTTTGAGGAGCTTGGCTGCCAGGCCAATCGCATCCTGAGGAGTAACGGCGCCGTTGGTCCAGACGTCGAGCGTGAGTTTATCGTAATCCGTCATCTGCCCGAGGCGTGCGGCTTCCACCGCGTAGTTGACCTTGCGAATCGGAGAGTGCACGGAGTCAACCGGGATGTAACCGATCGGAAGATCCTCGTCAAAATTCTTTTCGGCAGAAACGTAGCCTCTTCCGTTCTTCACGCGCATCTCAATCCGCAGGCTTCCGCCTTCGCTGACCGTCGCGATGTAAGCATCCTTATCGAGGATTTCAATGTCCGCGTCCGGCTGGATCAGGCTCGAGGTCACCTCGCCGGCGTTGCTCACCTCCAGCGTGAGAGTTTTCGGGCCCTCAACGTTCATCTTTAAAGGAATCTGTTTGAGGCTGAGGATAATGTCCGTGGCATCTTCCACCACACCGGGGATGGAAGAAAACTCGTGCATCACCCCTTCGATTTTGACCGCAGTGATGGCCGCTCCCTCAATCGATGAGAGAAGAACACGGCGTAGCGCGTTGCCGATGGTTGTTCCGAAACCGCGCTCGAAGGGCTGTGCCGTGAACTGACCGTACTTGTCGGTCAGCGTACTTGTATTGCACACCAGCCGCTTGGGTTTTTGAAAGCCTTTCCAAAGCATATTTCCTTCACCTCCCTGGAGGAGCCACCGCTGCCCCCAGCACTATCATCAGGTTAGCTATTTAGAATAAAGTTCGACAATCATCTGCTCCTGAATCGGGAAGTTGACGTCTTCGCGTTTCGGCGCAGAGACCACCTGGGCCTTCAGATTTTCCCGATCGAGCGCCAGCCATGGCGGCACGCCGCGATTCCCCGACAGGTCGAGCGACCGTTGGATGGATTCAAGCTTGCGGCTCTTCTCCCGAACCCCGACCTCCTGGCCGGGAACCACATGGAACGAGGGGATGTTTACTTTCTTGCCTGACACCTCGATATGCCCGTGCCGCACCAGTTGGCGGGCTTCAGCTCGCGAGGTGGCTAGTCCGAGCCGGTAAACGACGTTGTCCAGCCGCTGTTCAAGATTCAGCAACAACGTCTCGCCAGTAACACCCTTCCGCCTTACGGCTTTTTCAAAATAGTTGCGAAACTGGTTTTCGAGAATCTGATAAAGCCGGCGGACCTTCTGCTTTTCCCGGAGTTGAATCCCATACCCCTGGGGCTTCGGGCGGCGCGACTTTCCGTGCTGGCCAGGAGGGAAGTTTCTCTTTTCAATGGCACACTTGTCGGTCAGACAGCGCTGGCCCTTCAAAAAGAGCTTCTGCCCTTCCCTGCGGCAAAGCCGACATACTGCTTCACGATATCTTGCCAAACAAACCTCCTGCAAATCCTCATTCTGGCCAGGGCCTCAATCCCTGCCCAGTGGGCATGAACCTGCCCCTCGGATCACACGCCGGCGCTTAGACGCGACGCCGCTTCGGCGGGCGGCAACCGTTGTGTGGAATCGGCGTAACGTCCTTGAGTTCCCGAACCTCCAGCCCGGAGGCAGCGAGCGCGCGGATGGCCGACTCGCGACCCGCACCCGGCCCCTTCACTCGAACCTGTACACTCCGCATCCCGTGGTCTCGAGCGGCGCTGGCCGCCCGCGAGGCCGCCTGCTGAGCCGCAAACGGAGTACCTTTACGCGAACCGCGAAAGCCCAGCGCTCCGGCGCTTGACCAGCAGATCGTTTTCCCGTCAGGATCGGTAATACACACCATCGTGTTGTTGAAGGTCGCCTGGATGTGCACGACCCCGTGAGGAACAACTCGTTTTTCGCGTTTTTTAAAGCTTTTCTTTTTCCCTGCTTTAGCCGCTGCCTTCGCCATAATCCTCCGTCGAAAAGCCTGCCACGACCATCGAATATCAACCCGAGGCCGTTCAGCCGCTGAAATCTTACGTCTTGGCCGACGCCTTCTTCTTATTCGCGATTGTGCCCCGGCGCGGACCTTTCCGGGTCCGGGCATTTGTGTGGGTGCGCTGCCCCCTCACGGGCAGGTTACGCCGATGCCGCATACCGCGATAGGAACCAATTTCGATGAGTCGCCGGACGTTCAGTGCCACCTCTTTTCGAAGGTCGCCTTCAACGCCGCCGTCTTCCTCGATAATCTGCCGGATATGCGTCACTTCCTCTTCAGTCAAATCCTTCACCTGCTTGGCGGGATCAACCCGCGCGCGGCCAAGGATGGAAAGCGACCTGGCGCGCCCAATTCCGTATATGTAGGTGAGGCCAATTTCCACCCGCTTCCGGATCGGCAAATCAACCCCTGCAATACGTGCCATAAAAAACCTCCAACTCAGTCAAACCGGCCGAGCCTGTTTCCGGCAAGTCGGATGTAGCTGCCGGGAACAGGAATCACACGCACCAAGCCTAGCCTTGACGCTGTTTATGCTTCGGGTTCTCGCAAATCACCCGTAAAACTCTGCCACGTCTTACGAATTTGCATTTGGAACAAATTTTCTTCACCGAAGAACGAACTTTCATTTCCGGCCTCTTTTTCCCCTTACAGCCCGGCACACAGAAGTGCGATGTACTTTCCCACCGTGCAAGAACCCCAGACTCGCCAGCCTGCCCTTGCTACTTGTATCGATAAACGATGCGGCCTCGCGTCAAGTCGTAGGGTGACAACTCAACAGCAACCTTGTCTCCCGGCAGGATCCGGATGAAATTTTTTCGCATCTTGCCGGAAATGTGAGCCAGCACCTTGTGCTTGCCGTTTTCAAGCTCCACACGAAACATGGCATTCGGGAGCGATTCAATAACTGTCGCCATCACCTCAATCGCTTCTTCTTTAGCCATACATTTTTTGCTCTAACAGCGAGCCGCACTCTCTCGCTTCCCGGTTACAAGCGGGTCAAAACATCGGGGCCATTTTGCGTGACGGCGATCATATGCTCAAAATGCGCTGAAGGAGCGCCATCGGCAGTGACAGCCGTCCATTGGTCGTCCAGTATCTTCAATCCAGGCCCGCCGACGTTCACCATAGGCTCAATTGCCAGGACCATTCCCTCCTTCAGCGGCGGGCCGTAACCTGGGGGCCCAAAATTGGGGATCTGAGGTTCCTCATGAAGTTGGCGGCCGATCCCGTGGCCGACAAACTCTTTCACAACTGAAAAACCGCTGCTTACGACATGTTGTTCGACGGCGGCCGAAATATCTCCCAACCGATTACCCACGCGCGCCTTGTCGATCGCCAATTGCAGCGACTCCTCGGCGACCCGAAGGAGTCTCCGAAGCGATTCCGATATCGTCCCCACCGGAACCGTCATGGCAGCGTCTCCGTAGTAGCCGTCGATGATCACGCCCAAGTCGAGGCTGATGATGTCGCCTTCGTTCAAACGGCGGTTTGAGGGAATGCCATGAACGATCTGCTCATTTACTGACGCGCAAAGGCAGCAGGGATACCCCCGATAACCTTTGAAAGCGGGCTTCGCTCCCGCTCCAGCCAGGCGCCGCTCAACAAACTTCTCCAATTCCATTGTTGTGACACCGGGCTGTGCCTGCTCACACGTCTCTTCCAGAATCTCCCTCACCAGCCGTCCGCTCCGGCGCAACTTCGCGATTTCTGCCGCCGACTTGCAAATAATCATGTGCCTTCACGAGACTCAGGAGTCTTTCCGTGATCGCCTGAGGCTCCCCGTTTCCATCCACCTGGAGCAAGGCGTTTTTCCGCTGATAATAATCAATCAGCGGTAAGGTGTCCTGTTCATACGCTTTGAGGCGGATCCTGATTGCGTCTTCGTTATCATCCGCCCGCTGGACGAGCCGGCTTCCATCCTTCTCACAGACGCCTTTCTGGCGCGAAGCATTGAAGTAAACATTGTAAATCTCCCCGCAGGCTGGGCAGGTCCTGCGGCCCGTCAGGCGCCCAATCACAGCATCAGCAGCCACCTGAAGGTTCACGACGAGGGGCTTGCCCAAGCCGGCTCTTTCAAGCATGGCGCCAAGAAATTTTGCCTGAGCGATAGTTCTTGGAAAGCCGTCCAGGATTGCGCCTTCCTTGCAGTCAGGCTGGCTCAGCCGTTCTTCCACAATTGGGGAGATTACCTCGTCCGGGACCAATTCTCCTTTATCCATCTTAGCCTTAGCAGCCAGACCAAGGCTAGTTTTTTTCCGCGCAGCCTCCCGAAGGATATCGCCGGTCGAGATGTGCGGAATACCCAATTCCCTGGCAACCACTCGCGCCTGGGTTCCCTTGCCGGCGCCTGGGGGGCCCAGGAAAATGAGGATCTGCGCCATCGTTTGCCTTCTTTGCGTTCAGTGCACTCACGAGGCAGCGCGACGCCCCCGAACACGCCCCTTCTTCAGAAAACCTTCGTAGTGCCGCATGATCAATTGCGCCTCAACCTGCTGGATGGTATCCATTGCGACACCCACTACGATCAGCAACGAGGTGCCACCAAAATAAAAATTAATATTCAAGCCGTGAAGAAGCCAACCAGGAAGGTTTGAGTCAAACCATTGCCCGCCGAGCCAGACCGGCAGATGATTCACACGCAACCCGGCGAGCATCACTTCCGGAATCAGCGCAATCAACGCAAGGTAAAGGCCGCCAACCCATGTAATCTTTGTCAAAACATCGTCCAGATGATCGGCTGTCCGCTTGCCAGGACGAATACCGGGGATGAATCCTCCCTGCTTCCTCACGTTGTCTGCAACCTCGTCCGGATTGTAAATGATCGAAAGGTAGAAGTGGGCAAAGAAGATAATCAGAACAACGTAAGTCAGCGTATAAAGAGGTTCGCCCCAACCGAAGGCCGTCTTGAACCAGTCCAGCGCGGTGCCAAGAGCTCCCTGGCTTCCTGAAAACAGCGCGATTGTCTGCGGGAAAGTCAGAATGGAAACCGCAAAGATGATGGGCATCACTCCACCGCTATTGACCTTCAGAGGAAGGTGCGTGGAAACGCCTCCAAGGACCTTCCGTCCCACAATCCGTTTTGCATACTGGATCGGAATACGGCGCTCCCCACGCTCGACAAAGACGATGAACGCCACGACTACCAGCATAAAGACCAGAAGGACAAAGACGATGGGGAAGCTCCAAGTCCGCGTTACGAACACCTTGTCATAAAGGTTCGCAATCGCCCGTGGCAGCCCGACGACAATGCCGGCGAAAATCAGCAGAGACATACCATTGCCGATCCCTCGAGCGGTAATCTGCTCTCCCAGCCACATCACGAAGACCGCGCCGGTTGTCAGGGTGAGAACCGTACTCAGCGTGAAGCCTAACCCGGGGTGACTTACCAGCGGCAGGTTCGCGCTGGTCTCTTTCTGCAGAGCAATCGCAATGCCGAAGGCCTGAAACATGCTGAGGCCTACCGTCATCCATCGCGTATATTCCGTAATCTTCTTGCGGCCGAGCTCGCCTTCTTTCTGGAGTTTTTCAAGCGTGGGAGACACCACGCCCAGCAACTGCAGAATGATAGATGCCGTGATGTACGGCATAATGCCAAGGGCGAAGACCGTGAGGCGACCGAGGCTGCCTCCCGAAAACATCGAAAGCAGCCCGAACAGCGTATTACCGAGACTGCTCAAAGCCTGCGCCAGGACGTCGGGGTTTATCCCAGGAGTGGGGACAAAGGATCCCAGACGATACACGGCGAGCATCAGCAGTGTAAACAGGATACGCTTCCGCAGATCTGGAATCTCAGCAAGGCTCTTGAGATTCTCCATCATGCGGAGATCACCTCCGCTTTCCCGCCGGCCTTGGCAATCTTTTCTTCAGCCGATCTGGAAAAATGATGTGCTGCAATTTGAAGGGGAACACTCAGCTCGCCGCCTCCCAAGACCTTAAGCCCGTCGTGTAGCCGCCCGACGAGTCCGCGCCGCTGCAGCAGTTCCGGCGTAACTTTTTGGTTGGGGTCGAGCTTTCCGAGATCGCCAAGATTCACAATGGCGTAGCGCTTCTTGAAAATATTGGTGAACCCGCGCTTCGGCAGTCGGCGATGCAGCGGCATCTGGCCGCCTTCAAACCCCGGGCGCATACGCATCCCGGAGCGCGAACCCTGGCCTTTGCTGCCTCGAGTCGCTGTCTTCCCATGTCCCGAGCCCATGCCCTGGCCAATCCTCTTGCGGCGCTTATGGGCGCGGGCTGGAGGCCGAAGTGTTCCAGGATGCATGGCCATGATTGTTATTTCTTACCTTTCTCAGACTTCGACCTTCTCTTGGCAGAGGCTGCCGCTTTCGTCGGTGCAGCCTTGCGCTTCGGCTTCTCAGAGCCGTTTGTTGTCTCGCTGGGGGAGGGGCTAGCTTCGCGACTCTTTGCCGCCGCACTTTTCTTCGCGGGAGCCGCACTCTGTATGTTGGTATCCGCAGCCGCTCCAGCAGAAGGCTCATCAACAGGTTGCTTCCGGGCCGAGACCGCACGCTTGGGTTCTGCCGGAATAATTTTATACTCCGGTATTTTAGTCCACTCGGGAACCGCCGGCGAATCAACCACCTCGACCAGATGGGCTACCTTCGCGACCAGACCGTGAAATTGCGCCGTGTCGGGGCTTTCAACCACCTGGTTCAAGCGGTGTAGGCCGATGCTCCGGACGATTTCCTTCTGCTTTCGCGAAAATCCAATCCCGCTTCGTTTCCATTTGATATGAATTGTTCCGGTCTTGTTTGGCACGATCTTTCGGCCTCCCTAAATTTCTTCCACTTGCTTCCCACGCAAGGCTGCGACATCCTGAGCAGTCCGGAGGCTGAGGAGCGCCTGTATTGTGGCCTTGACTACATTATGCGGGTTTGTCGTGCCCAGTGATTTGGTCAGAACATTCTGAATCCCGGCAGCTTCAACTACTGCACGAACGGGTCCGCCGGCAATCACGCCCGTGCCAGCCGCGGCGGGCTTCAGCAAGACCCTGCCCGCGCCATAATGTCCCACCACAGTGTGCGGAATCGTAGTGTCAGTAATGTGAACTTTGTGCAGCGACTTTTTGGCAAGCTCGATTCCCTTGCGAATAGCCATCGGCACTTCTCGTGCCTTGCCCGTGCCAAAACCGACATGGCCGTTGCCGTCGCCTACCACCACGAGTGCCGAGAAGCTGAGATTCTTGCCGCCTTTCACCACTTTGGTGACGCGGTTGATCGACACAACCTGATCCTTCAGTTGTAAGGTGCTTGGGTCAATTCCAACTGCCAAATGCGATCTCCTTCGCGTTAAAACGTCAGTCCGTTCTGCCTGGCTTCGTCGGCCAGCGCTTTGACGCGCCCGTGATAGGTATAACCCCCGCGGTCAAAAACGACCCGGGAAATTCCAGCATTCTTCGCACGTTCCGCCAGCACCCTTCCAACCACCTTGGCCGCCGCGATGTTGCCGCCGCTCTTCAGGGTTTTGCGAACATCCGCATCACACGACGATGCGGACACCAGCGTGCAGCTTCTGGCGTCGTCAACAATCTGAGCATAGATATGCTTGAGCGACCGAAACACATTGAGCCTTGGGGTGGACACAGCGCTCCTCACACGGCGCCGGATGCGCTGGTGAACCCTTTGGCGGCGAATATTTCTGGAGACTTGAGTCAACATGCCGTCTGCTATCCCTTCCTGCAGCCCTACGCCTTGGCGGCTCCTGCAGCCGCCTTGCCAACTTTCTTCTTCAGTCGCTCGCCGGTATAGCGTACCCCTTTGTTCTTGTAGGGATCGGGAGGCCTCAGGCCGCGAATCCGGGCAGCGGTCTGTCCCACCTGGCGAACATCAACTCCCTTGATGACCAGGTGAGTCTGCTTTTCAACACTGACGGAGATACCTTCGGGAATTGGGAAATTCACCTGGTGGGAATAACCTAGCGACAGCACAACCGACTTGCCGCTAACCTCTGCGCGATAACCAATTCCCACAATGTCCAAATGCTTCTCGAAGCCGTTGCTCACGCCTTCAACGGCGTTCGCGACTTCAGCGCGGACCAAGCCTCGCAACGCCACCTGGTCTTCTTTCTCCATCTGGGCCAGATATGCGCCATCCTGTTTCTCGAGCCGAATCCCGCGGGGGAGAGGTACCTGCAGGGTGCCCTTTGGTCCCTTGACCGTCACCAGATTTGTTTCCGTCTGGACCGTCACGCCGGACGGAACCAGGATCGGCTTTCGACCAATTCTTGACATAAACCTCAGCCTTGCCCGAAGCGCGGATCTACTCCACGTTGCAGAGAATTTCTCCGCCCACCTTCGCGCGGCGGGCCGCTTTGCCGGTCATCACACCTCGGGGCGTCGTCAGAATGTTGACACCCAACCCGCCAAGTACCTTTGGCACTTCAGCCGACCCAACGTAAACGCGGCGGCCCGGCTTGGAAACCCGCCCGATTTTCGTGATCACGCTGGAACCGTCCGGCGCGTATCGCAGGAAAACCCGCAGGCTCTGCTTTTTCTTCTCTTCCGAGACCTTGTAGTTGCTGATGTAACCCTCTTCCTTCAGCACCCGGGCAATCTCGATTTTCAATTTTGAGGACGGCATATCCACGCGTTGATGCCGCGCGCGAAATCCATTGCGAATTCGCGTCAGCATGTCGGCGACCGGATCAGAAACAGCAGACATATCGCTCCTGATTTAATTGATTCGTCGCGGCTCCGTTCTTCCCGCTGCGATCACTTTATCCAACTACCAGCTTGATTTTACGACGCCAGGGATGTCTCCCTGCAGAGCAAGCTTACGGAAACAAAGACGGCACATCTCAAACTTCCGGAGATAACCGCGCGGCCGACCGCAGATCCGGCAACGATTCCTGTGGCGGATCTTGAATTTCGGCTTCCGGATTAATTTTGCCATCTGGCTTGTACGAGCCACTGTTTATCCTCCTGCCTGCTCCTTCACGTCTTCCTGCACAGCCTGGCGGCGCTGGGTTTCGGTGCGGAACGGCATCCCAAGATGCTTCAACAGGGCCAAGGCCTCAGCGTCGCTTCGCGCGTCGGTTACAATGGAAATATTCATTCCCTTGACCTTCTCAATTTTTCCATACTCCACTTCAGGAAAGACCAGCTGATCCCGCAACCCCAGCGTGTAACTTCCCCTGCCGTCAAAAGCCCTGGCCGAAAGCCCGCGAAAATCACGGACGCGAGGTAGCGCCACATTCACCAGGCGATCAAAGAACTCGTACATGCGCTCACCACGAAGCGTCACCATGGCCCCAATCGGCATGTTCTTGCGCAGCTTAAAATTCGCAATGGACTTTCTCGCCCGCGTCACTACGGGCTTCTGGCCCGCGACCTGTCCGAGTTCGCGCGTGGCGGCGTCAAGAATTTTGACGTTCTGGATGGCCTCGCCCAATCCCATATTCACGACGATTTTGTTCAGCCGGGGCACGGCCATGCGGTTTGGATACTTGAATTCTTCCATCATGGCCGGAAGCACTTCCGACCGATATTTTTCTTTTAGTCGCGCTGCCATAATCGCCTGATCGTCCTCAGCCTTTAGCTGTCGAGCACCTTTCCGCACTTAGTGCACTGGCGAACCTTCTTGCCTTTTTCGCCTCCCGCCATGCGCTGGTGGCGGACCCTTGTAGCCCCGCAGTCAGTACAGAGCAGTGCCACATTCGATACATGAATCGGGCCTTCCTTTTCCAAAATCCCGCCCCGAATCTGTTTGGCGGGGTTCGGCCGCGTGTGGCGCTTGATCATGTTGGCATGTTCCACAAAAACTTGTCCTTTGCGTGGAACTACGCTCAAAACCCGCCCCGTTTTGCCTTTGTCGCGGCCGGCAATAATCTGGACCTGATCATTCTTGCGGATGTCGAGTGCGGCTCCCATTACAAAACCTCCGGAGCAAGAGAAACAATCTTCAGAAACTTCTTTTCGCGGAGTTCGCGGGCGACGGGTCCGAAAACACGCGTTCCCACGGGCTCTCCTGTGTCGTTGATCAGCACCGCGGCGTTTTCGTCAAACCGGATGTAACTGCCATCCCGCCGCCGCTGCTCTTTTCTCATGCGAACAATCACAGCCTTCACAACCTTTCCCTTAGGCACAGCGCTTTCCGGGGCAGCTTCTTTCACAGAAGCAGTAATCACGTCGCCGAGTCCGGCCTGCAGCCCCACGCTTCCGCCCAGGGGCAGGATGCAGGAAAGCTTGCGGGCGCCGGAATTGTCGGCCACCTGCAAAATTGTGCGCATGCCGATCATGCGGTTTCCTCCGGCAACTGGCCGACTTGGACGGCCTTGGAAATAACCTCAACCACCCGCCATCGCTTCCGCCGGCTGAGTGGGCGAGTTTCCTCAATGCGCACCGTATCACCAGGCTGACACTCGCCCCTTTCGTCGTGAACCAAAAACCGCTTCGATTTCCGGGTGACTTTTTTGTAAAGGGGATGCATGATTCTTCGGTCCACCGTCACCACAATGGACTTCTGCATCTTGTTGCTGCTGACCACCCCGATTTTTTGCTGCCGCGTGTTATTCAGCATTACCCATTGCCCTTGTTTCCATGCCCTCGGTCTCCAAAAGCGGTCAGGAATTCTTCTGCGCGCTCAAATTGAGGTGCCGCTCCCGCTGCACCGTATGGACCCGGGCAATCCCTTTCCGAAGCTGTCGGATGACGGGCAGCACGTCGCCCTGCCCGCCAATCAACTGGAACCGAAGCTTCAGGAGCTGCTGGCCGAATTGGACTCGATTGGTTTCGAGCTCTTCATCCGTCCACTCCCGCATGTTCTCGGCAGGCCATTTCCACTTTTTGTCCTTTTCGAGCTTCACGCCACGGACTCCTTGTACTATCAATGTGTCGTTTCCAGCCGGGTTACAAACCGGGTGGGTAGAGGCAGCTTGTCACTCGCCAGCCGGAATGCTCGCCGGGCCTCGGCCTCCGGCACGCCTTCCATCTCAAAGAGGATCCGGCCGGGTTTCACGACGGCAACCCAGAACTCAGGCGCGCCCTTACCTTTGCCCATACGCGTTTCAGCAGGTTTCTTGGTCACCGGCTTGTCCGGAAAAACTCGAATCCACAGCTTCCCGCCGCGCTTCACAAACCGCATGATTGCCACCCGGCTGGCTTCAATCTGGCGGTCCGAAATCCACCCCGCCTCAAGCACCTTCAGCCCGTAATCACCGAAGGAAACCGTGGAGCCCCGCCAAGCCTTCCCAGCCATCCGGCCTCTCTGCTGCTTCCGGAATTTCACCTTGCTCGGCATCAACATCAGTCATTCACCTTCTATCCCATTTACCCAACCACCCGGCTGAATTCAGGCGACTGGAGTCTCAATGCCCTCAGCCTTGGGCGTCGGCCGGCGCCGCTGTTCTAGGATCTCGCCATTGTAAATCCAACATTTCACACCAATCACGCCATAAGTGGTCCTGGCTTCCGCCAGTCCGTAATCGATGTCAGCGCGCAGGGTGTGCAGTGGAAGCCTTCCCTGAAGGTACCATTCCGTCCGGGCGATTTCTGCGCCGTTCAGCCGTCCACCAACCCTAACCTTGATTCCCTTGCATCCGAATCGCAGCGCCGAGTCCACAGCTTTTCGCATCGCGCGCCGGAAGGCCACCCGCTTTTCAAGCTGCAGAGCAATCGATTCCGCCACCAGTTGGGCGTTCAACTCAGGCCGGTGGACCTCCTGAATATTGATCGGCAGCACCTCGCGGCCCGTCCTTCTTTGAACTTCCTGGCGAAGCCGGTCAATTTCAGCTCCCTTTCGTCCAATGATGATGCCGGGGCGCGCCGTATGGATCGAGATCTTCAACTTGTTGCCGGGACGTTCCACTTCGATCGACGAAACACCGGCACTTTTCAACTGGGTCTTGAGCTGCCGCTTCAGCTTGAGGTCTTCGTGAAGCAGGTCCGCATAACCCTTCTTCGCGAACCACCGCGACTTCCAGGTTTTGATGTTTCCAAGACGAAACCCGTATGGATGAACTTTTTGACCCACCAACAACCTCCTAAGTCAGTCCCCGGGGGCACCCGGGCCTCCCGGGAAGCGTCCCCGGACGAGGCGGTCGCGCTCCGGTGCGCTACTCCTGCGATTCCGGCGATTCAACCACCAGCGTGATGTGGCTCATCCGCCGCTGATAGCGATAAGCACGGCCCATCGGAGCCGGTCGGATGCGCTTCATCCGAGGACCCTCATTCACATAGGCCTTCGCAACCACCAGTTCATCAACGTCCACCGCGTCCGACTTCTGCTCGGCATTCGCAATTGCAGACTGAAGAACCTTCAGCACTTCTTGCGCAACGCGCTTCTTCGTAAAGCGAAGAGTATCGAGCGCCGCGTTGACGTTCTGCCCTCGGACCAGGTCGACAACCAGTCTGGCTTTCTGCGGCGATACTCTCAGATATTTGCTTGTTGCTCTCGCTTCCATCGTTGGTTCCAAAACTCTCGATTCTCGATTTACGCTCCCGGCCTCGGCGCAGGAGCTGCAGTCCGTTCAGTCGCCGCTTTCACGCTGTGTCCCTTAAAGGTGCGCGTGGGAGCAAACTCGCCCAGCTTATGCCCAACCATGTTCTCCGTAACGTACACGGGAATGAACTTCCTGCCATTGTGCACAGCGATCGTATGGCCGACCATTTCAGGAACGATCGTCGAACGCCTCGACCAGGTTTTAACCACCTTCTTCTCGAACCGCCGGTTGAGCAGCTCGATCTTTTTGATCAGGTGATCATCAATAAAAGGCCCTTTTTTGAGCGATCTCGACAACCTTTCCTCCCTATTTCTTCTCACGCCGCCGGACAATGAACTGATCGGTCCGCTTGTTCTGACGGGTCTTGTATCCCCGCGTTGGCTTGCCCCATGGTGTCACCGGGTGCCGGCCGCCGGAGGTTTTTCCCTCCCCCCCGCCGAGCGGATGGTCAACCGGATTCATCGCCACCCCGCGGACCGTGGGCCGTATTCCCTTCCAGCGTTTCCGTCCGGCCTTGCCGATCGTGACGTTTTCGTGGTCGAGGTTGCCTACCTGGCCTATTGTAGCCACGCAATCGATGTGCAGGCGCCGAACCTCCCCGGATGGGAGACGAACCTGAGCATAGTCGCCTTCCTTGGCTACAAGCTGCGCGCTGCCGCCGGCGCTCCGGACAAGCTGCCCGCCCTTGCCGGGACGGAGCTCAAGGTTGTGAACTGTGGTCCCAAGGGGAATATTCTTCAAGGGCAGCGAATTGCCCACAACAATGTCAGCCTCGGGTCCGGCCACAACCTGGTCACCCACCCTCAGCCCTTGCGGGTAGAGAATATAACGCTTCTCACCATCCAGGTAATGCAGCAGCGCGATAAATGCCGAACGGTTCGGATCGTATTCTATAGTCGCCACCCGCGCCGCAACCCCGACCTTGTCCCGCTTGAAATCGATTACACGGTAATGGCGCTTGTGCCCTCCACCCCGGCGCCAGATAGTGGTCCTTCCCTGGTTGTTGCGCCCGGAGATACGGTCTTTCGGTTCGAGCAGCGGCTTATGGGGTCTTGAGGCCGTCAGCTCTTCAAAGCTTAATCCGGTCTGATATCTTCGCGTTTTTGTGTACGGTCTGTAGGTTTTAATTCCCATTGTTCCGCTCACCCCTGAAGCAGCGCATCACACCGTCTCCGCGTACTCAGGAACCCGGGTCCCCGCTTTCAGTTTGACGTAAGCCTTCTTCCAGTCTGGCCGCCGTCCGCTCGTCCACCCGCGTCGGCGCAATTTTCCGTGGAAGGAAGCCGTATGGACCGACTCGATCTTGTCGCGTAGCTCCTCAAACATCTCTTCAACTGCCTGCCTGATTTCGTTCTTGTTGGCGTCGCGGTCCACCTGAAAACAGAGGGTTCGCGAGGCGTCCTTCAGATCGACGCTCTTTTCGGTAATGATAGGCTTGCGAAGAACCTGCTGCCCCGTTTTCTTCATCGCAAAGCCTCCTGCAATCTCGTCAGCGCCCCTTCGGAAATCAACAGGCGGTCATGGCTGAGGATGTGGTAAGCATGAACGTCATGATGCCGCACCAAGTCGCAGCCGGCGATGTTCCGAGACGATAACTCCAGGTTTCGGTCCCGCGCGTCGTTCACGACCAGCGTTCCAGTGCCAACATTCAGCTTGCCGAGCACCGCGACAAATGACTTTGTCTTGGGCTCTTGAAGGCTCAGTTTGTTCACCACAGTCATTTTGTTTTCCTGGAACTTCGCCGCCAGGGCCGACCGTAGCGCGCCCGCCAGAATCTTCTTCGGAAGCTTGATCGTGTAATCACGCGGCACAGGCCCATGCGCTATCGATCCGTGGCGCCACAGGCTGCTTCGTATACTACCTACGCGAGCGCGCCCGGTTCCTTTTTGCCGCCAGGGCTTCTTGCCTCCGCCGGAAACTTCTCCCCGGCTCTTGGTTGAGTGCGTACCCCGCCGCTGACCAGCCAGATAAGCCCGTGTGGCCTCCCAGAGCAGACTGCCATTCGGCTTCGAGGCGAACACCTCGTCGGCAAGCTCAAGGTCTTTAACCCTTGCCCCTTCCAGATTTTTTACTTCCACTGTTGCCATGTGGCCGACCTTTTCCTATCCGCAGCCTCTCCAACTCTACTTACGCGGAGCCTTGGCCTTTCGAACCATGACATACCCGCCATCCGGTCCCGGAACTGCGCCCTCCACGAGAATGGCATTATCTTCGGGCAAAACCCGCACCACGCGAAGGTTCCGTACCGTGACACGATTAACGCCCATGTGTCCCGCAGCGCGCATACCTTTGAAGACCCGCGAGGGGTATGAGGATGATCCTATTGAACCCGGCGCTCGATGGAACATCGATCCGTGCGCCGCGCCGCCTCCACCAAAATGGTGCCGCTTGTGAAACCCGGCGAAACCCCGGCCCTTGGAAGTCCCAATCACATCCACCGTGTCGTTGGCCGCAAAGATATCGGCAAGCACCTTGTCGCCAACCTTGACCTCTCCCGATTCCTCATCCAGCCGCACTTCCCGCAGGAAGCGGGCAGGGTTGGCGCCGGCGCTCTTAAAGTGTCCCTCCTGCGGCTTGGTTACTCGCCGGGGAGGCGGAACCTCCACCAGACCAATCTGGGCCGCTTCGTACCCGTCTTTTGCGGAAGTCTTCCGCTGGATTACCACGCAGGGGCCCGTCTTGAGGACGGTCACCGGAACCACATCTCCGTTTTCCCCGAAGACCTGCGTCATTCCCAGCTTCTTACCCAGAATTGCCTTCAGCATATTGTCTGGCTGCGCCTGCAATTGCGATCGGGCCGGCACACGGCCGCACAAAGCAATTACTTTGCGTGCTCCTTCCCGAATGCTTTGATCTCGATGTCCACCCCGGCGGGAAGATCCAGTTTCGTCAGCGCATCAATCGTCTGCGCTGTCGGCTCCAGAATATCCACCAAGCGCTTATGGGTTCGAATTTCAAACTGCTCGCGTGACTTCTTGTCCGAGTGGGGCGAGCGAAGAACGCAATATTTGTTCTTCACCGTCGGCAGCGGAACGGGTCCCGCCACCTGCGCTCCGGACCGCTTGGCGGTTGAAACGATATCAGCCGCCGACTGGTCCAGCACCCGATGATCGTAGGCCTTCAGGCGAATTCTAATTTTCTGATGAAGCATTTTCGCTCGCTTATTGTATGACTTCGGTTACGGAGCCGGCGCCGACCGTATGGCCGCCCTCGCGGATAGCGAACCGCAGCCCCTTCTCCATGGCGATTGGCGTAATCAGCTCGATCTCCATCGAGACGTTGTCGCCCGGCATCACCATCTC
>DASUJZ010000039.1:0-44742 GCA_036278995.1 Terriglobia bacterium | reverse complement strand
TTTTCGAGTAGGGCACACCTTCAGGGGCAACAAAAACGATCTTCATGAGGCTAATCCAGGAATTTGTTACATCGACTTAATACGCTAAGTTAGAGTAGGAAATCGGCAAAGTCAAGGTATTGGGTTCGAGCCAGATAGCATGCGAAGGGCGCGATCTCGCCTCCGTCGCGCTGCGGCGCCGCTGAATTTCTATGATGAAACGCCACCGGCCGAAGTTGGGACAACATTTTCTTTCCGACACTCGATATTGTTCACGCATCGCGGACGCGCTGGAATTGAATGCCGGCGAGCTGGTCATTGAAGTGGGCCCGGGCCACGGCGCCGTGACAGGATTACTGGCGGCGCGCGCTCAAAGCGTTCTAGCGATTGAAATAGACGCTGCACTTGCGGATGAGCTTCGGCAGAAGTTCCGGCAATTTCCCAACGTGGAGATCGTCCACGGCGATGTTCTTCTCACGGATATCGGCGATATCTGCCGGCGCCGGAATGCGGAGCAGTGCTACGTGTTTGGCAACCTTCCCTACTACATTACTTCCCCCATCCTTCATCACGTGCTGGGATCCGCCGAACGGGTTCGTGCCATGGGGCTGCTGGTGCAGCGCGAAGTTGCGGACCGCCTGGTGGCGCAGCCGGGTTCGCGCGATTACGGATACCTCACGGTCTTTACCCGCTTTTACAGTTCCGCCCGCTTGGTTTTCGATGTCCCGCCGGGCGCTTTTACTCCGCCGCCCAAGGTCCACTCAGCCTTTGTCCGATTTGAGTTGCGCGCAGGCAGGCGTGGCATCAGTTCGGAAAACGAGGAGAAGTTCCGCCGCTTCCTGAAGCAGGCCTTTGCCTTTAAGCGGAAAAAGCTTCTGAATTGCCTGGTTCCGATGTACTCACGGCAGGAAATTGAAGCTGAACTCGAGCGGCTTGCGGTGCCCTGTAGCGTCCGTGCTGAAGAGCTCTCGATTGAGCAATTTATTTCCATTTTTTTAAGGGTCCGCTAAGCGAAGGAGCAGTTGCCAGCGGTCACGTCACGCAAGAAAACTGAAGCTCTTGCCGATTACCTATGGTGTAGTATCATTGGACTCGATGACTCCACCCGTCATTAATGTCGCTTCTGTCCGCCACCGCAGCCCATTCCGCTACCCGGGCGGCAAAACGTGGCTGGTTCCGTATGTCCGGCGATGGCTATGGAGCTTGAGCCACCGACCTTTCGAGTTCGCGGAGCCGTTCGCCGGTGGCGGGATCGTTGGGCTGTCGGCGCTTTTTGATGGACTCGCTGAGAAGCTGACTCTGGTCGAAATCGACAGGAATGTGGCCTCTGTGTGGAAGACTGTACTCAGCGTTCAAGGCGAACGCTTTGCCTCCGAGATTGTGTCATTCCGTCTTTCAGAGCAATCTGTCCGCCTATGTCTTGGCACCACGCCCAAGAATCAATTCGAGCGAGCGTTTCAGACAATCGTGCGCAATCGTGTACAGAGGGGTGGAATCCTCGCCCCTGGCGCGAGTGTCATGAAGCAAGGCGAAAACGGACGAGGTATTTCCTCTCGGTGGTATCCGGCAACTCTAGCGAGTCGCATCCAGGCGATCTTCGAAAATAGACACCGAATCAGATTCAGGCATGAGGACGGAATTCAATTCATCCACGACAACGCCCAACGGCAGGAGCTGGCGTTTTTCATTGATCCTCCATACACCGTAGCCGGACGCAGGCTTTATGTCCACTCGGAGATTGATCATGAAAGGCTATTCAAAGAGGTCTCCAGATTAAAAGGAGCTTTCCTGATGACCTATGATGACGCTCCGCCAGTCCGCGCACTCGCCTCGAGGTTTCGATTCGACATCCAGCCGGTTCCCATGAAAAATACGCACCACGAGATCATGAGTGAATTGCTAATCAGCCGTGATCTTCGCTGGGCCAGAAAGCCGTTCGAGCTTCGCGAGGATTCTCTTTTCGAAAGTCGCGAGGCTAACAGGGACACCGGCCGTCAAGCCCTCTACTGAGTCCTCTAGCGTGGTAAAATGCACATTTTTCTTTACCAGTCTGTAGTGACCATTTTCAGCCGGTTCGTACCCCAACACAAACCAAACCACGTCGCAATTTGAAATGTGGGGGACTGACCTCATTTTCCCCATCGCCTCAAAAAAGCTCTGATCCACAACTACGGCCATCTTCTTGCCCCATCTTCTCAACGAAGGCACCTTAATCTGGAGTTGTGGCATCAGCCGCTTCGGGCCACTACTTCGATAATCAGGTCGTCGAAGGACCTCGGGAAATGGCAATTCCACTGCTGAGTGATCACGGATCATAGTGAAATCGTTTTTCATTGCACGACCCTGAAAGTACACTGCTTGGAATTCCAGGGCGCACCATGAAAATGGCTCGTTTCGAGGATCAACAAGGACTCTATCAATTCTGCCAACATCCGCTGGAGTTGCTTCGAGTTCTGTAGAGGAGGCCGACTCCAGAAATCCAATTTCGCCAAGGATGACAGGGTCATTAGAACCGAGAACGACCTCTCCAACCCACCGGTAAATGAGCTGCCTTTCTTCAAAACGTGACGGGCACACGGTGCGAAGCCGACCCGGCTCACCGGCCGCAGGCCTGACCTCGCCGCTGTCGGTGGATTTCTCGTACAACTGCAGCGAGCATACGCCTCCGGCCTTACTGCATTCCGTGTCCTGTTGGAACGGGCATGGCACTCGCGGTTTTTCAGATTTAGGCAGAAACTGGATTTGTGCGAATCTGCGGCGCTGCTCCAAACCCAGCGCTGTGAGCGGCACCCCATACCACTCTCCGATACCAAACCGAAGTCTAGGAGCTTTTGCTTTCTCGGCCTTTGCCACCGCGGGAATGCTACCACAAAAGCCGCAAACGTTGAAACCAAAGGGGCCGTGGCTGGCGGAAATCGCCATCGTTCATGCCTGGCGGTGTCGACGCTCTGAACTTTGCGGAGCTATGATAAGATTCTGACGAATGGGGGGAGGAACTAACATCTCAAATTCTGATAACAAGTTACGAGCCATCCCGCTCGGAGGCCTGGGTGAGTTCGGCATGAACATGATGGTCTTCGAGTATGGCGATCATGCCGTGGTGGTTGATTGCGGAGTGATGTTCCCGGACTCCGAATTGCCCGGCGTTGACATCATTATTCCCGACATTACTTACCTGCGACAGATTCAGCACCGAATCAGGGCCATTCTTCTGACTCACGGCCACGAAGATCACATTGGCGCGCTGCCTTATGTGCTTGACGAGATTGACGCTCCCATCTACGGAACTGCATTTACCCTGGCGCTCGTGAGGGCCAAACTGGTGGAGCACGGGCTGGAACAGAGTGTCGAGATGCGTGAGATGAGGCCCGCCACGCCTTTTGACCTCGGCCCGTTCCACGTCGAATTTATTCATCTCACCCACAGTATTATCGAGGCGGGCGGGCTGGCCATCACAACGCCTGCCGGAGTCATCATCCACACAGGCGACTTCAAGTTCGATCTCACTCCGATGGATGGGCGGCAAAGCGACCTGCACACACTGGCAGATTACGGGCGAAAAGGGGTCCTGGCGCTGTTCTCGGACTCGACCAACGTGGAGCGCCCCGGCATCACGCCCTCGGAGCGGGCCGTCCGTGAGCGGCTTTCTGAGATTATGGCGGCGGCCGATGGGCGCGTGCTGATCAGTTGCTTCTCAACATCGGTCCATCGGCTGCAGCTTGTGGCGGACCTCGCGCATGAGCGCGGGCGCAAGCTCTGCTTTGTGGGGCGCAGCATGCTCCAGATTTCGGAGATTGCCCGGCAAATGGGCAGACTTCGGCTTCCGCCGGGCCTGGTGGTTGAGCAACAAGAACTCCGCCACTTGCCGAGATCGAAGGTCGTGCTGGTGTTAACCGGCAGCCAGGGCGAGCCGATGGCCGCGCTTCCGCGGGTCGCCGTCAATCGCCACCGGTGGGCCACGGTCGAGCCTGGTGATGAAGTGGTGATCTCTGCCCGCGTTATTCCGGGCAACGAGAAGTCTATTTTCCGCATGATTGACCATCTGTATCGCAGGGGAGCTCACATCCATTACGACGACGGCAGCCAACCGCCCGTCCATGTTTCCGGGCATGGTAGCGCGGAAGAGTCCAGCCTGATGCTCAATCTGGTTCGGCCGCGCTACTTTGTGCCGATCCACGGCGAATATCGCCAGCTTTTCCAGCATGCGGAGGTCGCCAAACGGGTGGGTCTACCGCCGGAGAACATCTTTCTGCTGGAAAGCGGCGATGCGCTGGAATTTTCAGGCGAGGAGGCCAGGAAAGCCGATCGCGTTCCCGTAGGCCGTGTATGCATTGACGTGGGGACGCTGGATGAGGTGGGCGACGTCATCCTGAAGGAGAGGCGGCATATCTCTGCCGACGGCATCGTCATCCCAATCCTGGCCATCAATGAGCATACCGGGCAGCTCGAGGTGCCTCCGGAAATCGTTTCGCGCGGCTTTATCCCTATGGATGAGGCGAAGGACCTGATGGAAAGCGCCCGGCAGGTGATTTTCAAGACCATCGAGGTCTCGAATACCGAAGAGATTGCCGATTGGGGCGTTATCAAGGAGAAGATCCGGACCGCCCTGCGCCGCCATTTCGACCAGGAAACCGGGAAGCGGCCGATGGTCCATCCTGTGGTGCTCGAGGTCTAGGGACGCCGGTTTCCAGATTCCCCAGCCAATCTGCCTATGCCGCTGCACCTGAAGGAGTTAGATTTTCGCCGGTTGCCGTCTTGCGCCGGGCATGCTAGTATCTTCCATCGGATGGGGTTGCGCCACCGCATCCGACAGCGACCTCAAAGCACGGTGGAGTTGATTCTTTAGAGCCACAAACCTGCGACGGAGGGCAACCGCAGCTACAGGCTTTCCCGGAGAGATTTCGGCGCATGCCAACCGCCTCTTCAGCTTCCAAGAGGGACCATGCCAAAGGGTCTTTCAGCCATTCTCTGATCGGCTCAGCGCGCTTCTCTGAGCTGACGGGGTTTCTGCTCGTGATTCTGGGGCTCCTGGCTCTGTGCAGCTTGGTCTCCTATTTTCCCAGCGATCCTTCCTTTGATTCCAGCGGGAGCGCTCCGGTAGCCGTCCACAACTGGATTGGTTTGATCGGGTCTTACGGCGCGGATGTTCTGGAGCAATTGCTGGGCTGGGTGGCTTACCTAATCCCCCTGGCTCTGTTCTTCGCAGGAATCAAGTTGATCCGGAGAAAATCCCTCGAAGCGCCTCGCACCAAGGTGTTTGGGCTGTTGCTGTCGATCTTATCCCTGGGCGCCCTGCTGCAACTCTTTCCTTACACTCCGCGCATTAGCGGAGTGGTCCAGGGGAGCGGCCTGGCCGGATACCTGGCGGCAATCGGCCTGGTCAATATCCTGAATCCCCTGGGCGCCGCGATTGTTGCCGCCGCTGTGTTCCTGACCTCTCTGTTTCTCGTAACCCGGTTTTCTTTTTCAGCCCTGCTCGTGATCCTGCAAAAGCGCTTCGCGTTCGTGGGCAGACTGGTTGCCCGCTGGGAGAGCTGGCGTGAAAAGCGCCGGGCCGAGCGCTTACGGCTCCAGATGGAACGGACAAAGGCGGCGGGCAGGCAGCCGGTGGTGAGGCAGCAGGCTCGCCAACTTTCGCCTCGCGCGGATGGCAGGAATGGTTCGCTTAGCATCTCAGACAGCCAGCCGGACCCGCTGCCAGTGGAATCGCTTGATGTACCGGAGCCAGAGATCGTTGAGCGCGTCTCCGAAAGCCGGGATATGGAAACGGAGGAGGCGCAGACGAAGCCTCCCAAGCCCACGGCGCGCGGCCGATACAAGCTGCCCCCTACCGCTCTGCTGAACCCTCCTGACGCCGAGGAGCGAATCGATGAGAACGAGTTGAAAGGGCGGGCGCTCCGGCTCACCGAAAAGTTTGCCGAGTTCGGGATTACCGGCTCGGTCACGCAGATCCATCCCGGCCCGGTTGTCACCACCTATGAATTCAAGCCAGAAGCCGGCATCAAGTACAGCCGCATCGTGAATTTGGCGGACGACCTTTGCCTTGCCCTGAAAGCGGAATCAATCCTGATTGAACGGATTCCGGGCAAGTCGACGATCGGTATCGAGGTGCCCAATGCCCGCCGAGAAACCATCCACCTGCGGGAGACGATCGAGTCGAGCGAGTTTAGTACCCACAAATCCAAGCTGATTCTTTCGCTTGGGAAGGACATCACGGGCAAGATACGGGTTGCCGATCTGGCCCAGATGCCGCATCTTTTGATTGCCGGCTCAACGGGCACAGGTAAAAGTGTTGCGATTAACTCCTTCATCGTTTCGATCCTCTACAAAGCCACCCCAGATCAGGTCAAGGTGATCCTGATTGACCCCAAGCGGCTGGAGTTGAACCTGTATGAAGGCATTCCGCACCTGTTCACGCCTATCGTGACCGAGCCCAAGCAGGCCGCCAACGTTCTGCGCCGCGCCACCATGGAGATGGAGCGGCGGCTGAAGCTGCTGGCTGAACAGGGCGTGCGGAACATTGAGCAATACAACAATCTTTTTGATGAGACCGCCACTCTGGACCTGTTTGAAACGGACCCGGAGCGCGGCCGTCCGTTGCCTTACATCATGATCGTGATCGATGAGCTGGCGGACCTGATGATGGTGGAACCTCAGGGCGTAGAGGAATCTATCACACGCCTTGCCCAGATGGCGAGGGCGGTGGGGATCCATCTGATTCTTTCCACCCAGCGCCCCTCGGTTGATGTCATCACCGGTCTGATCAAGGCCAACCTGCCTTCTCGAATCGCTTTCAGGGTGGCCTCGAAGGTGGATTCCAGGACGATTCTCGACTCGAATGGCGCGGAAGCACTTCTGGGGCGCGGCGACATGCTCTGCCTGCCGCCGGGAACCGCCCGGCTGGTCCGCATGCACGGCGCGTTCGTTACGGAGAAAGAGATCGACAAGGTTGTTGACTGGTGCAAGCAGCAGCGCGAGCCGCAATACAATGATGAGTTCCTCAAGCCAGTTCGCGATAAGGACGATCGCGCCGCGGAATTGGACGACGAAACCGATTCTTCAGAACTGGACGCCGTTTACGAGGACGCAGTTCGCGTGGTGGTGGAATCCGGCAAGGCATCCACTTCGCTCCTACAGCGGCGCCTGCGGTTGGGATACGGCCGGGCCGCCCGCCTGCTTGACTTGATGGAGCGCGATGGCATCATCAGCGCTCCGGACGGCTCCAAGCCGCGCGAGGTCTTAAAGCGCCCTGACTGGCTTCGGGAAATGGACGAGCCCTTGCGCTGACCGAATCGCCCCATCTCCAAAAATCAAAAGGTGCGCTGGCTGGCGAGGCCGACATCTGCCTCCCTCTCTTCAATCGGCGGCACCTCCGGGTGGGGTTTTGCGTGCCTCCCCTGCTCTTGGCTTCCAAAATGCGGCGCGGATCGCTGTGCTTTGGTCACACAGGTCGTTCCGGCATAAATAGCCCGCCATCGGGGATTTTCTCCGGTCAGAAACGAGATTAAAAGTGACACCCGCTAACCGTTTCACATCTAAGCAGGTAGCCAAAACGAACGGGAGGCTTTCCTTGACCTGCGGGGTAGCGTAAAATAAGATAAATCATTTTGCTCCTTGAACTGCCTCCGGTTAATGCCGGATGTAAACCGGGGGTAAGACTGCAAAGCAGCAGTGGGACACGACGAGGAAGTAGATGTTTGAGGCTCTTCAGGACAAGTTTCAACTGGCGTTCAAGAACCTTCGGGGGAGAGGCAATCTTACTCCGGAGGCTATTGACGAGACTTTGCGTGATGTGCGCATGGCCTTGCTGGAAGCCGACGTCAATTTTAACGTCGTCAAAGCTCTGCTCGAGAGGGTGCGAGTCAGGGCCATGGGCGAGGAGATTGGCGCGACGTTCACTCCCACTCAGGAAGTGGTGCGCATCGTTCGTGACGAGCTAGTCGAGATTCTTGGGCGTGACGCTTCACTGCTGACGTTTTCGAAAGAGTATCCCACAGTTTTCCTCATGGTAGGTCTGCAAGGGTCCGGCAAGACAACCACTTCCGGCAAGCTGGCCCTCTGGCTCAGCAAGCGAAAGAGGCGTCCCATCCTGGTTTCGACGGACGTCTACCGGCCTGCGGCGCGCGAACAGTTGGCTGTGATTGCCCAGGCGATAGGCATCCCCTGCTTTGCCGGCGACGGCATGGATTCCCCTGTTGAACTGGCCCAGGCGGCAAAAAAAGATGCTGCTGATCGCGGGCATGACGTCCTGATTGTCGATACGGCCGGCCGGCTGCACATTGATGAGCCGTTAATGAAGGAAGTCGCCGAGCTGCGGTCAACCATGCGCCCCAGCGAGGTCCTGCTGGTTGCTGATGCCATGGTGGGACAGGATGCCGTGAAGAGCGCGCAGGAATTCCACGAAAGACTCGGCGCATCCGGCGTCATCCTCACCAAGCTTGACGGCGACGCGCGCGGCGGCGCCGCGCTCAGCATCCGCCATGTCACCGGCCAGCCAATCAAGTTCATCGGCGTAGGCGAAAAGTACGACGCCCTGGAAATCTTTTACCCGGACCGCATCGTTTCCCGAATTCTGGGAATGGGTGACATCCTGTCACTGATTGAGAAAGCGGAAGAGAAAATTGACCGGCAAAAAGCTCTGGAAGTTCATCAGAAGCTCCAGTCAGATTCATTCACCCTTTCGGACTTCCGCGATCAACTGGCCCAGATGCGTTCTCTGGGGCCCCTCGACCAGATGCTGGGCATGCTGCCCAAGGTGGGCATGCTGAAGAATATTGGCAAGGTTCAGGTGGACGAAAAGGAACTGGTCAGGATCGAATCGATTATCAATTCCATGACCGATAAGGAGCGGCGTCGCCACGACATCATCAACGGAAAGCGCCGCAAACGCATCGCGCGCGGCAGCGGAACCACCGTCCAGCAGGTCAACCAGGTGCTCAAACAATACGTCCAGATGCGGAAAATGATGAAAACGATGAGCACCAGCCTGCTGGGAAAACAGATGAGCCGCTTAAAACTGCCTTCCGGAATGGGCGGACCCAGTTCCTGAACGTGCCTTTGACCTTCCGCGAATTAGGGGAAGGTTCTGGAAAGTTTTGCTATTGTTAATGTAATGATCGGCTGGACGAAAGACGGCCGGCCCCTGGCCGCCGACTAATTTGAATAGCAGGGAGGACGATTGTTAAGAATACGGTTGGCTCGGACGGGAAGTAATAAGCAGCCGAGCTACAGACTTGTGGTGATTGAACGGAAGCAAGCACGTGACGGTGGGTTTGTGGAAATTGTTGGACACTACAACCCGCGGAGGCATCCTGTTGAGTTGGTCTTGAAACGAGACCGCGTGGATTACTGGCTGGGTAAAGGCGCTCAGCCGTCCGAGACCGTGCGGAGTCTTCTGAAGAGGCCGGGGTAGCAGAAGGTTCGTGCGGTTCGCCTCACCACAGCTCAGGGTCCACCATTTGGGTTTCCCAAGTACTCTTTCTTCAGCAGCTAGAGCAACAGTCAGTTCGGCAGGAGGGACCAAGTGGAAATGAAGAATCTCATTGAGGCGATTGCTAAGGCGCTAGTGGATAATCCCGAGCAGGTTTCTGTCCGGCCGGTGGAAGGGGAGCAGATCACTGTCCTGGAGCTTCGAGTCCATCCCTCGGACCTTGGGAAAGTAATCGGCAAGCAGGGGAGAACCGCCCGGTCGATTCGAACCATCCTCGGTGCTGCCGGGATGAAACTCAAGAAGCGTTTCACCCTTGAAATACTGGAGTAGGGTGAATATCGGCGCTTCTGCGGGTATCGGGGACCAGATGAGTGACTCCGCATCGCACCAGCAGGCTGAGCGAGGGGGACGCGCTGCCGCTGCTGACGGTGACATGCCGGGGTTCATTGCCATCGCGCGTGTCGTGCGTCCGCAGGGACGCAAGGGCGAAGTCCTGGCGGAGATGCTGACCGATTTCCCCACACGGTTCCAGGACCTTCAGCGGGTTTTTCTTGACGGACCCGGTCATAATCCCCAGGCTGCAACGCTTGAACATACTTGGTTGCACAAGGGAAAAGTGGTTCTTAAGCTCGCCGGCATCGGCTCGATTGACGATGCCGAAACACTGCGGGGACGACTGGTTCTGGTTCCTGCCGAGGAGAGAGTCGCCCTTTCGGACGGCCGGTACTATGTGTCGGAACTGATCGGCTGCCGGGTGGTGGTTGAAACCGGCGAGACAAGCAAGCCACTGGGAACAGTAACTGAGGTTGAGCGCACAGCAGGCGCGGACCTGCTCCACGTTGCCGATGGTTCTCGGGAGGTCTTGATTCCGTTTGCGAAGTCGATCTGCAAACTGATCGACCTTGGGTCCAGACTGATCGTTATCGAACCTCCGGACGACCTTCTCGATCTGAATCGGGAATAAGGAGGCGATCAGCAGGGGCAGCGATAATTGTGATTTGTGCCCGAGGCATCCTCGCTCGTGCCGACAGTAAAAGACATGACCAAGGTGACCGTGCAACAAAGCAGGAATCAAACTGAGTCATCGCCCGGATGAATCTGGGGAAGTCGCCAAAACGATGCAATTTGATGTCGTCACCATTTTCCCGGATTTCTTCGGAAGCATTTTGGCCCACGGCGTTTTGAAACGGGCCATGGCCGGCGGCCGGCTGGCAGTCCGGCTGCACGACCTTAGAGATTTTACGGACGACCGCCACCGAACGGTAGATGATCGACCGTTTGGCGGGGGGCCGGGAATGGTTCTCAAGCCGGAACCCATTTTTCGTGCCGTGGAATCCATCAAATCAGAACAACCTGGAGAAGATCTTCCGGTTATTCTTTTGTCTCCTCAGGGCCGGTTGTTGCGGCAGCCGGTGGTTGAGCAACTGTCCCGGCGCTCCCGCATCGTGATGGTCTGCGGGCGTTACGAGGGCATGGATGAGCGAGTGGCAGAGGGCTTGGCGACGGATGAGCTGTCCATCGGAGATTACGTTTTGAGCGGCGGCGAGATCGCTGCGGCGGTCGTGATGGAATGCGTTGCGCGGTTATTACCGGGCGTGCTGGGCAACGAGGAATCGGCGGTTCAGGATTCCTTCGGCGAGGAAAGAATTCCCGGCCGGCGCGTTCTTGATTGGCCGCATTACACCCGCCCCGCCGAGTTTAGAGGAATGCGCGTGCCGGACGTGCTGCTCTCGGGCGATCATGTGGAAATTCGCCGCTGGCGCAGGCGCAGGGCGCTCGAAAAGACGGCGCGGAAAAGGCCGGAACTGCTGGCCGACCTCACGCTTGACGAAGAGGATCGGCGGGTCTTGGAAGACTTGACGCAGGCGCCCTGGTCGTCCGTTTTGCCCCGGCAGGGCTGAACTCGGCCGACGGCTGCTGCGGCTGGAAGCAGGTGAGCAGAGGACACACCATTTTTATTCTGAGGATGGAGCGTTACCACAATGAGTATCGTTGAAAAGATTGAACAGGAACAGATGAAGAAGGAACTTCCGCACTTCCATGCGGGAGACACGGTGCGGGTGCACGTAAAGATCAAGGAAGGCGACAAGGAACGGATCCAGGTGTTTGAAGGTATCGTGATGGGACAGCACCGCGCCCAGAACCACTCCACCTTTACGGTTCGAAAAATGTCCTTCGGCCATGGCGTCGAGCGGATTTTCCCCTTGCATTCGCCCGTCATCGACAGGATCGAGCGCATCAAGGTAGGCCGGGTCCGCCGCGCCAAACTGGGTTATCTGCGCGGTCGCCGTGGCAAGGCTGCGCGCATCCGCGAAGCCCGCACGGAGCGCGAAGCTTAATCGGCATCTCGTAAGCGGCAAGCTTTCCCGCCGCCTTTCAAGTGGAACCCTCTCATGCCGCGACTGCGTACACCCGAAGACTTACGATGTTCCTCGCGGCTTGAATTCTGCCTGCATCGCCGCGGGATAAGATGGGTCGCCGGCACCGATGAGGCCGGGCGCGGTTCGCTCCTCGGCCCTCTGTACGTGGCGGCCGCGATCCTTGACCCCACGCGTCCTATCGCCGGCGTGAATGATTCCAAAAAACTTTCGCGGGACGTCCGCACCTGTCTTGCTGCAGAAATTCGCATTAAGGCTGTGGCCTGGCGGGTGATCTCCGTGCCGGCAAAAAAGGTTGACGCTCTGAATGTGTATGAGGCCACGCGGCAGGCGATGATCCGCGCCGTGATGTCTCTCGATCCGCTGCCCGAGTTTGCGCTTGTCGATGCCATGCCGCTACAGAATGGCCGCAGGCCCGGCTTCTCCCTCCCATACTGGCCCCTCATCCATGGCGACGCCCGCTCGGTGTCGATTGCGGCAGCTTCCATCCTGGCCAAGGTCGAGCGGGACCAGCATCTGGAACGCCTTGACCGCAAATACCCGCAGTATTGCCTGGCACGAAACAAAGGCTACGGAACCCCGGAACACCTGGACGCTTTAGCCCGATACGGCCCCTGCCCCGAACACCGCCGCACCTATCAGCCCGTGAAAGACGTTCTCGCTCTTCGCCTGCCGTTTGGCTCTGCTTGATTGAGTGCTTCTGCTGTGCCTGCTATGCGGTTAGAAGCACCGTAGCGCAGAGTCTGTGGGTTTCAGATTCTGCGGCTTTTAAATCGCGGCTGGCATCGTGATTAGAAAGCAGGATCTTCTTTGTGACCTCTGTTGGTTAGCAGCTCTAACACAGAGTGCACAGGGAGCACGGAGCAGAGCCGCATGGCCACGGGCCTTCTTTAGGAGGTCGAAGCTTCAGTTCCGACATTGGTTGCTTCGAAACATATCGCCTTCCAAAACTGCGCCCTGCTGATATTATGCTTCTGACATACAGGTAGTCTGAGGTAATTACAGTGGCTCGATTGCTGATTCGTAGCGGACATGTGATCTCGCCGGAGGACAACCTGGACGGCGAACTCGACCTGCTTATTGAAGAGGGCGCAATTCGTGAAGTCGCTCCGCAGCTTTCCGCCCCCGTTGACGAAATCATCGATGCCGCGGGGCAGATTGTTGCGCCGGGTTTCGTGGATATTCATGTCCACCTGCGCGAGCCGGGCGGAGAAAGTTCAGAGACGCTCGTGAGCGGCCTTCGTGCGGCGGTGGCGGGCGGCTTTACGGCCGTGTGCCCGATGCCCAACACCCGCCCTGTGAATGACGACCCGGAGCTGACGCGCCACCTTGCCAGCCGAGCGGAGGGATTGAAGCTGGCGCGCGTTTTTCCCATCGCGGCAGTAACCGTGGGCAGCATGGGTGAAAAACTGACGGATTTTGAGGCGCTCATGGCTGCCGGGGCGGTAGGGTTTTCAGACGACGGGAAGCCCATCAAGACAGCCGCGCTAATGAAGCAGGCGCTTGAGAGGTCAAGCAGTCTAGGCGCGCCGATCATCGACCATTGCGAAGTGCCGGAGCTGAGCGCCGGCGGAGTGATGTCTGAAGGCGTACATTCACGGTCGCTGGGTCTGCGAGGCATTCCCAACAGCGCTGAGGACGGTTGCATTGCCCGCGATATTGAAATTGCCGAAGCCGCGGGAGGACATTTGCACATTGCGCACCTATCAACGGCGGGCGGCATCCAGCTCGTGCGCGAAGCCAAGGACCGCGGGCTGAACGTCACTTGTGAAGTCACGCCGCACCACTTTACACTGACCGACGAAGACGTGACGCGCTACGGCACCAATGCCAAGATGAATCCTCCCCTTCGCAAGAGTGATGACGTGGAAGCTCTCCTCGATGGCATTCATGACGGCGTTGTTGATGCGATTGCCACCGACCACGCGCCGCACGCAAATGAGTTGAAATCACGGTCCATGGCCGAAGCGCCGTTCGGAGTTACCGGGCTCGAGACGGCGCTGGCTCTTGGTCTCAAACGGCTGGTCTATCCCGGAAGGATCTCGATTGGACAGTTGATCGCCTTGATGAGCTCGAATCCGGCCCGCATCATCAACCAGCCGCTTGGCCGCATCCAGGTGGGCGCGGCTGCGGACCTGACCATGTTTGATCCAAAACTCGAATGGACTTACAGTGCCGCCTCCGGTCGCTCCAAGAGCCACAATTCGCCGTTCGACGGATGGACGTTCCAGGGATCCGTGACGGCCACCATCGTTCAGGGTCGGGTAGTCTACCGGCGCTGAACTGCTGAGTGTGCCAGGCAGTATTCCGGTTGACTTTCTCCTTCCCGCTGGCTAACGTATTGCTGCCGGCTGAAGGCTTCAGGCGGGATTTATCGAGACCGTTCCATTGACGGGAGCCGTACTTCCTGTTGGATGATAAGACAGCCGCCCGGCTGCCCCGTCATCACAGGTAGATCACACAATGCCTGCATTGTTCTCGGCGATCGACGCTATTGCCCCTGCATTTCATCGAACCAAGCGGCAGTTGTTCCAGCCATTTCGTTTCGCATTCTGGGCCCGCATGGCCCTAATCGCACTCGCTACGGACGAGTTTTACAGCAGCAGCGGTTGGAGCGGGTTTCATTACACAATGCCGTCCTCCAGAAGGGACCCCCGCTACATCCTTCAGAGCGCGGTGCAGCCGCATTGGGAATACCTGAAGCGCTACTTGCCGTGGATCATTCTCGGCGTCGTGCTGCTGTTTGGTCTGGCATTCTTGTGGGCGTACGTTGCTAGCATCTTTCGGTTTATCCTTTTTGATTCCGTCCTGACAGACCGCTGCGCCATCAGGGAACAGTGGCGACGCTGGGCTTCGCAGGGTTTCCGATTTTTCCTCTGGAAGGTTTGCCTTGGCCTGGGTGCATTGCTGGCACTCGGTGTTCTCGTGGGCGCCGTCATACTGATGCTCGTCACCACCCGCGCCTATCTCAATCCGGGTCAACATATCGCTTTGCTGGTTCTGGGCGGCCTTCTGGCCTTTCTGCTGCTGGTTGGTTTGATTGTTGTGGCGGCGCTGATCGGGTTGTTTGCCAGAGATTTTGTAGTGCCGGTAATGGCTCTCGAAAACGTAGGGGTTATCGATGGCTGGCGGCGTGTGATGGCCTTGCTCGGCGCTGAAAAGAAAGCGTATGTGGGTTACGTTCTGATGAAGGTTGTTCTGGTGGTCGGAAGCACGATCATCTTCGGGATTCTCACCCTGATTGCCGTGATTCTGCTTTTCATCCCGATCTCAATTGCGGGCGTGGGAGCTTACTTCTTCGCTAAATCTGAGGGGCTTCTCTGGGGCCTGCCTGCGATCACCGCGGGGATTGCTCTTGGAGGCACTGCGCTGGCGGCAATCTGCTACGTGACGGCGCTTATCTCGGCCCCCGCCATGGTGTTTTTCCAGGCCTATGTGATCGACTTTTTCGGTTCGCGATACCCGGAGCTGGGGGCTCGGCTTTCCCCGCCGCCAGCCCCGCCTGCGTCACCTTATTTTCCTGACGCCGGCGTTATCCCCGCTGGCTGAACCTGCTAAGCACGCTTCGGCGTTGCAGGGCGGCTGCCGGGTTTTACGGCGGGTTTACCCTCGGCGCAGAGCGGGCACTTGCCCGGGTCCCACGTCTTTACGTCGAGGGTAACGAGCGCAGCCTTGGGAACGTCAAACTCAACTTTGCCGCCGCCGCGGTCAACGAGGGCACCGATGCCAACCACCTTGCCGCCGGCGCTTTCAATGCAATCGGCGGTTTCGCGGGTGGATTTCCCGGTGGTGATCACGTCTTCTACAACGATTACCGGCTCGCCCGGCTCCAGGTGGAAGCCTCGCCGAAGGGTCATGTCGCCATTCTGCCGTTCGGTGAACAGCGCCCTCAGGCCCAGCGCGCGGGCAACTTCGTGCGCCACAATCACTCCACCCAGAGCAGGCGCCGCTACGGTCTTTGCTCCGAGTTCGCGCAGTTTGGGTGCGAGCTCGGCGCACAACTGCTCTGCCACGCGGGGATGCTGCAGCACCAGTGCGCACTGGATATAACGGTCACTGTGGAGCCCTGACGAAAGGACAAAGTGTCCCTCGAGCAGAGCGGAATACTCGCGGAAGATTCTGAGGATATCGTCTTCAGTCATGAATTTTCCTATGAAGATTGCGGGATATTTCCGGAGGCATCTTGCATCTCCTCCAGGATTGCTTCTGCCGCTGCCGCCGGGTCGGAAGCCGCTGTGATGGGCCGACCGACCACCAGATAATCCGCTCCGGAATTGAGAGCTGAGTGCGGTGTTGCTGTCCGCGACTGGTCGTCCGCAGCAGCACCCGCAGGCCGAATGCCGGGAGTAACAATCACAAAACCGGGTCCGCACTCGTTGCGTAGAGCGGAAACTTCTCGCGCCGAGGCCACCACGCCATCCATTCCCTCTGACTGCGCCAAGCGGGCCATGCGGAGCACTGCGCTCTCCGGCGGCCCGCTGATGCCCATCTCATCCAGGTCCTCGGCACGCAGGCTCGTGAGGATGGTTACGGCGAGCACCAGAGGACGAGGCCGGCCACCCGTCGCGCCTTCCGCCGCTCCTTCGAGCGCCGCACGCAGCATCTTTCTTCCGCCCAGCGCGTGGACCGTCAGCAGCGAGACCCCCATTTTCGCCGCTGCCCGGCAGGCGCCGCGCACTGTATTGGGAATATCAAGAAATTTGAGGTCGAGAAAAACCTTTTCTCCGGAATCGACCAGGTATCGGGCCAGCATGGGGCCTTCCGCGGTGAATGCCTCCATCCCCACTTTGAACATGCCGGCGCGGCCGCGCAGTTTGTCGGTCATCTGCGTGGCGGCCTCAGCGGTGCTAAAATCCAGCGCAACAATCAGCTTGTCTCGGACCTGCACTGCCATCTCCTTTTCGGCTAAGCTTTGTGTCATCGAAGCTGCTATGCAGACAGAAAAATGGGTAAGCAGGAATTGTAAATTGTCTCGAAGAAAAACTAAATGGAAAAACTTGCTCGAGCACTTCGGTCCGCGCCGGGTTGTGCTGCTCGCAATATCCCAAAATGATTCGCGCGCGTCATTTCATTTCACAGGGTTTCGGCAGAACAGTTAACGTTGCCGTCTTTTTGCCTTACTGGTGTGCTTGCTTGGTTGCGACGGCACGGAGTTGTCCGGCTCGACGCGCCGGAGCGCGGCCGCTTCTTTGCGATACTGCGCCACGTTGCGCTGGTGTTCTGCGAGCGTTCTGGCAAATTGATGGCCGCCGTGGGTGTTGCTGACGAAGTACAGGTAATCCGTGGAAGCAGGATGAAGTGCTGCAAGGATCGAGGCTTTCCCCGGGTTGCAAATCGGGCCGGGAGGCAGCCCGGTGTGGACATAGGTGTTGTAGGGCGACTTCAGATTCAAGTCACTCAGTGTGATTGGCGCCGGCGGCAAATGAGCCATCTCCGCGGCATAGGCCACGGAAGGGTCACACTGTAGAAGCATTCCTTTTCGCAAACGCAAGCCGAAAACCTGAGCGATGATAGGACGCTCGTTGGGGTCGGGCGTTTCTTTTTCGATCAGGGAGGCGAGCGTCAGTACCTGATGGAGATTCTCATGCGACTGGTTGAGGTCCTTTTGGAAGCCCTGGTGTAGAACCGCCCGGAAACGCGCCAGCATCGTCAGCGCGATGCGTGCCGTCGTCGGCTGGAATTCAAACCGGTATGTGTCCGGAAAAAGATATCCCTCGAGCGTTTGCGCCTGCGGATCGAGATCATGGATGGGAGACGCTTCCTCGGTGACCCGCAGAAAATCTTGGGGGTCGGTTCCGAGGCTTCTTTGCAGGATTCGTGCGATATCGAAGCGGTTGGAGCCTTCGGGAATAACGACCGTGCGGAAATAGACTTCACCTCGAACGAGTTTCCGATAAATGTCCAGCGGCCGCAGCGGATGGTCAAAGAGGTACTCACCCGCCTTCACATGGTAACGCCACCTGCCTGCCCCATAGACCAAAAGAAATGGCCACCGATGTGCGATCACGCCTTTATCTGCCAGGCGGCTTGCAATCTCCGGCGCCTGCGTTCCCGGCGGAATATCAACGATAACTTGTCCCGAGTAGCCGCGATAAGGGCGCAGAATTTCAACACCTGCCACGGCAATGCCCGCTACAATCGCAAGCACAACAAGCGCGAGAATCCGTTTCTTCAAGAGCGGCCTCCACCGGCATCCACCCTGCTGAGCGGGTTGGCATCCAGGTAATTCTGGAGGAGCAACACAGCCGAAACCTTGTCAACCGCCTGCCGGCGTTTGCTGATGCTGAGGCCCGCAGTCTTCAGCATCCGGTTGGCCTGCACGCTGGTCAACCGCTCGTCCCAAAGCTCCACCGGGCAGCTCAATCGGCTGCCCAACTTGTTGGCAAATTCTTCCGCGTGGCGTGACATTGAGGTCGCGTTCCCGCCATGACTGATGGGGTTGCCCACGATGATTCTCCCGACGGAATAATCCTCAGCTACAGCGCGTATGTATTCGATATCTTTTCGAATAGCAGTTCGCTGAAGAGTTGGCAGCCCCTGTGCAGTGATGCCCAGTGAGTCGGAAACAGCCAGACCGATGCGCCTGAGTCCAAAATCGATAGCCAATACCCGTGCCGGCAAAGATCCTTCCTATGGGGCGGAGAACAATCCGGTGATCGTTTCCTGACTGCCCCTCGACCGCTCGCTGCCTCTTATGATACACCGCGATGCGCGGTGTCTCGATGGCGCTCGGCGGCTGTACCGGTAAGCGACTGGCGGTTCGAGTGTTCAAGGGCTATCCGAAATGAGCAAGCTTGGAAGGCGTTCTGGCATCCCGCGATTCCGGTTGTTGGCGACCAGTCAGATGGCGGATGAAACTTCGTCCGCCGCCGGCGCAAAATACTTGAACGCCTGGCAGGTAACAAAAAGGCTTGTCGCCAGAACCAGCGCGCCCACTGCAGCATGAGTCGCATTCATCACGGCGAGTCCAGGCTGGGGCCCGGGAACAGCGCGCGTGTTGAGATTCATGCTATAGGATACAATCCCGAAGAAAAGCTGCAATCCAACCACTTCCGTTAGGAAGACTGCGGATATCTTGAATGCGGGCAGATGCGAAAACTTGGTCAGCGCCATTTCCATGACCCACAACGAGCCGACCATGGCGGCAATTCCCAGCACCAGATGCGGCGCCATGCCGAGGGTCCCTTCGCGGAAAGCCAGTCCCAGAAACGGCTCAATGAACACTGCCGTTGTTATGAACACCAGGACCTGCCGGATGGAGGGAGAAGCGAGGTCCGGCTCCTTCGCCTCATTCCATCGCCAGTCGGTTCGCGTAAACAGCGCCAGGCATACCGTCAGGCAAAAAAAGATCTGAATGCCGAAAACAAAACCAACCGATACGGCTGCCCGCGGAAGGTTGGGCGCGGAACCCAATTCTACAAGCGCCATGGCAACAAGAACAGCGACCGCAATGATGCCCAGGTTTTTCAGATAACGGCGCGACTTGCTCTTCCATAACAGCCAGACGAAAAGAACGGTCAGGGCAATTACCGTAACACCCAGAATCATGAAAGCATGGACGGACTTACTGACGGAATCGGCGGGAGGCTGGCCGGCGCTCGAAGCGAGAACTCCCGTCGTGTAAAAGAAAAACGTCACGACGGCAACCAGACTCCCGAATCTGTGCAGCCACGACACGCCGTTTGCCCGTTCGCTCATCACCACAATCCTCCGTCCGATGCTCCGCGCAACCGCAAGGCAAAACTAACACTATAGATGATGGGGAATAAAAACAACTCTGAGGTGACACGTTGTGACGACAGAGTGATCGGGTCCTGGTCAGGTCTTGCTCATCCCGGCCAGCAGTTTGGCGACGGTTTCGCGTGGCAGGAAGCGTTGCGCAAAAATGCCGGCCTTATTAACAAAGCGCGGCACAACCAGCCCGCCGCCGCGCTCGAGTTTATCGAGAGCGCCAATCACCACCTCTTCGGGCGGTTGCGGACCTCCTGGAAACCTGTGCCGTCCCTCACGCGCCCCTATGTTTACAAAATTCGTTCGTGTGCCGCCGGGGCAGAGCGTCACCACAGCCACTCCGTAAGGCTTCAATTCTTCGCGAAGCCCCATCGAAAAACTATTCATGAAAGCCTTTGTGGCTGCGTACGTGGTGGCATAAGGGATCGGCTGAAAACCCGTCATTGACGAAACATTGATGATGCCTCCGCTCCGCCGCTCGATCATTCCCGGTAGGAGATGAAAAATCAACTCCATCATCGTCTCTATTTGGAGGCGCATGAGAGAAAGTTGTTGATCAAGGGGCAGTTCCCAGAATCTCCCGCGCGCGCCGAAGCCCGCGTTGTTGATGAGGAGGTCAATTGCAATGCTGCGGTCGCCCACCTGCCGGGCAAGGCGTTCGCCTGCTCCGGGCTCGCCCAGATCCATCGCCAAAGGTTCGGCGAGGATGCTGTGCGCGCTCCTGAGTTCGTCTGCCAGGGTCTCCAGTTTATTTTTCGAGCGGGCCACCAGAAGCAGGTTCTTCCCACGCGCGGCAAGCTCGCGCCCAAAACATTCGCCAATGCCGCTTGACGCGCCGGTAATCAGTGAATAGAAGGTGGGGGTCATGCCTCAAGCTCGGAGGCTGCAGGTTGCGGGTTTCTGACGTTTGTGCCGGCGGCCGCAGAACCCTTGCCGTGATAAAGAGCTTCGCGCACCGGCCCGGGATAGCGCGTCTTGAAGATGATATCCCAGAAGCCGTTGGTCAGGCCGTAGCCCCTCTCCATGCCTCTCGGGCTGTGATGGTAAAAGTGATGCCGTTTGATATAGCGAAAGTACGGGCTTCGAAAGTTATAAAAATGCACGGAGTGATGTATCCATTCCTCGAGCACATAACATTGCACCACCCCTGCCAGCAGCACTGGAAGCGTGTAGATCGGGGCAAGCAGGCTCACCGGCGCGGCAGCGAAGAACAAAGGAAGCAGATCACTCAGTTCTCCGTTGATGTGATACCCGTCAAATGGTCGCGCATGGTGTTCCCAGTGGAGTGGATCCAGGCGCTCGTGCAGGAACTTGCGGATGATTCCTTTGCCGGGAGCGAAGCGTCCGTGTAACACAAAGCGGTGGAACAGGTATTCCACAAAAGTCCAGGCTGGCAGGCCGCAAACATAGAAAACAATCGCAGTCCAAGGGTGTGGCGAACGCAGCGCGAAAAAGAGAACCACAAGCGCATACAAGGTGTAAAAGACTGTCATCGGGTAGAGCCGATGCCGGGAAATGCGGGCCTGCTGGCGCTTGTAGACACCAAACGGCACATCGGAATATGCCAACCGGTGGTCCCGCTGTTCGGTTGACACAGTACGACCTGAAGCGATGTTTTCCATTCATACCCTCAGCATGCTGATCTCGCCATCTTCAATCAGTAGATGCACAAGCAAGATCACGGTTACATCTTTGCGCCCGTGGATTCCAAGGGGTGCGGCCCGATTGTTCAGTTTACATTCATTAGATTTTAACCCGGGGTCACGACGTCATCAATACTGTCGTTCTCATCTCATAACCAGGATTTGTGATCAGGGAAAGCTGGAGCTCTGTCGGCAAAATCTTCTCCGAGCTGGACCGACGAAAACAATCCACTGGGAAGGGATGCCTCTGCATCGCTTTCGGCTGGAGGTTGGGTAAAATGAACGCGAATCGGGTACTCGACTGGCTGGGCAATAGGCCGAGAAAGATTGTTGGGCAGACACGTGGAGCCGCTGATCGCTGTTCACTCGGTCGCGGAAGTAATCTGCACGTCATCGAGCCAAACTCTTCCGCTGATTCCAGGATCGTCGTCCGCACTGCTGGGGGAGCGGACGAGAAGGACAAGAATGAGTTGGGTCTTGGGTCCCGTCTTAAACTCCATATTCAGCGGATTCCAGCCGCCGCTTGTTCCTGCCGTCGCGGGTGTAAATTTGTCGAGCGCACGAGGGTCATAAGCATCCACAACCTCCAGCCGTAGCCCGCTGTCGCTGGTGATATCCTGCGTTTTCATAAAGGCATCCAGTTCGTATGAGTGATTGGCCGACACTCTTACAAATTGGAAGATCTGGTGATAATCCAGGTTGTGCTTGCCGGTGAATTGCACGCAGAGGGAATGCCCTGGCGAATGAAAGGTGGCCGTGTCCAGGCCGGCGTAAACCCCGGGCACGTCCTGAATTCTCCAACCGAACCCCATCTTGAGCAGAGGGTCTTCAAAATTCCCGTTCGTAATCAGGTTCTGGTTGGGTCCGCCTGGGGACATCTGGATCAGTCCCTTCCCCTGAAGACTGGTCCAAACCACGTAGGCCGCGTCCGCCTGACCGGTTTTGACAAGCGTGTCGATATAGCCCGACGCTTCTTGCGGCTTGAAGGGTTCCGGTGTTGCCGAAATGCGCCTCCAGACGGCCTTAGCCTCCGGGAATCGCTGCTCTGCCGTCAAGTAGTTCAGGTAACTGAACTCAGCCGGAAGATCGTTCGGAATCAGCTCTTGGAGAATCTGCTGACCGTTGCCGGAAGCCTTCCACGCAACGTTGAAGACAGTGCGATCATACTGGCGCGTTCCGGCCAGGACCACTTTCAGATGCTGGAACGCCTCCTGCGTGTTTCCGTGGAGCAGGAAGTAGTTTCCAATGGTCCACTGGAATTGGGGCAAGTTGGGCGCCAGCGCGGATGCGTGCTTCAAATCTTCTTCGGCGCTGGAGGTGTCTCCCTGGAATTCGTGAGCCGCCGCCAGGTTGATCCAGGCATCGGGATCGTAGGGATCGACCCTGACGGCCTCCCGAAACTGCTGGATGGCTTCGGCCGGTTTTGGGTCTTCGATGCTGTATTGATACAGACGGCCTAGTTGAACGTGGTATGTGGATTCCCAGGGATTCAGCCGGGTAGCCAGCCGAAGACTGTCGACGGCCAGGGTGTGACCGGCCCGGTAGGCCAGGTAAGTTTTTGCAATCCAGGCTGTGGCCAGCAAAAATCCTGCGATCAGCGAAATCATCAGAATTCTCTGTGTACGCTCACCCTCTATTTCTATCCGCACGCGACCTCGTAGGGGCTACCGGTGCCTTCCGGCCGAAACGTCACACTATTTTTTTGTTCCGCCGGTAATGCCCAGGATACTGCCATTGGCGCCGAGCCAACAGCCAGAACCGTGCCGAAGTATATCAAATTATTGCTGGAAATTTGGGCGAGCGGACGGGAAGTCGCCCGACACGGCGGCCAAATGGGCTGGAAGCAGCTTTTGCAAGTGGCGGGTGGCCTTTAATAATGTCGCACCTTTCCTTATCCGCTAAAAAGTACAGGGGCAGGCCTTCAGCCCACCCCTGCAAACTTACGAAGAGTTGTGAATGAGATCCGTGGCGCCCCTATTAGGCGTATTTCGCGGGCGCTCAAATCTCGTGATGGTTAGAAATAAAAGCGCAGCGAGAGCTGGATGTTGCGCTCGCCACCGCTTCCTGGGTTGCCGCCCTTGGTCGTAACTTGCCCGAAGGTCGAGCTCGTGGGATCGAAATTCACGCCGCCTCCACTTTGCCCACCCCAGTTGGGGTGATTCAGGAAATTGAAGGCCTCGGCGCGGAACTGCAATCCCATGCTCTCGTGAATCGGAAACGATTTGAACAGCCCAAAGTTCCAATTGTTAAATCCAGGCTGGTAGATGATATTGCGAACACGTTGCGTATTGAAGGTACCCGCCGGCGGCGCCGAAAAGATGGGTGTCCCGTCGGAATTAGTTGTAGCGAACCATTTAGCCGAGCCGAAGTTGCCAAGGATTTTCGGATCGCCGTTCTTCACCCAGTATTGACCGTTAACACCGCAGCCAAAGTTGGAGTCAAGACCCACACCAGCGTAGTCGCTCGATCCGGCCACGCTGCAGGGGTTCCCACTCTGAAATTGGAGAAGGCTGGAGACCTCCCAGCCGCCCAACACCTGGCCGGCAAATCCCCTGTTAGCACTAAAGAAGGGCAGGTGGTACAGGATACTAGCCACCAGATTGTTGCGGGCGTCAAACTCTGACGGCCCCCATAGGAAGCTGGTGTCGTAGGTGTCCGGAACCACGTCGCGTACGTTAGACCCGTTATCCATACTTCTGGAGAGCGTGTAGGCCATGCTGAACAGCAGACCCTTGGTGAAGGGGCGGCTCCAGCCGATTTGCAACGATTTGTACTGAGAAGTCGCCACGCCGTTCGATTGACGGATAGACCCAAAACCTCGATAGGGCCGTATGGCGTTGAGGTTAACGTCGGGATTGGCTGCCACTGTGGCCAGAGTAGGCTGATTGATATCCGCCTGGCGCTGCAAGTGCAGTCCATGGCTGCCGACGTAGGCCACGCTTAGCAGGGAGTGCCAGGGGAGTTGCGTTTCCGCGGTGAGGTTCCATGTCCAGGCCTCGGGGCTCTTGGTGTCTCTTGCTGCAGTGGTCACTACGAGGGGAACAGGATTAACCCCCGTCCCGCCAGGATTATCAACAAAGCCAAAGGACGTGCTGGCGTTCGGCTGGAAGGGTGGATTTCCGCCCAGGAAGATCGAGTCGCTGTCGCCGAGGCGCGTGATGAAGCGGCCGATGCCCGCGCGCAACACGGTCCGGTCAGTCAGGCGATAGGCAATGCCGGCACGCGGTTGGAAAGCATTTTTCTGAACAAATCCGTAATAGTTGGGCAAGCCGTGAAACAGGCCGTTGTACAGGCCCGAAGAGGCTTCGGGAACGCGTCCCATAGCGGATGAAGGGAACCCGCTGCCCGGGATCACCATGCCGTTGTATAACTGATCGATGGTTGGTGAACCGGTGATCAGGCCTGTCGCCGGGTCAACCGTCACGGCGTCAGCAGGATTATAGAACTTTGGATCAAAAACGATCATGTTGCCCCAATCCGCATGGTAGGGGTAGATCAGCGAATACCGCACGCCATAGTCGATGTGCAGCTTGCTGGTGACTGACCATGCGTCCTGCCCAAAAAATTCGTACATGTTGCCGCGGAAGATGGTATAGGCCCGGTGACCAATTTCGGAATAGGAGTCAAACAGGCCCAGCGCGGCATTAGCAACTGCGGCGCCCGAGGATGCCACGGCATAGCCTGGGCGCACGAACTTTCCACCGTTATCGCTGAAGAGGAACTGGCCATTCTGGGTGTTGGTGCAGGTGTTGCAGGCTGAGACGTTGATTTCGTCGTTGTTATTCTCACCCTGCCATTCCCACAAGCCGCCGAATTTGATGGTGTGATTGCTCTTAACCCAGGAGAAGTTGTCTGACAGGTCCACAATGGGACCTGCGGAGTGGGAGGGATACGGGCCGCCGCTTAACCCGGTGAACTCCGACATATTGATAGTGGGAATGCGGTTCGGGATCAGCTTTTCCGAGATCGGATAAATGTACGGGAAGTTGACGCCGCGCGTGGTGCGGTCAACAAAGCCCGCCTCGTTGACTGGAATCAGGACGCGGTCATGGCTGACGCTGAAGAGCAGTTCGTTCACCTTGCTTGGACTCAGCACCCAGGTGTAATCGAGGGAGTTGGTGAAGTTGGGCCGATTGAAGAACTTCGGCGTTTCACCACTGTTGCCGTCGAGCGGCTGGTACTCAAAAAATGAGTAGTAAAGGCCGCGATAGCGAAGCCGCTGAGTGGGCGTCACGTTCACATCCACAGAAATCGTTTTCTTCTGCTGGCGCTGTGGATGGGCGGCGGAAAGAAAGAAGTTCTTGTTGCCGTTGACCGGCGTGTTGACGTTGGGAAAAGGATACGCGTTCAGAAGTCCGAGCCCGTTAGCGCTGGCCGTCGAGCTTGAGGTGGCGGTTCCGGGAGCTGGAATGATGTTGCCGGGGAAGGGCTGCCCGGTCTTGGGATCCACAAGTTGCACGCTCTTGTGAAAATAAAAATTGTTCGGATCGAGCAGCTCGCTGAAGTTGCCCTGCCGCATCAGCAAGGAGGGAACGGTCATGGTGGTCTGGTCCGTGAAATAGTTTCGGGTAAATTCCTGCCCCCAGTACCAGAACACTTTGTCTTTGTTGGTATTGAAGTGGCCGGGTATGTAGAAAGGCCCGCCGATGTTGTATCCGAAATCATTGTAGTGATCGGGCGCGACGAAATTGGTGGCTGCCAGGCCGGTGGTTGTGGTATTGGCGTTGCGCTGCCAGGTGTTGGCGTTCAGGAAAGTGTTGCGAATGTATTCATAAGCGGCGCCGTGGAATTGAGGTCCGCCGCTCTTGGTGACGATGCGGATCTGGCCGCCGGCGGTTCGACCGTATTCGGCGGCGTAGTCTGCGCCGAGGACCTGGACCTCTTCAGTGGAATCTTCGTCAGCGGAGCCCAGGCTGGTGCCGTTGGCGCGGGTGCGCGTGGCGATTGCGCCATCGACGGTGATCACATTGTTCCAATTGCGGGAGCCGTTGAAGTGCGCCGGCCCTTGGCCAAAATTGAAATTCAAACCGGCAAGGGTTCCGCCTTGCGCGCCCGGAGCAAGTTGCGCCAGGTTGACCGGATTGCGTCCGTTGAGTTCCAGTGAGTCAATCTGCTGCCGCGTCACCAGTTTTTGCACGGTCGCGGACTGCGTTTGCAGGGTTGCTACCTGGCCGGTGACTTCCACGGTTTGTGTTGTTGCGCCCACTTGTAATGCGGCGTTCAGCGCCAGCCGTCCGCTCGGGTCGAGCTTGTTGTTGTTTGACACAAACTTCTGAAAACCAGTCGCCTCGGCCGTCATCGTGTAGTAGCCGGGTGGGAGATTAGGAATGGAGTAAAAACCGTTGGAATCCGTCTTGGCCTCGCGTCGAAGTCCGCTCTGATTGCTCACCGTAACCGCGGCCCCAGGAACGGTTGCGCCCGACGGATCCTTGATGTATCCGGATATGCTTCCGAAATCCGACTGGGCCCAAAGCGTTCCAGAAAGCAGGATACCCAGGAATAATGCAATGATCGCTTTCACTTGTATATCGCGCATGCTGCTCTCCTTTCATGAAGTCCTCAAGTTCCCTCGAGGTGAAATAAGGAAACAACCACAAACGCCGGAGCATTGGCGTGGCCCATGGGCTACGAAGCCAGGAGATGTCCCGGCGAGCGCCCCGTGATGATAAACGCCATGGACCGGTCAAACTTTTCTAAAGGCGAGGCTGAGGATAGACCGGAATTGTTAAACAGCTATAACGCCCGGAAGTTTTTCAGATTAGGAAAATGAGGACGGGCGTTTATCGTCAACTGGCAAAGCCTCCTTGCTCAGGGTAGATGAACCCTTGGCAATGTTTGCCATGCTTAGATCGAGCTTAGAATTAGCCAAGTCCCTGATTTAGTAACAATCTGCGCTAGCCAGACCCAAGCACCTTGACGCCATGTACAACGCAAACGCAGCAGGTGTAGCAACTGATTGATAACTACTGTATATGACAGCTTTACTATGCTGTCAAGCCCTTTGCTGAAATTTCCAGCGGCTTTCCATTCGCCAGGATAGCCAAAGTCAGACTCCGTTCATTGACACCTTGGGCAGCCCCGGATATGCTGTTGGAAGGCCTTTTCGCGCACTCCTCCAGCACGGCCCTCTGATGAAATAAGTAAGATCATAAAGGGCTGGAGCTTCAAGGCTCTTGGGCGGAGCGCTTACCGAACGGGTTCCGTTCGGTCAACAATCAAGGTTTGTTCAGATGCTTTTTCTTGCCAGACTGGAAGAGATCGAGAAACGCTACGAGGATCTGACGGCGGCGCTGAGCGACCCGCGGGTGCTGGGGGATCCCTCTGCCTATCAGAAGACCGCCAAAAGCCACGCAGAACTCCAGGAACTCGTCGACCGCTTCCGGCAGTGGAAAGAAGTCCAGAAGGCGCTGGTGGAAACCCGGTCGCTGTTGGAAGATTCATCCTCTGATTCAGAAATGCGGGCACTTGCGCAGGAGGAATTGGCGGAACTCGAAAAGCGGCAGGAGACGGTCGAGGGTCAGTTGAAGGTGTTGCTGCTGCCAAAGGACCCGAACGACGAAAAGAATATTGTCCTCGAGATCCGCGCGGGAACGGGAGGCGACGAAGCGACCCTCTTTGCGCAGGAGATCTTCCGCATGTACGGACGATACGCGGAAGAGCAGAAATGGAAAGTTGATGTGCTCTCCTCTTCACTCTCAGGTGTGGGAGGGCTTAAAGAAGTAATTGCAGTGATCGAAGGCAAGAACGTTTACAGTCGCCTGAAATACGAGAGCGGCGTCCACCGCGTGCAGCGCGTTCCCGCCACGGAGCAGCAGGGCCGCATCCACACCTCTGCCATAACCGTTGCGGTGCTTCCCGAAGCTGATGAAGTGGACGTCGAAATCGATCCCAAGGAAATCCGCATTGACACCTTCTGTTCTTCGGGACCGGGCGGACAGTCGGTGAATACGACGTATTCCGCGGTCCGCATTACCCATCTGCCCACCGGCATGGTTGTTTCGTGCCAGGATGAGAAATCGCAGATCAAGAACCGCGCCAAGGCCATGCGTGTTTTGCGCTCGAGGCTTTACGAGCAGCGGCTCGAAGAGCAGCAGAAGCAGATTTCTGAAGAGCGCCGCACCATGGTGGGCACCGGCGACCGCAGTGAAAAGATCAGAACATACAATTTTCCGCAGAACCGCGTAACCGACCACCGGATCGGCCTGACGCTCCACCAGCTTGACCGCGTCATGGACGGAAAGCTGGACGAAATCATCGACACCCTGATCACTCACTACCAGACCGAAAAGCTCAAGCAGGCGACCGTCGCGGCCTGAAGATTGCCCGCATGGTCCTGGCTTCTGCAATGCAAATTCGTGACGCGCTCCAGGCGGGGCTGAAATGCCTCTTGGACCATGACGTGCCTTCCGCGGGCCTGGCTGCGGAATTGCTATTGATGCACGTCCTTCAGAAGGACCGCTCCTTTCTTTACACCCATCCCGATCGGGAACTTCCGGGTGAGCAGCTTGAAGCCTACATGGGATTGATCGGCCAGCGTTGTACAGGGAAACCCACCCAGTACATCACGGGCCATCAAGAGTTCTGGGGCCTGGACTTTGAAGTCACGCCCGCGGTTTTGATCCCACGACCTGAAACCGAGCACATTATCGAGGCCGTGCTGGACCTGATCCGCCGGGAACGCCTGCCTAAGGCTCACCACTTTCGCATCGCAGACGTCGGCACCGGCTCCGGATGCATCGCGATTGCTCTGGCCAAAGAACTGCCGGGCGCGGAACTCTATGCCACGGAAATCTCGGTTGATGCGCTCACCGTGGCGACCCGGAACGCCCAGCGCCTGGGGGCTGCGGAGCAGGTTAAATTTCTTCAAAGCGACTTGCTCACCTGCCTTCTGGGGCTGGAATTCCTGGAGACTTTCGACTTTGTCGTATCCAATCCGCCCTATGTGGGGCATGATGAACTCGCCGACGTGCAGCGCGAAGTGCGCGAATTTGAGCCGCGCCTTGGGTGGGGCGATCTTCCGCAGGGCGAGGAAATCTATGCCCGGCTGTTTCCGCAGGCACGCCGCCTGCTCAAGCCCGGCGGCTCGGTGATTGTTGAGATTGGCTACAATAAGAAGGACGCAGTGCTGCACCTGCTGAGCGATGGTTGGCAGGAAGGGGAAGCGCGTCAGGACCTCGCCGGCATTCCACGCGTGATCATCGCGCGAAAGATGGGCTGACCCGTATGCTTCGCCAGATCCTTCACGTCGATATGGATGCCTTCTTCGTGTCCGTCGAAGAATTGGCTGATCCATTGCTCAAGGGCAAGGCGGTTGTCGTGGGCGCGGACCCGGACGGTCGCGGTGTGGTCACCGCCGCGAGCTACGAAGCGCGCAAATTCGGCGTCCACTCCGCCATGCCCATCGGAACGGCGAAAAAGCTTTGTCCCCACGCCATCTTTCTCCGCGGGCACCACGCAAAATATCGGGAGTATTCGCAGAAGATTTACGGGATTTTCGAGGAATTCACCCCCGTGATCGAGATGATTTCAATCGACGAGGCCTACCTGGACCTGACTGGCTCCGAGCGCCTGCACGGAGGAATGCTGAGCGCTGCTGACCGCCTGATCCGGACCGCCAAGAAACGGACGGGGCTGAATTGTTCAGTGGGCGCATCCACCTCGCACCTGGTGTCGAAGATCGCTTCCGACCAGGCGAAACCCCATGGATTGCTATACGTGTTCCCGGGATGCGAGGCGACCTTCCTTGCTCCCTTGCCGGTCCGTCGCATGCCGGGCATTGGAAAAGTAACGGAGCCGGAGCTCCTTTCGCTCGGCATTGTAACCATCGGCGACCTGCAGACTTACGGGGCCGAGCGTCTGCAAAAAAAGTTTGGGAAGTACGGCGAATGGCTCTACACCAAATCGATGGGCAACGATATTGAAGCCTATTCCTACGAAGAGGAGCCGAAATCCATCAGCCACGAAACCACTTTTCCAGTAGACACGGCTGAATCCGAAGAGCTGGAACGGACCCTGTCCTACCTTTCCCAGCTTGTTGCAGGACGCCTGCGGGAGCATCGGGTGTTGGCGCGCACGATCGGATTGAAGCTTCGCAACCACCGGTTCAAAACGATCACGCGCGATACCACACTGGACGAGCCGACCCATCTGGATTCGGTCATTTTTGAACACGTCCTGAGGATGTTCAATGCCGCCTGGGACGGGCAGGAGAGGATCCGACTGGTGGGCGTGCGTGCGTCGAAACTGGACAGTTCAACCTTCCAGCGCGGCCTGTTTGAGTCAGCGAAGCGCGAAAAGCTGGACCGCATCCTTCGCGCCGCAGACCAGGTTCGGGGGCGGTACGGGTTCGGCGCGGTGCAACTGGCCAGGTCCCTGGATCGGGAAAAGAAGTAGTTCGCGGTACTTTGGTTGAGGTGACAGCGCTTTGGGTGATAACGTAACGAGCCACGCCAAGGGACCGCAGCACGATAGAACCTCTATGGAAGCCAAGCGCCATGCTGCAACTGACATTGTCCGGCGATTGCGGGACGCAGGGTTCGACGCCTACCTTGTGGGTGGCTGCGTGCGCGACATCGTTATGGGTCACGAGCCGAAGGATTACGATGTTGCTACCTCGGCGCCGCCGGAACAGGTGGTTGGGATTTTTCCGGATAGCCTGACAGTGGGTGCGCATTTCGGGGTGGTGATTGTTCCGCGTGAAGAAGGTAATGTGGAAGTCGCGACCTTCAGGCGCGATGGGCTTTACACGGACGGCCGGCACCCCGTCCAGGTGGAGTACGCGCATTCGGCTGAGGAGGATGTGCGCCGGCGTGATTTTACCATCAACGGCTTGCTCTACGATCCCTTGGAAAACAGGGTGATTGATTATGTCGGAGGCCAGGCGGATATTCGCGGCCATCGGGTCCGCGCCGTTGGAGACCCTTACCAACGCTTTGGCGAGGATCGCCTTCGCATGCTTCGCGCCGTGCGTTTTGCGGCCCGGTTTAACTTTGAGCTTGACCCTGCGGCTGCAGATGCCATCAGGGAACTCGCAGGCGAAATCCGGCTGATCAGCGCCGAAAGGGTTCGCGACGAAATCCTCAAAATTCTAACCGAAGGGCAGGCACGCCGGGGATTTGAACTTCTGGATAGCGCGAAGCTTCTGGAGCCGTTGCTGCCGGAGGTCAAAGCCATGCAGGGTGTTGCGCAGCCGCCGGAGTTCCATCCCGAGGGCGACGTGTGGACACACACGTTGATGATGCTGGGCGGGCTTAAAAACCCGAAGCCGACACTCGCCCTTGGCGTATTGCTTCACGATGTCGGCAAACCGCGAACTTTTGCAGTGCGGGAGCGTATCCGCTTTGACAACCATGTCGAGGTGGGCGCAAAAATGGCGGAGGAAATCTGCAAGAGGCTTCGGCTTCCTCTCCGGGACACGGAGCGGGTTGTAGAACTGGTGCGCCACCACCTGCGATTTAAGGATTTTCCGCAAATGAGGCGATCAACTCAAATTCGGTTTCTGCGGATGCCGGGCTTTGAAGAACACCTGGAGTTGCACCGGCTGGACTGTCTGGCAAGTCACGGAAAACTGGACAACTACCAACTGGCCACACGTATGCTCGGTGAGCTACCGGCAGAGAAAATCAGGCCTCTCCGGCTTCTGACCGGGATTGACCTCATTCGTGAGGGCTATAAGCCAGGGCCGGTGTTCAAGCAGATGCTTCAGGCAGTGGAAGATGCCCAGTTAGAAGGCGAGATTCAGACGCAGGCAGATGCACTTCGGCTTGTGCATCAACGGTTCCCCGTGACTCATTTGTAATCATCTTCCAAAGGGTGTGGTAGCAAAGAAGTATACCACGCCGCTTAGAGCAGCACTCAGAACGACGAATAGTCCAACTTTAACCCACAGCATTTTTCGATCTTCGGCAGTGGGTTTGTCTTCATTGATCATTTGAAACATGGGACCCTCCTCATACCGTCGGATCCAGCAGACGGAGACCTCAACCGTAAGGTTAGACACGTGGCCCAAGGGTTCGGTTAGAAATGGTAGAAAGCAGCCTGAGTTCTTGTGGCTTCACACCGGAAGCCTGTCCGAACCGGCGTCCAGCACATTTACCTCTGTGCCTCCTGATACTAATTTAGTCCTTCGAATGCAAAAGTCAAGCGGAATGCGAACTCGAAATTTCAGATCTCATCTCAGGCCGCACCCGTCAACCTTTTCGGTCGGAAAAATAAAGGTCTGCTGATTGAGCCGCTAACTGGTGTAGAATCCATTTATTTTTGACAGGAGCTCTAAATGCCGAACGACAAAAGGGTTGGCTACGCTGTAGTAGGGCTGGGCAGGATTTCGCAGGTTGCCGTCCTGCCTGCTTTTCGCCATAGCAGGAAGGCAAAGCTGGTAGCCGTGGTCAGCGGCGACCCGAGAAAAGCCAAACGGCTGGCGACGCGCTTTGGCGCAAGCGCCTCGTACACATACGAGGATTATGACCGGTGCCTTGCGAACCCTGATGTCAATGCTGTCTTCATTGCCACAGATAATGGGACTCACGCACGCTACTCCGTGTGGGCGGCGCAAGCCGGCCGCCACGTGCTCTGCGAAAAGCCGATGGCCAGAACCCCTGACGAGTGCCGGGAGATGATCCGGGCCTGCCGGCAGAGTAACGTACGGCTGATGATCGCCTACCGCAAATACTTTGAGCCCGCGAGCCTTGCCTTGAAGAGAATGGTTACCGCCGGGAAGCTCGGCAGGCTGAAGCTCATTCATTCTGCATTCACCATCTTTCTGCCGTCGAGAAAGAGCGTGCCAGCCTGGCACCTCGATCCAGCGTCTTCTGGCGGCGGTTCTCTGGTGGACCTTGGCGTCTACTGTGTGAATACCATACGATGGCTGACCGAACAGGAGCCCATTGAAGCCAGTGCCTATAGCTGGTGTACGCATCCCGAATGCTTCAGTCAAGTCGAGGAGAGCATCGGCTTTCAGCTCAAATTTCCCGATGCTCTCTTTGTGCAGGCCACCGCCAGCTTTGGGGCTGCACAAGCTAACTTCCTCAAAGTTTTTGGAGAGCGAGGCTGGGCGATGCTCGATCCTGCCTTTGCGTTCGACGAGGAAAGGCGGCTGTTTGGCAAGATCGGCAGACGCTGGTTTGAAAAGCGCTTCAGGGTTATCGACGAGTTCGCATTGGAGCTGGATGCCTTTGCTGATTGCATCCGGCGGGGGAGAGATCCCGAGCCGGACGGACTTGAAGGGCTCCGCGATGTGCTAGTAATGCAGGCCGTTTATCAGGCGGCCCGTGAAGACCGCTGGGTTCCGATTGAATCTTCGCAGAAGGCGCTGTAGCCTACGTGCCCGTTGGAAGTGGATCGTCCGGCGCAGTGGCCCCCAAAACCTGGTGTGTACGGGCGGAAGTCCGGGTGGTGCGAAAATCCTCAATCATCTCAGCGAAGTGCTGGACGTCGCGGTTCAACGGCCCTCCAGGTCATGAAAATTTTTCACATTGCCAGCAAAAACTGTTCTCGCTGCGTGGCTCCAGGAATTTCCCGATAACTTACTAAGTTGCTGTAGATAAGTAGCTTAGGTGAATCGGTGCCTATGGCAGGGCATTTGCTTAGCCACTGATCGGCACTTGGTGTTGAAAAATTGCGCAAGTGACTTCCGATGTAGAGGCGGTTGCTTGCTCGGGCAGCCCGGTACAGCAACCTGAATGAGAGAGTAAAACAATGGACCAGAATATGAATCAGCATGCAAGCGAGGACACCCCCGAGTCATCCCACAGGAGCCTGAATCCTTTGTGGGTCGCCGCAGTGCTTTTCTTGTGTGTTGTTGCCGTTGCCGTTGGATTTATCGTTCAGCAGCAAAAAGTGGCCAGTCAATTGTCGGCCCATAACGAGGAACTATCGGCCTCTCTGACGCAGACCAGAGGACAGGTCCAAACTCTCTCCTCTGAGTTGAACACGCTGCAGATGCAGCAGGCGGCACGCGAAAAGGCTGCCGAGCAAGCCCGGCGATCGGCAGAACTCCGGCGGGAACTCGGTCGCCACCAGGCTGGCGCGAGAAAAGTGGTGAACAAGGACGACCCCCGATGGAAAGAGGTGCAGGCCGAGCTTGCGGCGCATCAGAAGGCCATAGCGTCTACCCAGGATGATATTGCGAAGACCCGCTCAGATCTCCAGGGTAATCTGGATTCAACTCGTACTGAGCTGAACGGCTCCATCGCAAAGACCCACGCCGAGCTTGTTGAATTGGAAAAGAAGGGCGAGCGCAGTTACTTCGAATTTGACGTGACCAAGGCCAATCGCTTCCAGCGCGTCGGGCCAATTGGAGTATCACTCCGCAAGACCAATACCAAGCACCAGTTTTGCGATCTTCACGTTATTGTGAACGACAGGGAGTTGGTTAAAAAGCATATCAATGTTTATGAGCCTGTGATCTTCTACACGGAGCAAACCGGGCAGCCGATGCAGCTTGTGGTGAACAGCATCAGCAAAAACCGCATGCACGGATACGTCAGCGCACCGAAATTCCAAGGAAGCCGGATGTCCGCCTCGAATGCCAGCGAGAGCCCGATGGCGACTGCGAGTTCGGCCAGCGCCCCAGTCCAGCAGCCTGCCAGCGTTGAACTGCGCCAACTTGCGGCAGGCGCGAACAGCCAGTGAGCCTCAGTCCGGGATGCCAGAACGATGCCGAATCCATCGGCGCATCAATCCTGCCTGATGGATTTTCGGAGCCACTAACGCGACGGCAAGAGTCTTTCTCGCTGATTTGCCGCGATAACAATGCTAGAGCGAGCTCGTACAACACATGCGGGTTTTCCCGTGCCTGGCCGATTGTATTGGCCACCAGTTCGGGAGAAGAATCAGCGCGAGCTTAGAAGCCGCTTATTTTGGCACGTAGTTACTAGCTGATCCGCTATTGAAGCTCCTCTCGAGGGGTGGTATTACAAACTTATACCGGGGCAACTGATACCGAGGTATGTTCGGAGTCCTGACGGCTTGGGAGCAGAGTTGTGTAGCATCTGCCGCTTTGCTCAGGATGATCTCACACAGGAGTTTTTCAAGCGATCCGTTAATGCTCAACATGTTCAGATTCAGGGAGGACCCATGGGGATCAATAGGAGCAACATCTGCATTTGCACGACGACTGCGCTTTCATTGGCATTATCACTGGTGGTTGCTACCTTCATCAGTTGCGGTGGCAGCAGCATGTCTGGGATCGGCCCGACCACCGGCACCGTCCGGACGTTTCTCAGCGACCCTCCGACATGCTCGCTGGATTTCAATCATGTCTGGGTGACCATCACCAAAGTCGAGGCAAACATTAGTGCGACGGATAATAGCGGGTGGCAGACGCTGGTTGACCTCACCAACAATCCGCAGCAGGTTGACCTGCTGTCATTAAACCCAACCGCCACCCCGAACTTTTGCGGCACACTCTTCATGCTCGGCCAAAAATCGCTCCCACCGGGCAAGTATCAGCAGATCCGGCTGACTCTGATGGCAAACAACGCCTCAGGATCTCTTTCGGGCAATGCCTGCACGACCGGCGGGTTCAACTGTGTGATCCCCAGGAATCTGGATGGGTCGGACGGTGCAGCGGTGGAACTGCAATTGTCCAGCCAGGCGCAAACCGGCATCAAGATTCCGGCTTCGCAGATCACGAACGGAGGGCTGACCGTCACAGCGGGCCAGAGCACGGATTTGAATATCGACTTTCAGACCTGCGCCTCGATCGTCAGGGAAGGGAACGGCCAATATCGCTTCAAACCCGTTTTGCACGCCGGCGAGGTCAGCACAAATACCAACAGCATCACCGGCAAGGTTGTCGAAGGTGCGGGCTCACCGAACCCAGGGATGGGTATCCCGAACGCCATTGTCCTTCTAGAGCAACCCGACAGCGGCTCGCCCACGCCCATCGACCGCGTGATCTTGTCCGGGCTGACGGCTTCCGATGGATCGTTTGCCTTCTGTCCTATCGCGTCGAATGCATCGGGTAACTTCGATATTGTCGTCGCCGGCACTACCACCGAGAGCACGACCACTACGACTTACAATCCCAGCGTCGTGTTTGGGGTGCCTGTTGGCGGCAGCCCAGGCAGTATCCCGTTGTTTGCTGAAACCAACGGCGGCGGCTCAGCCGGTCCGGCGGTGATCTCCGGTCAGATCACGACCCAGGGAACCGGCAGCACTCCCGTTGCCGGCGACGTGCAGGTTACTGCTACTCAATCCGCCACGAACGGCAGCAGCACTGTGTTGCTGACTATCCCTGTGCTCGATAAGACGTCTACGCCAGGCGGTAATCTGACGGACTCTCAGCCGCCTGTTTATACCACCCTTGCTACACCGACAAGCGCCTGCGCAACGGCGTCGCTCGATTGCGTAGCATACTCGCTGACGTTGCCCGCCAGCGCCGTCGCTGTTGGAAGTTGGGACAGCAACACCGGCAACAACGTGGTGGCCCCCAGTTCGACAAATTCAGCAACGTACACGATCGAGGGGCTTGCTGACGGGTCGATGAACAGTTCTCTGAACACCACGTTATTGACCTGCACGTCATCGCCGGCAATCAGCAGCTCGATTAACGTTACACCCGGCAGCAGCGTGGGCCAGACCACACAAAGCTCTCTCACGCTCGCGCTGACGGGCTGCACGGCCCCGTAATATCGGCTCTCAATGGCAAGCCCCCCGGGGCGATTCCTTCGAGGGGCTTGCCCCAAGATGATTGAGATCAGTTCTACAGAAAGCTAGTCGGCGTGAGGGTAGCAAAATCAAAATGCTTCTCACGCCGAACTGCCTTTATGGAAGCTTTCGCGTTCAGGGACGAAAAGCCGCGACCCTGGCCCGTCTCTAAGGTTGGATTTTCGGCTGCTGCAGCAGCGCCTGCGGCGAAGCTGCCGTCTGCGGCGTGCAGCCCGCATCGCTTGAGGTTATCTTCAGATCAGTAAAATCTCCAAGTTCGTCAAATGAGCCCAGCCCGATCTGTCCGCAGGTGAAATGATGATCCATCACGGAAAACAGCGGCTTCTCCTGGACGTCTGAGTAAACCTGGATCAGGCCCGATTTGGCATTCCGAACCACGCGGATGGTGTGCCAGTTTGTGTCGGGCAGGGCCGCCTGCGCTTCGGTACCGGCAATCCGCCTGCGCGGAGATCCGTCCACCAGGAAGATGCCGTTGTGGACCGGCTGGACCGTACCGCGGTCGCGGGAGACGTGCGTGTAATAGAAGTGCAAAGTGTCAACGTAGTTGAAGACGATGATCATGGACTTGCCTTCGCGCCGCGTCTTGACGCTGAGGTCAAAGCTGCCCACGTTTACGTTCCTGAGCCGGGCGAATTGCAGCGGCCGTCGGGGAACGCCGGGGTCACGCGGGCGCAGCATGTGGAGATAAGTCTGGCCGCCTTCGGTCTTGCTCACCCAGTCTTCGGAATGCGGAAACGTCCACTCGCTGAGTTCTTTCGGGCTGAAACCGCAGTGGAAGCTCAGCTTGTGCAAAGCGGCAAGCGCGCTGCCTGAATAGCCAAGCCCCAATAGGACAAGGCCTGCGCCGAGAAATGCGCCCAACAAGATGTATGACCGCCGCGGGAGACGCCTACTGCCTTTGGTGGCTTTCATTCGGGGATACCTCCGTCTTTTTCTCCCAGGATTGACCTCCTAAACCGTGATCCCGAGGGGAAATGATCATCTGCCTTGCGCAAGCGCAAAAGGCCCGCCGGCAGATCTGTCATCGCCAGTCTGCCGGAGTGCGAAAAAGAATCTAGGGAACGCTGGTGCCGAAGAGAGGACTCGAACCTCCACGCCCTGACGGGCACTACACCCTGAATGTAGCGCGTCTGCCAATTCCGCCACTTCGGCGCAAACTTTAGCGGGAGCCGCCACCGATCAAAAACCTCCAACGGAGGCGGCGTTGATGTTGACGGCAGTTTTCATGTTGCCATCGGCCTCAAATAGTGTCAAGCAGCACCAGGTGCCACAGAGCCGGCGTCACGGAGACGCAATCAATCGCACCAGCAGAAAAATTCCGCTCAGCAGTTTGGCTCCATCCAATCCCGTGAACATCATGTGCAGCTTCCAGAACCGCTGATAGCCAGGTGGCGGCGGAGTGCGGGGAAGAAAGTCGATGTTCCTCCCCAGCGCGATGATCTGCGGCATCACGCCGAGCGTCAGGACGATCACGATGAAGAGCATCACGGCAGCGACAGCCACATTCAGGCCATTCCGCGGCGTTTTCCACGCCAGCAGTAAAAGTACAATCGAGCCCAGCGCCAGTTGGCCCCAGCCGTAGGCGCGGAAATATGTGCGATTGATTTCCGAGGCGAGATAGCGCAGGACTTCACGCGTCTGCCCGGCCTTCATGCCCTGAACGTCGCTGCTGAACCGGGCTGGAGGAGCCTTCAACACCTGATCAACGGTGCGAAAACTCCGTGTGGCCGCGAACCACATGAACAAGGTCCACCCGACCCACAGGCTGAGAACCGCAATCGACACCGCTTGTATTCTTGTCACCTTCGACTCACTTCGGAGGTTGCAGTCTGTAATAGCCCCGCAATGCGCCAAGAAGCATACTACAGCGGCGTGGAAGCTGGAACTGTGAAGTCGCGCGCACGGGAGAATTGGTCTCGCACGGGGCAGGGCCGCGCACTCAACAATTCGGCCTCAGGCGGTGAACTCCAAATGGAGTCGACGCACGCAGAAGGCGTCGTACTCCACGCCGTTGTGGTCTCTGCCGGAGAATACCAGCGCCATCGTCTTCCCGCCGTCGCTGATCCATTTGGAGGGCAGCCGGTAGTCATGCGTCTGTCCAAGACTCCAATCGCGCGTGAAGTAGGCCGTGGTCCACGGTCCCCAGGGTTCCGGCGCGTCAAAGATTCCCCAGCCACCCAACTGGTCAAAGCCAAGTGACAGCAGGTATCGCCTGCAAAACGGATTGTAAACGGCGCCCACGCGCTGGCAATGGCGTGGGAAGCTGAAAGCCTTGCCGCGGCGGCGAATATCGCTCGTCCACAGCGGCCTCCCGGCTGAATCCAGGTGAGAGAAGAATTCATAAGCTCCGCGCTGACGAATCCGGTTTTTCGCAACTCTTGCCAGCACCAGGCTATCCGACGGTTGGTACGCGCTGGGCCCATCCTGCGAATAGACGTATACAAATCCGTCTCGCGCGCCCTCATAATTTTTCCCGAATTGGAGGAAAGCCGGAGAGCCGAAGCTCTCTTCGAGGTGAAACTCCCAGTGCCATGTGCCAGCGCGATCATCGGACCACGCGAGCTGAGCATTGCCGCAGTTTCGAGCCCACATGTAGAGCGTCCCATCCGCCATGAGCAACCCGCTGGCCTTTACGCCAACGGGGCCATCTCCCACGCGCTCGCCGCTTGAGGAGCGGACGTTGGTTCCCTGAAAATCGTCCGGCATGCCGGCCACTCGCGCGAAGCCGAGGCTCAGTTTCTTATCAACGTGCGGCTCGAATCCCCAGCCATCGCCATAGGCCGTGTATTGCACATCACTGTCGGCCCAGGTGAGCGGCCAGATGTCACTGCCCAGGGCTTTCCGCACAATAGATGCGGCTGGAGCTAAAGTTACTTTGCGGATGACTGGACTTGCAGCATAGGGCGGCCTCAGGGGCGTAGTGGAAGCAGTGGCCTCAGGCCCGAGGGCCTTCATCAGCGGCGTGATCAGGTAATCGAACAGGGCTCCCCAATAGGTTGCCGCCTTCGGCTCGAGCGCGGTCCCGTTGCGCACGACGACCAGATCGAGGCTTGGGACCACCAGCAACACCTGGTGTCCGGCGCCCGCCCCGACAAACGCGTCGCGGGGGATCTGCGGCCAGACGCCGTCAAAGTTAACGTACCAGCCCAGGCCGCTCGCCAAAAATGGGCCCTCCTTCTGGCGGTCCGGCAGCGGCATGCCGGCATAGTTCACAACGGTTTCAGCCCACTTACGGCTGATCAACTGGCGGCCCTTCCATTCCCCGCGCTGCAACATCAGTTCGCCGATGCTTGCCGTGGCCCGCGCCGTGTAAGATGCGCCGCCCCACGTGGCGTAGATTTTCAGGCCGTCCAGTTCAGTGGGACCGTCGTAACCGATTGACCAATCGCGAACGGGCACTCCGATCGGGTCCATAATGCGCTGCTTCAGCAAAGAGTAAATATCCGATTGTGGCCCGCCGCCGCGCAAGCTGGCCGTGATGGCATAGGCGAGCGCTGCAAAGCCGGGATTGCTGTAAGCGAACTTTGTTCCGGGCGGGTAGATCACCGGGGTTTCGTGGATTGCGATCCAGAAGGGATTCGGCTTCCGCTTCCAGAAGTTGCCCTTCCATCCGGTCAATTCCGCATGTGGCTTGCCGCCCTCTTCGGCATCCTCCAGGCCGGAAGTGTGCGTGGCGAGTTGACGGACGGTGATCCGCGACTTCAGGGGGTCCTGTTTCCAATTGGGAATGTATTTCCAGGCGGGATCGTCGGGGGAGATGCGGCCCTCGTCGAGCGCCAGCAGCAGAGACATTCCGCCCACCAGGGATTTTGACATTGAGGCCGCGTAGTGCGGTTTCTCCGGCCCCCATCCCTCCGCGTACCATTCGTAAACAGTGCGGTTGTGGCGACGCACAAGCAAGCCGGTGGTTTGCCGAGCCGCAAGCTGGTCCTTCAGCCTTTCGAGCCTTGAGATGTCCAGACCTTCCCGGACATCGGAGGCACTCAAAATGGCGGGATTGTCCGAAGCAAGGCACGCAATCCCTGCTGCGCCCAGTGAGCGCTTGATGAAACCTCGCCGGCCGATTGGTATGCTCACGATCTCCTCGCTAGTTCGGCGTGGCATGGGCGTCCCGTCCCGCAAGGCGGGAACACGGCCGGGACGGCCGTGCCGGGTTCTGTCGCGGTTCCCCTCGCTGTGCAAACCCAGGTGATTATCGGTCAGGCGCGGGTGGCGGGGCAAAGCAATTTCACGATGCTGCGAGACCTCAAGCAAGGCTTTGATCCTGGCCGAAACGCGCTCCGCACCTCGCGACGGGCCTCTTGCTCTCCTTGCTCGGGCCCGAGATAGCGGATATTCTAAAGTGATCCGGTAATCCGCGAGGTCCGTCCCTTCAAGCTGCCGGCCATGAGTTGAGGCGCACGATCCGCGGGTTGATTGCCGCAGGAAGGAATGGCAGTTTGCCTGAACAGGTTTCGCCTGAAAACGGAATTGCCGTAGCGCAGGGTGACGCAAAACGCCTGCTGGTGCTGCACTACCACGAGATCTGGCTGAAAGGAGGGAACAAGCGTTTCTTCCAGAGCCGGCTGGTGGCGGCGGTGAAGCGCAGCCTGGAGGACCTGTCGCCGCGCCCGCTGGAAGTAGTGCTGGACCGCCTGCTGGTTCCCGTGCCGGACGATAGCCTGCTGCTCCTGATGGTGGAGCGGCTGCAAAGGGTTTTCGGCCTCGCCTATATCGGCATGGCGTGGGAAGTGTCCGGCGGAATGCCGGAACTGGCCCGCTGCGCCCGCCAAGTGATGGAGCGGGTGAATCCGCGCAGCTTTGCGGTGCGTGCCAAAATCGCCGACACCGCTCTGGGAGCGAGCTCGATGGAAGTGGAGCGCACAGTCGGTGCGGAAATTCTGAACGCCTTGCGAGCCAAAAGGAGCGATGTCCGCGTGAACCTTTCCGAGCCGGAAGTCACCTGCCAGGTGGAAGTGATTCCGGGCCGGATGCTGCTCTATGCAGAACGCGCCGCAGGTCCCGGCGGACTTCCCGCAGCGACGGGAGGCCGCCTGGTAATGCTGCTGTCCGGCGGGTTCGATTCCGGCGTGGCAGCCTACAAGATGATGCGGCGCGGCGCGCACCTGTCCTTCGTCCACTTTTTCGGCAGCGCCTCGCCGGCCAGCGGGCCTTCGAGCCCCGTTGCGGAGCGCATGGTGCGCGTGCTGACGCCCTATCAATTTACCTCCCGGCTGTACATTGTTCCTTTCGACGCCGTGCAGCGGCAGATCGTAGCCGGCGCCCCGGAGAACTTGCGAGTGCTGCTCTACCGCCGTATGATGGCGCGCATCAGCCGTGAAATCTGCCGCGTTGAACGCGGGCTCGGACTTGTGACTGGCGACAGCGTTTCGCAGGTGGCTTCGCAAACCCTCCACAACCTGGCTGCCGTCGATCGCTGCATCGACGTTCCGGTCTACCGGCCGCTCGCGGGGGACGACAAGGAGGAGATCCTGCGCGTGGCGCGGCGCGTCGGGACTTACGAAATTTCCTGCGAGCCGTTTGAGGATTGCTGCCCTCGCTTTATGCCGCGCTCGCCGGCCATCTTTGCCAGCCCCGAACAACTGGACCGCGCCGAACAGGGACTCGATGTGCAGGCGCTGGTGAGCATGGGTCTCGAAAGCGCGCGCGCCTTCGACTTTAAGTACGAGCGGGGAGAGGTTGCCAGGCACGACGGCCTGCCGCGACGGTTCGAGAAATTCCTCGAATATCGGAAGGCCCTGGCCGCGGCGGCTGGACATCGGGAAGCCTGATGGCCTTTATTGTTCCCAGGATGTGCTGAACGGAAATGTTCATTTTTGCTTCCTCGTGTTTCAACAACATGGCCAGGTTTGTTTTCCGGTTTGTTTCCGGTTAGTTTTTTCCACAGGCACGTGTTTTCAACAACTTCTCCGCTTTGTTTTCCGGTTTGTTCCGGTTTGTTTTTGAGGGCGGTCCTTTGTTTTCAGCAACTTCTCCGGTTTGTTTTTCAAAATAACATCTTTTTGTCCCCACGGCACCGGCACCACAACATATAGATGCTGATGATTAAAGGTCACTTACAGGCACATGAGCAGTCCTTCCAGACGGCCTATAATCCCGCGCGTGGACGCCGACACGTAGATCATTCAAGACTAGCATGGTAGCTTAGCTGTGTCAAGCTTTTTTGGAATGAATCGGAGGGAGAGTCGTCTGCCCGCGGTGGACCCAGCGCCGGCGGAACTGCTCGGAACGGCGGGCACAGATATGTTCAGGAATCGAAGAACCGTTTAATGCGGGGCCAGAATTGCTGGACGGTTCTGCTGGTGCTGAGGTGGCCGCCGCGCGCGAGCAGGTTCAGTCTGATGCCCGCCCGACGGGCGAATTCGTCCACCTGCTTCCAGGGGATGTATGGATCGTCCTTGGCATGGAACATCATGATCTTTGAAGCGGAGAGTTCGCCGATGTGGCGCGCAGGATTAAAAAAATCGCCGCGGCGCAGCTTGTTCCAGTTTTTGTCGTTGAGCCGATAGCCGTTACCGAAGGCTTCACGGACGTAACCCGGATAGCTCTTGTTGGAAGTTTCCTTCTCCTGCTCCTCCCCGAGAAGGCTCCAGTCAACCACCGGGCAGTTGGCGATCACCTTGCTCACGCGAGGGTCGAGCGAGGATAGAATTGCCACCGCGCCGCCGAGACTGCCGCCAATCACAAAAATCGAATCGGGCATGACTCGGAATTCCTGCCCGAAAGCGCTTTCCCTGATGAGATCGCCTGTGATTCCGCTGATGACATCGGCGACGTCTTCCACCGGCGATTTTTCGAGAAACTTGCCACCGCTTTCCCACGCTCCGCGATATCGCGGATGAAAAACCCAGTAGCCCCGGCGGGCCAGAAACTCCGCCAGCGGCTGTTTCGAGGGAACCGACGGCATGCCGTCGCAAAGGATAATCACTCTGCGCCTTTTGCCCTGGCGGATGGGCGGCAGAAATTCGGCAACGATTTCCTTTTTGAATCGCGTGCGCAACATGCAGCCAGTGTAGCAGGCGCCAGCGGTTCTCCAAAAATATGGGGGAGCCACACCCTGGCAGTTGGTGAACAATTCTCTGCGTGACGCCATCCTGAGCGGAGCGAAGGATCTGCTTGTTCAGTTTCAGACAGCTACAGCAGATGCTTCGCGGAGTTTACCCTGAGCCCATTCTCCCGCTCTGCGGGATCAGGGCCGCAAATTGAGGGCGAACAGGCTCAGCATGACGGGTCCGCCTCTTTCGTCAGTCTGCCAGTCGTGGAGACCTGCCGCTACTGCCCTTGGGCGGCCTGGACTTTGCTGGCGGGAATGGCGTTCAGTTGGAAATTGAGTGCGGCACCGGGGCCGACGCGGACCTCCTGGCCCTGATCCTTGAACTGGCTGATGAAATTCGGGTCGCGCTCTCTGCCGCGCTCGAGTTTTTCCCACGCAAAAAGGAGGTAGCCGCCCGGCCGGATGCCGGTAAGTGAATAATTGCCGTACTGGTCCGTGGTGGCGGTTTTGAACCATAAATCGTCTGCGAGCTTGGATGAATCGGCGGGGAGCAGCGTCACCAGTGCATCATTGAAGGGCTTGCCGTTTAGCGTGACCGTGCCGCCGATTTGGGCGCCGTTCGCGCTGACAACAATATTGAGCGACGCGCCCGGTGCCTGGCCGTTCGCGATGTCGAATCCGGAATCGAGAACCTCCTCGTCCCCGAGCGTCACGGACTTGACGTAAGCGTTCTGCGAAAGGCCGTCCACTTCAGCCACGTAATGCCCGTCGGGCATGGAGTCAAATTCGACGGTCCCGTCGGGGGCCACGGGGGACATGTTGGATGTGCCGAAAAATATTCCGCTGGGCGGGCGCAACTCAACGCGTGCCCTGGAGAGATCGACGCTGCCCTCGGTTTGAATCTGGCCCTTGAGC
>DASUJZ010000038.1:0-12750 GCA_036278995.1 Terriglobia bacterium | reverse complement strand
GGAGGGCCGCTCTACGATCCGGCGCGACGCCGGCAGGTTTTGGAAAGCGCGCGAACTGCGATAAAGTTTCTGTCGGATTTTGGCGCCAATCATCTGGTGGTCTTCCCGCCGGGGCGTACGCGGCCGGGAGCGAATACGCCTGCCGCTTTTCGAGAGTTGTGCGCCCGATGCAACCAGATCGGGGAGCTTGCAGGAGAGATGGGATTCACGGCCGGGCTGCACAACCACATGGGCGAAATGGTCCAAACTCAGCAGGAAGTAGACCGCTTCATGGCGATGACCGAACCAAAGCTGTTCGGACTTTCTCCAGACACGGCTCATCTCTATCTTGCGGGCTGCGACGTCGTGGGGACTTTGAACCGCTACGCGCGCCGCATCCATTTCCTCGATTACAAGGATGCCCGCTGGACAACTCCTGCCAGTGACTGGGTGCTGCCGAACGGAAAGGTTCTGCCCAGGGATTCAGCCGATGCGCGCTTTTTTGCGAGCATTTACGACCTTGGAGACGGCAGCATTGATTTTCCCGCGTGTCATCGCGTTTTGAAAACCGTCAATTACCGCGGATGGATTTGCGTTGACCTCGACACTGCCCGCCACGGCCCGCGTGCCGATTATGAAAGGTGTGCAGCCTACGTGACCAAAAAACTGGAGCCGATTTACTTATGAACCGCCGCGATTTTCTGGCAGGAGCTCTTGTGATGGCGTTGCCGAATCCGAAGCCCAAATATCGCATTCTCGATCCTCACGTTCACGTCTGGGTAAATGATTCGCGCTATCCGTGGGCCAGGGAAACTACCGATCCGCCCAAAGACAATGAAGCTCCGTCGATGCTTCTGGATTTGATGCAGGCCAACGGAGTCGCGAGGACCGTGCTGGTGCAGTTCATTGGCTATCGATGGGACAATCGCTACACGCTCGATTCCATGAGGAAACATCAGCCTTGGTTCAGGGCTGTCTGCCGCGTGAACCCCGTCGATCCCGCCGCGCCCGACCAGCTCTCAAAGCTCACAAATCAGGGATTCCATGGCGTGCGGCTCAGTCCCTCCGGCGACGCCGGCGGCGATTGGATCAAGGGACCGCTCATGCCGCCCCTGTGGAAGCGCGCTGAGTCCCTCAAAGTGCCGATGCAGATTTACGCTCCCATTACGCGAATGCCGGACCTGATTTCTCTGATTGACCAGTGTCCCCGGCTCGACGTAGTGATCGATCACATGGCCGACTGCCCCATTGACCAGCCAAACGAACTTGAAAAGCTGATTGCCCTGGCGCGCTTTCCGCGAGTGTTTGTGAAGATCTCGCACACCTGGTCGATCTCGCGGCAGCCTTATCCGTGGCTCGACGCGCAGGAATACGTCAAGCGCCTCTATGCGGTTTACGGCCCCGAGCGGCTGATGTGGGGAACGGATTGGCCAGTCTGCAAAAAGTGGACCAGCTACGACAAGACTTTGGCTGTGGTTCGTGACGACATGAAGTTCCTAAACGAGCGCGACAAGAGCTGGACCCTCTCAAAAACCGTACAGCGCGTCTGGCCGTTCCGTTGATGACGACTCGCCGTTTTTGTGAGTGGGAAGTCATCCTCTTGCAGCATATTTCCCCGTCAGCTGCGGCACAAGTTTGCTTGGGCGATTTCGGGCTGGCGTGCTTACGGAAATAGCAGTATGATTACCGTTTTCTTACGGCTGGTTGCGGAGCAGGATTGCCGCGCAGGTGCTCGCTCCGGGGTTTTGAAGAATAACCATTCAATACAGTCGGCTGTTCAAGCGCAGTTCTCGCTGCGTGCCCAGGCGCAATCTGTGGGAACTCTGACCGGCTTCGATATCACCATGTGAGATGGTCCAGATGAACCTGAAAAAAAACAGAGCATCAACGGCGGGGGCAGTCTGGAAAGCTCTGCCGTTTGTTTTGGCTTTTGGCATGATTGCGCCCGCGGCCCTGCCGGCGCTGTCGCAGGAGCAACATGCGCCTGCGGCGAGGCATCGTCGTAGGAGGGCGGAATTAAAGCCTACACCGGCAGTGGAAAGCGGCCAGAAGACCTTTAGCGCGAACTGCGCCTTCTGCCACGGCGAGGATGCCACGGGCGGGCGCGGGCCGGACCTCGTGCGCTCGCCGCTGGTTTCGCACGACAAAGCCGGAGACCAGATCGGTCCGGTCATCCGGAACGGCCGGCCCAGCAAAGGCATGCCGCCTTTACACCTGAGCGATGCCCAGATCAAAGACATCGCCGAGTTCCTGCATTACCGGCAGGCGGAGAGCCTGGCGTCCGCGAGCGTGCCGAGCGATTATGCGCTGAAGTGGATGCTGACCGGCAACGCCGCTGCCGGCAAGGAATTCTTCAACGGGGTGGGCAAGTGCAAGGACTGCCATTCGCCCACAGGCGACCTGGCGCACGTTGCAACCAAATACTCGCCGCTGGAACTGGAATCGCAGATGCTTTATCCGCGACGTGAGGATCGCAGAACCGTCACGGTTACATTACCCTCCGGCGAGACCCTCAAAGGTCCGCTCGATCATCTGGATGAGTTCACCGTGGCTCTGCATGATTCAGCGGGATGGTATCGCTCATTCCAGCTCGATCAGGTCAAGGTGAGCGTTGATGATCCGCTTGTCGCGCATCGCCAGTTGCTGGACACATTGACCCAGGCGGATGTTCACAATCTCTTCGCTTACATGGAAACCTTAAAATGAGGATGATGATTACACATCTTCGCGGTGCCAGCCTCGGGCTTGGAAGTGGGCTCCTATTGAACCGCCTCGCAGGATATTCGGCGGTGATGGCCTGCTGCCTGCTGCTTGCCGCGGCGGCTCTGCCCGCACAAGGGCTGACGGATCAGGCCCTGCTCGATCCGCCCACCACGACCTGGCCTACCTATAACGGAGATTATTCCGGGCGCCGCTACAGCACGCTTGACCAGATCGATTCCTCGAACGTCCACTCCTTGAGCCTGGCGTGGCTTTTCGCGACCGGCACGCAGGCCATCAAATCAACTCCGCTGGAAGTGAATGGCATTCTCTATTTCACCGTGCCGGATAACGTCTGGGCAATCGACGCGCGCACTGGACGCGAGATCTGGCACTACTATCGGCAGTCGGAGGGCGACCACATCGGGAACCGCGGCGTCGCCATGTGGCATGACCGGCTCTACTTCACAACGCCCGACGCGCAACTGGTCTGCCTGAATGCCAAAGACGGTAAGGCAATGTGGATCGTCAAGCTCGCCGATGCTGGTCTCAAATACTTCGCGACCATGTCGCCGCTGGTGGTGCACGATCACGTGATTGTCGGGGTCTCGGGCGACGTTACGGACATTCCCGGCTTCCTCGATTCAATTGATCCGATGACGGGCAAGCTGCAGTGGCGCTGGTGGGTTGAGCCTCTGGCAGGCGAGAAGGGCTCCGATACTTGGCCTAACGTAGAAGCCATGCGGCACGGCGGCGGCATGACGTGGATCACCGGCACTTATGATCCCGAACTCAATCTGCTTTACTGGGGCACGGGCAATCCCAATCCTGTGCTGGTGGGTTCCGCGCGCGAGGGCGCAAATCTCTATACGTGCTCGATTGTGGCGCTCAATCCGGACACGGGCAAGATGGCCTGGTATTACCAGGCTTCGCCGCACGATGTCCACGACTGGGACGCCGTGGAGACGCCGGTGCTGTTCGACGGCGAGTTCAACGGTAAGCCGATGCACCTGCTCGGCCAGGCCGCACGCAATTCATTTTTCTTCCTGCTTGACCGCACCAACGGAAAACATCTGCTGACCGCCCCATTCATCGATCAGACATGGTCTTCCTCTTATGACGCCGACGGTCATCCGATTCCGAAGCCGCACGTTGCTCCGTCACCCGACGGCGCGCTCGTGGAGCCCGCAACGGGAGGCGGCACCAACTGGATGGCGCCCAGCTACGATCCGCAGACCGGACTGTTCTACGTCACCGCCACGCGCACTTTCAGCATCTATTACCTGACGGCGCGCGGCAAAGCCGAAGGCTGGGGCGGGCGCGATCGCGGCTTGTGGGAAGACACGTCCACCCGCGCCATCGACTACAAGACGGGCAAGATCGCCTGGACGCACGAACTCGGCCGCGGCGGCTCCAGCGCAGGGAACCTCTCGACCGCCGGGCACCTGCTGTTCACCGCCGACAACGCGGGCAATCTGCTGGCGCTTGATCCGGCCACGGGCAAAACGTTGTGGCATGTGAATGCGGGCGGGCGCATGGAAAATTCGCCTATGACCTTCATGCTCGACGGGCGGCAGTACGTAGTGGTGGCGGCGCAGGACCGGCTGATGGCCTTCGCGCTGCCGGAGCAGGCGTCGGCGTCAGGCATGCAGTCAGCCGAGCGCTGAGTGCGGGCGGAGATAAACCAGAAATTGTAATTTTTACCCACTGCTCCAGGGACGAACGGTTTCCTGGACAGCGGCAGCGCGCTATTGAAATAAACGCTTTAAAATCAATCAGATACATTTTTGAAAACCTTTGTCCCAAACGTCCCATATCTCCCATTTCGAGGCCGGGCCGACCCTTGAGTAGCCTACTTATGAGAGCTACATGGAGTCGGGCCTGCGGCGCCGTCGCGGGCGGTTTGCCACCTTTTGTGCTGTCTGTCGGGCTGATGTGGCGCGACTCCACTCCCACTCCGCCGTTTCGCGCGGGGCGCTCCGGACAAAGTTTCCTACCCACCGAGTTCGGGACGGGAAGCGCGCCAAGGGAGCGCTCAGCGATATGGGTTATGCCAACATCGCGGGATGTCGGAAGGCTTCCCTGGATCGCAGGATTCCCCGTTTGCGGTTAGCGGCAACATCGTGGGATATTGGAAGGCTGCGCCAGACTGCAGGATTCCTGCTTGCTGGCCGGCGGCAACATCGCGGAATGTCAAAGGGGCTCCCCGGCCAAGTTGTCCCGATCTGTTGCCGGCTTTCTCAATTCATCCTTCAGTATTGCTTTGGAAGGGCCTTTTGCGCTATAACTCCGTCCTGGAATTTCCGCTGCTGGCCGCCGCGCGGACTGACGAAGGCCGCCCAGCCCCGCCCAGATCGCCACAGGGCCACAGGACTTGAGCCGTAGGGGAACGATCCACAACACGCCACAGATTCTTCTGCTGAATTCCCCCGGCCCAACCAAAGCAAGCTGACGACGGGAAGTCCAAACCTGAGCTTCCGCCTCAAACGCTCCCGCCGCCTCATTTCCCGTCAGCTTGATTGCAAGCGCATGTCGCCGCTCAGTGCCGTTGCGGCGGCATCGATGCTCAAAGCGAAGTGGCAGAGACGCACTCCGATGAGAGCCTGTCCCTACGCGAGAACACAAATGAGTATCTGTGTCACCCGCGAGGCACCTTCGGTAGATCCTGCTGTGATTGTGGTTTGATCCTGGTTTAGTATGGTCAGGGCTGAGAAGGCACTCTCGGTGACTAGCTGAATTCATCGAAGCAATTCCATAAGAGGAGAGATGCCGTCATCTGAATTACATCCCCTCGCTCGGCTGTTGGGGGGCGAATGCCCGAAGGACTCCGATCTCGGAAAGATCGTTGCTCACTTAGGCAAGACTCTTGCCGGGCTCATCGGCGAGGCTAGAATTCTGGATTTCTCCCGATGTGAAGCCCCGCAGGTCTCGATTCTTGGTCCTTATTTCGCGCGCGGCATTTTGGAGGTTGGCTTTTCTATGCTGCTTGCCCGCCTTGATCCATTTCGGGTGCTAGTTCTACGCCAAGTACAGCAGTCACCCGATTACGAGGTGGAGCGCCGGAACAGTTGTGCGCTGCAATGGAAAGGCGACTTTCTACCGGACGAAAAGGTCGACGAAAACCTCTGGAGGCCGTCGCGGAAACCAAAAGATATTACTCGTGCTTTGCTCGGCGACTATCACGACCATGTTTTTTGGCGACCGAGCTTCGTGAACATGCGCGACAACATCCCCGAGGGGTGCGGAGGCCAGTGGCTTTCGGATTTGAGGCTTGTCTCCCCAGACAGCTTCACGCGCCAGATACGCAGTCGAGCTGAACGCGCGTACACAGCTTCCTCTAAGGGGATCCACCATGAGTTTGTCATCCCCCTGGCCGCATATTATGACACGCAGCAAATACTGGAGCTTCTGACCGAGGCTATTGCAGTCACTTCGACACTTGCCTTGGTTTTAAACTCTGGGGGCCACATCCCTTTTTGTCTCGCAAGTAGCGAGGCGCTAACTTGTTTTGAAAGCATCCAAGAGGAAGTGCAGGAGATCAATGGCTGAAGAACAATACGAGCAGAATCTAATACTGGCCGCCGAAGATTGCGACCAGGAAACGTTCGATAAGATTCACAAATTTTCGAGGAGTGACGACCGCATTATTTCAAAGCTAATCGCACATGGCCCCGTCCTGTTGCAGGGAGGCCGAGGTAGCGGCAAGAGCGCTCTCCTAATCGAAGCATTTAGCAAGCTGTTTCCCCAGAACCCGGAAGGAAGCGCGATTGGCATCTACCTTAGCCTGCGACATCTTCCGCTGCTCCGTAGCTCAGGAAAGGACTATGAAACCATTTTTTGTGGGTTGTTGATCGAACGAATTAGGGCGCTTCTACGTGAAGTGCCCTTGGAATTCAACGCCGAACCCGTTGTCGGGTCCATTCAGTCCGCAATAGCCCAGCTATCTTCCGATGTCGGGAAACGAATCGTACTAATGTTCGATGACGCTGCCCATATTGGACGAGAAACCTCGCTTGCTGAATTCTTTGACATCTTCCGAACGTTGTCCAGTAGCACCGTCTCCTGTAAGGCCACGATTTACCCAGGTGTGACTCAGTTCGGCACCAGGTTCGACGTCTACAACGACGCAACGGTTGTTGACGTCACGCGCCGGGAAGACCAGAAGGGGTTCGATCGGCAATTTCTGGAAGTCATAGAGGCGCGTTTCCCAAAACTCAAAGAGTTTGCCCCGACGGCGAGTGACCTAAATTTGGAAAAGGTCGCGGGTTTCCTCGGCCAAAGTGTACTCGGGAACATGCGAGCTTTCGTGTTCCTGTGTAACGCAATCCAAGAGTCGGCGGAACAGTCCTTAGGGTTTAATCTTCTAACTCAATCGCTGCTGGACCTGACGAGTAACTACTACTGGCCGCTTTTGGAAGAAGTAAGCCCCAAACTTGGAAAATACACGCCAATGGTTGAACCCGCTCGACAGATTGCCAATACTCTGTTCCAGGAATGCGGCACAAGTGGAAAAAGGTTCGCGCTCGTCCATCGCGATGTCATTGCGAGGCTCTCGAAACCCTTCGAGATTTTGGAATACGTTGGCTTTACAGCACGCCGAGACGTATCACGAGGCCTAAAATCAGGCGGTAGAGGCACAAGGTACGCTCTAAGTCCGTGTATTTTGCTCGAATTTATCCAGGGCAAGCGGCTAACCTCAGACTTATTCGACCGGTGGCGCAATGACCGCGAAGAACCGTTCGAATTCCATGTGAAAGGCGACAAGCTGGCCGGGGTTCTCCTGCCAGAAATGGTTCATACAGGAGAGCTAGCGATTTTGCAGGAGCCGATTGAAAAGCTAGGCAAGTCGAATGCGTATCCCTATGGCCTCACCCAAAACATGATGGAAACCTTAAAGTCAGCAGAAATAAATACTGTCAGGGACTTGGCGGAGACGCCGGATGATAAGCTCGACGCCCTCCCGTATATCGGGCCGGCAAAGGTCAAGCGCATCCGAAACGTGGTTGGTCAAGCTGTGTGGATGTAGGGGTAGCGGTTAGCCACGGTCAGCGCTTTTTATGATTGTGGGCTTTTGATGGAGGATAAGCCCACGGCCCACCGAAAATATGGTCGACCGTGGCTACGAACGGCGTACTGATGTGAGTGAAGATCGAAGAGAAGGAGGCACCCTGTCATGGACAGCAAGACGGATAGGCCACCGTCGCGGCCTGTAGGTCTGTGCCAGGACGTATATCACACGTCCTCGCCGGGCAAGAAACGAAGCACGAGCAGGCCTACTCGCCCTTGTCGTGACCTCTGCGTATGTACGTCACCGCGCGGCCATTCCGGCCCCCACAAGTGCACCGATTGTGGACGGACGTGGGACTGACAAGCCCACGGCCAACCGAAGACATGGTGGCTATCAGCTCTTGGGCCACATTCATCGCAAGCAGCGCGACGTGTGTGCCACCCGGGGGCCGCAGGCCCGAATCAACAGACTAACGTTTGCCTGGGACTTTCGCACGACGGCCAACCCGCGTCCTGGCATATTGGAGCCTCATGCTTTCCGATCGACAGAGGTCTTCTTTAAAGGGTTCATAGAAGTTCACGACTCGCTCATAATCCCTATCGTGCCAAGCTTCCTCAGCTCGTTCTCGGACGCGCTGGGACGCCACCCGTGACGACTGCCACCCTGGCGGAACCGCCGCTAGGCCGCCCTCCCAGGCGGCATATTTCCGGCCGGCAAGATGCCGGAGCTACAAAGGGCTTCGGATTTCGCGGCGGCTCTTCAGCGGCTAAAGCCTGCGTTTTTGGGCTGGTGTTTTCTGTCGGACCTGAAGGTCCGACCCCCTGGTGGGGAGAAGGCAGAAGGCAGAATTCAAGATTCAAGAACCGCCGGTCCCGGGGGATTTGAGATTTCAGATTGGAGATTTCAGAACCGGACCATCTGGCAGGAGCCAGAAGCCGGAAGCGGGTAGCCACAGTCAGTGCTTTTCTGACGGTAGGCTTTTGATGGTGGACGAAACCATGGTCAACCGAAAACCCGATTTACCGTGGCTACCAGCTTTGTGACTCGGAGTCTCCCGCGAGGCGGGACCGGGTCCGCCTATTTGATTCAGAAAAATTCCGCCACCGGTGGGTGGAAACGCTGGGCGAACTGCGCCGCGAACCGGGGGTTCGAGATGCTTGGCTGCGTGCTTATGTTGCCCATAAACCCTTTCCTGTGATCTCATACATTCCAAATTGCAGAACGTATGCGCCACCCGTGTGGATTGTAGGTGAGGTGAGAGATGGCTTTCCGAGATCAGGACGCACGACTGCGCGAATTCCTGCGGACACAGGGCGTTCACGATCCCAACGACAATGCGTGAACCGCTTCAGGGGATGGGCGAGGCGGACGATGCGGGCGGGGCTTCTTGCCCTTGGCCTCTGCGCGGTCGCGGCCTACATCTTGTACAGGCGGTACGGCGGCCTCGGAGTCATCCCGATTGCGTTGGTGAGCGCCGTTGTATACGGTATCCTCTACTTCCTGAGCAAAAGGTGGGGCGCATACAAAAGGAAGTGAAACGGGGCTGGCGGGTGGCGCAGATATTGATTTTTAATTTCCGCGATCAGCGACGCTGAGCGGCGTCAAAGTAACGACGGGCCACAACGGGAAGTTGACTCAGCGCATGGCCGTGGTCAAGTTGGAGGTTCTATTTTCTGAATGATGCTTCACTACTGCCCATGGACCCAGTCCTGTGGTCGCATACACTCCGAACTGCGGAACGTATGCGCCACCCGCAGTTCTAATGGTGCCCGCACTGCCGTGCGCACGACCGCACCTAAAATCGCTCCGCTAACCAACGCACGCGGATGGGGCCGTTCTCGATCGGCGTCTGCGAGGCTGGTCTGCCTAGTTTTCTTCTTGACAGTTGCTATTCGCTGCACCGCCGGTCCCGTCCCGCGAGCGCTGTTGAAGGGCACTGTAACTGACTCGGAGGGAGCCGCGATCCGCGGCGCTCATATCATTGTACGCTGGGATCCTGCTGGGGCGGACGTAGGTCTCCAAAATAATGTAGGGCTTAAGCATTACCTCGATCTTGTAACCGACAAGAAAGGGGTGTTCGCGTCGGAGCTACCGCCCGGATTCTACGATGTGTTCGTGTCAGCTACGGCGTTCTCGCCAGAATGTCGCAAGGTCCGGATCAAGCCAGGGCTGACTTTCGTCTACAAAGCGCGCCTAAGGGTGGATCCCCGCGTTACCAGAGAGTTAGGGGACACCTTGTCTAACTAATGCAATTGGCCCGCCTATGAGGGAGGCGGCAGGGCAAGACGAATCACGAATTCCGAAGGATTAAGGATGAAATGCCGGCGCCTTGACTTAAGTTGTGAGGGGACTGCTATGTCAGGAATCAAAGGCCACGGCTACACGTGGAGCAAGTCGTGGATCGAATTCAAAGCTCCTGACGCACCCGGCGGGTGGCGCAGACGTGCCGCAGTTTGGCATGTCTGCGTTCAACGCGCAGTCTAGCGCGGGCCACAACCTTCGGCCAAACCCGAACTTAAAATCATGCCGGAAGCCTTGCCGCACACATCGCAAAGATCGCGACATGTGCGCCACCCGCGGTTACGAAAGGTGGGACAATCCTGATGGCAGCAGGGTTTGGATCGGGCCGGACGGCGGTGTCGACAGGATTCCTCCGGGTATGTCGGGCAAAGGTTGGCGCGCGGCCCCCGATGGGACTATTCGTCGTCCGCATACCTTCCCAGAAAAGAAGGTCAACTGAGAGGCAGCCATGGTCGAGCCTGATATGGCCAAAGTAGCCGAACTGCGGGACTGGATTCTGACCGGCGTGGTCTACAGTGCGGAGCGTCGCGAGGCAGTATTGAAGCTTGAACACTGGGATGGCCGAAGACGTTCTGTCACCTTAGAAGGCGTCGTACAACTTAACATCTCCGGCATGCCTGACGAAAGTGGACCCTCCGATGTGATAGGTGCCAAAGCCGAGCAGATGGAGGAGGGTGGAAGGGTCGCTCTGGAAATGTTCGGTCACAGTTTCCGACGCGGCGAGAGCGGAGTGGTCGGGTATCCCGGGACGAAGTTGACGCACTTGGAACTCGTAGGAGACCTCTGCGTCAACGCGGTTTGCCAGCGGATACGCGTATTCGAGGTTTAAGGAGCGGATTGACCTCTGTGGCGGGGCAGCGGCTGAACATGTGGATGATGCTTCGCTGTTGCCCATGGACCCCTTTCCTGTGATCGCATACATTCCAAACTTCGGAACGTATGCGCCACCCATGCCGCCCTGTACCAGCTTACGAAGCACGGTATTGACGTGGCGGTTATTCCATGCCTATACTTGGCCCAGTTCCTAAATTGAATAGCCGGTAGTCTTGAAAAAATACGGCCGCGCCACGGCCGAAAGAGAAAATTTCAGAACAATCTTGCGGGCGCGCAGGGGGAGGGCGCCTGCTGAGCAACAAGGATTGCTCCAATGCCGCTGCCTCCCCAGAGCCTCATCGTGCTCTACAATTCCGGGGTGATCGTCTTCGCGCGGCGCGTCGCCTCCACATCCGATACGGCTGAAGAAATCAGCATCCTGTTCAATAAAGCGTCAGATAGCGGCGGCCGCCTGGGCCGTGGACTGCGGCTTTTGTTTGTAGGCCGGCGTCCCGGCGGCATTTCTCAGGGCCGGCAAGATGTCGGCGCTCCAGAAGAGCCGCGGATCTCAAAGGCGGAGGTCCTCGCTACTTGCTTTGGGAATGTTGAGAGTTGGATTTGAAGTTTCACCACATGTAGCGGCGAGTTTACCTCGCCACATGGCGGCGTAAAGCCGCCGCTACGCCGTTTCTGGAATATTCGATTCGAATTTCCAGGGCGGCTTTGCCTAGCCTGCCGTTCCAGGGCAGGCGCAATGCAACAGCAAGCAGATCCCGTGTTGATCCAGGTCAAGTTCGACCCAAGACCGAATTGCCTTCAGGCCAAGAAAGGAAATTGAACATGAGAGCCACACTGAAAATGCTGTCGATTCTTCTCTTCTCGATTGCAATCTGCTCACCGCTGTTTGGACAAGGCGGCACGTGCAGCGGAATGAGTCTCGGGCAGGGAGCGAGCCTCAACGGATTCGTCCCTTTCCAGAGTTCGAGCCTGTGGAACACCGACATCTCCATGGCTCCCGTTGATCCGAATTCGAACAATTACATCAATTTCATCGGCGCGTCCGTCACTCTGCATCCCGACTTCGGCGCGGGCACTTTCCACAACCAGACCATCGGCATTCCCTATCAGGTGGTGGCCGGGACGCAGGCCAAGGTGCCGATTGTTTACGGCCTCTATCCCGATGAAAGCGATCCCGGGCCCATGCCCATCCCCTCGAACGCGCTGATTGAAGGCTATCCCAAGCCGGGCAATGGCGACCGCCACGTGCTGGTGCTCGAAAAGGACGGCTGCTGGCTATACGAACTTTATAACGCCTCGATGCTGAGAAAAGGCGGCGGCTGGCAGGCTGATTCTTCCACCGTCTGGGACATGACCATCAATGAGCAGCGGCCCTACACCTGGACATCCGCCGACGCCGCCGGGCTGCCCGTGTTCGTGGGCCTGGCTCGTTATGACGAGGTGGCGGCCGGAGCCATCAATCACGCGCTGCGATTCACCGTCCCAACTTCTCAAAAGGCCTTTGTGCTTCCGGCAACGCACTGGGCCTCCACCACCACCGATCCCAATGCGCCGCCGATGGGATTGCGGCTGCGGCTGAAAGCGAATTTCGATATTACAGGCTTTCCCGCAGACGATCAGGTGATCCTGACGGCGCTGAAAAAATACGGAATGATTCTGGCCGACAACGGCAGCGCCATCTTCATCAGCGGAGTGCCCGACGACCGCTGGAACAACAATGACCTGAACCTGCTGAAGACGATCACGGCATCCAGCTTCGAGGTGGTCGATACGGGAACCATCTACACGCCGGCCAATGTTCCCACGGGGCCGTCGCCGACCATCTCGAGCTTTACCGCCAATCCGCCGAATGCAGCGCCCGGCCAGATGGTCACGCTGAGCTGGTCAACCAGCGGGCAGCTCTACAACATCATTTCTCCGCAGATCGGGCC
>DASUJZ010000037.1:0-120104 GCA_036278995.1 Terriglobia bacterium | reverse complement strand
ATTTGGCCGCGTTGAATTGAACCCACATTCCTGTTTGCCAGCGCCGCCAGAAACCATCGACCGCGCCTAAATCAAAAACGATCTTGCGCAAACGAAAGAGCGGCTGGAAACCGGGCGAACGATTATTCCGGGCTTGCGGAGAGGTTGTGGGCAGTGGATCTCACCGTCGCCAGAAAAAATGTGCCCGTCTGCGCCCACACGGATGATATTCTCAATCACCTACGGACAAAATGTTAATTCCGGTTACCATCCGAGCGGAAGCCGTGGGCATTGCGGTTTATCCGGGGTAAAGGAGGAGAGGATCACTCGATGGGCGACAAAAATGCGATTGAGAGATTGACACTCGACCGGCGCGATTTTTTTAAAGCTACGGGAGTGAGTTTGGCCGCGGCTGGCATGGTTTTGGATGCGGAAAAAGCTGCCGCGGCGCAGCCGAACGTGGATGTGCAAAAGTTCAACCTGGAGCGCATTGCCTCCAATTCTTTTGGAGTGCGCAACTTGTTTAAGACGCGGCCTTATCGACGAGCCGTACGCGGCGGAGCGGCCCGGGGAGCGCGGCGCGCCCATGGCCCCGAGGCGGAGGACCTGGCGCACGATCCCAATGCCGCCGGACCACTGGCCGTGGCCAAGGCTGCCGCCGCGGCGAGGGCAAAGGTTCCGACGCCGGCTGAGCAAAAGGCCAAGTACGGCGAAATCACAATGCTGGATTTCCCCCAGTTTACCAGGGACACCTTTCCGGGCGTGACGCACATGGATCTGTTTTCGGGGTTCTTCGGTGATGTTGAGGACGACAGCATGTTCTTTCCTGAGGGATCGGCGAATAGCGGTTTCGATCCTCTGAGTCCTTCGGCGCGAAAATGGCTGGATAAGCTGGCGGCGATCTGCGTGAAGGCGGGCGTAAAGGTGCAGCATATTTCCAATAATGCGCCGACGAACCTGGCCGAATACGGCACGCCCGAGAAGGATGCGCTTCGCAAGGCGGGAGTGGCCATGGGGAAGCGATGGATCGAGGGATTGTCCGTGCTGGGCATGAAATCAATGCGCATGAACTCCCCGAGGGCGCTTGGCCCGAGCATTCGGCCCAACGCGGTCCCCCGCGGGCCGGGCGACGGCTATCCCAGAAATATCGACATCGTGCCGATGATTGCGGCGGCCATCGAGTCGTTTAAGGAGATGGCCGATTTCGGCGGGAAGTACGGAGTTCGGGTGACGCTCGAAAACCATTGGGGGCTTGCCGCGGACCCGATGAACATCCGGACCATCGTGGATGAAGTGAATCATCCATTTTGCGAGGCTTCTCCCGACTTTGCCAACTGGGAGCAGGAATACATGCTGGTCAACGGACTCAAGGCGCTGGCGCCCTACTCCCACACCAACGTTCACGCAAAATATTGGGACCGGTGGGGCGATAAGAATGATTTGCAGCGGTCGGTCAGAATCATGCTGGCCAACGGATTCAAGGGCACTTTTGCGGTGGAGTATGAGACCGGACCCTGGGACCAGGTGGAGGGATGCAGGCACGAGATGAAGGAAGTGCTGACCGCACTTTCCACGCCCACTCCCGTAATCTGAGGATGTGCAGTCGTGCGTGGCACAGGCCCTCGGCCTGTCGCTCTTGCCTTCGGTCTGCGGCTCCAGGCTTTGGTTCTGGTGGTACAGGCTCCGCCGACGTCTTGCTCGGCGAGTCGTAGGCCATTACTGTTCCGCGACCTGAAATCTGAGATTTCAAATTGCCGTGCCGCAGGCGCATTCATCGCGATATTTGCGGCTCTTGCCGTTGGTTCTGGAGGAGAATCTCTCATGAGAGACTTCAAAAGCCTTTCCGAACGCGAAGTCCTGGCCCTCGCCATTTCTCTCGAAGAAGAAGACGAGCGCGTTTATGCCGATCTCGCCGAAGGATTGCGCGAGAATTTTCCCGCCTCCGCAAAGGTGTTCGAAGGCATGCGCGTGGAAGAATCCGGCCATCGCCACCGCCTGCTCGAACTCTTTCGGCGGAAATTCGGAGAGCACATTCCGCTGATTCGCCGCCAGGATGTAAAGGGCTTTGTCCAGCGGCAGCCCATCTGGCTGATCCAGCCGCTTAATCTCCAGAAAATTCGAAATCACGTAAGCGCCATGGAAGTGGAAACGCGCCGCTTCTACGAGTGCGCCGCCCGCCGTGCCACCGATGTCAGCATCCGGCAACTGCTCGGCGATCTCGCGCAGGTGGAGCGCACGCACTCGCGACGCGCCGAGGCACTCGAGCGCCAGTTTCTGGGCGGCGGGCAAAAAGCGGAGGAGGAAGAAGCGCAGCGGCGGCTGTTCCTACTTCAAATCGTTCAGCCCGGGCTTGCCGGACTCATGGACGGTTCGGTCTCCACGCTGGCGCCCATTTTTGCGGCCGCCTTTGCCACCATGAGCAGCCACGACGCCTTTACCGTCGGCCTCGCAGCTTCGGTGGGCGCAGGCATCAGCATGGGATTTGCTGAGGCGCTTTCAGATGACGGCAATCTCACCGGGCGCGGCCATCCGTGGCTCCGCGGCGGCGTCTGCGGATTGATGACCACGCTCGGCGGCATCGGCCACACCCTGCCCTTTCTGATTGGCAATTTTCAATTGGCCATCACCGTCGCCATCCTCGTGGTGCTGGCGGAACTCAGCACTATTTCGTGGGTGCGGCATCGCTACATGGATACGCCCGCAATCTCCGCCGCCGTTCAGGTGCTGCTGGGCGGCGCCCTCGTCTTCGCCGCCGGTGTCCTCATCGGCAAATCGTAGGCATTGCCGTTTTTGGGGTAGCGCAGGCTGCCGATTCTGAGGTCTGCGGGTTTTGCTGAGAGCTGGCCACTGACTGCTGACCGCTTGTTTTTCCTGACCGCTGATAGCCGAGAGGTGCGGGCGCGCGGGTTCCAACAAGCAAGTCACCACCTCCCAGTAAATCGTTGGCCGCGCCTACGACCAAAACAGTTACGAAGGTTCTCATGGTGTTGAGTTCGAGGGCTCTGGATTTCGCATTCCTGCTTCCGGCATCTGAAATCTGAAATTTCAGATTTGAAATTGCGCCTCCTTCATCATTCACAATTCAGAATTCATAATTTCTGCCGCCGTAACGTTCCCGCTCGCGTGTCATCTCAACAGATAGGGGGAACTCGCGCGGGAATCTTCCGTCACGCGAGTGATGCAAACACCACTCAGGAGGTGTTTAGGTGAAAAATAAAATCCTAACGGCCTTGACGATGGCGGCCGCTTTCGGCCTGGTGCAGTTCGGCGCCGGAACAGCCTCCGCCGCGCAGCAAGGCCAGTACAATCAGCAGCAGGGGCAACAGTATCCTGGGACTGAGCCGCGCCAGCAGCCGCCGTCAAAAACTCCGCAAATGCACGGCCCGTCATCGAGCCGAACCGAGCAATTCTTTATCGGCACCATCCAGAAGAAAAACGGAAAATACGTTCTATCTTCAGCGGGACAGACCTACAAGCTCGACCAGCAATCCGCGGCAAAGAACTTCAAGAATCAGCGGGTCCAGGTCAAGGGTACGCTTGCCATGAACGGCAACACCATTCACGTCCAGCAGATCGCGCCGCTCAAAAATTCCTAAGGGAAAGCGGAATACAGCCATCTTAATTGGGAAAGAAGGGAGTAGGAATAAATTATGCCAAACAGCGTTTTCATCAAAGCCGGATCGCTGCTGGCTTCCGTGTTCGTGGCCGGCGGAATTGCCTTTGCCCAGCCGCCCGAGCCGCAAGGCGCACTGCCAGGCGCGGCAACCGGGCGCATGATGAACAAGATGTCTGACCAGGCGTTTGTCAAAAAGACTTCTGAGGCGAGCCTGGCCCAGGTGAAATTTGCCAGGCTCGCCGAGCAGAAAGGGAGCACGCAGGCCATTAGGGACAACGGCAGGCAAATGGTCGAAGCGCATGCCCAGTTTCAGCAAAAACTCCAGGACGCCGCATCCCAGGCCAACCTTGACCTGCTGCGCAACAAAATGAGCGGGATGGAGCAGCGTGGCTACAACCGGCTCTCAAAACTCTCCGGCCCGGCTTTTGACCAGGCCTACGCGCGAGCCGTTGTAAAGGGTCACCAGGCCGCCGTCGCCGCTTTCCGCGAGGAAGCACAAAACGGAAAAAAGCAGCCCGTCAAGCAATTCGCGCAGAATGAGCTGCCAAATCTCCTGAGTCAGTTAAGCAAGGCTCGCGAGATGTCGAGCAACGTGCAGTCGGCCAGCGCGCAAACTCAAGGAGGAGACTCGTCCGGCAGCCCCAGCTCAAGGTAAACGCTAAAGCATCTGCACTTTGAAATTCAGATTTGACATCGTGCAGCGTCGCACAGCCTGTGGCGCAGGCCCTTGCGCCCTGCGGTTCTTCGTTCGAGGGTTTACAATGTCTGAGCTTTACCAGGCCGGTCTGTTTTGGTTGGTCATTCTTATCGTCTCGGGCTCCGCAATGGTCTTGTCTCTGAGCGCTCGCCTGTGACGGCCCGTTTGATGGCCATCCTTCCCGCTGTTGGTTTCGGCAAACGGCCCTGAGAATCCGCTTTGTTTTTCATCAGCCGTTTTGCTGGATCTGATTGCTGACCGCTGAATGCTTTCTTCCCTCTGAAATCTCGAATCTCAAATTTCAAATTGATCGGCCCGCAGGGGCCTTTTTAGCGCAGACCGCAATTCCGGCGCTCTGCCCTAACAGATTTCCACTCGCACTCTGCCGCCAGCCGAGGCCAGCGCTCTGTCACGAGTTACAAGTGGGGCGTCCAGCGCTTCGGCAAGCGCCAAATAGGCCGCATCATAGGCCGTCACGTTGTGGCGAAGCTGCCAGATGCGAGGCAGCAGGACGAGATGTGGATAGCGGTTGAGCGGCAGGTCAGCAAGATCGGCAAGGGCCTCGCTGGCGCGTTTGGCTGAGACGATGCTGGATCGAGAATAGCGACGCAGGACCTGCGCAACTTCGAGATCGAGCAAGTGCGGCGCGTGGAGCGTCTCGCCCGCTGCGAAGATTCGCCGGCCCACCTTGGCGGCCGCCGGGGTTTGCAGCAAAATCTCGAGCACTGCCGAGGCATCAACCACGATCAACGGTTGTTCCTCTCCGCCCGCACCGCGTCCGCGGGAGACGGTCGCGGCCGCACCGCCCGCCGCCCTGCAAGTCGCCGCTGGAGGTCTTCCATTCGGGGCCGCTCGAGCATGTGGCGGATCTCGCGGAGCAGGTAGTCCGAAAGCGACATCCCTTCAAGCGCCGCGCGCGCCTTCAGCTCGCGGTGGAGCTCCGACGGCACATTCCGAATCTGTACCATGCTGTGCATGTGAATACCATACTTGCATGCAAATCACATGTCAAGCAGCACGGAGAAGCGGTCAGTGGCCGGGTGCCGTCCCGCCTTGCGGGATGGCTGCCATGTCTGCGGGTTTTGCTGAACGCTGACTGCTGATAGCTGAAAGTAGCGCCGACCTTCTGGCCCGGATGTTCTTAGGCACCCGTCATTCCGAGGGCCGACGTTGATGTTTGGCCCGAGGAATCTGCTTTTGATTTTCATCAGCCTTTTTGCTGATAGCTGATAGCTGGCAAATAAGGGTTGAACGTCTACCCTCGTTAGGGTAGAATATCTACCATGCGACTGAATCAAGATTCCTCCAGCCGGCTGGAACTGATGCAAGGCACGCTCGATATGCTCATCCTGCGCACCCTGGTGCTCGGCCCCGCCCACGGGCACGAGATCGCCAAACACATCCAGCGCACCACCGACGACGTCCTGCAGGTCGAACATGGATCGCTTTATCCCGCGCTCCACCGCCTCGAGCGCAAAGGCTGGGTGGCGGCCAGGTGGGAAACGCCCAGGGGCCGCAAGCGCGAGTTCAAGTATTACCGGCTCACGCCCGCCGGCAAAAAGCAGCTCGCTTCCGAGCACTCAAAATGGAGGCGGCTCGTGGCCTCCATCGGCCGCGTCATGGAAACGGCGGGCGTCAGGGATTAGGGGCCAGGAATTAGAGTTAGGGGTTAGGGGTTGGGGTTGTGATTTTCGTAGGGGCGGGGCTTGCCCCGCCCGCATCTGGGGAAAAGGGCACGGCAAGCCGCGCCCCTACGATGGACAATGCGAGGTGCGAAATGAAATTCTGGCGATGGGGTAAGCGGCGCAATCGCGAGGCCGATCTCGAGCGCGAGCTGCGCGGCCATCTGGAACTGGAAGCGGAAGACCAGCAAGCCTCTGGCGAATCTCCGGAAGAAGCCGCCTATGCCGCTCGCCGCGCCCTCGGCAACACCACGCAAATCAAAGAAAACGTGCGCGCCGCCTGGGGCCTCCAATGGCTCGAAACCCTGTTTCAGGACCTCCGCTACGGCCTCCGCCAATTGCGCCACAACCCCGGATTCACGGCGGTTGCGGTTCTCACTCTTGCCCTGGGCATCGGCGCCAACACAACCGTTTTCACGGTCGTCAATACGCTGATCCTGAATCCGCTCCCCGTAGAAAAACCATCGGAACTTGTAGGTATTTACGCCGCACCCGCACCCTCGCAGAATGCAGAGCTGATTCAGCTTTCCTATCCCAACCTTCAGGATTTGCAGGAACGAAACCGGGTCCTCAGCAGCCTGGCCGGGTTCACCTGGCCCATGTACGTCACGCTGACGCGGGACGGTGCCGCGGAACGAATGTTCGCTGAGTTTGTCACCGGCAACTACTTTGAGACACTGGGGATACATCCCGCCTTTGGGCGTTTCTTCCTCCCACAGGAAAACCGTGCACCCGGTGAGTCACCGGTCGCCATTCTGAGTTATGCTGCATGGAAAGCACTTGGGGGAACTCCAGATGTTGTTGGGCGAACCATCCTTGTCAATCGGGTTGCCTTGACGGTGGTTGGCGTGGCGCAGCGCGGATTTCTTGGCGTCAGTGCAATGTTCGGTCCTGACGTGTGGGTTCCCGCCACCATGTCGGCGCGTCTTTTTCCGGCGCAGGGGCACGATTGGCTGCACGACCGCGGGCAGTCCGTGATGGTGGGCGCAGCGCGCCTCAAGAACGGTGTCACTCTCGAAAAAGCGGCGGCCGACCTGAAAGGCATCGCCGCCGCTCTGCAAGAGGAATACCCTGAGCCGAACCGCGGCCGCACCCTCGAGCTTCTACCGTTGAACGACGTGGCGCTCTCCATGCGGCCTACGCCTCGACAGGGGGCAACACAGCCGCTCATCCTGACGGCTCTCGTGTTGATGGCCATTGTCGGAATCGTTCTTCTGATCGCCTGCTCCAACGTTGCCAATCTGCTGATGGCTCGCGCAGCGAGCCGGCGCCAGGAAATGGCTGTCCGGCTGGCTCTGGGTGCGGGGCGGGGGCGGCTCAACCGGCAATTGCTTGTCGAAAGCCTGCTGCTGTCTCTGCTCGGCGGCCTCGCAGGGCTTGGTGTCGCATATGCCGGAACCCGAATTCTCTGGTCGTTCCGTGAGTCGGAATTTGCCCAGAACCTGGCGGATCTGAAGTTTGATGCCCACGTTTTTGTTTTCACGCTGGCCGTCGCACTCGCCACAGCGTTTGTCTTCGGAATCATCCCTGCCTTTCGCTCTTCGCGCGCGGCGATCGCCGACACATTGAAAGACGACCTGCGCACGACCGCGGGGCCAACCATGGGTCGCAGGAAATTTGCAAGCGCTGTTCTGGTGGGCCAGGTGGCGCTTTCTCTCGTTTCGCTCGTCACTGCGGCGCTTTTCATTCACAGCATCGAGCGTGCTTACGCTCTTGACCCGGGATTCGATACGGCCCATACCGCGATGTTCTTCATGAGCCCCGGCCAGGCGGGCTACAGCCGCGCACGTGCGGAGCAAATCTATCGCGAGGTTCGCACGCGGATTGCAGCCTTGCCCGGGGTCAATTCCGTTTCCTGGAGCTCGAACCTGCCCCTTTGGGGTAAGGTGGCGAACAATGTTTTGATCGAGGGCCGGCAGACCGGCCGCGCCTCGGAAGCGATCAGCACGATCGAGAACACCGTGGATCTGGATTATTTCGCAACCATGCGCATCCCTCTTCTGCGCGGGCGTGACTTCAACGCCGAAGACAAGGAAGGCTCCTTGCCAGTAGCCATTGTCAATGAAACGATGGCAAAGGCATATTGGCCGGGTCAGGATCCGATTGGAAAAAGGTTCCGATTCACCGGCCAGGACACCTACCGCCAGATCGTTGGCGTGGCAAAAACGGTGGAATACAGCAGCCTGGGCGAGTCCGCGCAGCCCTGCATCTATCTTCCCCTCAGGCAGAATTTCTCAGGCACCATGGTGCTCAACGTGAATACGCATCGAGATCCGGCGATGATTTTCGACGCGGTGCAGCAGGACCTTCGCCAGCTCGATCCTCAATTGCCGCCTTACGACTTTCGCACCGGGCGCAAAATAATCGATCAGGCTCTTTCGACCGCAAAAATGGGAGTTGGCCTGTTGGGTGTGTTCGGGTTATTGGCGCTCGGACTCGCCAGCGTGGGCCTCTACGGCGTCATGGCCTACTCCGTCAATCAGCGGAGGCACGAAATCGGAGTGCGAATGGCGCTGGGCGCCAGCTCAGCAAGCATTCTGCGGCATGTGCTCCTTCAGGGCGTAACGCTGGTCGGGGCTGGGATTGCCCTTGGTCTTGCGGCCAGCTTTGTGCTTAACCGCGGCCTGACGGCCCTTCTCTATGGAGTGAGCCCCGCCGATCCCCTCAGTGTTGCCGGCGCATCGCTGGTGCTTGCTATCGTCGCGGGCCTGGCCTGCTACATCCCCGCCCGCCGCGCATCGAGGGTCGATCCCATGGTGGCCTTGCGGTATGAGTAAGGCAGTGGTTAGTGGTGGGTGGTGAGTGTCATTCCGAGAGCCGCTGTTTTCGATCGGCCCGAGGAATCTGCTTTGTGTTTTAATCAGCCCGGCCATCGGCAGATTCCTCGCGGAGCGAGTAGCGCCGACCGCAGGAGTTGCAGTCTGCGGCTTTTGCTGAAAGCTCAATGCTGATAGCTCTGCGCTTACGAGCTTCCGGGTTATGAGATCTGCAATCTCAAATAATTCCAAATCGCGCGTTCACGCAGCGCAGCTCATTGTGACCTGCGGTTCTTGCTGTCGGATAAGGCAGTGGGTCACGCATACGTCGCTCCTTTTGCGATGTATGCGACATTTCAGCACGAGTAGCGCAGACCGCCGGGGTTGCGGTCTGCGGTTTTCGACGGAGAAGAACCGCGCTGTCAAAGTGATCCTCGTGGCGCGCAAGCTTGTCAGAAGCGACGAGGGTCAGAAATTCTCCATCATCCACACGTTTGCATTGATCGTAAAGGTTTGAATGACCAGGTGGCGGCCATCGGGTGAGGGACGCGCCAGGGTTTCATATATCGTTCCGGGGTTTTGCCATAAGATGCGGGAATCACCGTCAAGACCCACGTATACAAGCGCCCTTCCGCCCCCTACGTCCTTGGAAACGTACAGTCCCTTCCCGTCCGCCGTCCAGGTAGGTTCTATCGGGTAAGTCAACCCCTTCGGTCTGATTCTGTGCACGGCATGGTCGCGCACAGAAAGAATATAGATCAACTCAGGTGGACTGCCAGTGACCACAACTCGGGTCCCATCGGGTGATAGCTGCGCCCAACCGGTCGTATCGGCATCGGGGTCAACGGGAAATCGAGCGATTTCGGATCCGCGGCCTGCCAAAGGGTCGAGGGTGGCGATAATGATTTGCTTCCGGTCTTCAGTCGGTTCTTTAATCACACAGAGAGTGGACGGAGCTCTCGCGCACGTAATCAGACTCCGAGGCCGGGGAGTAAATAGTGTCTTCGGCTGGCCCCCATTAATGGGAATGCGCATGACAGGTTGCGCTCTTGTAGCAGAAGGCACCCGGGGGTCACCCGTTCCCTGATACAGGAGCCATTTGCCATCGGGGGTTATCTGAGGATTTCGGCCAAATCCTTCAGCCAGAAGGGGAGTGACAGTCTCCTCACCCAGCGGTTGTAAGTAAAGCTGGTGGTCGCCCTCTCGAGTGGATGCGTCGATGAGTTGCTTGCTGTCGAGTGTCCAATCCACCGCTGCAACTGAACTCTCACTCAGGGGAAATTGCCTTACGTTCACCAACTGAGTCCCGCCTGCCCTCAAGTCGCCGACATAAGAGCCGATATGCAACGCCTCTTTCACGAAAACGAGCCTTTTGCCGTCGGATGTCGAACTTGTATTATTCAACCAGGATCCGACCTGGTTTGTTAGCTTCTGCGGCTTCTCGAGAACTTTACCGGTAAGAGGGTCAATTCGCGTCGACCAGTAGTTTGATGTCAGAGGAAGCCATCCGGCTCCTGGTTCTGAAACCGAGTAGACCATCCGACTGTCAGGCAACCAGGATGAATATTCTGAAAATTCGTCCATATTCCTCGTTGCAGAGGGCGGAAGTAGCGTGACGACGGGTCCGCCTGCCAAATCGCGGGCCACCAGACTGTGCCCAGACTTATCGGTTACAAGATAGGAAACTCGTTGCCCGCCGGGAAAGAACCTGAGGCAACACATTGAGCTTCTTTCGTCGGCCTGAGCTAGCATAAGGGCCTGTTCGCCGCTCGATTTCATCACCCATAATTCGCGTTCGCCTATCGCCCCTTTGTTGGCCCCGAACGAGATGGAAGATCCATCCGGCGAGACAGAATATGCCCTTGCCTTGTCACGCAGTTTGCGGGGTGCTCCCCCTGCAGCCGAAACCACCCACACGCTTGTGTCCGCTGAGCTCCAGAGAAATGAATCCTGGGCAGGCGGATGGGAGTGAACCAGAAATCTGGTGCTGTCTGGAAACCAGGCAACAATCTCCCACCGCACGCTTTCACTGCTCATCCCTTGGGGCTCAGGGACGGTTCGGATGGTACTGGTCTCAATTGCCTTGATATAGATGCCGTTAACATCGGTGTAGGCGAGGTATTTCCCATCCGGGGAAACCGCGCCACTGATCACGCGGTTCTCGATTGAGTTAAAGGTCAGCTGTGTCATTTTGGGCTCAGAGCGAGCATTGGGGACTAGGCGGCGCTCGGAATACCAGATGGAAGCAATCGCGATCAAAAAGAGGACCACGGCTCCCACGGCCACCACTCCCGAGCGAAAACGATGTTCCGTTTCCCGCTTCAAGCGCTGCAGGTCGGTGCGAATTTCTGCCGCCGTCTGATAGCGCGCGTCTCTGTTTTTTTCCGTCGCCTTGTCGATGAGCCTTTCCAGCCCGGGCGAGATTGCCGGATTCAGTTTCCGAGGTCGGGCGGGTTTGCCGTGGAGTATGGCATCCGAAAGCGTCAAAGCCGTCTCACCCGTAAACGCGCGCCGCCCGGTGGCCATTTCATACAGCACCAGCCCGAAGGAGAAGACGTCGGTCCGCGCATCCAGCTTTTCACCCCGAACCTGCTCCGGAGACATGTAGCCTGCTGTGCCAATTGCCACGCCAGTTTGGGTGAGAGTGAGATTCGGATCCCGCCCTTGCTCCGGCGGTCGCGCCAGGGCGGTTTTGTCTGAAGTGTCGGACTCCTGGAGTTTGGCAAGGCCGAAATCCAATATTTTGGGCTGCCCACGTGTCATAACAAAGATGTTCGACGGCTTGATGTCGCGATGGATGATGCCTTTCGCGTGCGCGGCCTCCAGGGCGTCCGAGACCTGAAGGGCGAGATCGAGCAGTTCTTGCAGTGGCAGGGCCTGACCTTTGCAGCGTTTTTCCAGAGTCTGTCCTTCCAACAGTTCCATGGCAATAAATGGCTGGCCCTGGTATTCATCTACGTCATAAACGGTGCATATATTGGGGTGGTTCAAGGCCGAGGCCGCCTGCGCTTCCCTCTGGAAGCGTTCGAGCGCCTGTGGGTCGCGTGCAAACTCAGGCGGCAGGAATTTGAGAGCAACCGCACGCTGCAGCCTGGTATCTTCCGCCTTATAAACGACGCCCATCCCGCCGTAACCTATTTTCTCCAGGACGCGAAATCGCGGTAAAACTACCCCGGTCATTTCCAGGCTCGGCGTTTCTTCCTGTGCGCCGTCTTCTGCCATCAGCCTGGCGGCGAGTTCATAGGCAGGCAGCTCAATGAATTCCGCCGCAGACTTTTCGTATGAAAGCAATGACTCCACTTCTCTGCGCAGTTCCTCGTCATCCGGACACGCGGCGCTCAGGAATACCGCCCGCTGGTCCGCTTCGACTTGCAGCGCGGAGTGGTATAACTCGTCGATTCGGCGCCAGCGCTCAGGCTTGTTCACATGGGCCTCCGCGAAGCTCGCGCAGCAACCAGACTTTGGCAAGTTTCCAGTCACGCTTTACAGTATCCGTAGACACCTTTAAGACCTCAGCCGTTTCCTCGAGGCTCAGGCCGCCAAAGAATCGTAATTCCACCACGCGGCTTTTCCGCGCATCCTCTTCCGCCAGCCGGTTCAATGCATTGTCCAAATCAACCAGTTGGGCGTCAGGTTGAGCGGTCACCAGCAGCGCCTCGTTAAGATCGACAGGAAGTGCCGCCCCTCCGCGCTTCTGGTAACGACGGGATCTTGCGTAATCCACCAGGATTCTCCGCATCAGTTGCGCGCAAAGGGCCAGGAAATGGGCCCTGTCTTGCCATTTGACCCGCCGCGCATCGACCAATCGAAGATAGGTTTCGTGGATAAGTGCCGTCGTCTGCAAGGTGTGGCCGGGCCGTTCACCGGCCATGCAACGGCGCGCCGCCGCGCGCAGTTGATCGTAGACCAGAGGAATCAGTTTTTGCAGGGCCGCATCGTCGCCCCGTCCCCAGGCCAGGAGTAGCCGTGTTACTTCGTGCGAGGATTCCGCACTCATAGACCCCTTGAAAGTTACGGCAAGCTTACCACAAGCCTTGTTCGCCATCCACTGTGCCAGCCTGGCCTCTTAGGTGAAGGCCACCTTGCACCTTTTCGCCCGAAATTCCCGCCTATACAGGCAGCAGTACTCACGGAGGTATGCAGGGGGAGGGAGACCGGATTAGCAACATTGAGTTTTGGCATAGCGCCTTTGTTGGCGCCTGGGCGAAGGTGTGCCTTCAGGCGGACGGCGGTTGACGAGGCAACAGGGCTCGGGATTTGAATGGGGGTAGCGATGAAGATTAATGAGGCGCGAGTTGTCCAGTTCATTCTCGCTTTTTGCGCACTTGCCGCGCGCCTGCCGACTGGACTCGCTCAATCGTCTGCCCAACCTAACTCCAAGCTCTCGATGCTGCCTGAGCCAGGCTCCCTGGTCGAAAATCGTCTGTTTGTCAAAATGTACGACTATGCCCGGCTCTCACACCCGACTCGACTGGAAGTTGAGCAGGTCACCAGCGGTATCTTCGCCCGAGCAGGAATCAAACTTATCTGGATTGACCGCACGGTAGGGGAAAAACTTCAGCAGGGTCCTGAGTGTAACGTGCCGCTCGGCTCTGCCATGTTGGAGGTGCGAATTCTTCCTCGCATCCGCATCGTGAAGAATATGCCGAGTACTGCCGCATCGGGCTACACGACCGGCAACATGGCAACGGTCTCGCTTGAAAGGGCAAGAATGGCATCGGCCGGTTACCTCGCCTCTGTTCCGGAACTTCTCGGCTGCACCATCGCCCACGAGCTCGGTCACATTCTTCTGGGACCAAACTCCCACTCGGTCTCTGGTATGATGCGGCCATATTGGGATATCACGGAACTGCAGGAAGCCGCCCAGCATTTCCTATTGTTCGACGCCAAAGAGGCCGCCCAACTTCGCGCGGAGATAGTGGCTCGCGCAGGTCCCCCCACCGCGGGGGCCATGGCCCGCGCTACTCCGCCAGGTAAGCCGGGCGAGAAGCCACTGGCCGGCAGGAACAGTGTCCCTCCTGCTGAGATCCCGCAGGATCGGCGTTGAGTCAAATGATCCTGGTTGGTTCCCCACGGTTTACTCACGGACGCGCTCGAGCGCGTTGTACCGTGGTCATTTCCAATGGGGCGGCGAGTCGCTTAGCCACACCTCAGAATCGGGGGTTCGCGCTACTCGCTCTTGCGGGAAGTTCATCCGGCGCAGGAGTTCCTGGAAGCGCGGGTCGGAGCGAAGCGGGTCAAGGGCGGGGTCTACTTTCAAAAGGCTCATCTGGCCGTTATACTCAGCAAGGCCCTTCTCCAGCCAGGCAAACGCCTGATCTCTGTCGCCCAGGCTAACGTAGGCGGTCGCCGTAAAATACGGCGAGAAATCTTCTCGTGTCGACTGCCACTTCTGGGTCAACTTGCCAAGTATTTTCAGGGCCTCCTTTCTATTTCCATTCAGTGTGTAAGCGCGGGCGAGAAGCTGGGGAGCTAAATCTGGGGTGCCCTCCAGGCTTTCGAGGGCTTCCCCGGGCATTCTCTTCTGGAGGTAGGCCAGGCTGAGATAATGGTACACGCTCGGATTATCCGGTTCCAGTTCCAGCGCCCTGGACGCTTCGGCGATGGCCCGGTCGTATTGATAGCCGAGGTACAGGACCAATACCACATTCGCATTTATCCTGGGCGAGAGGGGATCAAGCTTCCGCGCCAGTTCTACCTCCCGGATGGCTTCCTGACTCCGGCCCATGCAGGCTAAGCTCATTGCGTACCAGTGGTGCGCGTTCGCGTAGTTGGGGTCCAACTCGATTGCTGCCTCGTATTCCTTTAGCGCAGCTTCGTGCTCGCGATCATATTGGAACAACAGAATCCCCATTGAGGTGTGCGCCTCGGCCAGGCTCTCATCGAGATCCAATGCCTTAAGCGCCGCCGCCTTTGCCTTGGGATAAACCTCGACGCCTGGCTGAAATGCGTCGTCGCCAAGGACAGAGTAGGTGTCTGCCACGCCGGAATAGGCCAGGGCATAACCTGGGTCCGCCCGAATAGCCTGCTGGAAGTACTCCAGGCCTTTGTTCAGCCCCTGCTTTGTCCGCTTGTTCCATTCATAGCGACCCTTGAGATAACATTCGTAGGCATCTGGGTTGACCTGGTGGGCTCTTGCGAGTCGCGTTCGCTCTTGTGGGGTCACCTTGATCCTAATCTCGTTCGCAATGGCCTGCGCCACCTCGCCACGCATGACCAGGATATCCTGCATCTCACTTTCGTAAGAGTTGGCCCACAAGTGGCGGTCCGTGGGGGCATAGAGGAGGCTGGCAGTGATGCGCACGCGGTTGCCAGAGCGCTGGACGGTGCCTTCCACAACGGCGTCCACGTTCAATTCGCGAGCAATCTCCGGCAGGGTTTTCCTGGTGCCCTTGTAGTGCATCACCGACGTGCGCGAGATCACCCGCAAGGCGCTGATCTTGCCCAGGTCTGTGATGAGCTCTTCGGTGATTCCATCGGCAAAGTATTCCTGATCAGGATCACGTGAGAGATTTTCCAGCGGCAGGACGGCGATAGATTCGATCTTGGGGAGGGCCGCGCCCTGGTGCAGGAGCCGGTCGCGAAAGCCACCGACATTGAGGGCAAGGAGTGCGCCCAGGGCTGCCACAACCACAGGGGCGCTGAAGACGAAAGTCCGCACACCATTCCGCCGACCCGCCTGCGGCCCCGTCACGGCCTCCACGGGACCGATAAGCCGGTATCCCCGCCGAGGCAGCGTTTCGATATACCGAGGAGTATCTGCGTCGTCCCCCAATGCCGTCCTGATCTGGCTGACGCACTGATTGAGACCCCGTTCAAAATCCACGAAGGTTTCGTCGCCCCAGATTTGCTTCCGGATGTCCTCGCGGGTAACAACCTGACCGGGTTGACTGGCGAGCAGGGAAAGAATCTTTACCGGCTGAGGCGGCAGGTGAAGGAGAACGCCCGATTTGCGCAGCTCTCCCGCGCGGCAATCCAGTTCAAAGACACCGAAGCGGATAACCGATGTTCGGCAAGCAAATGAACTATTCATACTTGCCCGGGGGGCCACCCCAAGATGATACGGAACATTATACATCTCTCAAAGTGCCAGCCACACCTTGACCGGGGTTGCTCTCAATAACACGGCCGGTTAAACCGCAGCAAGGCAATAAGTTAGCTGATGAGGCCAAAATGACTCAAAACTGAGTTGCCATGTATTGTCCGCCGCGACCCGCGCGCCTACATTGGCCGGTCACCGGGGCGGCTTGTGGCGGCAAACGCGAGGGGCAATCACGAAACCATCTGTTTTTCGGCGTTAAGACTTGCCTCGATTCGCCGGTCATCGCATTGGACGAGCCCGATCCCTTCCTCGAAGCCACCCGCTCTTCAAGACGCTCAAAGAGGAGGCACGGTCAAACAAACGGTTCGCCAACTGGTCCTCCAACTCGCATGGATCGCCAGCCTTGTTGTATTTGCCTCGGCAGCCGTGGCCCCTGCGGAAGATAGCTCGGCAAGGCCGCTCGAGGGAAAAGATCAGCCTGTCATCAGAGTTTGGATCTACGATTACGCGCGTCTTAGCCAGTCGGAGCTTGATAAGACGGAGAGTCAAGTAGGAACGCTCTACGCCGAGGCGGGCGTGCGGATTGTGTGGAGAGATCACTTCCAAAAGCGTCCCCCTGTTCGGTTCCAGGCTGGAACTCCGAGTGCCGATTTCTTCGTTCGAATCCTGCGTGTTTCCATTGTAACGGGACGGATTTCAGGCGCCGACGCGCTGGGGCAAGCGATCATTCCGTCGGGAGCTGAAGGGCCCGTACCTGACGGGATTGCAAATGTATTTTACGACCGGGTGATGGCTGTTTCCCGGACACGTGGCCCATGTGGAGGGACATTCCTGGGTGATGCCATCGCCCATGAACTGGGCCATCTGCTGCTTGGGCCCCACCATTCGCGCGAAGGCATCATGAAAGCCCCTTGGACGTCCAAAGACTTGGAGTTGGCATCCCTGTGTAAACTCCGATTCACGTCGGAACAGCTCGCGGTGCTCCAACAAGCAGCGCGGTCATTGCCAGGAAATTCCTTGACGATGGCCGTGGCTCGGCGGTGACCCCGGCCGGATGAGACCTGTCATTTCAGCGGCCGCTCCGCCGTGGTTCAATCTAAGCTCCAATTCTAGCCTAGACTCCAGCTCTAGGCCTTGAAATGGGACGTTTGGGATTTTTGTGAAAAAATCATGAAATTTATAATACCTGTATTTTCAACAAGTTATAAACAGAATTTCCTTCTATAAAAACTGTTTTGCGAATTTGTGCTCAATTCTCGCACAGCGGGCAAAAATTACACCTTCGAATTCGAAGCACGCACCCGGCCGTTCTCGATGTGCCGTCACGACCGCCAGGCAGGGCCGTTCGGGAACTCGTACTCGGCAAGCGACTCGGGCTTCATGGTGATGCTGTAACCGGGATTGGCCGGCGGCATGTAGCGCCCGTTCCTGATCACCACCGGATCGAGGAAGTGCTCGTGCAGGTGATCGACGTATTCCAGAATGCGGTTCTCAAGCGACGCTCCGATGGCGATGTAGTCGAAGATCGCGAGGTGCTGCACGTACTCGCAAAGTCCGACGCCGCCCGCGTGCGGGCATACCGGCACTCCGAATTTGGCGGCCATCAGCAGAATGGCCAGGATTTCATTGATGCCGCCCACGCGGCAACTGTCAATCTGGCAGAAGCTGATTGCCTTGCTCTGGAAGAGCTGTTTGAAGATCACGCGGTTCTGGCACTGCTCGCCGGTGGCGACGCCGATCGGCGCAATTGCGCGAGCGATCCTGGCGTGGCCCAGCACGTCGTCAGGGCTGGTGGGCTCTTCGATCCACCAGGGATTGAATTTCGCCAGCACTCTCATGTTGGCGATCGCTTCATCCACGCCCCACACCTGGTTGGCGTCCATCATCAGCTTGCGGTCCCAGCCGATTTCCTCCCGGATGAGCGTCGCGCGGCGGACATCGTCGTCGAGGTTGGCGCCGACCTTCATCTTGAAGTGCGTCCATCCCTGCGCGACGGCCTCACGGCAAAGCCGGCGCAGCTTATCCTCCGTATAGCCGAGCCATGCCACTGATGTGGTATAGGCCGGGAAACCTTTCGCCAGCATTTCGGCTTCGCGCTCGGCCCGCGTGGGCAGCTTTCTGCGAAGCATTTCGAGCGCTTCTTCAGGGGTGATTGCGTCGGTGATGTAGCGGAAATCGATAGTGGAGATAAGCTGTTCCGGCGTCATGTCGAGTAGCAGTCTCCAGATGGGTTTCCGTTCCACCTTTGCGTAGAGGTCCCACACGGCGTTGACCAATGCGCCCGTGGCCAGATGGATGGCCCCCTTCTCCGGACCAATCCATCGCAACTGGCCGTCGCTGGTGATCTGCCGCCACAGGGTCTTCATGTCGAGGGCAATCGACTCGAGTTCCCTGCCCTCGATGAACGGTTTGAGCGCGTTGATCGCCGCCACCACTACTTCCGTTCCTCTGCCGCAGGTGAAGGTCAGGCCATGGCCTTCCAGTCCGTCGGGGCTGTCGGTTTTCAGCACCAGATAGGCGGCGGAGTAGTCGGGCGCCTTGTGCATAGCGTCTGATCCGTCGAGGCTCCGCGAGGTCGGAAAGCGGATGTCGCGCGCAACGACGTTTGTAATGGTCATCTGAGAATCACCTCGTTCTGAATCATTAGGAATCACGAGTCTCGTTTAAGGAATGTAAACCTTCGCGTCGGGCAGTGCAATGCAAGACTGCACGCGTCCGAGAATCTGCACCCGTGCGTGGCCTTGCGCTTGTCTGTGCAGTACGCCAATTGCAGTGTTAATCTATTGAGTGCCGGCCGGCGCCGATTGGGGGCACTTCGAAGAAGGGCCTCCTGCAGCGTGCCGCCAGGATTGCCGAGAACCTCTGAAGGCCCCGGATAACCTCTGGGGCCGGTACTGATTCAGGATGACGACATGAACAGTCGAACTGATTTTCAGGGAGTTAATCTCGGATACGTTCTGGAACTATACGAACGATACCTGTCCAACCCCAGTTCAGTTGATCCGGGCACGCGAGCCTATTTTGAGAACTGGAATCCGCCTGAAGAATTCCAGGTGACTCCAGAAGCCCTTCCAGCCGGCCAGATTGAAAAAATTGTCGGCACCGTCAATCTGGCGGAATCCATTAGAAAGTTCGGGCACATGGACGCGCGTCTGGATCCGCTGGGGAGTGAACCTCATGGAGATTACTCCCTGCTGCCACAGTCGCACGGCGTCAGCGAGGATGATCTGCGCAGCCTTCCCGCCAGCCTGATTGTTGGTCCCATCGCTGCGGGGAAAGGCAACGCACTTGAAGTGATCCAGGCGCTGCGTGATGTCTACAGTTCCACAACTGGATACGACTATGGCCACCTGCGCGACCCGGAGGAGAGGCATTGGCTCCACGAGGCGGCTGAGTCGCGCCGCTTCCGCAATCCTAACGACCCTGTGGACGCCGAATCGCTGCTGGAACGGCTAACTCAGGTGGAAGCCTTTGAACACTTCCTGCACCGCACTTTTCCGGGCAAGACCCGCTTTTCGATTGAGGGCCTGGACATGCTGATTCCGATCCTGGATGAACTGGTAGGCGGCGCGGCCGAAGCCAATGTGCGTAACGTGCTGATCGGGATGGCCCATCGCGCGCGACTGAACGTGCTGGCTCACATTCTGAAAAAGCCCTATGCGGAAATCCTGGCTATCTTCAAGGACCCGGTGCAGGCACGAAGCTTCCGCGAAGACCTCGGCTGGACGGGCGACGTGAAATACCACCTTGGCGCGCAGCGAGCAATCAAGGGGGGGCAGGAGGTGGGCCTCGTCATCACGATGCCGCCAAACCCCAGCCACCTGGAAGCGGTGAATCCAGTGGTCGAGGGGATGGCGCGGGCCGCCGGAACCGTGGTGGACAGAAAAGGCCCGCCTCAATTTGATCCCACGCGCACTCTGCCCATCCTGATCCACGGTGATGCGGCGTTTTCCGGACAGGGTGTTGTGGCCGAAACTCTCAATTTCTACAGGCTGCCGGGGTATGGCACCGGCGGCACCATTCACATTATTGCGGATAACCAGTTAGGATACACCACCGCGGTGGCAGATTATCGCAGCTCGTACTATGCCAGCGGCCTGGCTCGCGGCTTTAAGATTCCGCTGGTCCATGTGAACGCCGATGACCCTGTGGCGTGCATCGAGGTAGCGCGGCTGGCTTTCGCCTATCGCGCAGAATTTGAGAAGGATTTCGTGATTGATCTGATGGGCTATCGGCGTTACGGGCACAATGAAGGAGATGAACCCGGCTTCACCCAGCCGCTGCTCTACGACAAAATTACCAAGCTGCCCACGGTGCGCGAACGATGGGCAGCGACCCTCGTCGAGCGCGGAGTCGTGGATGAAGGTCGGCCAGAAGAACTGGACCGCCAGTATATGGAGAATCTCCAGACGGCCCTGGAATCGCTGAAGCCGTCTGAAGAATTGGCTGAGGAGCCGCCGGAACCGCCTCCTCCCGGAGCGGCCCTTCATGCAAAAACCGCCGTACCGATTGAATCCTTGCGGGAGCTCAATGAAAGTCTTCTGCAATTGCCCGAAGGCTTCAATCTTCACCGCAAGCTGGAACGGGCCCACAGCCGCCGAGCACAGGTGTTCGACGATCCTGACGCCAAAACGATCGACTGGGCGACGGCGGAGGAACTGGCGCTTGCCTCCATCCTCGCAGACGGAACCGCCATCCGCATGACCGGCGAAGATGTTGAGCGGGGAACGTTCAGCCAGCGACACGCCGTGCTTCACGACATCAAAACCGGGCAGCACCACACTCCTTTGCAGGCTCTGCCGCAGGCCCGCGCGGCTTTTGAAATCCATAACAGCCCGCTCACCGAAAACGCCGTGGTAGGGTTCGAGTACGGCTACAGCCTTCAGGAACCCAGCCGCATGGTCATCTGGGAAGCGCAATACGGCGACTTCATCAATGGCGCTCAGGTGATGATCGACGAATTTCTGCTTACTGCACGGGCCAAGTGGGGGCTGACCCCTTCTCTCGTCATGCTGCTCCCCCACGCATTTGAAGGCCAGGGCCCCGACCATTCGAGCGGCCGCCCCGAACGCTTCCTGCAGCTCGCGGCAGAAACGAACCTTCGGGTGGCCAACTGCACCACGGCGGCGCAATATTTTCATCTGCTGCGGCGGCAGGCATCCCTGCTTAAAGTTGATCCCCTGCCCCTGATCATCCTCACCCCCAAAAGCCTGCTGCGTCATCCGCTGATGGCGTCATCACCGCGCGAACTTGCTGAAGGAAACTGGCAGGCGGTAATTGACGATTCCGAAGCCCGCGAGCGGCAGGAGGACATCCGGCGGCTGGTGCTGTGCAGCGGCAAGATCTATGTGGATCTGGTGACCAGCGAGTATCGGGAAAAGCGGGCAAACATCGCGGTCTGCCGGATTGAACAGCTCTATCCGTTCCGCGTGAAGGAAGTCCGGCAGATGGTCGACCGCTATCCGAAACTTCAGGAAATTGTGTGGGTCCAGGAAGAGCCTGAGAACATGGGCGCCTGGGAGTTCGTGCGGCCGCTGCTCAGTGAACTGGTCCGCAATCGATTGCGGCTGCGCTATATTGGCCGCTCGCGAAGTTCCAGCCCGGCGGAAGGGTCCACGGCCCGGCATGCGCTGAACCAGGAAGCTATCGTGCAGAAAGCGTTCAGCATTCGACTGGCCGAGCAGGAAGAGGACATGGTTCTGGTTGAAGATATCGCGGAAGGTTCAGGGAGGAGAGACCGTGCCGACCAACATAGTCGTGCCCGAACTGGGTGAATCCGTCGTCGAAGCTACAGTTGGACACTGGAGAAAGCAGAAGGGCGACCGCGTGGCCGTGGGCGATGTTCTCGTCGAGCTCGAGACCGAGAAAGTTGACCTGGAAGTCGGCGCGGAACGGTCCGGCGTCCTGGCGCGCATCGAGAGAAAGGAGGGCGAAGACGTTAAGATTGGGGACCTCCTGGGAGTGATCGACGAAGCGACCACTGAAGAAGCAGCCGCTTCAAAACGCGAGGAAGCTAAACCAACCAAAAACGAAGTTTCCACAGAAGCAGAAGTCAAACCGAAAGCCGGCACAGCCGTTGCCGGCAGGCAGCGAGCCGAAGAAGAAGCCGCGGATTCCGTACCCAAAAGGATGGTGACGCCTTTGGCCCGTCGGGTTGCCGAAGAGCACGGCGTGGACCTTTCCCGGGTGCAGCCCAGCGATGCCGCAGGCCGCATCCAAAAGCGCGACGTCGAAACTTTTCTTCAAACTCGCGGCGCTGAAGCCGCAGCGGCGCCGAAGCCGGCAGAACGGCCGGCTCGGGCCGCCCAACCCGTACCTCAAGCGACGGCAGGGCGGCCGAGGCTGGAAGAACGCGTTCGGATGTCACGCCGCAGGCAGACAATCGCGCGCCGTCTGGTGGAAGCGCAGCAGTCCGCCGCCATGCTGACGACGTTTAATGAAGTTGACATGACGGAAGTGATGAAACTGCGGTCCCGCTGGAAGGAAAACTTCAAGCGCCAGCACGGCGTCGGCCTGGGGATCGCCTCGTTCTTTGTCAAAGCATCGATCGACGCCCTCCGCCAGTTTCCGCACCTGAACGCCGAGGTCCAGGGAACCGAAATGGTTCTGAAGCGGTACTACGACATTGGCGTGGCGGTGGGCGCGTCGGAGGGGCTGGTGGTTCCCGTACTTCGCGATGCGGACCAGATGAGTTTCGCCGAAATCGAAACCGCCATCAAGGAGTTCGCCCGCGAAGCCTCTGCCGGCGAGTTGACGCTCGAAGAACTGCGCGGCGGAACATTCACCATTTCAAATGGCGGCGTTTATGGCTCGCTGCTCAGCACCCCGATCCTAAACCCGCCGCAGGTGGGAATCTTGGGGCTTCACAAAATCGAGAACCGGGCCGTGCCGGTCGAGGGCAAGGTTGAAATCCGGCCCATGATGTACCTCGCACTCAGCTATGACCACCGCATTGTGGATGGAATGGAAGCGGTGCAGTTCCTCGTGCGCGTTAAAGAGCTGGTTGAAGATCCGGCCAGCCTGCTGTTTGCGTTGTAAGAAGCGCCGGTTTTTTCGTTCGGACCCGGATCGCCTGGTATCCCACCGTCGTTCCAGTTCGAACCCCAAACAGAGAAAGCAGTAAACCAGGAGGGGCGCTATGGCTCAAGAAGGTTTTGATCTGATCGTGATTGGGACCGGAACTGCCGCTTCGACTGTGGCCTCGGCTTGCCGTTCCAAAGACTGGAAGGTGGCCGTCATCGATTCGCGCCCGTTCGGGGGTACCTGCGCTTTACGAGGCTGCGAACCCAAAAAAATCCTTGTTGGCGCAGCGGAGGCAATTGATTCGATCGAGAGGCTGAAAAGCAAAGAAGTAGTGCAAGGTGACTCCAGGATCGATTGGCCTTCTCTGATGCGGTTCAAACGTACCTTTACAGATCCGGTTCCTGAAGAGCGCGAGAAGAGCTTCTCAAAAGCAGGCATCAAAAAATTCCACGGCCGCGCTCGGTTTACCGGTCCCCTGAAAGTCCAGGTGGGAAGCGATACCCTCGAGGGGAAGTACGTTCTGATTGCCGCGGGTTCGAAGCCGATGACGCTGGGAATTCCCGGCGAAGAACATCTGACCACCAGCGATCGGTTTCTCGACCTCGACGTACTTCCTCAGCGCGCTGTGCTGATTGGTGGCGGCTATATCTCCATGGAATTCGCGCACGTGCTGGCACGTGCCGGGGTTCACACGACAATCCTGCACAACGGCGAACGGATACTTCCCGGCTTCGATCCGGACCTCATCACTCAACTGACTGAAAAGACGCGCAGCCTTGGGATCGAGCTCCACGTCCAAACCACTGCGGCGGCCATCGAGAAGTCGGACGCCGGCCTCCAAGTGATTGCAAGGCAACAAGGGAAGGCGATGGCCTTCAAAACGGACTTGGTGATCCACGGGGCGGGACGTGTTCCGGAGATCGAAGATATGAACCTGGCGGCGGCAGGCGTCGAGTCCGGCGCAAAAGGAGTGACGGTGAATGAGTATCTCCAGAGCGTCTCCCATCCAAAAGTCTATGCGGCGGGTGACGCCGCGGCAAGCGGCGGGCTGCCACTGACGCCCGTGGCCGGCTATGAGGGCAGGATTGTCGCTGCGAACCTGCTTGAGGGCAATCATCTAAAGCCGGACTATCGCGGGATACCGACAGTTGCATTTACGACGCCGCCTGTCGCGTCCGTAGGGCTGTCCGAAAAGGCCGCACGCGAACAGGGACTGAAATTCAAGGTGAACCACGCCGACACCGGCGGCTGGAATTCTTCCCGGCGGATCGGAGAAACCTGTTCCGGGTTCAAGGTGCTGATTGAAGAGGCGAGTGGCCGCATCCTGGGCGCGCACCTGCTGGGCCCGCACGCGGAGGAAACCATCAACTTTTTCGCTTTGGCGATCCGGCAGGATATAATGGCGACCGCCCTGAAGGAAACCCTCTTCGCTTATCCCACCCAAACTTCAGACATTCAATACATGCTTTAGGCAATGAAGAACGGCTCGGCCGGGTGCGGGCGTGCAAGCCGGAACAACGCATTATTAGTCCAGATGCTCGGCGCGCAGAAACTCCTGCACCGCCTGGCCGACGTCGCGATGTTCTGCCGTGACTTCGGAGTTCAAGCGCCGCATATCAGATCCTGAAATCTTGCCAGCCAATTGCTCGAGCGCGCCGTACACGGCAGGATGCTGGGAGAGCGTCTTGGTGCGAACAATAGGGACTGCTTGGTAAGGCGGAAAATAGTGCTTGTTGTCTTGCAGCACGACGTAGTCACGTGCTTCAAGCTGGGCATCGGTGGAATTCCCCGCTATCACATCCACCTGCCGGTCGAGAAGAGCGCGGTAGAGTAATCCCAGGTCCATAATTCTGGGCGGAGCACTGAACTTCAGACCATACGTTTTGACTAGACCTTTATAACCATCCTCTCTTTCCATAAATTCATATCCGAACCCAGGCCGCCAATGGCGGGCATAGGGCACGGCGGCTGAAATGGTCCGAATATGATCTTTCCTCGCCGTCTCGCCCCTGACCACAAGCACGAAAGTATCATCAAATCCCAGCGGCGGCGTCACACTCAGATTAAAACGCGAGGCATACAGCTCTTTGACCTTGTTGTAAACATCATCCGCATTGTGCTCGACAGGCTGCTTGAGGATCGTAGTCAGCGCGGTCCCGGTGTACTCGACATAAACATCAATGCGCCCGGCGAGCAGCGCCTGCTGGCAGATGTAGGTTCCGCCCAGGTAGAACCGGCGCTCCACTTCGAGTCCGGTTTGCTGGTGGAGATACTGCGCCAGCATCTCGCCCAGGATGACCTGCTCCGTGAAATTCTTCGAGCCCACCACAATCACCTGGCTGCGCGACGGTCCGCAAGCGCAGAGGATTGCGACCAACGGGATTGTCCACAATACTTTTTTCATCAGCCAGCCCGCGGAACCAGGTGACGCCCGGCCCAGCCGAGAAGGAAGTCAGCCACAAGAGCCATCAACGCCGCTGGAATCGCCCCGGCCAGGATCACGCGATTGTCCACCATTGCCAGGCCCCGAAAGATGAACTCGCCCAGGCCGCCGGCGCCGATCGCCGCGGCAATGGTCGCTATACCTACCGTGATCACCGTGGCCACGCGAATTCCGGCAAGAATCACGCTCAGAGCCAGAGGCAGTTCAACGTGCCACAGCAGTTGCCGGTCCGTCAAGCCCATGCCGCGCGCAGCCTCCCGCACGCTGGGACTGACCGCGCGGATGCCGGCGCAGGTGTTGCGAATGATCGGCAGCAGCGCATATCCAGTGAGGGCAACAATAGCCAGCCGGTCAGCTCGCGCGCCCAGCCACGGCACCGGCAGCAGAAAGCCAAATAAGGCCAGGCTTGGGATCGTCTGAATAACATTCGCGCCTCCCAGTATGGGCTTGTCGAGCGATGCGCGGCGGGTGATGAGGATACCCAGCGGAACGCCAATGGCAACTGCCAAGAGCATCGACATGCCAACCAGCCAGCAGTGCTCGAGCGTCAGCATCCAGATTTCAGCGCGATTCCTGAAGAAAAAATCGAGCAAGCTCATGATGAACTCCCCTCCATTCCGGCTGATTGGGATTCACGTGCGTGCTGCAGGGCCTGCAACACCCAGCACGCTGAGGTAGGCCTTAGCTGTGGGATCGTCAGAATGCAGGAAATCCGTTGGTGAGTAGGTTCCCGCCAGTTTACCGGCCTCGAGCAGCGCGATGCGCGTGCCCAACGTCAGCGCCTCGTGAATGTCGTGAGTTACAAAAACGATGGTCTTGCGCAAGCGTTGCTGTAAGGCAAGAAACTCCTTTTGAATCTCGGCCCGAGTGAGCGGATCGAGCGCGCCGAACGGCTCGTCCATCAGAAGAATCGGAGGGTCGGCAGCCAGAGCTCTTGCCACTCCCACGCGCTGTCGCTGGCCCCCGGACAGCTCGCCGGGATAACGACCGCGGAAGGTGCGCGGATCGAGCGCAACCATTTCGAGAAGCTCTTGTACACGCCGTCGGGTTCGTTCCTCAGGCCAGCCTTCCAACTGCGGTAGGAGGGAGATGTTGCGCTCAACGGTGAAATGGGGGAGCAGCCCAACTTCCTGTATGACGTATCCAATCCCTCGTCGCAGCCGGATCGGATCCCAATCCAGTACGGAGCGGCCCTCGACGAGAACCTCGCCGCCAGAAGGCACGAGCAGGCGATTGATCATCTTGAGGGCTGTTGTCTTGCCGCCCCCGCTGCGACCCAGCAATACCAGCGTCTCGCCGGCCTCGATTTTCAGGTTTAGATCCGACAGTACGTCCCGCTGCCCGCCCGGCCGATAGCTTACGTTGCGGAACTCTATCACTGGGGCTGCGTACTGAGGCATTGGAGAGGACTCTAGTAGCCAACCTTTGCCGGCCTGGCGATTTTACAAAACGCCTTTGGCGTGAGTTTCATGCCGTTATTATCATAGGAGTGTCGGATGGTTTCCCAAAGATAATAAATTGCAACCTCTCAGGCCGAGTTACATCTAACGTAGCACAGGGGGCGCAAACGACATGGCCGAAACCCGACAGAAGGTTTTTTCATCCTCAAGGCTCCTTTCCAGGCTTGCTGAAGCCCGATCCGCCACCGACAAGCTTTTTGAGATACCTTTGCCGGACGCGCTCTACGACCGTCCCATCCCGGAACGGCATCGCATTGTATTCTATGTGGGACATCTCGAAGCCTTCGATTGGAACCTTCTGGGAAGTTATGGCTACGGGCTAAAGCCGTTTCATCCGGAATTCGACAGGCTGTTCGCATTCGGTATCGATCCCGTTGATGGCGGCCTGCCGTCTGACCAGCCTTCCGACTGGCCGTCGCTTGAAGAAGTTCATCAATTCAACAGCCGCGTCCGCCAGGAATTGGACTCGCGGCTCAAGGACGAACCGCTGGCGGACAGCGAAAACCGGCTCTCAAAATTCGGAGTGTATGTGAACGTGGCGCTCGAGCATCGGCTGATGCACGCCGAGACGCTCGCCTACATGTTTCATCAATTACCTCTCCACCGCAAGGTGAACCAGCCTGCGGCAAACATTCCCGCGGCGCCGATTGGTGCGCGCAGGATGATAGATATTCCGGCGGGCACTGCAACGCTAGGCCTGCCGCGATCAGGCAGCAAGTTTGGATGGGACAATGAATTCGGATTGAATGTCGTCGATGTTCCCGCATTCGCAATCGATGAATATAAGGTGACCAACGGAGATTTTCTAAAGTTCCTTCGCGAGGGTGGTTACGAGACGAGAAGCCTGTGGAGCGATTCGGGCTGGGAATGGATCAAACATGAGGGCGTAAGCCATCCTCGCTTCTGGGTTCCATACGGCGAATCATGGAACTACCGCACAATGTTCCGCGAAGTTCCACTCCCTCTCGACTGGCCTGTCTACGTCAGCCACGAGGAAGCGCAGGCCTATGCGCGCTGGGTCGGCAAACAGTTGCCCACCGAAACACAGTTCCATCGCGCAGCGTATGGCACCCGGCATGGAGAAGAAGCAGACTACCCCTGGGGCTCCGGCGCTCCCGAGAAGAACCGCGGGAATTTTGATTTTACGAGCTGGAATCCAACTCCGGTACAGGCGCATCCCGCCGGGCGCAGTTCTTTTGGCGTGACGGACCTGGTCGGCAACGGCTGGGAATGGACGTCAACAATCTTTAAACCATTCGAAGGTTTTGAACCTTTTCCTTTTTATCGGGGATATTCCGCAAACTTCTTTGACGGCAAACATTATGTCATGAAGGGCGGATCTCCCCGCACGGCGGCTTGCATGCTGCGCCGCTCATTCCGCAATTGGTTTCAACCGCATTACCAATACGTTTATTCCGGGTTCCGCTGCGTCAATTCCTAAGTGCCGGCTCAAGAGGATCAGATGCAACAGGCCGAAATTGCCCGCCCTGCTCTCGACTTCACTGAAGAGTTCGCCAGGGATGTTCGCGCGGGTCTCGAAAAAGCGGGGCAGAAAGAGCTACCTTCCAAATATTTCTACGACGCTATCGGTTCTGCTCTGTTTGAAGTGATTAGCCTTCTGCCGGAGTACGGCCTGACGCGGGCGGGCGAGCGTATTCTCCGACGGCATGCGGAGGAAATCACGGCCCAGGTTCCGGGCCCGGTAGTGGTCGCGGAACTAGGAAGCGGCAGCGGCAGAAAAACTCGCCTGATTCTGGAAGCCCTGGCGCGGCGCCAACCCACTCTCTACCACCCCATCGAGCTATCCCACACCGCTCTCGCAATGTGCGAGCGGGAGATGAATCAACTGGACTCGGTCAGCGTGCTGGGGTTTGAAACAGGGTATCTGGACGGGCTCCGCCATGCTGCCGCCCTGCGCGAGCCCGGCCAGCACCTGCTCGTGCTATTTCTGGGAAGCTCGATTGGAAACTTCGATCGCAAGCCGGGGGAAGAATTCCTGCAAAAGATCCGCGAAACACTCATGCCGGGCGATGCGCTGTTGCTGGCCACCGACCTGGAAAAACCTGTGGAGCAATTGCTCCAGGCATACGATGACCCACTCGGCGTAACCGCGGCCTTCAACCTCAATCTGCTGGCGCGAATCAATCGAGAGCTTGGCAGCGACTTCGATTTGGCGCACTTTCGCCACCTGGCGCGCTGGAATCAGCAGGAGCGCCGCGTTGAAATGCATCTCCGCTCCACCACTCGGCAGACCGCTACCGTTGTGAGAGCTGGGCTGACCCTAACACTTGAAAAAGATGAAACCATCTGGACGGAAAGTTCGCACAAATACACCGCCGAAAGGGTCATCGAGATGGGCCGCCGCGCCGGTTTCCAATGCACCGGCCAGTGGTTTGATCAGGAATGGCCGTTCGCTGAAAATCTGCTGGTGCCCGCCTGACGGAAGCAGGGCTTTTCTGTCCCGCACTCCCATGTCCCCCTCCTGGACCGCACGATAATGGCTTGCCCCAGGACCGCAGCCGCATTAGTCTAGTTAATTTGAACTCCTGAACCTAAAGGCGGCAGCCTGCTTTCCGGATAGCCGGTCACCTAATGCGTATGTTTCTAAATGCTGAGTTCGAGAACTAAATGAAAGCCGCACGCCGACATTCTTATATCGCCTGCCTGTCCGCTTTGATCACACTTGCCGCGCCGGTGGTAGCAACCGCACGCCCGCAGTCGGTGGGCCGTAGCTATCACGTGGAAGGTGTCGTTAGAGACGCGAGTGGGGCGGTCATCACCGGAGCCCGGGTGACACTACGCGCAGGCGCTTACCACGCAGAACGACCAACCGGAGCCGATGGGCGGTTCGATTTCGCCCAGGTTCCGACTCCCGATGGTCAGGTGAGAGTTAGCGCCAACGGATTTGCTCCCGTAGAAAAGGAATGGAAGGTGGGGGCAGGCGAGCAAATCCTTTCCCTGGATATCGTTCTCAGTCCTGCTCCCCTGGCGCAGGAGGTGACCGTAACGGCTACGAGGATGCAGACACCCTTGAGTCAGACCACGGCCGACGTTCGCGTCCTGACGCATCGGGAGGTCGCAGCCACACCGGCCCTCACTCTGGACGGCGTGCTTCAGCAGGTGCCGGGCTTCACGCTTTTCCGCCGCACAGGGAGCCGCGTCGCGAATCCAACCGCGCAGGGCGTCTCGTTGCGTGGCGTCGGAGCCAGCGGCGCCAGCCGCGCGCTGGTCCTCGAGGACGGCATTCCGCTCAACGATCCTTTTGGCGGCTGGGTTTACTGGGACCGCGTTCCTCGCGAGGCAGTTGGACGACTCGAGGTCGTGCGCGGCGGCGTCTCAGACCTCTACGGTTCACAGGCGATGGGTGGCGTCATCAACGTTCTGACGCGCAAAGCAACCACGTCCGAGTTTTCGCTCGATACCTCGTACGGAAACGAGAATTCTCCCAACGGCTCATTCTGGTCGAGCATTCGCCACGGCCCCTGGGCCATCGATTTCGACGGCGAGGCATTCGACACCGACGGATACATTCTCATCAACCAGCAGGACCGTGGAGCGGTTGACACGCCGGCCAACTCCGAGCATGAAGTGGGCGATGTAACGCTTGAAAGAAAACTGGGCGAAAACGGAAAAGCATTTGTTAGCGCCACTTACTTCCGCGAGGTACGTGCCAACGGAACGCCGCTGACATACAACCGCACTCACACACGGCAGCTCGCCCTAGGCGCAGACTGGGTATCCGAGCGCGCCGGCGTATTCAGCATCCGCGGATACGGCGGGCCGGAGGTCTTCGATCAAACCTTCTCCTCGGTCGCGGATGATCGTAACAGCGAGTCTCTCGTCCGATCGCAACGTGTGCCCGCCCAGCAGACAGGAGTCGAGCTCCAGTGGTACCGGCCGGTTGGGGCGAAACAGACCCTGATGGCCGGCTTTGATGGCCGGGAAGTGCGAGGATCCAGCAATGAGCTCGGGTTTTTCGGCGGGCGCATGACGTCGGCGCTCGGTGCCGGCGGACGCCAGCGCACGGCAGGCGTCTACGGCGAAGACGTGATCAGGCTGACAATGCGCTGGCAGGTGACCGCCGCGCTACGGTTTGACCATTGGCGCAATTACGACGCACTCTCAACCCTGAAGCCTCTCACCTCTTCCAGCCCGTTGACGGTCATGGATTTTCCGGAGCGCACCGAATCCGCTGTCAGCCCGCGCCTCGGAATGCTTTACCGCCTGACCAGCAACATCTCCCTGGTCGGCTCCGCTTATCGAGCTTTCCGCGCCCCGACGCTGAACGAGCTCTATCGCGGTTTTCGCGTCGGCAACGTTGTAACCGACGCCAATTCAGAGCTGAAGGCCGAACGACTGGCCGGCGCGGAAGCTGGAGCCCAATTTGACGCCTTTTCTTCCAAGCTGACTGGCCGCGGCACCTTTTTCTGGAGTGATGTGACCGACCCGATTGCCAACGTCACGTTGAGCGTCACTCCCAGCCTGATCACCCGCCAGCGGCAGAACCTGGGCCGGACTCGCTCGCGGGGCGTCGATCTGGACGCCAGCCTGCAAGTAACGCCGACGCTTGAGCTAACCAGCGGATACGAGTTTGTAAACGCTGCCGTCCTCGGGTTCGCAGCCGATCCGTCGCTGGTGGGTCTGGAACTCCCGCAGGTCCCACGTAACGTCTTCAGCTTCCAGGCGCTCTATTCCAACCCGACGGCATCGAGCCAGTGGAGGCGCGTGACGCTGGGGCTTCAAGGACGATACGTGGGGCAGCAGTTCGACGATGATCAGAACCTGCTTCCACTGGGCAACTTCTTCACCCTGGATGCCTCGCTCTCGCACCGCATCTGGCGCGATACAGAGGCTTATGTGGCCGCCGAGAACGTCTTTGACGAACGCTATGCCGTCCAGCGCACGCCGGTTCCTCAGCTCGGTTACCCCGTACTGTTCCGGGTCGGCTTCAGAATGAATTTCGGCCGGCGGTAGATCATCCCGTCGAGAGCTACGGCCATCGGGTTTCCCCTTAAGCATCGGCGCCAGCAACCAAGCCATTTATAATGAATTGCTTATCCGATTACTCCGCCCGCCGCACCAGGGCAACCATGGCAAATCTCAATCTTGACAAAATGGTATGGCAATAATCTTGACTGGCGTGTATAGATTCGATAGCATTGAAAGTGAGGGAAGAACGGCTTGAGGGCGCATTCCGCCGTCTGAGCCGTCAAGCTCTTATAAGATTTTAGCCATCGGTCAGGAGTAAAGCTTATGGGCACGCCGGTCAATAATGTTGAAGAACTTGCTACGCAAGAATACAAGTACGGCTTCGTAACGGAGGTGGAGCAGGAGACCGTCCCTCGGGGATTGAACGAGGACGTCATCCGCATGATCTCCGCCAAGAAAAATGAGCCGGAATGGCTTCTGGAGTGGCGGCTGAAGGCCTATCGGCACTGGCTGACAATGAAGGAACCCACGTGGGCCAACATCAAGTATGGCCCGATCGACTATCAGGCGGCCTATTATTACGCGGCACCGAAGGCGAAAACCAATCCCAAGAGCCTGGACGAAGTCGACCCCGAGATCGTCAAAACCTATGAAAAGCTGGGCATTCCCCTGCGAGAGCAGGAGTTGCTTTCCGGCGTAGCTGTGGATGCGGTTTTTGACAGCGTTTCAGTGGCCACAACGTTCAAGGAGAAACTGGCAAAGCTCGGCATCATCTTTTGTTCGTTTTCAGAGGCCGTGCAGGAGCACCCCGATCTGGTCCGCAAATGGTTGGGCTCGGTGGTTCCTTACACCGATAACTTCTTTGCCACGCTAAATTCAGCAGTATTCAGCGATGGCTCGTTCGCCTACATTCCCAAAGGCATTCGCTGCCCCATGGAGCTTTCCACCTACTTCCGCATTAATGCCAAAGAGACCGGCCAGTTTGAGCGGACGCTGATTGTGGCAGAGGAGGGGGCTTACGTCAGCTACCTGGAAGGCTGTACGGCCCCCATGCGCGATGAGAATCAATTGCACGCCGCAGTGGTAGAACTGGTGGCGCTCGACAACGCCACGGTCAAATATTCCACGGTCCAGAACTGGTATCCCGGTGACAAGGAGGGCAAGGGCGGGATTTATAACTTCGTTACCAAGCGAGGCAAGTGCCTGGGCGTGAATTCGAAGATTTCCTGGACGCAGGTCGAGACGGGTTCGGCCATCACGTGGAAATACCCCGGCTGCATCCTTCAGGGCGACAATTCCGTGGGCGAGTTCTATTCAGTAGCCGTCACGAACAATTACCAGCAGGCCGACACCGGTACCAAGATGATCCATCTGGGCAAAAACACCCGCAGCACCATTGTTTCCAAGGGCATCAGCGCCGGGCACGGCCAGAACAGCTATCGCGGCATGGTCAAGATTCTGAAGAACGCGAAGGGAGCGCGCAATTATTCGCAATGTGACTCGCTGCTGATGGGCGACAAGTGCGGGGCACACACATTCCCCTACCTGGAAGTGAAGAACCCGACGGCGCAGGTGGAGCATGAAGCCTCCACCTCCAAAATCGGTGAAGACCAGATCTTCTACTGCCGCCAGCGGGGCCTGTCGACCGAGGATGCCATCGGCATGATCGTCAACGGCTTCTGCAAGGAAGTCTTTCGCGAGTTACCGATGGAATTTGCCGTCGAAGCCCAAAAGCTGCTCGGCATCAGCCTCGAAGGCAGCGTTGGATAATTACGAGTTCTGAATTACAGGTGAGGACTGCCCGAAGCCGGATAGCGTACACCTGTTCTTTAAGTCTGCGGCAGTCTGGCACCCTAGGGACCGACTCCTCTCCCGCTTGGCGAAGACCGAAATGGCGGCGAGGGAGCGGGTTTCGCGACGGGGAATATATTGGAAAAGGATTGAAAACGAATGTTACTTGAGGTGAAGAACCTGCACGCCAGCGTGAGCGGCAATGAAATTCTGAAAGGGATCAACCTGGAAGTTAGCCTGGGCGAAGTACATGCCATCATGGGGCCGAACGGGTCGGGCAAATCGACGCTGGCGCAGGTGCTGGCTGGCCGCGATTTGTACAACGTGACGCGGGGTGAAGTGCTTTATGACGGCAAGAACCTCCTGGAAATGGATCCTGAGACACGCGCGCGGGAGGGAATTTTTCTGGCGTTTCAGTATCCGGTGGAAATTCCTGGCGTAAACAACACCTACTTCCTGCGGGCGGCGCTGAATGCAGGGCGAAAATACCGCGGCCAGGAGGAACTGGATGCGATGGATTTTCTCGCCTACATCCGCGAAAAGATCAAGCTGCTGGAAATGGACGACAGTCTGCTGAACCGCCCGGTGAACGCGGGTTTTTCCGGCGGCGAGAAGAAGCGAAACGAAATTTTCCAGATGGCGGTGCTGGAGCCGAAGCTGGGAATTATGGACGAGACGGATTCCGGGCTGGATATTGACGCGCTGAAGATTGTCGCGAACGGCGTGAACTCCTTGCGGAGCAAGGAGCGTTCGATCGTTGTCGTCACTCACTACCAGCGCCTGCTGAATTACATCGTGCCGGATTTCGTTCATGTGCTCTCCAACGGCCGGATTGTGAAATCCGGCGGCAAAGAGCTGGCGCTGGAATTGGAAGACAAGGGATATAGCTGGCTGGACGAGACGGTTCCTGCCAGCGAGCGAGCGTAAGCAGGCAAGCGAAAAAGGAAGCAGAGATTGATGGCCATTGCACTGAAAGAAAGCGAAGAGCTTTATCTGCAGCACTTTCGAGATTTTGAAGAGCACCAGGCTGCGACCGTCCCCGAGTGGCTGAGCGATCTGCGCAGCGAAGGTATGAAGGCCTTTGCCGAAATGGGTTTCCCCACCACACGTCAGGAAGACTGGAAATACTGCAACGTCGCGCCCATCGCGAGCGTTCGCTTTCAGCCGGCAGATTACCAACTGAGTGATCGCGTTCGGAGAAAGGTGGAAGAAGTTTCGTGCGCCGGCGCCGATGGCACGCGACTTGTTTTTCTGAACGGGCATTATGTGGAAGAGCTTTCCGCCGTCCGAGAGGTTCCAAAAGGCACAACGGTCACAAGCCTGGCGAAGGCGCTGATGAACGAGGAAGGCGTCTCTGCGCACCTGGGCCGGTATGCGGCGTATAAGACACATCCTTTTGTGGCGCTAAACACCGCCTTTTTGCAGGACGGCGCATTCATCAACGTTCCCAAAGGCGTGGCGCTGGAAAAGCCAGTCGAGATCCTGTATGTCTCGACGGGCAGCGAGACTCCCTGGGTGGCGCATCCGCGCAATCTCGTGGTCGCGGCACAGGGAAGCCAGTTGACGGTGGTGGAAACCTACATGGGTCTCGGCGAAGGCGCCTATTTCAATAACGCGGTCACGGAAATCGTGGCGGAAGATAACGCCAAGGTGGATTACATCAAGCTTCAGGATGAAAGCACCGAGGCCTTCCACGTTGCCACCGTGCTCGCTTATGCGGCGCGCAACGCGGGGGCGGTGACCAATTCCATCCAGTTTGGCGCGCGACTGGGCCGCGAGGAGCTGACTTCGGTGCTTGACGGCGAAGGGGCGGAAGCATATCTCTACGGCCTGTACGTTACCGACGGCCAGCAACTGATCGACAACCACACGACGATAGATCACGCCCAGCCTCACTGCTCCAGCCGCGAGTTTTATAAAGGAATTCTGGACGGCAAATCCACGGCGGTATTCAATGGCAAAATTCTGGTGCGGAAAGACGCGCAGAAAACGGACTCGAAGCAAAGCGACAAGAACCTGCTGCTCTCAGAGACCGCCAGCATCAACACCAAGCCGCAGCTTGAAATTTTTGCCGACGACGTGAAATGTACGCACGGCGCAACCGTCGGGCAGATTGATCCGGAATCCATATTTTACCTTCGGTCGCGAGGCCTCGGACTGGAGGAAGCTCGCAGCCTGCTGGTTGAAGCGTTTGCCGCAGAGGTCATCGATCACGTGAAATTTCAGCCTCTCCGCAAAAAACTCAAGGCATCTCTGCTGGCCAAGATGAAGCGTTGAGGGACGGAACGTCCGAATCCGAGAAGATCATGGCGACAACTCATCATCCTGTGAGCAAAGACGAGCATCAGAAAAGGCCCGCCGGCTTTGATGTCGAGCGGGTGAGGAAGGACTTCCCCGTTCTCGACCAGCAGGTCCACGGGAGGCCGCTGGTTTATCTGGACAACGCCGCCACAAGCCAGAAGCCGCTGGCGGTGATTGAAGCGGAAGAGCACTTCTACCGCCACGACTGTTCAAATATTCATCGCGGTGTCCACGAACTGAGCGAGCGAGCCACCCGATCCTATGAGGACGCCCGCGTGACGGCGCAGCGGTTCCTCAACGCACGCCATAGCAAGGAAATCGTCTTTGTCCGCGGCACCACAGAAGCCATCAACCTGGTAGCCAGCAGCTTCGGGCGAAAGAACGTGAGTGCAGGAGATGAAATTCTCATCACCGCCATGGAGCACCATTCGAACATTGTCCCATGGCAGATGTTGTGCGAGGAAAAGGGCGCGACGTTACGGGTTGCCCCGATCAACGACCGCGGCGAACTTCTCTTTGATGAATTTGTAAAACTGCTGGGGCGGAAGACGCGACTGCTGTCTGTGGTACACGTTTCAAACGTTTTGGGCACAATCAATCCCGTCCGGGAAATGATTGAAGCCGCTCACCGCAGAAATATTCCCGTGCTGTTGGATGGCGCGCAGGCTGCACCGCACCTCGCAGTGGATGTTCAGGAGCTTGACTGCGACTTCTACACGTTCTCGGGGCATAAGCTTTACGGCCCCACAGGCGTTGGAGTGCTCTACGGCAAGGCCGATCTGCTGGAGGCCATGCCCCCTTACCAGGGCGGCGGCGACATGATCAGTTCCGTGACTTTTGAGAAAACAACTTACAATTCCCTGCCCTACAAGTTTGAAGCCGGGACGCCGAACATCGCGGCTGGCATCGCATTGGGCGCCGCCATCGATTACCTGAAACGTATCGGGTTGGAAAATGTCGCAGCCTATGAAAACGAATTGCTTGCCTACGCGACGGAGGCCGTGAGTCGCATTCCGGGGCTGAAGATGATCGGCACGGCAGAACGGAAAGCCGGGGTGATTTCGTTTGTAATGGAGGGGATTCACCCGCACGATGTGGGAACTATTCTTGATCAGGAAGGCATCGCGGTGCGCACTGGACACCACTGCGCGCAGCCCTTGATGGAGCGCTTTGAGATTCCGGCTACGACCCGCGCCTCCTTCGCGTTTTATAATACCAACGGAGAAATTGACGCGTTGGTCGCAGGGATTCACAAGGTAAAGGAGCTGCTGGGCTAATGCCGGATCTGCGCGGGCTGTACCAGGAAGTCATCCTCGACCACAGCAAGAAGCCGCGGAACTATCGCGTGCTGGAAGGGGCCGACCATCGCGCTGAGGGTTACAATCCGCTATGCGGCGACCGGGTCGCCATTTACCTGAAGGTCGAGAACGGCAAAATCAATGACCTCAGCTTTCAGGGTTCGGGATGCGCGATTTCCACTTCATCCGCCTCGCTGCTGACGGAAACTCTTAAGGGCAAAACGCTCGACGAGGCTGATGCGCTGTTCGAGAAGTTCCACGCGCTTGTGACCGGCGGAGGCGACGGTAAGCTCGCCGATGACGATTCGCTCGGCAAGCTGGCGGTCTTTTCCGGAGTTGCGGAGTTTCCAATCCGCGTTAAATGCGCAACCTTGGCCTGGCACACGCTAAGGTCGGCGCTGAGCGGCGAAAAAGAGACGGTAACGACTGAATAACGAATGGGGCCAGCCATGGAAGATAACAACAAGAGCGGCGAACAGCAAGCTGTTGAAAAGGCATCCGGTACGCCGGAGACTAGAATGGACCAGGCGGGGGCACAACAAGCTGAACCCGCCGGTGGGGCTGTGGCCGGTGCCCTAAAAGAGAAGGTGGTGGAAGCGGTCAGCACCTGCTACGACCCGGAGATTCCCGTTAACATCTACGAACTGGGATTGATCTACGACATCAGCGTCAATCCCGCCTCGGAGGTTATGGTCAAGATGACGCTGACCAGCCCGGCATGTCCCGCCGCCCAGTCGCTACCCGGCGAAGTGGAAGACAAAATTCGCTTGATGGCCAAACCCAAAGATGTGAAAGTGGAAGTGGTGTGGGATCCTCCGTGGACCCCGGACATGATGTCGGAGGCAGCCAGGCTTCAACTGGGCATGATGTAGATTTCGAGTCCAGCTGCGCTCTAGAGCGCGGCCGAAAGAATCAGCATGAAACTGACATCCCAGGAAGAATACGGATTGCGTTGCCTGCTGAGGCTGGCGCGGGAAGGCGAGAGTCTGACGATCCCCAAGATCAGCCAGAAGGAAGGCATCTCCAATTTTTATGTCGCCAAGCTGATGCGCATCCTGCGGCGCGGCGGCCTGGTGAAAAGCGCCCGTGGGCAGGCCGGAGGCTACGAACTGGCGCGCCCCCCGGACCAGATCGTGGTGGGAGAGGCACTGGCGATTCTGGGCGGCAGACTGTACGATCCCACATTTTGCCAGGAGCATTCTGGCAGCGAGCTTTCCTGCGCAAATTCGGTGGACTGCTCGGTGCGTTCATTATGGCGGGCCGTGCAGTTGGTGATCGACCAGGTCTTGAGCAAGACCACGCTGAAGGACCTGCTCTCGAATGAACAGGAGATGACGTCATGGACCGGACATCTGGTCAAAGTAACTTCCGCTCCGGTCAGTACGCCTCCGACGGCTACTCCGGTCGACAAATAGGGCTCTTCGGAGTTTACCCACAGGATTTCGCGGACCCCTCCCGCTGCCTTCACTCCATCTGTTTAGGGAAATAAGCGATGAACCGAGACCTGATGCGCAGTCCTCTGGCGGATTTTCACCTCTCGCAGGGCGCAACGCTCGCGGAGTACCACGGAGGTCTGGTTCCTTCCCGGTTTACCGATCCCGTTCAGGAGCACCTGGCCGTACGATCGGCCGCCGGCCTTTTGGATTTTTCTTTTCGGGCCAAGTTTGCGCTGACGGGGCGCGACGCCTCAAAGTTCCTGCACCGCATTGTCTCCAACGACATTAAGAGCCTATCCCCTGGGCAGGGCACTTACACAACTCTGCTGAACCCCCAGGGGCAGATTCTGGCTGATCTGCGAGTTTATGCCGGACAGGATCGGCTGCTGGTGGATACGGACGCGGACCTGCGTGCCAAAGCCATTGATACTATTCGCCGGTACATAATCGGAGATCAAGTCCAGGCCGAGCCGCTGGATATCTCTGCACTGGCTTTTGAGGGGCCGAAAGCCCGAGCGCTGTTAGAAAAAACATTGCACGAGGACCTCCCGACAATGAAGGAATTTGACCATTTTGCAACCAACTACGCGGGATTCCCGGTCCGGGTGGTCCGAATGAGCAACACGGGCGAGGAAGGGTACGAGCTGTGGGCGGCGCCCAAAGCAATGATGGGGCTGTGGGGTGCGGCCTGCGGGCAGGCGCCGAGCTATGACATGCTGTCTTGCGGAACTGATGCCCTGGAATCGCTGCGGATCGAGGCCGGGATTCCTCGCTACGGTTCGGAGCTGGGAGAGGACACGCTGCCGCTTGAAGCGAACCTGATGAATGCCCTCAGCTTTAATAAGGGCTGCTACATCGGCCAGGAGATTGTCGAGCGGGCTAGAAGCCGCGGCCACGTCAATTGGAAGCTGGCGGGGCTGACCGTCGATGGCGCGCAGCCGCCCGCTGCCGGCGAAAAACTGACTGTTGATGGGAATGCAGTCGGCGAGGTCACCAGCTCCTGCTTTTCGCCGACCCTGCAAAAAAACATTGCGCTCGCCTACGTCCGCAGAGAGCATCTGGAACCAGGCACCCGGCTCCAGACATCCTCCGGTGCGGCTGCAGATGTGACGGCCCTGCCCTTCTATCAAGCTGCGGCTTCAACCCCGGGAGAATAAACACGGATGCCTCCTGAGCCGCCCGGGGGCTTCATCCGGATTCACCGCCATTGACGATCGCGCACTACGCCTCCTGCCACTCCAGGACGGAACGGAAATCTGCAATGCAGCAGGGGCGGGCCGGAGTGGATTCCGACCCGCCCGCTTACGCCCGCTCCCGCAACCTGGGAGTTCCGCTATTTGTGCAGCCCCCGGGAACCTTTCGAAAAGTTCGCCCAGCCGAGCGCCGGATCAGTTTCCCAATCCCAGACCTCGTGGCCTGCCTACCTTGGTGCACCGCCACTACTTCACGTTAGGTCCCACGGCACCGAATGGATGCGGTGCCGTGGCTAGTCGTTACTTGACTCCAATTACGAAGGCGATCTTGCCGTATGCCAGGTTGATCACGAATGTATCCGTGCTTGAAGCGGGCAGGTTGCTCGTCGCCATGTTGAATATCCACTGGCCGCCCGTGAAGCGGAATGCAACGTCCGGGACATCCGTGCTTCCGTCTACGGTCGTGTTGTCAATCGTTCCGCGTACGGCGCTCAAATAGGTCAACGAGCCGCCGGTGCCGGCAAAGACCGCAGCGGGATTCGAGATGGGCATGCCCGAGGCATCGCACACCGTGAATTTAACCGGGATGGTGCTTCCGCCCTTGCGGTTGTAGACGCTGGTTCCGTCGCTCTTAATCGGCGGCAGAATCACTCCGCCCGGTCCGTAACCCGCGCTGCAAATACCGTAGGTGATGACCCCAGTGTGATTGTCCACTGTGGTTACCGTGTAATTGTTCCCGCCATTGCCGTCATTCACGGTATAAGCGGTCACGGTCAGCGTCTTTCCGCTTCCGGGGAGTGGATCGGTGTAGGCCTCGACCAAACCCGTGACAGTGTCCGTGCCTTGCAGGCCCGTGACGATGGGCACAGCAGCCGCAGAGGTGTTGCCGTCATAGGCCTTGGTATTGGTCTGCGCTGTGATAGTCAGCGATGCCGGCGTGATGTTGGCCGTTGTGGAAGCCGTGGTGCTATGCAGTCTGTAGTTCCCGGCGTCGGTGCCGCTGATCGAGATTCCGGTTACGCTCACTGGCTTGCCGGTGCCCACGTTCTTGTCCGCGAAGCTGGCGCTCGTGTAGCTGTCGGTGAATTCGTCCCCCGAAAGACGATCGTCGGAGAGATTCAGGGTCGCTGAGGTGCCTCCGTCATAGACTTTGTTCACCCCTGTCGCCGTCACTGTCAGGTCGCGGGGCGTGATGTGCCCTGGGCCGCTGGCCGTGGTGGGCAGGTTGTAGTTGCTCGCCAGTGTCGAACCACCCGGCGTGAAGTCAGTGCCCGCCAGGCTCGCGGTCACGGTGTTGGCTGTCAGCACGTCCTTGGTGTTGTATGTCCCGCTGGTCTTGGTCACCGTGAAGGAGTCGCTCCCCACCAGACCGGAAAGCGAAAAGTTGGCTGAAGTCAGAGTGGCGGGCGTGTAGCCGTCGTAGGGCTTGGTGGGATCGCCGATGATCGAAGCCGTCAGCGTCACTGCCGTAATGTGCCCTGGGCCGCTGGCACTCGTGGGCAACACGTAGTTGCTCAAGTCCGTGCCCGCGCCCACTGTGAAGTCGCCGGGCGCCAGGCTGGTGTTCACGGTAGTCGCCGTGGCCACGTCCTTGCTGTTGTAAGTCCCGGTGGTCTTGGTCACCGTGATCGACTCGCCGCTCGCCAGGCCGGAGAGCGAGAAGTTGGTGGAAGTCAGCGTGGCGTTCGTGTTGCCGTCATACGGTTTGGTCGGATTGTTGACAATGGAAGCAGTCAGCGTCGCCGCGGTGATGTGGCCAGCGCCGCTGGCAGTGGTGGGCAGCGCGTAGTTGCTCGCCAGGGCGCTCCCAACCGGGGTGAAATTGCCGGCCGTCAGGCTCGCGGTTACCGTCGTCGCACTAACAACGTCCTTGCTGTTGTAGGTGCCCACAGTCTGCGTCACCGTGAACGACTCGCTCCCAACCAGGCCGGAGAGCGAGAAGTTGGCCGGGGCTAGCGTGGCCGTAGTCGTGCCGTCGTACGGCCTGGTCGGATCGCCGATGATCGAAGACGTCAGCGTCACCGCCGTAATGTGGCCTGGCCCGCTGGCTGTGGTGGGCAGCACGTAGTTGGTTGCCAGCGTGCTCCCCCCTGCTGTGAAGTCAGTGCCCGCCAGGCTTGTGGTGACAGTGTTCGCCGTCGCCACATCCTTGGTGTCGTAGCTGCCCGTGGTCTTGGTCACGGTAAACGAATCGCCCCCCACCAGTCCCGAGAGCGAGAAGTTGGTCGAAGACAGCGTGGCATTGGTGTTGGCGTCATACGGCTTGGTCGGATTACCGATGATCGAAGCCGTCAGCGTCACTGCCGTAATGTGGCCCGGACCGCTGGCTGTGGTGGGCAGGGTGTAGTTGCCCGCCACAGTGCTCCCGTTGGCCGTAAAGTCGCCTGCCGCCAGGCTCGTGGTAACGGTGTTGGCGCCGGCCACGCTAGCGCTGTTATAAGTCCCTGTGGTCGTCGTCACTGTGAACGAGTCGCTCCCCACCAGACCGGAAAGCAAAAAGTTGGCTGAGGTAAGCGTGGCGTTGGCATTGCCGTCATACGGCTTGGTCGGATCGCCAATCATCGAAGCCGTCAGGGTCTTCTTGTTGACCGTCTGGCCGCCGCTCAGTGGCCCGCTGCTGCCGGTGAAGCTGCCGGTCGCCGCGTACGTGGCGGTAACCGTGTGCGGGCTGCCGCTCACGGTGAGCGTCGAAGTGCTGCCACTGGTGGCGCAGGCGTGTGGGCTGGGGGCGCAAGCACCCAAGCTGACCGGCGAGCCAAAATTCACGCTGTCAATGGCGAATTGGACCGTCCCTGTCGGGGCAGTGCTACCCGAGGCGGGCACAATCGTAGCCGTGAAGCTCAGCGAGTCGCCGTAGGCGGAGGGATTCGCCGAGGAGGTCACCGTTGTTGTCGTGCTGACGTTCACTGGGGCGGAGACGGCCAGGGTGCCGTTGCCCGACCTGGCATTCGGATTCTGGCAGGAACCGCTCTCAGGTGTTGCGGTCACAGAAAAGCTGTGACTGCCCGTGCCCGTTGAACCTGTCGTATTGATTATCAGGGTTGACGTCTGGTCGGTACCGGTGCTTGTAAGGGAAGCAGGGCTGAAACTCTGCAGGGATGCCCCAGAGGGGAGCCCTGAGACGCTCAGGTCCGCCGTGCAGGAGGTAGTAGAATTACCATTAAAGGCCACTGTGACCGTATACGTTGCGGAATTACCGGCAGGGACCGGGTTGGGAGACTGCGTTCCCACGGTGACACTTTGGGGGTTCGCATCCGTAAACCTCGTCTGTGCCTGGGAGACGGAGTCCACGGCGGTGAGGGTGAAGTGAACGTTTAGGTCGGCGATATCGATTGGAAATGCGATGGTGGGAAGATTTCCGCTGGCGTCGGCCGTGGCCGTGAGAGGAATCGGGCTGTCGGCGTCGAGGTCAGGAACCTCCACCAGGCTCATCTGCACAACTTCGCCGGGCCGCCAGCCGCTGCCGGTGATGTTTGCGGTTTCACCCGGCGCGTAGTCGGCCTTGTCCGTCTTGATGGTAGCGAAGCCGTAGACTTCAGCGCTTTGGAGCGTCGAGGGAGGCGAAGATGGGTCCTGTCCGCCCGCGACCAGCAATGCGCCGTCGATGCCGACGGGGGCGGTGAGGACCGTCTGGAACAGCGAGCTCCCTGTGGCGCCCGAGCGCGCCGAAGCTAGGGCGCCCGTGACGCTGGTTGCGCCGGTCCAGGGCGTGTAGAGTTCTGTGGACGAAACGGCGGCGCCGCTCGAGGTCCCTCCAACCACCAGAATGTTGCCGTTGTGAGGAAGCAGGAATGCCAGATGCCCCTGGCGGGCCGTGGCGAGATTGGTGCCGGAGAGCGCGAAAGCGCCGGCGCCGGGAGCGAGTACGTCAATCGAAGCAAGATCGTTCTGGCCGTTCGTTCCGCCGATGGCGACCACGCTGCCATCGAGTGCAGTGGTGGCAGTGAAGTTCATGCGCGGGCCGGTCAGCGCAGGCCCGGGAGCGCCGGCACCGGTACTGGGATCAAAAATGTCAGTAGAGGCGAGGACGTTAGGCCCGCCGGGACCGGATTGCGACTGTTGCGTGGTGCCGTCCCAGCCGCCGGCGATGAGCACGCGACCGTCAGGAAGCAGCGCGGCGGCATGATTTTCGCGCGGCGAGGAGAGCGTCCCGGCAGCGAGCGAAAAGGTATTCGAGTTAGGATCAAAAAGCTCGAAGCTTGCCAGCGCCGCGCCATTGGCTGTGCCGCCGGCGATGAGCACATGACCGGATGGCAGCAATGTGGCAGTTGCGCCCGAGCGGCCGACCATGAGCGGGCCGGCAGCGCTCCAGGAGTTGGCTGCGGGATCAAAGAGCTCGGCGCTTTGCGAAGCGCGGCCGGAAGCGTCCGTACCGCCGGCCACCAGCACGCGGCCGTCCCGCAATAGCATGGCAACGTGGTTGCTGCGCGCAAAATTCATGGGCGGGCCGGGAGTGAACCCCCTCGATGGGTCCAGAATCTCGGTGGTGGCCAATGCGCCGGATGCACCGTTGCCCCCGGTGATGAGAAGCCGGCCATCCTGTAACAAGACGCTGCCTGCGCCCGCGCGGGCCGCTGTCAGGTTGCCGGCGGGAAGCCAGGCATTGATGGAAACCGGAGGAAGAGATCCATGAAGGATTACAAATCCGCCGCAAAGAATTGCTATTGAGCCCAGGAAACTGAAAATCCGCTTGATCGCGCGCTGCATTGGAATCTCCTCGGCGCCCAACCCCCGGGCGCTCCCATGACCAGATTTTTCAAACCACTTCTGCCTATTGTCGAAGCCGCCTATGTATTCAGGCCGATATGAAAAAGTGTTCCTTGACAATGCACAACGGAACACACGCCGGGCATTGCAGCCGTCCCAGAGGGCGATGCCGCCGGATTTGGCTAAATTTTCAGCCTGGTGTTGAATCGGTTCTGTGACTGTTCCGGTGCTGAGACTTTCAGCTCAAAAGGCCCATAACCGAACCGTTGTTACCAGTTAATCCTCTCCCCCTTGCATCCTCGTTCACATCCACATCGTGCCCGGGGTTCCGGACACTTCTGCCCCACATGCTAGGACCCACCGGGGGGAAGCAAGAAGTCCGTGACTCGGCCTTCGTCCGTCGTCTCTTCCTTTGCGCTTGCCGTAGAGGTGTGTGTTGAAGTGATGTGGCTCATACACCTCTGTAGCAGGCAAACTCCGCGGGGTAGGTGAGATGGACCCTCTTGAGCCCACACCCCAACGGAAGCATTGGGTGCCCGACCGTCAATGAACAAAGCCGTCCCCTTCATGGGACCCATCATAGATGGAAGGCTGACAGAGTCAATCGGGCGAATACCCGTTATAAACGGGCGCAATAAGTGGTTGTCAAACTTTTCCCCGCGAAATTACTCCGCGAGAGTACATGGTGCGCGCAGCCACGGCAGGGTCGGTGACGCCGTCAATGCGACCGGCACTTTTCAGTTGACATTTCGCTTTTTATTCGCCTATGATGATTAGACGCGGCGGCCACGATTCCGACAAGGAGGATCAGATGACAATCAGTGAAGCGCTTCTGTCTGAGTTCGACCAGGAGGCGGCGAAAACACGCAAGACGCTCGAGCGGGTTCCGGCTGACAAGGCTGACTACCGGCCGCACGAGAAGTCCATGCCGCTTGGCAAACTGGCGCCGCACGTCGCGCAGTTGACCAGCTTCGGACTCACCGTCTTGACTACACCGCAGTTGGATTTCTCCTCAGGCAGCTACAAACCGCTGCCCTTCGAGTCAGCGGAGCAACTCGTCAGGGTTCTGGACGAGGAGGCGCCCAAAGTTCGCGCAGCATTGGCTGCTACAACGGATGATGCCTGGCAGCAGAACTGGAAGCTGTCTTTCCAGGGGAAGACGATTTTTGAGGGGACCCGGTTTGCCGCCTACCGCGCCATGTTCCTGAACCATGTGGTTCACCATCGCGCGCAGCTTGGCGTTTACCTGCGACTGAACGGCATTCCGGTGCCGGGCATTTACGGCCCATCCGCCGACGAACCTTTCGCAGATTGACAATTAACGGTGCTCAAGGGGTCTTTTTCTCCGAAGCGCGTTTGAGCGTGACCGCATTCTCTCCCCACGGGCCTGAGACTTTCAAGTCAATGATGTTGCCGCGAATGGTCCCTTCGTGGTCGACGTCGTTATCGTTGAAATGCGTCTTGAAGGGAAGGTGATCTCCGCTAACCTTGCCGTCGCTGATGGGATTCTCGCCGTTAGGCGTTTCCACCGTGCCGGTTAACTTGCTGCCGTCGGCATGAAAGTTAAACACCAGATGGAAGTCTCCGTTAGGGCCACTGACGGAACCCTCCCAGCGACCATTGATGTCGGCGGCCGCACATACCGCCGCTGAGAGCAGAATCAGGATTCCCGCCGCCATTGCGTGCCGAATCATGCTTGAACTCCTTGTCGGGATTTTCCCAGGATTTACTGACTGGTGGAGAGCGTATCCCAGCCCAGGGGCAGAGTCAACGCGCTACAGCTTTCGCACTGAGAGGTTTTGGACCCCGGCACCTCGCCACAAAAGGAGATCAGCACGACAGTCACAAAGAATACAACGCATGCTTGCTCTCCCTACGAGTTTTAGATTCGGAATTAGCCACACATTTTCGCATGATGGTAGCATAGAATTGTGAACTCTCTTAGAGGCCGGTCGGACACAACTGTTGCCCGTGCTGGGCCATCTAAGAAAAACCGGGAGGCCGACGATTCCTAGATCACGGTGCTGATTTACGAAGAACGGTACGACATGAAATCCTTGCCAATCCTTCCTGCTGTGTTGCTGTTCGCTCTTGCTCTTCCAGTCCAGGCGGCCTCCAGCCAGACCCATGGAACCGCGATCTTTCAGGCGAAATGCGCAGCCTGTCACCGCACCGGCTCAATTGCGCCGCCCAGGGAAGTTCTTAGCCAGCTCTCGCGCAGCTACATTCTGCGCTCCCTGGACACCGGCAGGATGCAGTCCGTAGGCAAACAGCTTACCCGAAGCGAACGGGCTGACGTGGCGGCATTTCTCTCGGCTTCCAAGACAGTGGCTCAGGTGTCGCATACGGGTTATTGCTCGGTAGAGCGCAAACCCATACTGGATGACCCCGGCTGGACCTCTTGGGGATTCGATGCTGCAAACAGCCGCTATGCGCCAGGCGCCATAGCCAAGCTCACTCGTGCCGAGATTCCCAAGCTGAAGTTGAAGTGGGCATTGGGATTTCCCGGTGCTTACGCGACCTACGGCCAGCCTACCATTTTCGGCGGACGGATCTATTCAGGCAGCGAGGACGGCACCGTCTATTCGGTGGATGCAAAAACCGGCTGCGTCTACTGGACGTTCAAGGCCCCAACCACCGTGAAGACGGCCGTGTCTCCAGGATTTGGCGGGCGATTGGTCTACTTTGGAGATGTCAAAGGCGACATCTATGCCGTAAATGCCACAACCGGGAAGCTGTTGTGGAAAACGCGTGCCGACTCACATCCCGAAGCCCGAATCACCGGATCGCCCGTGGTCTTTGGTACACGCCTTTACGTTCCCGTCTCATCCGGCGAAGAGGGTGCGGCCATCGATCCGAATTACCCGTGCTGTTCCTTTCGCGGCAGCGTTGTTGCGCTCGACGCTCAAACGGGGAAACAGATCTGGAAGGCCTATACCATCCCGGATGCCCCTCATCCAAATGAGCGCAAGAGTTCCGCCGGAACGTCGATGTGGGGGCCGTCCGGGGCCGCGGTCTGGTCGCCCCCCACAATCGACGCCAAAGCGCATGAAATTTACGTCGCAACAGGCAACAGCTATTCGGATCCGCCGACTCCTTACACGGATGCCGTCATCGCCTTTCGGATGAGTGACGGCAAGATGCTCTGGCATCGCCAACTGACTCCCGATGACCGCTGGAACATTGCTTGTGTAGCTCCCGGCAAAGAGAACTGTCCTGAAGAGCCCGGGAACGATTTTGACTTTGGATCGCCGCCTATTCTTGTAACGCTATCGAACGGACGGCGGGCACTGATCGTGGGACAGAAATCGGGAGTAGTTTACGCGCTCGATCCTGACCGGAAGGGCGAAATCATCTGGCAATCGCGAATTGGCAAGGGCGGCCCGCTCGGAGGAGTCGAGTGGGGTGGCGCGGCAAGCGGGAAAACCGCTTTCTTCCCACTCTCCGACTGGGACCCAAGTAATCCGGGGGCCGGAGGAGGCATGTTCGCTCTTGATGCTGCCACTGGTAAGCAAGTCTGGCATTCACCGGCACCCACACCGGGATGTCTGAAGGATGTGGGCTGCAGCGCAGCACAGAGTGCGCCGCCCACAGTGATCCCGGGAGTCGTCTTCTCCGGCTCGGAAGACGGTCATCTTCGCGCTTATGACACGAGGGATGGCAAGGTACTTTGGGACTTCAACACTCTGCAAACCTACCACACGGTGAACGGGATTGATGCCCACGGAGGTTCGATGACCGCAACCGGTCCCGCCATCTTTAACGGAATGCTTTATGTTCAAGCCGGATACACAAACAACATCTCCGGGAACGTGCTTCTCGCTTTTTCCGTGGACGGTAAATGATCCTGTGGCCGACAGTCACCAGCCTATCCCCGCCAGCAGATCAGCTTCAACTCGGTCATTTCCTCGACTGCGTAACGCGGGCCCTCCCGACCGACGCCGCTCATTTTGGTGCCGCCGTAGGGCATCAGGTCAACCCGGAAGGCGGGCACGTCATTCACCATTACTCCGCCTACGCGGAGCTTCCGGGCCGCGTCGAAGGCTCTGCCAATATCACGCGTGCAGATCCCGGCCTGCAAGCCATACTTGCTCGCATTGACAGCCTCAATAGCGTCTTCAATCGCTGCATAAACATGTAGAACCACCAGTGGCCCAAATACTTCCTTGCAGGACACGGCATCGTCCGGCGCGACGCCTGTCAAGACGGCCGGCTCCATGACCGTACCACGGCGAGTTCCTCCAGTCAGCAGCCGCGCTCCGCGGCCGATAGCCGCCTGAATCCAGCTCTCCACCCGCTCCGCTGCCGTCTGGTTGATCAGCGAAGCCATGTCGGTGCTTTCCTCCAACGGATGTCCGATTTTGAGCGCCTGCGCGCCGGAAACGAATCGCTCCGTAAAATCTGGGGCGATCGACTCGTGTACGTAGATGTTTTGCACGGAAATGCATACCTGACCTGCAATCGCGTATCCGCCTGCAACGCAGCGAGGCACCAGCATTGACAGGTCGCAATCGGGCTCCAGAATCACCGCCGAGTTTGATCCCATTTCGAGCGTCACCCTCCGCAGCCCGGCTGCGGAGCGGATTTCCCGGCCCACTTCGGGACTGCCCGTAAAGGTGATCATGGCGATCCGCGGATCGCTGACAATCTGCCGGCCCGTTTCTTCTCCGGAGCCAGTCACTACGTTGTAAGCTCCTTCCGGTACGCCGGCCTCGATGGACAGGCGCGCCAGGCGCAACGCGCTCAGCGGCGTGTTCTCCGAAGGTTTGTGGACCACGCTGTTGCCGGCCGCCAGCGCCGGCCCGATCTTGTGCAGCGCGAGGTTCAGTGGGAAATTGAATGGCGTGATGGCGGCGATCACGCCCAGCGGCTCGCGCACCGTCATCGCCCAGCGGCCTTTGCCGCCAGCAGCCCCTTCCATGGGAACAGCCTCGCCGTGGAGGTTGCGCGCCGCGTCTGCGGAAGCCGCAAGGGTCTGCTGCGCTCTGCCCACCTCACCGCGGGCTTCGCGGATAGTCTTGCCGGCCTCGAGAGTGACCAGGCGCGCAAACTCCTCCGCATCGCGTTCCAGCAGGTTTCGCATCCGCTGGAGCAGTTCCGCCCGATCGTACTGGGTGAGCCCGGCCATCGCCCTGGCGCCCTTCTGCGCTGCCACGATGGCTCGTTCGACAATGGAAGCATCGGCATCATAAACGTCCGCAACGGGCGTGCCGTCAAACGGCAGGCGTATGGTTCGTACGCGCTGAGTCTTGACCCAGTCGCTGCCGATCAGCATCGGAAAGGTCTGCTTCTCGATGGTTGAGATTGACATCGGCACACTCCTTCCTTTCTGTCCCCTGGCGGTCCAGCAGTTTCTTCCATCGTATCAGGAGAGACGCCGGGGATGCTGCATCTTTTAGACCGAGTGATGATAGCTGTCTTTAGGAGCAGCAACCTGCGGCAGAACTTCATCGCCTGATAGCGATGCGCAGGTCGCATCAATTGCCGAATAGAAGCTGCTCCGAAGGCCCGTATCCATCGCATTTGCGATGCCGTAAAGGGCTTTCAGAGCCTACTGCTGGCGCGCCCACGGTTGCAGAACTGGGGCAATTCCGCTAAGATACGCTTCACGAGGGAAAATTTCCGGCTATGTGCGCCTGAAGCAAGGCGCGGCTATAGGAGCGGGCGGGAGGTGTCAGCTTTTCTCTAAGTTCCTGACCCGGAAACCTCAGCCGGACAGATTCCCGACTTAGCCCGATGATTACCCGGAAAATTGGCGATGTTTGCTGGTATGCGTACGACGCTATCATACGCTCGTTCTCGAAGATCGGCATCAATCCCAATTTCCTGACCTCTATAGGCTTTACTATCAATCTTGTTGCTGCCTATCTGTTTGCTTACGGATATTTCCGCTGGGCGGGCGTGACCATCATCATAGGCGGGGTGTTTGACCTCACGGACGGTCCGGTGGCCCGCCGGACGCGCCGCGTGACGCCATTTGGAGGCTTTTTCGACTCTGTGCTGGACCGCTATTCCGACCTGTTTCTCCTCACGGGGCTGCTGGTCTACTACGGCCGCGTTAATCGGTTTATGTACGTCGTAGTTGTAGCATTGGCCATGATTGGCTCGGTCATGACCAGTTACTCGAGAGCACGAGCGGAGAACCTGATTCCATCCTGCAAGGTAGGCTTTCTGGAACGGCCGGAGCGCGTGGTTTTGATCATCATCGGAGCACTATTCGACCGCATGGCGCCAGTGCTGTGGGTGATTGTCTTCTTCTCGAATCTGACGGTGATTCATCGCGTGATCCACACCTACCGCGCGGCACAGCCTATGGAAGCCGGACCCAATGCCGCGAGTCCGGCGAAGGAGCTTTCCAGAAATCCCGCTACTCCCGTAGCCCACTCTTGACAGCAGCTTCCAGCGGTCGATAACATGAAACAACTCAGGCCACAGACTGGATAAGGCCTGCTTCCTGCCTGCAAGATGGTACAGCAATTTCAATTGACGGACGCTGGACGAACGTTCCGGGAGAACGAACTCCTTCTGACAGGAGGAAATGGATTCCTGGGCAAAGTGATCCTCGCCATGCTGCTGGACCGATATCCTCAGGTGAAGCACGTGCACGTGCTGCTGCGACCCGGCAAAGGCCTTTCCGCAGAGGAGCGTTTTCAGGCCGAGGTCATGGAATCGCCCGTCATGGCGGCGCTGCTGGCGACGCGTGGCGAGCAATTCCTCTGGGACAGGGTAACCGTCTGGCCCGGAGAGCTGGCCCAGTCCGACTGGGGGCTCGACCATCAGGCGCTCAATGCGATTGCATCACGGGTGAAGCTCATCATCAACTGCGCCGGAAAAGTGGAGTTTTTTCCGCCAGTCGATGAATCCCTCCGGGCAAACGTTGACGGCGTGGAAAACGCCATCGCGCTGGCCAGGCGCGCCGGCGCGCGCCTCTTGCACGTTTCCACCTGCTTTGTTTGCGGCGAGGCCAACGGCCTGATTGAAGAAACTGAGCCCATCCTCGGCTTCTATCCCCATCGAAAAGGCGCTGACGACAATGCCTTCGGCGCTCTCACCGAACTCGCCTACTGCCGTGAGCAGGTCCGCCTGATCACCGACTCCGAACCCGATCGCGAAACGGACAAACCGCATGCTCGCTCCAAAGAGACCGCGCAGAAACTGGTGGCGCTGGGCAAGCGGCGTGCGGAACATTGGGGTTGGGTCAACACCTACACCTACTCGAAGAGCTTGGGCGAGCAACTGATCGCTCGCCAAAATGACCTGGCATGGTCGATAGTGCGCCCGGCCATCGTTGAAAGCGCCCTGCGGTTTCCCTTTCCCGGCTGGATCGAAGGCGGAAGGACCGCCGCCCCGCTGGTGCTGATGGCTATGGGCGGCCTGAAGCACTGGCCTGTGAGCCGCGAGACTCCGCTGGAAGTAGTGCCGGTGGATCTTGTGGCGGCGGCGATTCTGGCCGTCGGCGCACTCCTGCTGGAAGGGCGCGCGGACAAGATTTATCAACTGGGCACCGCGGACGTGAATCCCATCAAGCTGGGCCCGTTGGTCGACCTGCTGCGGCAGCAAGCGCGAAAAAGGGCCGGCCGGAACGGCAGAGAAAGGCTGCCCATCCGCATCGCTGCTTCGCGCGGACGGGCACGGTTTATCTCCGTTGAACAGTCGCGGGCTCGACGGCAAAGGGTCGAGAAGCGCATTCAGCGGGCCCAAGCTATACTCGACCGCATGCGCAGTGCCGTAAGCACGGCCGGGCTGCCCGGCAGCCAGTCTCTCGCGCGCTGGCAGAGCGCGTTGCGCACGCTCGGTTTGCAGGCGCGATTCCGAGAGCAGACACTTGATCAATATCTCCCATTTATTCTTCACAACCGCTACGTCTTTGAATCGGAAAACATCCGGACGGCCTGCGGCAAACTCTCGGAGCAAGACCGCATGCTTCTCCCGTGGGATCCGGAGCGGATCCACTGGAGCAATTATTGGATTCATCATCAGATAGCAGGGATCGAAAAGTGGATCCAACCCGAGGCTGTAAAGGAGTGGTCGTTTAAGATTTAGCGAACGGGTTAGAAGCTTCCATCGAAATGCCAACCGCACCCAGACAAATTGACGCGGCTCAGCTTGAGCAGCAGATGCTCCAGATCGTGCGTGAGCTTCTCACGGAATTGGGGTCACTTCGCGCGGCGGAATCCGTCACCTTGAGTTCTTCACTGCAGCGCGACCTGGGCTTGGGAAGCCTTGAGATGGTGGAACTTCTCGTGCGTACGGAAGCCCACTTTAACGTCCGGCTGCCCGACCGCATTGCCGAAGGGGCCGAGACTCCGGCCGACTGGGTGCGCGCCGTCGCCGTCGGCGAAGACGAAGCCCCCGCTGCGTCGCAACGTTACACCATCAGGCAGCCCGCCCGCGTTGCGCCGCCTCCGCCAGGTTCAGCACGCAATTTAATCGAGGTTTTGCGCAAGCACGCCGAGGTGGACCCGGACCGCGTGCAGGCCCACGTGCTGGAGGACGGTTCCGGCGAAGACATCAGCTACGGCAAGCTGCTGGGCATCGCCTCAAATGTGGCGGCCGGACTGGTTTCCGGAGGACTGCGCCGGAATGAAACAGTGGCCATCATGCTTCCCACCTCGCCGCAGTTTTTCTACGCCTTTTTCGGCGTCATGCTGGCAGGCGGAATCGCCGTGCCCATTTATCCTCCGGCACGGCCGGACAAGATTGAAGAATACGTGCGGCGGCAGGTGGGGATTCTCCGCAACGCTGAAGTCAGATTTCTGATCAGCTTTGAAGCGGCCCGGCGGGTTTCCGAACTGCTCCGCCTCAACCTGCCCGGCATCCTGGGCGTGACCACGGTTGAAGAGCTTGCCGGCAGCGGCGCGCGTCTCCAGCCGGGCGCCATCGAAGCAGCCGATGCAGCATTTATCCAGTACACTTCCGGAAGCACAGGCGATCCCAAAGGTGTGGTGCTCACGCAATCGAACCTCCTGGCCAACATTCGAGGCATCGGCTGGGCCGTCAACGTGCAGCCCTCCGACATCGTAGTGAGCTGGCTGCCTCTCTATCATGACATGGGCCTGATCGGCTCATGGCTTTACAGCGTTTACTACGCCCTGCCCATCACCATCCTGTCGCCGCTGGCCTTTCTGAGCCGGCCGGAAAAATGGCTGTGGGCATTGCACGATTCCGGTGGCACGCTCTGCCCCGCTCCGAATTTTTCCTATGAACTCTGCGCCCGCAAGATTCCCGACACCGCCATCGAAGGTCTTGACCTCAGCGCCTGGCGCGTGGCCATCAACGCCGGCGAGGCCGTGCTCCCCGACACGCTGGAACGTTTTGAAAAGCGTTTTAAGCCCTACGGCTTCCGCGCTGAAAGTTTTGTCCCCTGTTACGGCCTGGCTGAGTCTTCCGTGGCACTGGCCTTTCCGCCCCTTAACCGCCGCCCGGTAATTGATCGCATCCGCCGTGATGTTTTTGAGGCTGAAGGCAAGGCGGTTCCCGACCAAGCGGAGGATTCCGGCGCGCTACGCTTTGTGGCCAACGGCAAGGCATTGCCGGAACACGAAATCAAAGTGATCGACCCGGACGGCAATCCGCTCGGCGAGCGCATTCAGGGCAAGGTCCTTTTCCGAGGTCCATCCAAAACCGCGGAATATTTCCGCAATCCCAGCGCCACGGCAGCCGTCACCACTGAAGATGGCTGGATGGACTCAGGCGATCTCGGCTACTGGGCCAACGGCGAGATCCACATCACCGGCCGCGCCAAGGACCTGATTATCAAGTCCGGCCGCAACATCGTCCCGCAGGAAGTGGAGCTTGCCGCTGCTGAAGTCCCGGAGGTACGGCGGGGATGCGTGGCAGCGTTTGGCAGGCGCGACCCTGACCTTGGCACCGAGCAACTGGTGGTGGTGGCGGAAACCCGCGTGGCCACTAAAGAGGACCTGGACCGCATTGAAGCGGAGGTGATTGAGCGGGTAGGCCTGGCCGTTGGTATTCCGCCGGACAAGGTAGAGCTGGTGGCGCCGCAGAGCATTCCCAAGACGTCGAGCGGCAAGATCCGGCGCAACGAAACTCGGCTGCTCTATGAGCGTGGGGAACTCGAGCTCAATCGCCGGCCACACTGGCTGCAAATTCTGCGACTCTGGTGGGAGAGCCTGGGCGCCTGGATTCAGCTCGGCCTGGCGCGCCGTGGCCGCTGGCTGGTTCGCAAATTTTCGCAGATGCTGTTATTGCTCCTGGGGGCCGGCGGTGGATTGCTGGCACGGGCCGTTCCCGGCTCAGAGGCAAGGGCCACCGTCATTTCCGCCATTTCAAGAAATTTACTAAAGCTGCTCGGCCACAGAATTGGACTGGACGGGAGCGAACGGCTTGAACCGGGACGGGCAGCCGTCCTGATGGCTAACCGCGCCGGCGCCATCGATGCTCTGGCATTGGCTGCGATTCTGCCAACGCCCCTGCGGTTTTCAGATCCCGGAGCGCTCGATGCCCTTCCCGGCGTCCTGGTGTTCCTGCTGCGGCCGCTGGTTCTTCCGCCGCTGCGCGCCGCCAGCCTTCCACCTGGTGGCACGCTTCGCCAGCGCATTCGCCAGGGACTCGAGGACGGCCATTCAGTGCTGGTGCTTTCTGAGGGTCCGCCGACCGTGCCGGCGCATCTCAGCCGATTCCGGCTGGATGCTCTTGACGCTGCCATGCAGACCGGTAATCCGATTTACCCCCTCGGACTCCGGGGAACTTCCTCTATACTCTCTGTAGGCACGAGGATGCCGCGGCGCGGAGAAGCAAAGGTTGCGGTGGGTGAACCCATCTACATTCAGTTGAACGACGTGCGCGAACTGGCAGTGCTGCGGGAACAGGTCCGGGAAGCGATTGCCAGGCTCTGCGCCTGACGCGATCAGAGGAAGGCCGAAGAACACCTGGTTATGCCTGCGAGTACGTTGGGAATCATAGTCCGGTTCGTTGTCTGTTTTCTGTTGGGGTCCATCCCTTTTGCAGTTCTGGCGATGCTGGGCAGCGGCGTCAACATTCGCTCCGTCGGCTCCGGAAATCCCGGGTTCAACAATGTCCTGCGCGTGAACAAGTGGCGCGCGGTGCTGACGCTGATCGGCGACCTTGGGAAAGGCTACTTCGCCGTATGGCTGGCCAGCCACGGGGCGCATGGAGTGGCTCTGGACTGGCTGTTCGGTTTCGGAGCAATTCTCGGACATTGTTTCTCACCTTTTCTGAAGTTTAATGGAGGCAAGGGAATCGCAACTTCCGCAGGCGTCATGCTGCGGATATACCCTTTTTGGGCCGCCGTGGCCCTGGCATTTTTTGTGATGATGAGATCAATCGGCAGCCGCTTGAAATGGCCTGAGTCAGGTGCGACGGCTTCCATAAGCACCTGGGGGCTGTTCGTCATACTGATGCTCGCCTTCGTCAGCTTGCAGGAGGCTCTGTATGCTGCGTTACTGACGCTGTTTCTCGCTTGGAGGCACAAGAAGAATTTTCAGCGCCTCCTGGCCCATCGCAGCTCTCGAAGGCAGACTGAAACGATGAAGATTCCTGAATCATGAGCCCCAACCAACGGCTGGCCTTTTACGATTTCGATGGAACTCTGACTTCGGGAAATATCGTCCGAAGATATGCATACTTCACCTTGCACCAGCCGTCGAGAGCTCTCGCAGCGCTGAAATTCTCGAAACTGCTGCTGAGCATTCCCTCGTGGCTGGCCATCGAGTGGCATTCGAGACGGCGATTCAACGAAGTGTTCTTTCGCGAATATCGCGGCATGGACGAGCAGGTGCTGCGGTCGCAGTCGCGGCAGATCTTTGATGAGGAAATTCTGCCGTCCATTTACCCGGACACGCTGGTGCTGCTTGAAGAAAACCGCAGGCAAGGGTACCTGCCGGTGCTTGTGTCCGGCGAACTGGATGTTGCTCTGGACGAGGTAATCCGGTACCTTGGTTTTCAATCTGTGATCTCGAACCGCCTGGTTTTCAAGGACGGGATCGCAACCGGGGAAGTTGAAGCTCCGTTAATCGCCGAGCAAGAAAAGGTCCGCGCCATGCAACGGCTGTGCCGGCGGTATGGCACGGAAATGAAACAGTGTAAGGCTTATTCAGACAGCTTTTCCGACCTTCCCATGCTGGAAGCTGTGGGCATGCCAGCGGCCGTCAATCCTGACCGCAGGCTCAAGCGTGTTGCCCGGGAGCGCGGCTGGACGATTCTGGACCTGAAAAGAGGCTTCGATGTCAGACAACGCCGGGAACCATCACCCGGCGGGGCCGCCGGCCTTTGAGTTCGGCGATCCCACACCCAATGCAGTAGGGCGCAACGCGGTCGTTTCGCATGAGGGCTGCGTCGTCCAGCTCGAGGGACGCTCGGCCGAGCGGCTGATGTGGTACGGCGAGGACCTTCTCTCCGTCAGAATGCCAGCGGGCACACGGGTCCTCTATCCCAATCCCACCATTGCCGGACTCAAGGACCGCGATGCCGCCATCCGCTATGCCATCGATCACCCTGAACAGATGGAGCCGCTCCCAGCGCTGCTGCAGCCGGGGATGAAAGTGACCATCGCCATCGATGACATCTCCCTGCCCCTGCCGAAAATGAAGCGACCGGACATCCGCGAATCCGTGCTGAAAATTGTGCTGAAACTGCTTGCCGACAAAGGTGTCGAGGACGTCCACATTATCGTAGCAACCTCCTATCATCGTCGCATGACGGCGGCGGAGGTTCGACGCGCGGTCGGCAACCACGTTTTCTCCAACTTCTATCCCGATCGCCTCTACAACCATGATGGCGATGCGCCGGACGGCATGGTAGAACTTGGGATCACCGAGATTGGCGAGAGGGTCCGCATCAATCGGCGGGCTGCGGAGTCGGACCTGCTCATTTATGTCAACATCAACCTGGTTCCCATGGACGGAGGAAGCAAGTCCGTCAGCGTGGGATTGTGCGACTACGCTACCCTACAAGCCCATCACACGCCGCAAACCATCCTGGCCAGCAACTCCTATTTTGACCATACGCGGTCTGCCATGAACCACACCTGCGACCGCATCATGGATGTGATCAACCGCCGCCTGAAGGTCTTCCACATTGAGACGGTGCTGAACAATCGCATGTTCGAACCCGCCATGGCCTTCTTCACGAAGAACGAAGACTACTGGACGGGCGTCGACCGCGCCATGTTTGAGGCCACGCGCAGAGGTCTGGGGCTGCTTCCCCGTGCCGCCAGGCGGAAAACCCTTTTTGCGATTCCGGCGCCCTATCAGATGATCGCCGTGCATGCCGGCGCCACACTGCCCACCCACGCCAAAACGCTGGCCTACTGTTACGCGCAGTATTGCACGCCGCTCGATGGACAGTCGGACGTGGTGGTTTACGGCATTCCATTCGTTTCGCCTTACAACGTGAATTCGATTCTGAATCCCTTGCTGGTGCAGGTGATGGCGCTTGGATATTTCCACAACATGTATCGCGGTATGCCCGTCGTAAAGAAGAACGGCGTGCTGATTATCACTCATCCCCTCTACAATGAATTTGACCCGTTGCACCATCCTTCTTACATCGAGTTTTTCAACCGCATTTTGCCGGAGACGCGCGATTCGATGGAATTGCAGCGCAAATATGAAGAACAATTCGCCCGCGATCCGGACTACATCCGCATGTATCGCACCGGCCATGCCTACCACGGCGTGCATCCGTTTTACATGTGGTATTGGGGAGAAAACGGGCGCGCGCAGACGGGCAAGGTGATCGTGGTGGGAGCGGAGTCGAGACGTGCGGCCAAAATCATGGGATGGGACACCGCTCAGAACATGAAAGAGGCGCTCGATATGGCCGAGAGCCATGTGGGCCGCAAGCCCAGCATTACCATGATGCACTTCGCGCCCATCCTCATGGCGGATGTGCAAGGAATACCTGAGAGCATCTGATGGCAACGAAATCCGTTCTCGTTACCGGCGCGACAGGCTTCCTGGGAAAGCACCTGGTGGAGCAACTGAAGGCAGAACCGGACCCCGTGCGACTGCGGGTGTTTTGCCGAGGGCTGTCTCCCTGGGAGCAGGACGCCGCAGTAGAAGTAGTCCACGGCGACATCGTGAATCGCCAGCAGGTGCAACTTGCGGCGAACGGTGTCTCCGAAATCTATCACCTGGCGGGCATCGTCTCGCGCGACGCAAAAGACCAGGACCTCCTCTACGAGACGCATATTGAAGGGATCCGCAACGTCTGCGAGGCCGCTCTGGAACATAAGGTGAGCAAGGTAGTAGTGGTATCCAGTTCTGGCACTATCGCCGTCGGCACAACTCCGACCGTCTACAATGAGACATCGGGCTATAAGAATGACGTGCTCGCAGAATGGCCCTACTATCTCAGCAAGATTTTTGCGGAAAAGCTGGCGCTGGATTACCATGCCCGCACCGGATTGAATGTTGTCATCGTCAACCCGAGCCTGCTTCTCGGCGTCGGCGACGAACGCAATTCCTCCACTCGCGACGTGGCGCTTTTCCTGCAGGACGGGATCAAAGCAATTCCCAAAGGCGGCCTGAATTTTGTGGACGTCCGCGATGTTGCCCACGGACTGAGTCTGGCCATGGAGCGTGGGAAACCCGGCGAGCGATATCTGATGGGCAACGTCAACTGGACCTTTCGGCAGTTGATTGAAAAGGTGGCGGAAATCTCAGGCAAAGCGCCGCCGTCGATGGAACCGCCTCTTGAGGTTTCCCTCTGGGGCGCGCGCGCCATGCGGGTGATCTATCCGTTGCTGGGAAAGAAAATCGAGTTGGACGACGCCTCCGTCAAAATGTCCGCCTGTTACTGGTATTGCGATTCCACCAAAGCCCGCAACGAGCTTGGTTTCCAAACGCGCAGCCCGGAAGAAACGCTCAAGGACACCGTCGAGGACGTTCATCTGCGCCTCTATCGAAGCGGCCAACTCCCTCCTGTTGTATGAGCAAGCCGTCAAAAATAGCTGCCGTTGTCAATCCGAGTTCTGCCCGTGGCAGGACGGCCCGGCGTTGGCCGCAGCTTGCCGCCATGCTCGAAAGCCGCCTGGGCCGCGTGATCACCCGCTTCACGGATCAGCCCGGCGCGGGAATCGGCATCACTCGTGCCCTACTGCACGAAGGCTGCGATTTGATTATTGCCGTGGGTGGCGATGGGACCGTGAATGAAGTTGCCAACGGTTTTTTTGACAAAGACCACATGATCCGGCCGGAGGCCGTGCTCGGAATTCTGCCCCTCGGCACCGGCGGTGACTTCCGCCGCACGTTGGAAATTCCCTCCGACGCCGACGCAGCGATCGAAATTCTCGGTGCCGGTGTTCCTGCGCAGATCGATGTGGGCAGGGCCACATTTCGCGCCAGCAGCGGGGATCAGGTCAGCCGGTATTTTGTGAACCTCGTCAGCTTTGGAATGGGTGGGCACGTGGCCGCGCAGTCGAAAAACTTTATGGCTCGCTTCGGAGGAAAATCGGCCTTCTTCTGGGCAACCTTCAAAACCTTTCTCAGTTATCGCGGTCGCCAGATCAGCCTTGCTATGGATGGAAGCTCGACCGGCCTGCCTTTCTTCATCACCAATATCGCGGTCGGCAACGGCCAGTTCCACGGCGGGGGCATGCGGCCCTGCCCGGCGGCTATCCCCAACGATGGAGTTTTGGATGTAACGGTTATCCGCTACGCCGGAGCCCTGAAGCTTCTGGGCAGCTTCTCGATGCTCTATTCAGGAGAAGTGTATTCACACCCGAACGTCCGCCATTTTCAAGCCGCCCAAATCTTTGCCGAAGCCAACGACCCGACCGAGATCGAGATCGACGGCGAGCCTGTTGGGACGCTCCCGCTGGAAATCACGCTGCTGCCAAAGCAAATTCGCGTACAGGTGGCGCCGTCCAGTGCGTTGTTGTCTGCGTTGGAAGTCGTGAAGGAAGGAACAAAGCTTCCACAAAAAAAATAGCCTGGGTTGCTTTTGCAACCCAGGCTGAGCCCCGAGTGCCGTGGGGAGGGGGACGCTGGCCTCGGGTCATTCGTCGTTTCCCATCATCATCGTGGCGGTGCCTGATTCACTGCCGAACGCTTCTTTTACCTCGCGTTCGCGGCGCTTCACCCCGAGCAGGGAAACAATGCCAATTCCTAAACTTGGTGACCGTCGCTGCTTTCGACGGCTTGGCTGGTGTACTGCGCTTCACAGCCAATTCACTACGCCTGAGTGTAAAGCAAATAGTGTTCCAACTCCGGACCCAAGGCGCCTCGGGTTCTCAAGTCCCGTCCCGACGTCACTGGTCGACTGCCAGATTTGATCGAGTAGAAGACGTTCGTGAGGGGGCGAAACTATTTCGCCTTTACTGGCTCTGCAATCGCCAAAGCCCCTGCAATTGCAGGCATAAGTCCACCCTCTCGGCGCGCCCGGATCCGATTGTTCCGCCAGGCTCCTGAGGCTTCGGATGGCACCCACTTGCGTTCTGCGGGGTTTTGAATTAGCATGGAAAACAGCAAACAAAAAATGCCTTGTACCACTAGTTACTCAGGCATCAATTGAGTAATTTATACACTATTCGGGAATAATTTGCACGGTTCTGGGCAAGAATTACATGTGCCGTGAATCACTCTGAAAAGGTCAGGAATTATCCGCTAGTCGAACAAAGGGCGAAAGCAAGCGCCGCCACTGATCAAATGGACCACCGCAGACCAGGCATATATCTCATCCCGACAGGACCCGCTCTACGCTCAAGAAATTAATTCCGTAGCCTGGGAAGCGCATCGGCGAAGACGAACCCCTCACGCTCCACAATTTCGCCCCGATCGACCTCGATAGGCGCTCGAAACATGGGACCCCGGTAGGCAAAAGTGTGGAATTCGCCGTTTTCGCCGCAGGCGTCCACTCTGTCCGGCAAGTCTGCCAGCAGTTTCGCATCAAACTGGCGCCCTGCAAATGAGCGATCAAGCTTCCTGGGGTCCACGCACGTAAGCACCGCTTCTAGCCCCGCCTCCACCATCTGGCTGGCAAGCTGGCGGGTATCGAGGCCCCACAGAGGAAATACTGGGGTAATTCCCGTCCCTGTCAGTTGATTCTCGCGGTATCGGCGGATGTCTTCCAGGAAAAGGTCGCCAAATATCATGTGAGTGATGCCCTCGGTTCGCGCCCTCCCAATGGCTTGGGACATGGCCTCTTCATATGCTGCATTGGGGCAAGGGTTGGGGATGGGAACGATGGTAAGAGGCAGGCCGGCGCTTTCTGCCTGCAGCCGTAGAAGCGATTCGCGGACGGCGTGCATGGCCACGCGATTGTGCTCGGCATTGACCGTGGTCAGCAGAGCCTTCAGCTCGTACTCGCCCTGCCGGCGTACCATTTCGAGACACCAGGCGCTATCCTTCCCGGTGCTCCATGAGAGCCACGCCCGCTTCCGCTCCATTCCCTCCTCCTTGAGCACATTAACCATACCCGGAGATCGCCCAAATCGGCAAGCTCCGTTTTTTCCCTTCAATCCCGGGGCTTCTCCCTCGAAACGGGCCGCCCGAATCGAAATCCAGTATTCGCGCATCTGATTCTGCAAGGGGCGGGCAGGCGGGGCAATGCCGAACGGCAATGGCGCCTCGGTGGGCGTCGATCAGCGGGTTCGGTGCTTTCCATAAGGGACTGAGATTCTACTGGACAAACCAGGGGAAGGTCGGTAAAATGACCGATGGGTCATTTTACTAGGCCCTGTAGTCATTATGCCCATCCTCGGCAAAACACGTAAAGATGTCATCAAGGAGTTCCGCACCGCTGAACTGCTGGAAGCTGCCCGCCGGCTGTTTGCAGAAAAAGGCTTCCATTCCACCACCGTCGAGGACATCGCCGCTGCGGCCGGAGTTGCGAAAGGCACCGTCTATCTCTATTACAGGTCCAAGCAGGAGGTATACTGGGCGGCGCTCGAACGCGGCATAACCGAACTTGAAAACCAGATCCAAACCCGGCTGGAAGCCGAACAGACGCCGGAAGCCAAGGTCCGCGCTTTCATCGCCATCAAGATCCGGTACTTCGAAACGAACCGGGACTTCTTTAGAATTTATTTTTCCGAACTCGGCAGCGGCCTCTCACACCCGGCCCAGATGCCCGCTCAAATTGAGCAGATGTATCTTCAGCAGGCGCGTATCCTGGAAGCCGTTCTTCAGCAGGGCATCCAGGGCAAAACCATACGCGAAATCCGCGCGGACACGGCAGCCGTAGCCATCAGCGATCTGATCCGGGGCATCATCGTTCAACGGCTGCTGGGCTGGTCGACCAAGGACGTGGAATCCGACATCAGCTTTGTTTTCGACCTTGTATGGAGAGGAGTCGCCGCGTGACAAATTACCCATGTAGAACCAGCCTGCTGCTTGCCGCACTCATCTTCGCCTGGACCTGCGCAGCCGGACAGATTGGTCCGGCCATGAATACTTCGTCCGCCGGTGCGACGGAAACAGAGTCAGAGCCCAATCCCTCGACCGTTACCATGCAGCAGGCGCCGGGAGAGAATCCATTTCTGGGGAGCGCTCCGCCTGGAGCTGTCCAGCCGGGCGTGATATCCCTCTCCCTAGGCGACGCCATTAACCGCGCGCTGAAGTACAACCTTGGCGTCCTGATGAGCGATCAGGCCACCGAGCAGGCACGTGGTGCAAGGATCCACGCGCTCAGTAAGCTGCTGCCTCAGGTCTCGGCAGGGGCGTCTGAAACCAGCGAACAGATAAACCTCAAGGCCCTTGGCTTTCCGAATTTTCCCGGAGTGCCCCCGATTATCGGGCCGTTTGGAGCATTCGATGTCCGCGGATACTTGGACCAGCCCATCCTGGACCTTGAAAGCCTCCACAAGGAGAAAGCAGAATCCCAGAATGTCAAAGCAGCGCAGTACACCTACCAGAACGCGCGCGATCTTGTGGTGCTGGTCTCCGCCAATCTGTATCTGGAGGCCGTAGCGGGCTCCAGCCGGGTAGACTCCGCCCGGGCTGAAGTTAACACGTCGCAGGCGGTTTACGACCGCGCCGTTGATCTGAAAAAAACCGGCATGGTGCCTGGTATTGACGTGCTCCGCAGCCAGGTGGAGTTGAAGGGGCAGCAGCAGCGGCTGATTTTTCTTGAGAATCAGTTCCAGACGGAAAAGCTGACCCTGGCCCGGGCCATTGGCCTTCCTGTGGCGCAGGAGTTCAAACTGACCGACACCGTCCCTTATTCGCCGCCGCCGCCGATTACACTCGAGCAGGCGCTCACCCGCGCAATGGCTGCACGCGCTGATTACAAGGGCCTGCAGGCCCAGGTGCGTGCGGCCGAATCGATGAAGAAGGCTGCCCATAGTGAAGCGCTGCCCAGCCTGGACTTTCACGCAGACTACGGTGACATCGGTCCCGCTCCGGGAAATTCTCATGGCACCTACACCGTGGCAGCCAGCGTGAAGGTCCCGCTGTTTCAGGGCGGCAAGGTCCGCGGGGATGTGATGCAGGCGGACGCGTTGCTCAAGCAGCGCCAGTCCCAGCTCGCGGACCTTCAGAGCAAGATTGAATACCAGGTGCGAACGGCATTTCTGGATTTGAAATCTTCGCAGGATCAGGTGCAAGTGGCTAAAAGCGCCCAGGACCTGTCCCATGAACAACTGACCCAAGCACGGGATCGCTTCACCGCCGGAGTCGTAAACAGCCTTGAAGTTGTGCAGGCGCAGGAAGCCGTCGCCGCGGCTGACGAAAACTACATCTCCAGCCTCTACCGGTACAACGTTGCCAAGGCATCGCTGGCCCGCGCCCTGGGTGTCGCGGAAGAGGCTTTCAAGCAAATGACGGGAGGAAGCAGGTGATGGCAGAAATTACTCAGGTTGAAGAGCCCAACAGTGCTCAGGCGGCAAACACGACCGAGCCCGAGCCTCATCGGTCATTTTTTCAAGTTCATCCGTGGGCCAAGTGGGCCTTGGTTGTGATCGTCGTGCTCGCGATTGTAGGCGGATTCTTCCTCTGGAGTTATTACTCTACGCGCGTATCCACAGACGACGCGCAGATCGATGGCGACATGTATCCCATCAGCTCGCGCGTGAACGGCCACGTACAGGCGGTGGAAGTTCGAAACAATCAGTTCGTCACGAAAGGCGCGGTCCTCGTGCGGATCGACCCCACTGACTACCAGGTGGCCCTGGAGCACGCCCAGGCCAGTTACGCGATGGCGCTCGCTCGCTCTCAGGCATCGCAGGTGGGAGTGCCGATCAGTTCCATCAATTCCTCAACCGGCATCTCGTCGGCCCAGGCCAGGGTGCAGGCTGCCCAGGCGGCCATCAGCGCTGCGGAAAAACAGTCGGCGGCGGCCCAGGCTAAGGTTAAACAGTCGCAGGCTGATTACGCCAAGGCCAAATCAGATCTGGCGCGATACGCGCAACTGGTCAAGAAAGACGAAGTCTCTCAACAGGAGTACGACCACGCTCTGCAGGCGTCAGAAGCCGCTTCTGCCGCGGTTGCCGCCACGCAATCAGCAGCAGCCGCCGCCGATCAGAATGTAGAGCTCGCAAAAGCGCAACTGGCGGAGGTGCAGGCGGACCTTAGGGCGTCGCAAACCGGGCCGCAGCGCGTCCGTGTGAGCCGCGCGGAGGCTGACGCCGCCCAGGCCGCCGTCAAAACTGCCAAAGCTGCCATGGACCAGGCGCAACTGAATCTGAACTATTGCGTGGTTCGCGCGCCGGCCGACGGCATTGTGGGCAAAAAGGCGGTGGAAGCGGGGCAGAACATCGGAATCGGCCAGGCCTTGATGGCCATTGTTCCCGTGGAAGGTCTCTACGTGACGGCCAATTTCAAGGAAACTGACTTGAAGAATATGCGGCCGGGCGATCAGGCCACCATCCACGTGGACGCCTACGACCGCGACTATAAAGGCCACGTGCTGAACATCGCCGGCGCCACCGGTGAGTCATTCAGCCTGCTCCCTCCGGAAAACGCGACAGGCAATTACGTTAAGGTCGTGCAACGCATTCCCGTCAGGATTATATTCGATGCCGGGCAGAACAGCGATCATCTCCTGCGGGTCGGCATGTCTGTGGAACCCACAGTTGTAACAAAAAATTAGAGGTACGCGGTGTTTAATGTCATTACGATCAGCCGCGAATGCGGCAGCGGCGGCGCCACACTCGCGGAGATGCTGGCTCGCAGCCTGGGCTGGAAAGTGGTGAACGAATCACTGGTGGCCGAAATCGCGAAGCGGGCCAAAATCGATCCCGAAATCGCCGCCCGCTACGACGAGTGCGTTGACCCCTGGTTCCATCAGTTGGTCAAGGGACTGTGGCACGGCGGGTATGAAGGGCTTGCCACCGCGGTGGACAGCAGAACCATCGATTCCGAGGGCATGACGAAGTTTGCCGGAGAAATCATTCGTGAAGCCGCCTCGCTGGGGCAGTGTGTGATTGTGGGGCGCGGCGCTCAGTGCATTCTGCGCAACGGCCAGAACGTTTTCCATGTTTCCATCTTCGGGCCGCACCAACAGAAGCTCCAGCGGATGCGCGACCGCCTTGCCCCGGGCACGAATGCCGAGCGCGGTATGGAAGAGATGGATCGCAGGCGCGCCGCCTACATCCATCGCTTCTACGGCGAGGACTGGAAAGATCGCCGCCTGTATCACATGGTGATTTCTTCCGCTCTTGGGCTTGAAACCGTGAGGGACACCATCCTCTGCGCCGCCGGGCTCACAGCCAGGACCTCCTGACCATGGCAGACGAATTCGAAGCGCCTCAAATCAATCCGTGGATCATCGCCATCGCGGTGATGCTGAGCACCTTCATGGAAGTGCTCGACACGACGGTGGTGAACGTCTCCCTGCCGCACATCGCCGGCAGCATGTCGGCCTCAGTGGATGAAGCCACCTGGACGCTGACCTCTTACCTGGTGGCCAACGCCATCATCCTCCCCATGACGGGCTGGCTCTCCAATTATTTTGGGCGCAAGCGCATGCTGATGACGTCCGTCACCGGATTCACCATAGCTTCCTTTCTGTGCGGCCTGGCGCCGAACCTGCCGATGCTGGTCATCTTCAGGATTGTTCAGGGAGCATGTGGCGGCGGGCTGCAGCCCATTTCGCAGGCCGTCCTGCTGGAGTCATTTCCTCCCCAGGATCGCGGCAAGGCCATGGGCTTCTGGGGGCTCGGAATCGTCGTGGCGCCCATGCTGGGCCCGGTGCTGGGAGGATGGCTTACTGACAGCTATAGCTGGCGCTGGGTGTTCTACATCAATGTTCCGGTAGGCATTCTCGCGCTAATCATGACCCAGCTTTTCATTTTCGACCCGCACTATATCCGGCGGACCGCGCGCAGCATCGACTACTGGGGCATGGGAATGCTGGCCGTGGGGATCGCCACCTTGCAGATCATTCTGGACAAAGGTCAGGAACTGGACTGGTTCTCATCGAACTTTATCACCCGGTTCACGATCATCAGCGTGGTCGCCCTGGTGGCGTTCGTGATCTATGAACTGGTGGCGGCCGATCCCGTGGTGGACCTTCGGGCCTTCAAGGAGCGCACCTACAGCGCGGGCGTATTCCTCATGACCGTTCTGGGTTTTGTTCTTTATGGAAGCCTGGTGATTCTGCCCATCTTTCTGCAGACCATTCTGGGCTATCCCGCTCTCCAGGCCGGGGTCGCCATGTTTCCGAGAGGTTTAGGGTCTTTTATTGCCATGCCCATTATCGGCATCATCATGTCCCGCTTTGATCCGCGAAAGCTGCTGGTGATCGGACTGATCGCGTGCTCCGCGTCGCTGGTGCTGTTAGGCACGCTCAACCTGAACGTGGGCTATTGGCAAATCTTCTGGGCGCAGTTCCTGCAGGGATTATCGCTGGGGTTCCTCTTTGTGCCACTCACAACGGTCACTATGGATCCCATTCCGAATGAAAAAATGGGCAACGCCACCAGCATCTTCAATCTGATGCGGAACATCGGCGGCAGCATGGGCATCGCTCTCTCCACCACCATCGTGGCTCGGAGCAGCCAGCGCTACACGAATTTTCTGGGACGGAGCGTTAATCCCTATAGCCCTCAAACCCAGTCGGTTTTTGAAAGCCTTCGCAGCTATTTTATGAGTTCCGGCGCGGATGCCGTCACCGCAACCCACCGCGCCTACGCGGCGATGTTCGGCATGGTGCAGCGGCAGGCGTCGATGCTGTCATTCAACCATACCTACCTGTTCCTGGCCATATTGTTCATCCTCGTTATGCCCGCCGTTTTCCTCATGCGAAGACCCAAAACCCGCGGCGGCGGCATGGCGGCACACTGACGCAGCAGCTCGCGGTATATCATGGGCTATGGCATTCCAGGCTGGGTTTGGGAATCGCACCCAATTGCCTTCCCTTCGTAAATCACTCCGCGTTCGTCGCTGAAAAAAACAAATCCGCAGTGGACCTCCGGTCTCTGGCCCAGCCACACGTTGTAATGCTGTCCGTCCGCTGACACAACCAGATGGAGCAGGAGCCCCCGGGATATTTCAGGCCCGGGAGAAAAGGACAAGCTGCTTACATCGCCAAACCGTTTCCCCCAATAGTGGCTCTGAGCCTTTTTAAGGCACGGCGCATTCCGTAGGCCATTCCATGGTAGAAAGTGCGCGCTGCGATCTTGGTTTCCACCCTTGCTTCGGCAGGTGACGACCTCTGCTGTGTTGATGGCGCGTACGATGTTCACGGCAGTAACGGCCTGGGAAGCATCGTTCACGGGTGCGGCCGGCACTGGTGCCTTCTGTCCAACGAGCCATGGTGGGTAAACCGTGATTCCAACCAGGAACACGAATAATATTGCGGCTGAAAGGCTGACTACCCGTTTCATATTTCCTCCTTTCCGGATTAACTCTATATAGGTAGACTTATTCTGTCAAGCTAATTTGGTGATAGCGGGATTGGAATTCCTGCGGCCTAAAGAGGATTCATAATTGAGTGACAGACTTCCGTAGTGCCGGTCCCGTCCAGCGGGACCGCCCCTGAAAATGCCGCCGAGGCGGCGCTACAAACGAGCTTGCCTGAGTGCCGGATTTTCAGGGCGGCTAACGCAGCTACGCACGAAGAGAATTTGATGCATCGAGGCAATGCGCTACAATAAGCTCGGCCTGCGCTTGCCGGGGCATCGCAGCATTCGAGACGCGATGGACGAAATCATTGAGGTTGGTCAACTTTACAAGCTCTTTGGAGGCGTCCCCGCGCTGCGGGGCGTCAGCTTTACGGTTTCAAAATCGCAGTTGACCGTCATCATCGGTCCTTCGGGCTGCGGAAAATCAACTCTGCTGCGCTGCTTGAATGGTCTGGAGACGTTTGACAGCGGGCGCGTGCGGATCGGAAACATCACTCTCGAACGCCACAATGAGTCGCAGAATCCTGGCCTGAATCATAATGGCCTTCGCGAGCTCCGAAAGGAAGTCGGGATCGTCTTCCAGGGATTCAATCTGTTTCCCCACCTGACCGTGCTGGGAAACGCCGTCAAGTCTCCGATGGTGGTGAAGGGCGTCAGCCGCAAAGAAGCGGAAGACAGGGCGATGGAGTTGCTCGCCAAGGTCGGCCTTGAAGATCGCGCCCAGTATTATCCCTCGCAACTTTCAGGCGGCCAGCAGCAGCGCGCGGCTATCGCTCGCGCCCTCGCCATGTCACCCAAGGTGATGCTCTACGATGAGCCGACCTCCGCGCTCGACCCGAGCCTGGTGAACGAAGTGCTGCAGATCATGCGCAAGCTTGACGACGAGGGGATGACGCAGGTGGTTGTCACGCACGAGATGCGCTTTGCGCGGGAAGCCGCCGACAACATTCTGTTTCTCGATGAAGGCGAGATCGTCGAATCCGGCCCCGCGGAAGCTCTGTTCACTTCGCCGCGCGACGCGCGCACCCGCCAATTTCTCCGTAATTTCGTTTAACGAGGTCCGTCAAAATGAGAAGTATTCCGGCAGTGCTGGTGATCAGCTTACTGGCCCTGGCAATGGTGCCCATCGCCCGGGGCGACACTCATGAGCTTCGATGGGGCGGCGATGCAGAGGGCGGCGCTCCCTACGTCTTCGCCAATCCCCGGAACCCGCGGGAGACCATCGGGTTTGAGGTGGACCTGGCCAATGCGCTGGGGCAAAAGCTGCATCGTCGCGCCGTGTTCGTGCAGAACCAGTGGGACGGGCTGATCTCCGGTCTCGAGCGCGGCGATTACGATATCGCTCTCAATGGACTTGAAATTACCCCCGACCGCGAGCGCGAAATCAATTTCACAATCCCGTACTATGCCACCTCTGAGCAGTTGAGCGTGCGGGCTGGCAACCGCTCGATCAACTCACTGGCCGATCTCAAAGGCAAAACGGTCGGCACACTCAAGTTCTCCTTTGCTGAGCGAGTGCTGAAGCGCCAAAGCGGAATTAATCTCCTCACCTACGATGGACAAATCAATGCCTATGAGGACCTGGCCAATGGCCGGCTCGATGCCGTCCTGATGGATTGGCCGATCGCCGTCTATTACAGCAAGCCCAATGCAAAGCTGAAATTCGCCGGAGGGCCCATCAGCGAAATCAAGTATGGGATCGGGCTGCGCAAGCAGGACCAGGAACTGCTCAAGCAGTTGAATGCCGCGATGGTAAGCCTGATCCAGTCAGGCGAGCTCCAGCGGATTTACGAGAAGTGGGGTTTGTGGGACAGCGCGACCCAAGCGCTGTTCGCGCAGGTTGGCTCCAATCCGCAGGCGTACGAGGATTACACGAAAAGCGTCACCAGGCAGCTCGATTGGAGCCAGCGGCTGCGCCAGTACGCCGGCTACCTGCCCCTGTTGCTGGGCCGCGGCGCTCCCATGACGCTGGCAATTTCAATTCTCGGAATGGCGCTGGCCATATCGGTCGGGTTGCTTTTGGCCTTGACGAATCTCTACGGACCGTTTTTCCCGGCCCGTTCAGCGCGCGCTTTCATCGAGGTGATGCGCGGTACGCCTCTGCTGATTCAGCTTTACCTGATCTTTTACGGTCTGCCCTCGCTGGGCATCAGGCTCAGTCCGTTCATTGCCGCGATTGTCGGATTGGGCCTGAACTATGCTGCCTACGAAGCTGAGAACTACCGCGGAGCTATCCAGGCTATCCCGCGCGGCCAGATGGAGGCGGCGCTTTCACTTGGAATGACGCGAGCCCAGGCGCTGCGACACGTCATTCTGCCTCAGGCAATGCGGCTGGCCATCCCGCCGGTCACCAATGACTTTATCTCGCTGTTCAAAGATTCCTCCATCGTCTCCGTCATCACCATGGTCGAGCTCACCAAAGTCTACGGCGAGCTGGCGTCAACCTATTACGACTACATCGGCGTCGGGCTACTGACGGCGGCAATCTATTTTCTTCTGGGCTTGCCCTTTGTTCGGTTGGCGCGCTGGGCAGAACAGAAGCTGGCGTTCGACCGTATTACTTCCGCTCCCCTCAAGCGACGCTGGTTTGGAGTCGGCGCCAAGCCTGCCACCGGGTAAACGCGCCCGGCCCTACTGCTGACGCGTTGATGAGAGGCGCAATCGAACGAACACGGAGGCAATATGCGAATTGGCATTCTTGGCTCCGGACTCATGGGCGGCAAGCTGGGTACCATATTCGCCCGAGCTGGCCATGATGTGATCTTCAGCTATTCGCGCAGCCGCAAAAAACTGGATCGGCTGGCCAGGGACGCCGGGGAAAATGCACGAGCGGGCACGCCAGCAGAGGCCGTGCAAGACGCCGATGCTGTATTGCTCGCCGTTCACTGGTCGCGCATTGATGATGTGATCTCCAGAGCTGGAAAGTTGTCGGGCAAGGTGGTGCTGACATGCTCGCTGCCCATGAGCAAAGACGACAGCCACATGGTTATCGGGCACACCACCTCCGGGGCGGAAGCCCTGGCGGCAAAGGTTCCGAAGGCGCATGTGGTGTCCGCGTTCAGTACGGTTCCCAGCGAGGTGCTGTTTCCGGTGTTCGCGCGACGGAAAAAGGCGAAGCCACCGGACCTGATCTATTGTGGAGACGACGCAGCAGCGAAACGCACCGTGGCCGGTCTGGTCCGCGATGCAGGTTTTAACCCGGTGGACGTGGGTCCGTTGCCCACCGCTCGGTATGTAGAACCGTTCTCGTGGGTTGTTGCTCTACTTGCCTACGACAGCTCGGGCAACCCGGCACTGGCCTATCGCTTCGAGCGATTCCGTAGCCGCGCCAAATAGCTTTTTCGTTTTCCGTGCCCGGCCAGCGTCGGCGGCGATTCTCACTCGAATAGGAGATCGCTGGCGAGCAGGACCCGCGCTGGCCGGATCAGCCTTCGCAATTCGCACCAGTGGGCCGGGTGCAATGTTTGTTGCGGGAGCGGCGGCACTGGTGCTGCTGTTCGTCGGCATTCATAACGCCTGGGACGCCGTCATGTACCACATCTTTTCGGGCAGGCGCGGGCAAAACGAGGGCTGGTACTGCCCGCTGCAGGGCCACCTCCTGGGCACCTGCCACCACATTGTCTGATCGGTGAAAGGAGGTAAGATGGGCGTGTTTGGGGCTGGACTCTACTCCGGGGATTTCGCGATGGATCTGCGCAGCACCGTGAGCGCCGTCGCCCGCCTGCCCCACGGGGGTGACAAGCTTGTCCAAATCCTGTGCGAGAGCGAGCCGGCAGCCGCAAACAACCCGGACGATGAAGATCATACGACCTTCTGGCTGGTGGCTGCAGACCAGTTCGCCAAACGCGCCATCAAATGTGAGCGTGTCCGCGACAAGGCACTTGCGATTATCGATTCCGGCACAGACCTCGCGATGCTCGGCAAGCTGGGGATGAATCCCTCCGGCCTGCGAAAACGCCAGAAGATGCTGCTGGAGCTGCGGGAGCGGATCACGGCGCCCGCAACTCCTCGCAGGCCGAGGCCGGTTATCAAGAAGCCTCAGACTTTACTGATGGACGTCGGGGACGTTCTCGTTTACCCGACTTTTGGCGGCCGATGCCGCAACCCTTATTTTGCCTCAAAGGAGCAGGATCGGATGGGAACTATGACGCCAGCCTGGACGCGCGATGGTTGGTCGGCCATGGTCATTATCGATTGCGGGCGGGCTTTCGACTTCCTCGCCTGGTATCGGCCGATCACGATTTGCCGTGCAAGGCCGCAAAAGCCGACGCTCGACGAATTGCGCGGCGAGGTATTGTGGAGATTGGCCAGACCGGGCACCTGCTCCCAGGTCCACTTCAGGCGAATGGAATTTCAGAAGATCGGTGCGCTGCCGATCGATCCCGATAAACTGCGCCAGGCTTTCCCTGGAATGCGGCCCGGCGCCCGCGCGGCGGTCAGCGATATCTCAATCGCGAATGGAGTAAGCGTAGCCCCGTATGTCCCGGAAGTCCTGATGCCGAATCCCGGAGCGCCAGTGAACTACAGTCGAGGCAAGCCGTACCCTACCCTTCTGGGCATCGGGCAGATTCTCTCGAGCTGAGCAGGTCTTTCTCGTCCGCAACAATCTGCGGGTCGGCCCCGGCAGAATACCCGCTCGGATTAGATGGCGGGTAGGCGTCCTTTAAAATTCTTTCCGCTGGGAATTGGAGCGTTCAGGCCACCGCCTTCGGTACCGGACACGGGAACCGTCACGGTCACGGTGGTACCCGCAGAGTTCGAGATTATTTCCAAATTGCCGCCAAACAGTTTCGCCCTTTCCTGCATTCCGCCAATACCCAGCCCTGGGCGCGCGCCTTCCGGCATACCCTTTCCCTGGTCCTGGATTTTCAGGATGAGTGTCGCGCCGTTTATGTCGATGCTGACATCTGCCTCGGGGCTCCCGGAGTGAAAATGTATGTTGAGCAGCGCCTGCTGCACGATGTTAAAAAGCGAGATCTCGAGATCTTTCGGAAGCCGGCTCACTTGGGAGGAAAAACTGCATCGGACCTTCACTCCACTCAGCTTCCTGTACACGCCCAGGTACCACTGCAGGCCGGCCTCGAGGCCGAGGTCATCCAGCAGCGTCGGGTGAAGCAAATACGCTACCGTTCGGACGTCCTCAACAGACTTCTTGGCCAGCGCCAGGCTCTCCTCGAGCGGCTTTAGTATCGCCGGATCGCATCTCGACTCCAGGCGCTTCATCAAGCTCAGATTCAGCAGCAGTGCCGCCAGGGTCGACCCGATGTTGTCATGCAGTTCCCGTGAAATTCTACTCCGCTCCTCGTCTTGCGCCTGGATTCGCCGCAATGAAAGCTCGCGCGCGTGCTCTTCCGCCGTCTTGCGTTCGGTGATGTCTGTGACGATGCCGCAGATCGCGTAAATGCGCCTTCTGGAGTCCCGCAAGGGGAACTTGTTCACAACACTGGTATGAGGCCCGTCTTCCTGGAGCGCAGTTTCCTCAAACATCTGCGGCTTTCCCGACCGAAGGACTTCCAGATCGTTTTTACGGAAAGCCGCCGCCTGCTTATAAGGGAAAATTTCGTAGTCCGTTTTGCCGGCCACTTCCTCCGGCGTCAAACCGCACAGTTTTTGAAATTCGGGATTGACGTAAACGTAATGCCCTTCAGAGTCTTTGATGAATATGATGTTGGAACTACTGCTCAGGACGGAATGAAGGACGGGGGCTTTCGAGCTGCGGGATTCCGGGGCGCCCGGCTTTTGGATTTTTCGTCCGGGCGTTGGTGCGCGTTCCAGCTTCTTCATATTGTGCCGTCTGCGGCTTGCCGGGACGTTGGTCGTTAGACTAGCCTTCATTATCCCGGCTACCGTGGATCCAGATCTGCCATCAAACGCCCAACTCCCGATTTGGCCAGTACACAAATAACAATGCCAGACTACCTGTTAAAAGTCTCTGAAAAACACCGCAGCAAGTAAAGAGTTTTGCTGTACACTCTCGACCCATGGCGGCGTACGGCGCGGGTGGAGCATCTGACCAGGTTTCTCACGATAGGCTCCAGAGACTCATCTGTAGAATGTGCGGTCCCTCGAACGCGCCCCTGTATTTCCCGGCCTTATCCGTAATCTGACGGAACTCTCCGGCTCACCGAGGCGTTTGCACGATGCCAGCGGGTCGCTTTGCAGCGACTAAGCACTCGGCAGACTATGACGCAAACGTTTGAAACTCGCAAAAGTACTTAGAGCCTGAATACCAACTTTCCCGAATTGTAACGCGGTCTTTGATTTTCTATATTCAAAATTCGACAGTCTGGGCCGGGAGCACTGAGCGCAGCCCAGCGTACCACCGCATTTCAGCGTGAGTGCGGAATTTCCAACAGAGAGGACTTCAGCCAATGAACGGAACTCAAGCAGAAGGAAAATGGAACCAGGTCAAGGGGCCAGCCAAAGCAAACTGGGGCAAGTTAACCGATGATGATCTCGACCGAATTGCGGGGAGGAAAGAGAGACTCATCGACACTTTACAGGAGCGCTATGGGATCGCCAGGTATGAAGCGGCGAAGCAGGTTGATATTTGGATCGGAGTCATGCACGCCCGGCGCCGCGACCGAATGTGAACCGCCGCCCCTCGCATCCCCACGACCGCGAAAAATGCCCCGGCTCCCGGTCTGGCCCTCCGGCCGGACGAGGGCCGGGGTTGTCAGCAGCCAGCAGTCGCAAGAATCGTCAGTCAAAGGCAGGTGACCCGACGGCTTTTCTTCGCTGATCGGCTTGCTGGCTACTAAGTTGAAAAAGGTCTGACCGTGGTCGCCTGGCGTTGCTCGGCAAGATGATCCCGCAATTCCATCTTCATGATTTCCAGCTTAGACCCGATGCGCCGCAAATGCTTTCGGCGGCATTAGCCCGTCCGCTAAGCGAGCTTGTCATCCTGCACCTTTTCAGCATCTGCGGCATCGGCCGTGTCCCTTGGTTCTCATGTCGCTGTTGAATCGCGTGCCCCCTGGGACACCTCAATTGGGCTGAGAACGCCTTCCTGCTTCAGCTACCTGGAAGTGGGTCCCGCCATGGCGCCGGTGGAACCGGTTTGGCTACCGTTGGCGCTGCCGGGGTGTACTTTCTGGTTCATCTGTCGCGCGAGGGCTAGGTGTTGCTCGAGCACCGGCAAGGTGTTCGCAGCAAAATTTTTGATCGAGTCCTGCTTACCGTTCTTGGCTTCCTTCCGAAAGGCAGCCACATCTTTTTCGTGATCTCTCAGCATCATGCGGGCATAGGCATGATCAAACGCCGGCCCTGACAGCTTCGAGAGGCGCTCATAAGCTGCCTGCTGCTTTGCGCTCGTCTGCTCCTGGGGAACATTGATGTTGGCTTGAGAGGCGGCATCCTGCAGCTTCTCATTGGCCTTGCTGTGATCGGTAACCATTCGCTTACCGAAATCCTTCACTGCTTCAGTGTTTCCTTTTTCTTGGGCTAGTTTGCCGAGCTTTACCTCAGCAGTCCCGCCCTCGGCGGCTTCTTTCACGAACGACTGATCGGTCATTTTACGCTGCGAGGTTGCTGCAGACTGATTTTTTTCTGAGTGCATGGTTGGGTTCTGCTGAGCGGCAAGCATGCCTCCCGTCAGGAAGAGCGTCGTAAACAGCAGTCCTGATTTTCGTAGAAATGGGTTGGTCATAGATTCTAGCTCCTTTCATCGCGTCAGATTAAATCTGACGCGACTGTCTTATTGGCATTTGCATCCTTGATTCCGTATCGCATATACGTAATTCAACTTAAGGCCTGTGGTGCCGATCCTCTTTGATCTAAGAGGAGTGGCTGTGGGGTGAGGCCTAGGGATCGAATTATTTGCACAACCGCCGAACTTTTTACTTAGCATCATTCGACCTTCTACCTCCCATTATTGCCAATGGTCTGGTCTATGGAGAACCAAAGCCATCGTGCTACACCCCGCACAATCTCAGTTGTCGCAAGAGTGTTGCCAACTCGGTGGGCGCAGACCACTCTGGTGCTGCGTTTTCTACTTGGCAGAAGGCGTTTTCGAGCCGAACTCGCTTTGCCCGTGATTGGGGAGCCAGCCGCGTACCGGCTTAGTCAATGGAGGTCGGGGGGGATTAGTCCATTCTGGGACTATGAATCTGGATCCGAAAAGCCGCAGTGGTCGTCTTCACCACGCACCGCTCACGAATGCCCGTTTCATCCTTCATCCTTCAGAACTCATACTTCTTTCGATGTCGCGTCATCCAGTCCGCCTATCGCGGGATCGCTGACGCTGGGGCGGCCTGTCTCTACGCGACCGGCATAGCGGGCTTCCGCATCTGATCCATCGGCCTTCACGGTGAAGTCATACCATCCGTGGCTCGACTGCAAAGGCAGAACAACCGCCGTTGCTTCGCTCGGAGAGAGTTCTTTGCGCACTGCCGCCGCACCGTACGAATGATCCGTAATCGTTACCGACACGGGCTGCCCCGCAGTGTTGCGCAGATGTACTTGTACATTGCCGGTCAGCTCGGCCGCGTTCAACTCGTAAGCAGTCCGCACCTTCACGATTTCCGGCAGAGCCGCGCGGCCGCTGAAGGCGCGGTAGAAGCCGTTGGGCCCGTACACTTCCAGGAAGTATTTGTCACCCGCAAACATCGCAAGCGGGAATTGCCGGGTAAGTGTATCCCCTGCTTTTACGGCAAAGCTGGCTGCCAGCATCTCGCTGCCATTGTTCAGATGACGCAGGTACACGTTGAATGGCGCGCCCGCCGCATGCTGACCGTGCATCTGGTTGCCCGCCGTCAATCGAAGCTCCCAGTGCTCGCCGCCGCTGGTCCGGTTTCCGTCGGCGTAGAGCTCATAGGGCAGCGGGCATGCCGGGCGACTGCCTTTTTCCTGATGCGCGGTGTACTCGGAGTGCATCGGCGCGCGGTTAATCCGCGCAATCTGCTCTTCGGTGAGCTTTTGGTAGTTCGAGGGAATCTCTTTATAGCGCGCCTTCTCAATGCCCACCACAAACTCGTCGCGCTGCAGGAAGTCGAGATGGGGTTCGCTGGCATCGTACGGGCGGAACACCGAGGTGAGGTCGCCGGTAACGGTCCGGCGCCAGGCGCTGATGTTGCTCTCCTGCACGGCCTTGTCAAACTTGGCCTGCACGAAGCGCTCGAGAAACTGCAGCGTGGAAGTGTGGTCGAAGACCTGCGAGTTCACCCATCCCCCGCGTGTCCACGGTGAGGCAACGATCATCGGCACGCGAAAGCCCAGCCCAATGGGCCCGGTCCGCGCGTCCTGCGGCGTTACGCCTATCGCCAACTCATGCTCTTGATACGTGTATTCGAGGCCGGTGTCTACTCCGGCCGAGGCTCCGCCGGTTTCCGGGCGCTTGGGATCGGCAGCCACAAAGGGCGGCACATGGTCGAAGTAGCCATCGTTCTCGTCGTAGGTAAGTATAAAAATCGTCTTCTTCCACACTGCGGGATTGCTCGTGAGAATGTCCATCACCTCCGAAATATACCAGGCGCCATACCACGGGGAGGTCGGATGGTCGGAAAAGTTTTCGGGAGCGGTTAGCCAGGAAATCGCCGGCAGTCTGCCTTCATTCACATCCTTACGGAATTGATAGAGAATGTCGCCCTTGGGAACTTGCATCGACATCTGCCGGCCCTTGTCCGTGAACGACAGCGGCTCCAGCGCATGGTAGTCAGGGTCGGAGGCGTTGGTCACAAACGCCGCATGAAACAGCGCCTTCTGTTCATCCGTAAGCTGGCTGTACCGCTTCTCCCCGCAGTTGGCGAGCGCGGCATGGGCCTTCCTGATATTGTCCTGCGCCTGCTTGATCTGCACGCGCATCTGCGCTGCCTCGGCCGGATCTCGAGCGGTGGCGATAGCGGATTCAAGCTTCTGCACCTCCTCGGTCCACTCATCTATCCAGAGGTTTGCCGCAGCGGCAAATCCCGGAGACGCCTCAACGTTATAGGCGTTAAAGCATTCGAGGCTGTTATCTCCAAAGTTCGAGAGCCAGGCGTCGTGATCACCTGAGAGGGGCGAGCGGGTCAATTCATTCTGGTAAGCTTTCCAGGGAATACCGGCCTCTTGCAGGCGCTCGCAGAAGGTCTTCCAATCCAGGCCCCCGTAGTCGATCTGTTCATTGCGGATGAAGACGTTGGAATCGGCCGTCTGCCGGTCGCGGATAGTCCCCGTCCAGAGACAGCAGCGATTGGGAGACGTGCAACTCATCACGGAGCAGTAGTTCTGGTCGCAGATCGTGAAAGCGTCAGCCAGAGCATAGTAGAACGGCAGGTCTTCGCGCGTGTAATGTCCCATGGTCATCGGGACATCTGCATACTTCTCCTCGCCTGAGCGCTTGGCCTCGAGCCATTGATCGTAGCGGCCTTCGTTCCAGGCATCCACCTGGCTTTCGCGCGAGTGCGGCAGTGAGCCCATCCAGGTGATGCGCGTATCCCGAATATCCAGACGCCACGGCGCGTAGGAGTTCCCGGCCGCGTCCGTCTGCACGAACACCGAATTGCCGTTGGGCAGCCGCAGCGCCCGCGGATCGTTGAAGCCTCTCACGCCGCGCAGCGTGCCAAAAGAATGATCGAATGAGCGGTTCTCCTGCATCAGAATCACGACGTGTTCCGCATCCACCCAGGTGGACCGGGATTCCGGCACGATCGCATAAGCCCGTCGGATCGATTCAGGGATCAGGCCTGCGAAGCCCGCGCCAGAAATCAGTGCCGTCATTTTGAGAAAAGCGCGGCGCGTTTGCATACTCTGTTCCCTCCCTTTTTTAGACCGGTAGCACGCTTATCGCAAAGTGTCGCTTCCCAGAGACTCTGCGGCTTTTCGCCTCCATGTCATCCGGTCCGTGGCTGGCGAATACACGGGGTGGCGCTACTCAGCCGGTTTCAACGCCCGACTCTGGCGCGTATTCCCGGTCACCGGTCGAATAAGCGATTAGTAGCTCCGCATCCTCGGTACCAGCATTGTGGATTTGGTGCGACAAACCGCCAGGAATGGCCAGTGCGTCAGTGGCCTTCAGCGGAAATGTTTCGGAGCCCGCACGAACTTCCACTTGCCCTTCAATCAGGTAAATCACCTCATCTGCGTTGGGGTGACGATGCGCCTCGCCCGAATGTCCAGGAGCAACAATCATGCGGGTCAAGCTTAAAGAGCTTCCCGTTAATGCACGGGTTGCCAGCCAAACTTGAGACCCCCAGGCGCGCCGCGAGCCAGGTTGCTTTAACTTTTCTTCACCGCTGATGTGAACTGGTTTCATTGCTTTTTTCTCCAGTGTCATCCTTCGCCTCCCTCTCTCCCGCTGGGACGTAGAGATATCCGGGCGGGTGGCGCTGCGGTTGCGGCATTGCGCCATTCTACATCATCGAACTGCCGCATAGATTCCAAACTGGGGACCGTATCCCCGCGACCCGCTTCCTCTTTTAGGGCGTCGCAGCTTCGGCTTCGACATGTCTCAGGCCGACCAAGCCAGCAGGCCTCACCATCTGAAGCAACCATCGGCCGATTTTGCTGTCAACGCAAAGTAGAAAGTTCCGGTATTTAGCCAGATAGAAACTTCCTCTTCCAGGGGTGGTTTGGGGGAGGGGTGTGAGATTTGCGCCGGACAGGGTGTCAGTCTGAGATAAGAACCCCGGAAGCGCAGCCACATCGTAGAGTCCAGCCGTTGCTCGACCTCCACGCCAGCAGGACCTTTCTACTTTGCTTATAGAGGAACTTCTCACTTTGCAGCGACACACGCGCCGATTTCGCTTGACTTCTGTGGGCTACCATGGTAGCCTCATGATAGCCCGTTCGAAGGACCGTTTTCGCTTGCGCTCCAGCAAAGCCTGCCAAGGGGACTGATTGCCAATGCGGGAAACCAGCAGCAAGCGATGGGGATCTGATTTCCAGGTCAAGGCCCGTTCTATGGTCGTGGCGATTCGAGCTTCAGCAGCAGGCGGGGTTGGCGTGCAAAACGGCCGGGTACGGCGACGAAAAGTGGGGATGTTTGGGGCCTATTTGGCGGCAGCAAAAACAAAAAGAATACCTTTTTTCAAAAACAAAGCGGAGAAGTTGCTGAAAACAAAGGATCGGCCCGAAAAACAAACGGGAACAAACCGGAAAACAAAGCGGAGAAGTTGTTGAAAACAGGTACCTGTGGAAAAAAACAAACCGAAAACAAACCGGAAAAACAAAGCTAGCCGTGTTGCTGAAAATACACGCTGGCGAAAAAGCGGACCCAAAAGGAAGCGGACAGGTTTCAGCTTTGATGCAAAAGTCCAGCCATGGTCCTGGCAACGAGCTTCGCCTGAGGCCGTCGAGCAATACACTGGAAAACGTGGAAGTTCCCGTTTTTGCTTGTTCGCCCGGTCAGAGCACGTTATAATTCAATCGTTTTGGACGGTTCTGCCCGTCAGGCCACAGATGGCGGGTGGAGTGCCAGGCCGTCCCCGCAAGTTCAAGCGCAAGGTAAAGTCTGGTTAGTGCCGGCGGGTCAGCGGGGGGATGAGTTCCGCGTGTCCACGATTGAGTGGAGGCAGGATCTCTATGCGAATCTGGTCAAAGTCCGAAACGCCCGCCTTTGCAGCCTGCGGCCTGCTGCTCGCCGCTCTCTTCTGCGGCTCGGCTTCCCTCCAGGCTGGTCAGATTGCCACCGTCACCGGCCAGTACGGACAGATCGTCTACGTCAACAGGACCCCTGCAGAGACGCAGACTAGTTTCGTACCGGCAGAGTCTGTATTCGCAAGCCCCGCAGGAATCGACACCATCATTGACCGCGTCTCCAACCGCTATCAGGTGGATCCCAGGCTGGTCCACGCCATGATCCGCGTCGAATCCAATTACGACGCTTCAGCGGTTTCTTCCAAAGGCGCCATGGGGCTGATGCAGTTGATTCCGGCCACCGCGCAGCGCTTTGGAGTGCAGAATCCTTTCGATCCCCGCCAGAACATCCAGGGCGGGGTCAGTTACCTGAAATATCTTCTGAACCTTTTTGGCGGCAATCTGCCGCTGTCGCTGGCCGCGTATAATGCGGGCGAAAACCGCGTCATCCGGTCCGGCGGCATACCGGCCATTCCCGAAACAGAGCATTATGTGCGGGCGATTACGCGCCTTTACGCGTCGAAGGACTCTGGTTCGGCGACCGTGGCAGATCAGGCAGCGCATCTGGCGCCCATTGTCCGTTACGTCGATTCAGAAGGAGTCATTCACTTTACCAATTCCGAATAGCGGGTAGCGCGCGCAGCCCGGCGCGGCGGCGGCGAATTCAGGCATCCTGGGGGGACACAACGCAAGCTAAGAGCGGAAAGAACGAGAGCATCATCAGAGAACGGCTTGATTTCAGGCTTGCCGTGCTGGCATCGGCCTGGCTTGTTGTTCTTGGGGTTACACCCGGCCTGGCCGCTACGCGTCGTCCGGAACTTGCGGAAAAAGCCTATCTGCACGCCGTACAACTTCAGCAGAAACTCCATGCCACATCCACTGGACATCGCACGGTGGCGGACTACGAGCGCGTCATCCGCGAATATCGGGACGTCTATCTTTACGATTTTGCTTACGTCAAGGCCCCGGTAGCTTCCGAGGCCATGGGCGATCTTTACGTGGAAATGGGCCGCCTCTTCCACGATCCCGATTACTTCCAGTCCGCCATCAAATCCTATCAATACACGGCCTCGCAATATCCGGGCACCAGCATGGCGCGCGAATCCGCATTCGCCGTGGGAAATGTCTATCTCGAAGATCTCACTAACCCTGACCAGGCGACCGATTCCTATCGGGCGTTCCTTGAGAAGTATCCCGGCTCTTCAAACGCCGACGAAGCGAAGAAGAAGCTCAAGGAGATTGCCGATGTGCAGGCTGCGCGGGAGCAAAAGGAGTCCGCTAGTGTGGCTTCGGCCGACGGCTCCGGCGCCACAGCCAATGATGGCAGCCCGATCGAGGTAACGGACATCCACAACTGGGTCGGGCCGAATTACACACGGGTGGTGATTGAGGCGAAGGGCCAGTTCCAGTACACCACGCTCCGGCTTTCCAACCCGGACCGCATCGTCTTTGACCTACCGAATACTCACCTGAACCGAGATCTGGTGAAGAAAAGCCTTCCCATGAACGGAGCTTTCCTGCGCGACATCCGGGTGGGCCAGTTCAAACCGGACGTCACGCGCGTGGTGCTGGACGTAAAGGACATCGGCAACTTTTCCGCATTCCCGGTGCCGAATCCTTACCGGCTGATAATCGATGTCCACGGATCAGGTCCCGAGATGTCGGACAACTCGAAACCGGTGAAAACAGCCTCCTCTGCGGGCGCCCAACCGCGAGGCATGGCCCGGCAGGCTGAATTGCGACACCCCCCGAAGACCGGGAGCGCCATCGAGTTCGACGACCAGCAGTCGGTAATGGACAAGGCGCTGGCAGCCTCAAAATCCGGCGCCGAAAAGGCTACGAACCAACACGTCAAATTAGTCTCCGATCGCCAGCCGCTGTCGGCAAGGCCGACTGCCTCCGATACTCAGCTTCAGAAGAACGCAAAACCGGAGAAGGAGATTGCCTCCCGCAGCCGCGTCGCGAAACCTGCCAAGCCAAAGGCCGGGGCTACCCACGACAGCAAAGACACGAGTATTAAGACGGATGCGGCGTCCGCCGGACACGTCTCACCCGTTGCAAAAAAGGCTGTGGAGCTTGCGTCCACCGAGGCCGCGGGCGACGATGAGCTGTTGTCCGCCAAGCCTGCTTCTCCCACTTTCAGCGGCTCGCAGACGCTCACGCGTGCCCTTGGACTGAAGGTGGCGCGCGTGGTGATCGATCCGGGCCACGGAGGTCATGACACGGGCACGATCGGTCCCTCGGGGCTGGAAGAAAAGGACCTGGTGCTCGATATCGGGCTCAGGCTGCGCAAGCTGATCGAGAATCAGACCAACAGCGAAGTCTTTATGACGCGCAGCACAGACAAGTTCATTCCGCTGGAGGAAAGAACGGCCATCGCCAATGAAGCTGGTGCGGATCTGTTTATTTCAATTCACGCCAACGCCAGCAGCGACCATAGCGTGCGGGGCATCGAAACCTATTTCCTGAATTTTACGAGCGATCCCGAGGCCCTGCAATTGGCCGCGCGTGAAAACGCGACTTCGCAGGAGTCTGTACACGAGCTGCAGGACCTGATCCAGAAAATCGCCCTGAACAATAAGATCGAGGAATCGCAGGAGCTTGCCCGCGACATCCAGACGGTGCTCTACAAGCGGATGTCCCGGGTCTCGCGCGGCATCCACAACCGCGGCGTGCGCAAGGCTCCTTTCGTGGTCCTGATCGGCGCCAATATGCCCTCGATCCTCACAGAAATCTCGTTCCTCTCAAATGCGCATTCCGAGCGCCTGCTGAAGAGTTCTGCCTATCGCGAGCAGGTCGCTAAAGCCCTTTTCAACGGCATCGAGAGCTACATTGGCAATCTGGGAAGCGTCCGGGTGGCTCAGAGCACGCAATAGTTTCATGGCCAAAAAAACTGGCAGTTTGCAAGGACGACGAGGGCGACGTGACGCCCGTCTTGAGTGCGGACAGCGGCTGCCTTGCTTGTAGGTAGTCAGTGTTGCGACGCCGCCCAAGGGGCGATGTTGATAGCCTCCTCTGCGCGCAGACGAGGACCAGCCGTGCGTGAAAACATGCGACAGACCGCCCGTTGGGCCGCGATACTGCCGAAACAAATATCTGCTATGCTAAAAACTGATGAAGTCAATCACTCGCCTCAGTATAGCGTTCTGGGCCTTTCTGGCATTGGCCCCTGCCCTGGCATTCGCCCAGCACACCACCATGCTGAACCTGGCATCACTGCCGGAATGGCAGGTGAAACAGAGCCGGAACGTCAGCCTGAACGATGTGCGCGAGTGGGGAGTGCAGCCGCTCGTTGATGGTGAATACGGCGTGACCAAGGTGGAGTTGCGCAGTTACGGAAACGCCAAACAGACACTCCAGGCCATGATCGAAACGACACCGGATCCGTCTTCCGCATACGGATTGCTAACCTTCTACCAGAACGAATCGATGAAGCCGGGACCAGGCATGAAGCTGGCCGTCATCGGACCGGAGCAAGCTCTCATGGCTCGCGGCACGTTCTTTATCCGTGTGATGCGGCCCGCCAAAATGCCGGAAGATAATTTCCGATCGGCGCTGGTAGCGATTGCCGGGGCGGCCCCCTCCAACAAGTCAACCGCGCTGCTGCCGCCGTCACTGCCCGAGCAAGGGGTTATTATGGGCACGCACAAATACGTGCTGGGCCCCGTCGCCCTGCAACGGACCGTTCCATCGATTCCTCCGGCCCTGGTGGGATTCAACATGGGTGCCGAGGTGCAGACAGCCGATTATCGGCTCAAGGGCCAGCCCGTTCGGCTGGTCTTCATCAGCTATCCGACCGGTTCCATTGCCCGGACCCAATTCACGGCGTTGCAAAAGAAGCTGAGCGTGAACCAGAAAAATGGGGCTGGCGCAATCTTCGGTAAACGTCAAAATAGCTATGTCCTGCTGGTAGAGAATGCGGGGTCCAAGCAAGTCGCCAGTCAACTGATGAGCCGGCTGAGCTTCAAAGAACAGGTGAGCTGGGACCAGAAACCTCCGGGCACACCCGTGACGGTTCAAATGTTTAAGCTAATCGTGGGGAACATCCTACTGGTTCTCCTACTGGTGGGTATGGCAGTGCTTGTAGGTTTCCTGCTATTCGCTTCGCGCCATATCGCGGCGCGATGGTTTCCGCATTCCGATTGGGCCCGCGGCTATGAAGACTCAATTATCAAGTTAAACCTGAAAGAGCAGTAACCTGAACCAGAAAATAGACTTAAGCCCAGCAAGCGTCGATCTGCGACAGAATTTAGGAAATTTTTCAGGACTTTCGGCGAAAGTCGTGCTCATGTAAGTCCTTGTCCTACTTCGCCTTACAGCTAAAATATTTTCGGAAAAACTGCTTGACATGACTGCCCGACTTTAATTACACTCCAACCGAGTTTAGATGGCGGAGCGCGTCTGCCGTTCTATTCTCCTCTCAACAAAGATGCTCACCCGCGGATCCAGGGGATCAAAGGCCCTGTTGTCGGGTGGGCATTTTTGCTTTATTTAGCGTCCCTGCTCCGTCGCAAAATGCTCCTGCAAAGAGCGGGCAGGATGCGGCCGGATAAGCACACTTGAATGTTCTGTGGCCTGTCAGTTAGCATAGTGTAGGGCCAACAGGCAGGCTCACTAAACTGGTTGATCTGGAGCGATTCGGCGTACCATACACCAGAATCGCGGCAGTTTGGCAAATTGAACGCATTCCTGGTGGATTGGCCGACAGGCGCTGTATAGCTGCCCTCAGGGCGATGCTTGCCGAGGCAGCGATGACAGGCCAAAGACATAACAGCCACACAGCAGTTGGGCCGGCGTAGCTCAGTCGGTAGAGCAACGGTTTCGTAAACCGTAGGTCGGGGGTTCGATTCCCTTCGCCGGCTCCATATTTTCAATCAGTCGCCAACGGGCAATAGCATCCCCGAGTACAAGTTCGTACAACTTCACGGCTTATCCATTTAAAAGCGTCTTATCGGTTTTTTTGCCCGGGCAGCCGGCGAGTCGCTTAGGTGTGGTGGGGGCGGATTACTTTCTTATTTTTGATCTAAAGCATCAGCCATACACATGGTTTCATGTTCAGGCAGGGAGCTGTGGTTTGCAGACTCCGAAATGCTCCCGGGCGCTGGCACCCGCGGATCTGAGGGACATCGCCACTGAGGCGCCTAAACTCCGGATCCGAACTGGCACAATAGACAACCCCTTGTCGGTTCGGACTAAGCGTTCTCGCGCAGAACCCGGAAGATGTCTCTCCCGTATCTCTTGACCGAGCGCAGCCCCATCCCCGTGATGGCCAGCAGTTCTTGGGTTGTTGCCGGATGATTGACGGCCAGTGCCCGCAGTGTGCGGTCGTTGAAGATGCGAAATGCCGGCAAGCCGAGGCGCCGGGCCTCGACCAGACGCCAGGCACGCAGCGCCGCTTCCAACCGCACCTCCATGCCGGTGACTGATTCTGCAGCGCTCGCCTTGGGGCTGCTCGTAGTTGCGGGCTTCGGGAATCTCTTCTGGGCTTCGTAAGCAGGGGACTTCTTCTTCCGCTTGCGCTTTTCGGACTGAGGCTCTATTTCCTTCATGACGACGCTGACCGACGTCTTTTCGTTCACAGAGTAGCCGGAGGGCGTCAGCCTTGCTGTACGGTAAGCGATCTGTTTGCCGTTCTTCTCGAAGACCTCGTCGGCAAGCTGCACCAGCCCCGCACTTGCCATCGCGCCAAGCACCTGTTCGAAAGCATTGCGGCTCATCTCGCGGTCGGGACATACCTCCAAGTACAGCTTGCCCGTTGATTTCGAACCGGCCCTGTGCAAGGCGACCACCGCGCGCAGGAAGCCCGCTGGTGATTGGGCGTTGCAGATTGAGCATGCCGCGCCTAACATAGGAGGAAGAGGAGGTTTCTCTCGAGTCACGGGGCGGCCCCAGTAAGCGGCAACCAACGTATTTCATACAGTATCGCTGGGGGGACCAGCGGCAAACCAGCCGTTCCCGCTGAACCGGCCCGCAAATTTTCCTTTCAGATCTAGGCCAGTCAGCTAGTGAAAGGAAGCGGTGCCGCTGAACCCAATCACGAATCTGAAGGCTGAGCACTCGACGGAAAAGATCGTAAAGGCTGCTGAACGAGGAAAGGAGCTTTGCGACGCAAGTATGCCGTCTGGGAAGTGGTTGATCAACTTTTCAAAGCGATTATGGCGCGAGATTCAGACCGACCGCACATTCACCGGTGCGGCCGCTCTTGCGTATTTCCTTCTTCTCGCAATTTTTCCGGGTGCCATTTTCGTCCTCTCGCTGCTACCTTACCTCCCCGTTCCCCACATGCAGCAGGCCATCATGGACCTTCTGCGCCAGATTCTGCCCGCCCAGTCCGCAGCTCTTTTCGGAGAAACGGTCCGAAATCTCGTTTCCGAAAAAAAGGGAGGGCTGCTGACATTCGGATTCGTTTTTACGCTCTGGTCGGCATCGACCGGCATGTACGCGATCGTGCAACAGCTCAATGTTGCATACGATGTCAGGGAGCGCCGCCCGTTCTGGAAAGTGCAGGGAACCGCGCTCGTCCTGATGCTGCTCTTTGTCATATTGGTAATCGGATCCCTGTCGCTCGTGGTCTTCGGAGGAGTGGTACAGACCTGGCTTGCATCGATGATCGGATGGAGCCGTCCGCTGCTCATTTTCTTTGCAATATTGCGCTGGATCATCATTGGAGTCTCGTTGCTGCTGGGCCTCGCCCTGATCTACCGCTTTGGGCCCGATGTGAACGTGAAATTTCGGTTCATTTCTCCCGGAAATGTAGTCGCCGCCATCCTGATCGCGATCGTCTCAATCGGAGTTCAATTCTACGTTCTGAAGTTTGGCAAAAACTACAATGCCACTTACGGCAGTCTCGGAGCCGTGATCATTCTGATGCTTTGGCTCTACCTGGCCGGCGTCGCCATTCTGGTGGGTGGGGAAGTCAACACTCTCCTGCACCTCGACGAATCCAGGGTTCGCGCGTTCGCTCGAGGCCATCCGGAGGACCGCTAAAAACGGATGGTCAGTTATTGTGTATGGCTTACATCAAGCTTCACAGCGGAAATGTTGGTTTTCGACGTGAGCATGGCATGGTCCACTACTTTTCCCGTCCGCGAGATCGCCTGAATGTAAAGATCGGGACCGGCAATCTCCACGATCATGAATGTGCGATCGGTATCAAATCCGGCTGCCGTTTCAGGCGACGGACGCAGGTTGTGGTAGCGCAGTTGGCCCGCGCTGCCCTCGACAAAATAGTAGATGCCGTTCTGAGGCTTGATTCTTTCGTAGACGTGGTCGTGGCCTGAAAACACTACATTCACTCCGTACTTTTCAAAAATCGGCAGGAGTTGGGCGCGCAAGTCGAGGTCGGGGCCGTGATACTTGGCATCTGAGTACAGTGGATGGTGAAAAAAGCATATCTTCCATTTCGCGCTTGAAGCCTGAAGTTGCTTTTGGAGCCAATCGAGTTGCTCGGGGTTCATATAATTGCTGTCGAGTGCAAAAAAACGGGCGTTGCCCTTAGTAAAGGTATAGTAGCTCCGGCCGTCCATATTGAATGGTTTATAAAGCCGCTCATCTCGCCAGTCGTGATTGCCCAGCGACGCATAGAACTTCACTCCCTGATCCAGCAGCGGCTTGTACGGCTGCTCAAATTTCCGCTCCAAATCTGCAGGACTGTGGCCGCCGTAAATGTTATCTCCGAGCATAATAACAAAATCGAATGGAAACACAGCATGGTAGCGTTCCATCTCGCGGGCGACGGTGTATTCATCCGTTCCACCGGTCCCGTTATCACCGATGACGGCAAACTGGACGGAGTTCTTTTTAAGTGGAAAGGAAAGCTCTGGTGGATTGCTAGTCGACTGGCCTGCGGCGGTTCCTGCTGCGGAAGGCAGGACGCTCGGAGACGCTGCGGGGATGCCGCATCGGCTGAGGAAAAGTGCGGCAAAAAGCAGAAGCAAGACATGAAGTCGCATGAAATTCCGTACCTCGAAGAACTACTCGATTGCCCTGGGCAAAAAATCGACCACGAGGTCCGCTTTAACGTCATGGAGCACCAGGTCGTGGTCGACCACTCGATACTCCAACTCGTTGGGAAGCTTTGGCAGAGTTTGTAGGAGCGAAGGAGGTGTTGTCTCCACTGGGGTCATCGATGGGTAGGGATGATTTACTTGAACGTTCGATTTGACGGGCGCTCCACGCTTCAGGCTGGAACGAATGCGGCTCGAGCGTGGGCCGTGCATAGCCGCAGCGATCAGGCGGCGAAACTCCCTGCCAATGGCGGGCGTGAAGATGGCGCCCTGGGTTGCGTGGGGTCGAGCGGCTACAATCTTCGCTGCCAGGGAGTGCTGGTAATTCGATAGTTTTTCCGAAGAGGCTGTTGATTTGAGCGCAGGCAATTGCCCGGCGGCCGCCTTATGCACCTTCATGTAGCTCTCAATTCTCTTTTGGAAGTCGGCGATGATCGCGGATTGCTGGTTGACGCGCTGATGCTGAAGTTGCGCGAAGGATGCAACTGCCAGAAAAACCGGCAGTAGAATAAAGGCGCGCGTCATCGCCACGCGGTCTCGCGGTTCCATGGGCATTCCCCTTCCCTTAGTGCCGAGCAATTGGCGTTCCACTGGTTAAACACCCGGGGAATTTGGCTCGACACATCCGATAACGGTTTGCAAACCTGTGGCTTCTGACGAATCAGAATTAGCGTGGAGCTGAAATACCGATTAAGGTGCAATGCCTTGGAACTGGAAGATTATTTCGTTCAGGGCACAATTTTACATTTCCCTGGGAAGCCTGGCTTTACTCGTTCGATTTTGCTTCTACGATCGCGTCTTTTAGCGTTTCGTCTACAACTGACCTGATTGCTTCCTGGATGTTTCGCTCGACTTTTCTCGAGTTGACCTTAACTTTGTCGCCTGTTCCCACGATTTCTTTGAGCGAACCTTCAATCAATACGGCAAGGGAGGCATTCTCTTGTGTGACCATCTCAGCCACGCGCTTTGCAGCCTTGCCTGTAGACAGACCCTTTTGTTGCTTCGAAAGGGCTCCGCTCGTCGCCGTTTCCCAGTCCTTCTCAAAGATCTTGACGAGGCCCCCCAGCGCCTTGCCGTCGTGAAAGATCAGCCCCGCCTCCCTGCGTCCATCCAACTCAATCGCACGCAAACTCTGACTTCCGATAAAAGCCCGTCGCCGGTCTCGAATAATTGTGCGTGTGTGCAGCCTCATATTTGCCATTTTCCGAACCGTTATCTCTGCGTGGTTATGACTCATCTTTCCGATAACCCTGACCTCCACTCCTGCCCGCGCACGTTGCTGCAGCAGGTGGATCATGGGAGTATCACTGATTTTCGGATCGTAGATCAGCAGTTGCTTTCGGGCTCCGCGGATAAAAGCCGTGAGCCCCTTCCTGGCGTTCACCGGGCTGACCACCAGCGTTTCGAGTCCCGCTACATACGACTGTCTTTTTGCGTCTGCCTCAAACAGCCTGACGCCTTCCTGGACGATTCGTTTGTTTTTGGTGATGATCCCAAAGCTGCGGCTGTGGACGATGTCGAGGTAGGTATAGTTGAAGCCCATCAGGTAAAGTACCTGGCGGTCAATAATCATCAGCTTGCTATGATAGCGCGCGAGGCTGTTGTCAGTGCGTCCCACCGTGATGCCCCGATCGAGCAGGCGCATCTCAAGTTTGCGCAGATACTTCTCGCCTCCGCTATTGACGCGGGCGATCAGCGCATGAACAAAGACGCCTCGCTTTGCCGCGTTCGTCAACGCGCTCTCCACCTTGCGATGGTCGAACCGGAAAATCGTGATCTCTATGGTTGTTTTGGCGGCGTTAATGCCCTTAACCAGCTCATTCACCCCGTCATCGGGCTGTACCAGCAGCTTCATGGCATTCTCCGCAATCCGTCGTTACGATTGGCGCTCAGCGGCGGAGCAAAGACCGCATTTCTTAGCTTCATCCGCAGTTGGCTGCTTAGGGTGGCGTTTTCAAACGAGCGTAAGTTGCATGCGCGCATGTCCAATATCGATCCTTCCGCAACCCTTCGGTTGAGCAATTGCGGTGCCATTCGGTTGGTTTTGGCACCACGATTGCCGGTCACCACCAGGGAACCCAGGTTCAGAAGGAGGCTGCTGTGCGAACAAGTGACGCTCGTAAGTTTCCGATTTTTAGGGGCTTAAGTCGATTAATCTATCTTCTTGCCGTCCTGGTACTTGTTTCAAATTTACCCGCTGACCCGAAAAAAGGTCAGGATAAGCCCGGTTCAGGACAAGCGACTTCCGGGCATGTAAATGCCTCTCTTTGGTCTGCTCCAACAGATATTCGGCACCGGAATCTTTTTTTCGGACCTGGCGGCAAGGAGCATCAGCCCGACACGGTTTTCACTTTCGTTAAGGAAGACCTCGACGGAACAAGCCCTAAATTTTCTGTTCGGGATCAAGACGGCACAAAATGGAAGGTCAAGCTGGGACCGGAGGCGCAGCCGGAAACTGTAGCGACACGCCTGATCTGGGCGGTGGGCTATCGAGCTGATGAGGATTATTTTCTGCCTCGATTTCACGTGCAGGGAATGCCGGAACATCTGCAGAGGGGGCAAAAGTGGGTCGGGCCGGGAGGCGAGATCCGCGGTGGGCGACTGGAGCGGGATATCAAAGGCCAGAAGAAAGTGGGACAGTGGAACTGGGAGTCAAACCCGTTCATCGGGACCCGGGAATTGAACGGATTACGAGTCATGATGGCCCTTGTCAATAATTGGGATGTGAAAAATCAGAACAATGCCGTTTATGACGAGGACGCGCCCTCGGACAATTCCGAAGGCGGTCGCCGTGTCGTCTACCTCGTCAGCGATGTAGGGGATAGCTTCGGCTCCGGCGGGCGCGGTTGGCTGCACATGAAGTCCGCCGGTAACCTCACAGCCTACAAAGGGTCGAGATTCATCGGCAAAGTAGGTCCGGAGTACGTCAACTTTAACCTTCCCGCAAAGCCACCTCTCTTGTTCTTTCTCAACCTTCCGGAGTTCATCGTCCGGCTGCAGATGGGTCAGGTTTGCAGGTACGTTCCCCGAGCAGACGTCCGCTGGGTCGGACATCTTCTGGCACAACTCTCGCCCGAGCAGATTGACGACGCCTTTCGAGCCGCCGGATACTCGCCAGCAGATGCGGAAAGCTACGCCAAGGCTGTCCTTGAAAGAATCTCAAAACTGAATGATCTGTGAGCGAGATTCGATTCAGGAGCCGTCACCTGTGCCGCGTCGCAAAGTTTCCGGCTCCGCCTCGTCTCGGCGAAATTGAATTTCGTAGAGTTTCGCGTAGAGACCGCCCACCTCCAGTAGCTCCTGGTGCTTTCCACTCTCTGCAATGGTCCCATTTTCGACCACAAAAATAACGTCAGCGCGGCGCACAGTCGAGAGTCGGTGCGCAATAACGATACAGGTCTTCCCGTTCATTAGACGGTCTAATGCTTCAAACACCAGCCTCTCTGAATTTGCATCCAGTCCTGAGCTTGCCTCATCCAGAAGGAGAATCGGTGTGTTGCGGATAATGGCGCGCGCGATGGCAATCCGTTGACGCTGACCGCCCGAGAGCGTCACCCCGCGCTCGCCAATCAAAGTATTGTACCCATCGGGCAGTTTCTCAATAAACTCGCGCGCATTGGCCATCTCAGCAGCGCGCAGGATTTCCGCCCGTCTGGCGTCCGGCTTTCCGTACGCAATGTTTTGCCAGACCGTGGTGCGAAAGAGCAGAGTCTCCTGCAAAACGAAACTGATCTGGCTGCGCAGGGACTTCAGGCGGAATTTGCGGATATCCTGACCATCGATTTTCACTTCTCCCGACACCGGTTCATAAAAACGGGCAACAAGGCTGATGATGGTGGTCTTTCCAGCGCCCGTCGGCCCCACCAGAGCAGCCACTTGTCCGGGCTCTATCCGAAGATCAAGGTTCGTCAGCACCGGCGGTCCGTTGACATAGTTGAAGCTAACATCGTCGAATTCAATCCTGCCATGGAAGGGCGGAGCCGAGCGGGCCCTGCGAACATCCCTGATCAAGGGATCCGTTTCAAGCACTTCGCGAATGCGCTCGTAGCCAACAGCCGCTCTCGAATAAGTGTCCGTCGTCTTTGAGAGGCTTTGCATTGGCTTGTACATCTTGCCGAGATACAGAATAAAGAGCACGAGTGATCCCACCGAAAGCCTGTTGCTCATAACCGCCTGTGCTCCGAACCAGAGAACCAGGCATGTGCCTGCGGCTACCACGATCCCAACCAGAGGCGTAAGCCTGGCTTTCAGGTTGCGTGCATATAATCCTGCTTCGACGCTTTCCAGGCTTTCTTCTTCAAATCGGCGCTCCTCATAATCCTCACGCGCAAAGGCCTTGACGACTCGCATCGAGGACAGAACTTCCTGCGCGATCGATGTCATCTCGCCTTCTTTCTTGCGCACCTGGCGTGACGCTTTTTTGATTCGGCGCGTATACGAATAAACAATCGCAAAGAGGAGAGGCGAGATCGAAAGAGCAATCAGCGTAAATCGCCAGTCGAGGTACAGCATCACACCCAGCATGCCGAGTAGCGTTACTCCGTCGACTAATGATCCGAGTACGGCGGTCGTGATGAAACTTCGGATGGCGTCAATGTCACCGGTGATTCGGCTGATCAGGTCACCGGTCTGCTTCTGGTCATAGTAGGTGAGAGAGAGACGATGGATGTGCGAGTAAAGCATCCGGCGCAGATCGTGCATGACCCATTGGCCAACAGTGGCCATTAGAAAGCTTTCCTCGTAGGAGCAAAGCGCGTCCAGAAGAGCAATGATAGCGAGCGCGCCGACAGCAACTTCTAAAATCGCGGTCTTGTCGGTTCCAACCGTGGAAAGGATCCATCGGTTCAACAGGCCATGGTCGGACTTCGACCGGAGCACGTTGTCGATTACGATCTTGAGCGGCCACGGCTCAAGCAGTCCGGCGGCGCTTTCGCCGATCGCGGCCAGCAACCCAATGACGAAGGTTTTCGAGTGCGGCTTGAGCAGGTTCCAGATGCGAAACTTGTGGACGGTTTGTCTGTCGCGCTTCTCCATGGCTCTTGCTGCAACTTCGATGCTTGTGCTAGAAATCCGAATTAAGGAACATGCCATTCAACTTAGGTCAAGCAGCTTTCTCCTGCTTTTTGCTCTTCTCGATCCACTTGTAGGCTGTTATGGCGCTGCCAATCAGAGAGATCACGATGATGCTGATTACTGTCCACTCCACACCCTTGGACTTGGATATTTCCACCAGTTGGTGGCCGAAATACAGTGCAAGCAGTGCCTCCGTGCCGTAGCGTGCGAGACGAGCTATGCCAACAACAGTCAAGAGCTTCTTTCGAGGATATTGCAGCGCCGAGGCCGCGATGATGATTGGAGTAAATGGAAACGGAGGCGGCATCAGCGATGCAACCGATAGAGCCCACGGAGCGCTTTTCCTGACTCGCTTGGTAACGGATTCAATCCGACGCCCCGACAACAATTTTTCAAGGCCCTTCTCTCCTTCTTTCCGGCTCACCACGTCAAGGATCGCGCAGCCGACAACAGAACCTGCAGCCGCTATCAGCGCATAAAAAGGCGCCATCTTATGTTCTCGAGCCACCATGCCAACGAGGAGCAAATCTGGTCCAAACGGGATAAACAGGAACGAGGTATCGAGGAGGGTCAACACAAAAAGGCCGGGTGCGCCGAACCGGCTTATCAATGAAAAAAGGTTGGAGACAACTTCATGCAAGCGATACGACCTGGCAGACCTGTTCTGCGCTCCGGGGGGAGAACTGGCGATTCGCCTAGGGCCTGCTAAATGGGATCATAGCGTCTAGCATCTGTCTGCCTGATCCCCATCATGACATCCCTTCATAACAATCTTAAACCAGGTGTGCACCTGGCGCTCGTCGTTCTCTTTGGGTGCTCCACATCGTTCCTGCATTTTCCTGGATATCTTTTCGACCGGTATATCTTCCAGGTCAGGCTCGGTCAATCTGCCCCACCTTTGCCCCACCACAAATACCTGCTGAACCAGTACGTTCGCCCCCCTTTCAAATTTAATTTTGCCCGCCTGCAACCGTGCCTCCCGTGGCGACTTCCATTGTTAATCGCAATCGGCGCACCAAAAGTGTTAGATCATCGGAAACAGTTGAAATAGCAAGGCGTAATTCGAATTCAGTTGATAGCAGCTTTGCAACGGGTGGAAGAATTTTCATTATGATGGGTCAACCAGCACTACAATTCACCGGCGTTCTGCTGTCGGAAATTCGTCAGATCCGCTCCATTAATGCGTGCCACAGCAGACCTCATCACATTAACGGAATGTACATGTCATTAAAGGCCTAACTCGGTGTACCACCTGTTCCGCTTAGAAATGTTTCTCGCTGGTTCGATGGAATGTAAATGGGTGATCGACATGCATGGCTCACTGAATTGGCAAGGAATTTGCACGCGACATTGTGTAAGCGAAGTATCGGTACTTCGCGAGCGGGCAAAAAACTTGGCAGAGGATTGGCGTGACGATACTGAGGAACAAATCGGTTGGACGTTTTTCACTTTTTTTACCAAAGCCCAATCTAAGACACCAGTGGCTGCCAAACAATTCTGAGGTGACGACGGGAACGGACGGAAAGATCTGGTTGTGGCATCGCCTAACTTTTTCCGTCAATACTGCGGCTGAACGCTGAGGCTGAATGTAGGATTTTTGTTCGTGTTGAGTGGTTTTCGGGATCCGTTCGTCACTCTAGGGAAAGCGCGACGTGATGAAGACGATCAGGATTCTGATAGCTGACGATCACTCGATGATTCGCCGCGGACTAAAGCTGCTGCTGGAGAGTCAGAAGAAATGGCACATCTGCGGAGAAGCCGGTACAGGCGCAGAGGCCGTGGAGCAGGTCAAGGCTCTGAAACCCGATATTGTGATCATGGACATATCCATGCCCGGGATGAATGGCCTTGAAGCGCTTCAGGAGATCCGAAATGTAGACCCCCAAATTGGTGTCCTTATGCTCACCATGCACGACTCAAAGCAAATGCTTCAGGGAGCGATGCAAGCGGGCGCTCGTGGATACGTTCTAAAATCCGACTCGGAAACCAACTTGTTCCAGGCCCTGGAGGCGGTATGGGACCGGAAAGCATTCTTCAGCCCCGGTGTTTCCAAAACGGTCCTGGAGAACTACATTCAGAGCAGCAGCAAACAGGGTTCAAGCCAGAGATTCGAAGAGCCAGGAGGCCTGACTCCACGACAACTCGCGGTTCTGAAGCTTCTCGTTCGGGGAATGAGCAACAAGCAGGTGGCTGGCACGCTGGGAATCAGTGCTCGAACGGTCGAGTCACACCGCTACCAGATTATGAACCGGCTGAACGTCCGCAGCCTGAGCGAACTGGTCCTCTACGCGGTTCGAAATCGCATATTGGAACCGTAGTCAAGTACTGCAGAGGGCGTGCGCGGATCTACAGGCCAGATTCGCCAACCCGAGGCGCACACCAGATCGTGATGAGCCGCCTGAAGGCCCATAATAGAATCTATTCTGTGGCCGGCCGCATGAAACCCGCCTCCCCAATAATCCGCCTGATCGTTAGCCCTGTCAAGTAGCCAGATTCAGCAATATCAGTCCCGTAGGGACTTGATTCCAAAGCAATTCTTTCATGTCACTTCGCATCATCAGCTTATGCGTAAATGTACTTAGCAATGCGGTACGTACACTTCCGAATTGAACACTTCAGGCTCGCAATATAAATTAAAACCTCACGAAGGTGCGGAGCGGACTCCACGGAGGGGAGCACCGAGTGCATCTCTCATGGAACTCCTGCAAGGGAGGGCAGAAATGGCCCGGAGTAAGCTATTCGCGTTGCTGGTTGACCGCGAGAAATATTCCTTCATGGACCTAATCTCCCTGCTAAGCGAGCTCTCGGTGGAAGCCTTGAGAGCCCAGAATTGCGCCGAGGTGGCCCATCTGCTCGATCATACTCATCCGGAATTGATTTTCACCGGCACGGAAGTCTCTGATGGATCGTGGAGAGACATTGTCGAGTTGGTCGAGCTGACATCGGTCCCTACAAATGTCGTTGTCGTCGGAAAATATCAGGATACGGATTTGTATCGAACCACGATGGAGAATGGGGCGTTTGACTTCATCCTTCCGCCCTTTGAAAGGGAGCCGCTAGCTCAGCTCGTTAGTGCGGCTGCGGATGATGTCCGCTCGCAGAGAGCACGGCTATCGGTATCAGCGGTGGCATAACTGACCAGTCCTTGATCGACCGGGAATGTCTTCATGCCACACACAGAAAGATCAGGCGAATAAGCACGGAGGAGAGCGCTATGGGACAGCCAGTGGAAGTAGTGGAGTCTTCAAGCAGGACAGAAGGTGGCGAGGGGTGTGTCGTTCTTGTCTTCAGCACCGACCGCGATTTTCTTGAACACTACCGGGGAGTTTTCTTGTCTCTGGGGTTTGTTCCCATTACGGCGGCAACCGGGGAAGCGGCATTAGCCATTCTGCGGCTGATGGTCGTTGCGTTCGTGGTTGTCGATCAGAGTAGCGGGATCGAGGCTAACCGCAATATTCTGAGACGCGTCCAGAATGCTCAACCGCATGCCCTCGCATTGGTCATTGCACAGGAACCCGATCCGCACTTTCGCCGCGAAGCGCTTGCGCTAGGTGCTGCAGAATATCTGCACCACCCGGCAGACTCAAAAGATTTCGCACATGCGTTTCACCTGGCTTATGAAGAAGTGCGGTAGCGAATTCGGGAGCAAATCGGAAACAGCAGTGCGCACGGAGGTCAAACAGTATGTCACTATCATTTGAATATGGAAGAGTTCAGACCCAGGGTCATAAGCCCATCAAGGAACCCACCGTCCTGTTCATGTGCGAAGATTCGACAGAGGCCGAAAGGTGGAGTAAATTGCTCACGTCTACCGGCTGCGCCGTGAAGGTGTGCAGCAATTTTGTTGAAATGCTCCTCTATCTTGAGCATGAGCTCTTCCACCTGGTAATCATTCTCGAGGGTGAAACGCACAGCCCAAGCTGGAGAACCGCGGCAGAATTTATCGCCGAAGCCAACCAGGGCACTCCTTTCTTTGTTATCAATCGCATGGGAGAAGCCGCTGGTCTCTCACCTTCAGTGGGAAGCCTGAACTAGTTCAGAAGTTCGGGCAACGCCGCTTCCACGGGTTATGATCGCCGGCGGCAACCATTACTGTTACGAAACCAATGCTCATCCCACGTGATGCAGGTTCAATCGCTGTACCACCGAAGAAAAGACAGCCCGGATGGAGCTGTCATTGTTGCGTCAGGAAGTTTCGTTCTCGACCTCAGACTAAAAACCTGCAAACCTCTGGCAGCATCGCGTCACGCCCCGGAATTTTTTGCCCGAACGAATTTGGACTTTTTCCTAGATGCGCAGCACTGGCATTACCACTCAGCCGGATAATGATTCTCGTAGTGGCCCAGAATGCCTGAACAATTGGCTTTCGAGGGCTAGCTGATCCGTGTTAGCCTGAAGTTAGTGGCATTTCAACCGGGACCAGCAAAACAGCTATTATGACGGAGCAAGCCAAGAACAGCATGGGCGAAGTCTTGACCAATTCTCTCTCCGAGATGGAGCAACCGTCCGGCGCGCTCAAGGGAAGCCAGGATGCACGATGGCAGGTCGAGGAGCAGTTCCGCCTGGTAGTGGAGTCGGTCAAGGACTATGCCATTTTCATGTTGGACACGCAGGGAAACATCGTTAGCTGGAACCAGGGTGCGGAACGGCTCAAAGGATATAGAGCCAGCGAGATTATCGGCCGCAACTTCTCGGTTTTTTACACGCCTGAAGACAGAAAAAGTGGCGCGCCTGCAAAGTCCCTCAGCACCGCGGCCAAAGACGGACGGTCCGAAATTGAAGGGTGGCGGGTCCGCAAGGATGGCTCGCGTTTCTGGGCTGATGTGGTGATTACCGCCCTGAAGGACTCTCAGTCGCGCCTGGTAGCGTTCCTCAAGATCACTCGGGATCTCACCGAACGCGTGCAAAGGGAGCACGCGCTGGAAACATCTCAAAACACTCTGCGCGAGCTTTCCCTCCAGCTCCTGCGCGCCCAGGACGAAGAGCGGCAGCGAATTGGCAGGGACCTGCACGACGGCGCCGGCCAGTATCTCGCAATGCTGAAGATGCACCTTGAATCGCTGAAATCCGGGCGAGTTTCAGTGGAAGCGGTTCGAGAAAGGCTCGATGACCTTGTCCAACTGGCAGCAGAAGCATTGAGGGAGGTAAGGACCACATCCTATCAATTGTCTCCTCCGATGCTGGAAGAGTGTGGGTTGGCATTGGCAATCCCCTGGCTCCTTGACGGGTTCATGGAGCGTAGCGGGATCGCTACGACTTACGACATCTCGGGTTTCGAAAGGCTGTCGCGCGGAGTCGAAGTTGTCATCTACCGAGTTCTACAGGAATGTATCGCGAATGTTGGACGGCACTCCGGGAGCAAGACCGTTCACATCAAGTTGCAGAAGAAAGGCGGCACGATGTGGTTGGAGGTTAGAGATCAAGGCAGGGGCATCCCTGAAGAGGTTCTGGAAGCTTTTCGTCATAATTCTCCAGGTAAACTCGGAGTTGGGCTGCGAAGCGTTAAAGAGCGCATCTATCAACTTGGTGGTGAACTAACGGTGAATTCCGACGAACATGGGACTGTGATCAGTGCGATGGTCCCTGTCTAGAAGCCGCGGCCCCAGTATCGGGTCAGCAACATCAAGGCGGGCCGGAAATTTCTGGGCCGGAAAGGTTGGCAATGGGCTGGACGATTCTCATCGTCGATGACCACGAGATAGTACGCAAGGGGATTCGCGATATTATCCGGCAGTTGAGGCCGGAGTGGACAATCTGCGGCGAAGCCGGCAATGGCGCCGAGGCTGTAGAGATGGGCAGAGCGTTAAACCCAGACGTTGTCATTCTCGACATTGCCATGCCCGGGATGAGCGGCATCGAAGCGGCGTCCCAGCTTGCAAAATCCAATCTTGCCAGTCGCCTCCTCTTGTTCACGATGTACGAATCGAACAGGTTGGCTGAAGCAGCGCGGGATGCCGGGGCACAGGGATACGTGCTCAAGTCGCAAGCCGCGCATCACCTTGTGCTGGCAATTGATCGCATTATGGAAGGCGGTACGTTTTTCGGTAGCCCCGAGGCCAACGGTACCCCAAACGGATCGGCGTCCTCGGATCGCGGACCCGTACTCTGCAAGGACCTGGACAGATCGGGGGCATGTCTTCCCCTGATAAAGAGCTTTGAATTATTTTTATCGTTAGGCCCGGCGGCAAGGCTTTAGTGGCCATCGCGATTCCTCGCAAACTCGCGTATGATGCGGTGATTTTCGCCAACTGATTTCGATCCATGGGCTAATACTGGGGATGGCAGTTCCACTGGGGGCTGATCCCTGGATATGCAGCAGGCATTCACTTGCCGCGCCTTAAGGAGTCTTGCAAGAGGCGACGTGCCGAAAATTCTCAGTTGCATTTTCATTAATTGAGGTGTAGCGTACTGCCATCGGGCGCATCAGAATATTGTTATCGGCGAGACAGCGCAGCGTTTTCCAGCTTTGCGAGAGCCTGTTGTATTGTGGGGGCTGGTGCTTGATTTTTAGCGGGGGGCCTTGGGTGTAGGGATTTCTTTAGTAGTGTCCGTCTCGATGCTCTCCGAGAAGGGTAAATCAACAACAATTCTGACGGAGCAGGAGTCCGGCGCTTTGGGTTGCGCGCGCTGCAAGCACCCGATGGCTGTCGCGGGACCGCTTTGCCAAACACATCAGAAACCTTAGCAGTGGGGACATGCCTCTGAACCAGGGAGAAAGGAGGGCCGTTAAACCATGAAAGCTATTCGCATATTGATCGCAGACGATCACCCGGTGGTGCGGCGAGGAGTGCGGACGCTGCTGGAGAGTCGCGAAGGATGGGCGGTCTGCGGAGAGGCTCGCACAGGTGAAGAGGCTTTGGAGCGGGTTAAGGCGCTGAAGCCCGACATCCTGATCATGGACATCTCCATGCCTGGAATGCGGGGTTTTGAGGCTATCCGGAAAATTCATGAATTTGATCCGCGGATTGGCATTCTCACTCTCACGATTCACGACACCGAGCCCATGTTCCGAGGGGCAATGGAAGCAGGGGCGCACGCATACGTGCTGAAGTCAGATCTTGACAACCGGTTAATAGAGGCCGTTGAAGCCTTGTGCGAAAATCGGGAGTTCTACAGCCCCGCTATCTGCCAGACCATTCTCAAACGCTGTGTCGAGGGTGATTCCGCACCCGAACCAGGAACTCGCGATCCTGACGTCCTGACGCCGCGTCAGTTGGAGGTCCTGCGGCTGGTGGCCCGCGGAAACAGTAATAAAGAGGTCGCGAATATTCTGGGCATTAGCAACCGCACAGTCGAGGCGCATCGGTACCAGATTATGAGCCGGCTGCATGCCAGCACCCTCAGTGATCTAGTAATATTCGCCGTGCGAAACAAAATCATCCAGACTTAGCTCGATCACGGAGCATCTCTAATCGTTGAATGTCGATTATGAGCCAGCCTTAATACAATTTTTTCGCGGCGTGGCCGCATTCTGGCCGACACCAAAAGCTTAGCCTCCGCAGGTTACCGTCAGCTGCGTAACCTGCCATCAAGCACGACAGATCCCACCAACAGGAACAAATTTACTCCAGCATAGGCTCGCCAAAACCTTGCTGAGAAAGATTACGTTTATCGCGATGAATGGCGTCGGCACTTCCCGCGGCCGCCAAGAATTCCACGATGAGGAAGTTTGTTCTTCATAGAGGGACCTTGTCTCATCTGGAGATCCGCTAAAGGCCAAGCTGTCAGAAGCTTACAAAAACACTGAGAACGGAACCGAATTTGCACTACAACCAAGGGCGGGACGATTAAGGTTCGGTAAATCTATGAACAACGATAAAAAAGGTGGTTTTGCTCTCGGCTTTGTAGATTGGGAAGAACGCAGATTCCGCCCAGGCGAGCCCTATGACAAGTCGCCAGTTGACAGCGGGCTGCATGAGACTACATGGCGGACAAGGCTACACTGCGAGGCAACAGCGAGGGTTCCGACGCGAATCAAAGGCAACTTTGATACTCGGAGCCAGGCCTCGACGCCCGGGGATTGCGCCCGGAAGTCCGCGGTGGAATGGGTTGAACGGTGGGGATGTTCTATAGCAATTTTCAGCTTGTTGCTCAGCGCACCCGGCGCTCTGTTCTGTGCGTCGCCCAAGGGCAGCCAACCCACACCAAGCGCCCGCGAACTCGTCAAGGATGTTACCCGGAGGGAACAAATCGCTCGCAAAAATCCGCAGAACTATTACAAGTTTGTGCAAGAAGAGACGAGCGCCGACGGCACCAAGACAAGCATCCGGGTAGAGACTCCGGGCGGAGAAATCGGAGAGGTGGTTTCCGTTAACGGTAAACCCCCTTCACAATCGCAGTGCCGCAAAGCCGCTGATTCGCTAAAGAAACTCGCCTCCGATCCAAAACTTCAGCAGCGCCAAGCTCGGGAGTTGAAAGAAGAATCGGATCGAATCGACACCTTGATGGCGGCCGTCCCGGACGCCTTCATTTTTAAGTATCAAGCGAACCAGCAAAGCGGCAAATATATCGTCATCAAGTTTCATCCGAATCCAGGATTTCAGCCACCGTCGCGTGAAGCCTCTTTGCTTAAGGGTATGCGCGGCACTCTGTGGGTGGACCGCGCAAGTCACCGGCTGGCCAAGATCGAAGGCACGCTGTTCAAGGACGTGAATTTTGGATGGGGGTTCCTGGCCAGTCTTCACCGGGGAGGCCACTTCGTGATGCAACAGTCAGTCGTTCCGGGCGGAACCTGGAAGCAAACGTATCTGCAAGTCGACCTCGACGGCAGCAAACTGGTGTTGGGACAACTCCACGTGCATTTCAAGGACGTGTCGCAGTCGTTTGTCAGAATCGCTGATCCTGGCACTCTGGCCGAGGCGGTAAGCATGCTCGAACACAGTCCAATTGCGTGCAGCGACGGCCACGCCACAGGGATCACCGCCCAGGCCCAGGCCGATATCCATTGAATGCCTGCTTTTAGAAATCCAGGCAGCAACAAACGAAATCCTCAGGGATAGAAGCGGGCAGCATCGATTTGCGGCGCTTCTTCCCCAGCCTCCACCATCCGCGCAATCAGCCTTTCACGCAAGTGTGCTGCGATCTCCGGCAGCGGCCGGTCACCATCGTAATGCACCAGATGCGGCGGGTCGTCGCGGCCGGCCAGATTCAATAATTGGTGCGGATCGGTGGCGAGATTGTACATCTGATATTCCTGGTACCGCGAGCCGTGGGGGTCGCGATTCCCCTTGCCGCCGGGATCGACAACGCAATACGTCCACTGATCGGTGCGCAGCGCTCGCGCCACCATGGATGCGCTGATCTGAACAAAGGCTTCACTTCGCCAGTTTGCCCGCCCCTTTGGTTGCTTGATCAGCGGCAGAAAACTTTTGCCCTTCATCGAGGAAGGCACGGAAATGCCTACGGCATCCAATAGAGTCGGAGTCACATCCACCATGCTGACCACCTCCCCAACTCTCCGCGACACGTTCAGCCCTGGCCCTCGCATGATCATCGGGATATGGATGGAACTCTCGTGCGGGCTTCGCTTGTATTCGGCGTTGCGTGTGCGGAAATGGCAGCCGTGATCGCTGATGAACAATACAATCGTGTTGTCCTCCAGGCTCTCCTCCGCTAAAGCTTTCAATATAGTTCCCATCGATTCGTCGATGCGTTTGATGTCGCCGTAATAGCCCGGAAGTTGCGCCTGCCAATCACCGGGAAAGAAACGAAGGTCTTCTGGCGCGAAGGGATTCTGGTAGCGCTCCGCGTACCCGCGGGGCGGCACGAAAGCGTTGAAGTCGTTCTGAAAATGCGGTTCGAGCTGCGAAAGAACCAGCAGAAACGGTTTCTCATGGCGCTGCTTCAGGAAGCGAACGGCCAGTTCCGTTAAATAGTCTACCCGGTAGGCGCCTTCAAAGTGCATGGGCGTGCCGTCACCGTCCCAGATGGTGCCTTCGTAAGGATGCGAAGTTAATTCAATAACGTTGGACGCTTGCCATAGGTCGAGGAAACCACCGCGGTCCCGAGCCTCCACAAATCCCAAGCCCGTCTTGCCGTCCGGGCCGATTGGCGCCAGGTGCCACTTGCCGATGTAATTGGCGGTGTAACCGTGGCTTCGCAGAATGCTGGCCAGCGTTGGCAAGTTGCGGTCCAGTTCCACTCCCGGCGGCAATTTCCACATTCCGGTTTCGGTGGCGTACCGGCCGGTAAAAAGGCAAGCCCGCGAGGGAGAACACAAGGGCTGGTTCGTCACAGCGTTCTGCATCGTGACGCCGCGCTCGGCCATCGCATCGAGAATAGGAGTCACGGCCATCGGGTTCCGGCCGTTCGCACCGATAAAATCTCCTCGGAACTGATCAGCAATGATGATGACAACGTTGGGTGGGTTCAGTTGTTGAGATTCCTGCGGCTGCCCATCAGCCTCCTGCGCCGCAGATCCGCCTGCCGAAAGAGGCACCGACGCAGCGGCCGCAAAGGACTTCTTCAAGAAATCGCGCCGGCTGGATGAGCTTCCTGCAAACTCGGTAGCGTTTTTCTTGCTCATTCGTGTCGCACCTCCCAGATCTGGATTCCGGCGGGCAGAGGTGTCAATGCGAGTTCAATTTTGGAAAAGCAATTCGGCGGGAAACCGCACCGTCGCCGGCGTCTGCAAAGACCCCTCAGGCGCACGATACTAGTTCTGATAATCGCGCTTAGGAAATGGGTACCACGATCGCACGGCCAGAATGTGCGCTTTGGTCTTTCCCCGATTATAGAAACCGACGGTGGAGTTCAGCCGGAAAAAGTAGGCGTCGCCCGCGCTACTGGGGTGGAGACCCTCGACCCCGTTATTCCCTCCCCCAGCCACCATGTCGCCGTGCCCGTCGAGAACCAGATAAATTTCTTCTGCCGTGTCGTGGTGATGCGGAAAGTTGGTCCCGCCCGGGGCAAACTCCATTATAAACAGGCTGGTCACCACGATCCCGCAGTCGAGCTTGTCCCTTGTCCCCTTCCGTCCTCCGAGAAGCAAACGGTATAGAGTTGATTGCGGGTGACCTGAGACTGTTTCCAGCTTGACGTCGTTCGCATTCGCGATCTGGAGTTGAGAGGGTGGCCTCGGCATGGACGCGCTTTGCGGAATATCGAATCCCATCACCACAAAGCGGAGAGGCGAGTTCGATGGGTTCGCCATGGCGTGATGAACCTGCGGTGGGAGGTACATGAAGTCGTCCTTTTTAACCGAGGTCTTCTGCGCTCCGTAGCTGAGACTCCCGCCGCCCGCGAGGACGTAGTAAATCTGCTCTTCGCTGGGATAGGAGACATCTTTGCAATGGCCCTTGGGATCAATCGTGACTTCGCCGAAACGGGCAACGCTGCGGACGATTCTGGTCTCGGAATCACCTGCGCCAAACACAGCTTTGTAATGGCAACTCGGCGTGCTGATGTCTGTAGTTTTTTCGGGCGCATCAGCCACTTTCCGATGGAGCCATGTGGGGGCAACCGTCCGTTGCGCGCCGAGAGCGCACGGGACCACTACGAGTAAGAACACGAATGCGAGACTCTTCATCTCCTTCGTCCTCCATAAGCGTTGAGCACTCGAGAGTCAACGGATAGGCATGAGGAGGAATAAGCCTCCTCCAAATTTTCTGGTAGGAAGGATGGACGCTCCCAAACCTCGTGCCGTTTTTTCCGTCCCTAGACTCGCGCCAGAGGATGCTATCAAACCCTTCCCTGCCGCGCAAGCAGTCAGGCCCGGCGGGATGTCACAAGGTTTTCAGGTAGTCAATGATGTTGTTGATGTCTTTCGCTGAAAGCTTGCCGGCAAAGGCAGGCATTGGCATCGGTTTGCCTTGTGGGTTGCCCTTCTCGATCTGCTGGCGCACATTCGCCACCGTGGCGGGCTTGTGAGAGAAAGGGAGCTGCTTGTTTTTCAGGATTCCCTTCAGCCCCGGGCCAATCTTGTTTTTGGCCTGATCGGCATAGTGGCACAATGCGCATTGTTGCTCGAACACCTTCTGCCCCGCCCTCGCCGCCGTAGACATGTCAGGTTTGCCCTGCGCCCAGCAGAGCGTTGACGACGGCAACACCAATGCCAGCGCGGCGACGTAGAGTCCTCCGACGGTTTTCGAAAAGTGTCCACGCATCGTGCCTCCTCGGTTCAGTTCCCTAAATCCTTTAAAGATTCCGCGCCCGCGGCCCGCAACATTATTCCAAGCTCTTCGCGTGCTGTTTCAGGCGGGTTGAGCACTCCAATCAGAATTTTACCGTTGCTGACGGCGGGATCGTAAAGCTTGTGGCCGCGCCAGGCCGGAATGCGCGCCGCGATCAACAGCGTAAACAGGGTCGCCAAAATAACTCCCAGCATCGTCAGCTCATAGGCGATGATGCCGTTCGGCCACTTGGTCACCAACTGCATACCGCCTGAAATCATCGGGTAATCTTTTTGGGTAAAGACGACGAACACCCAGCCGCTGAGGCCCCCTACCAGCCCTCCAAGCGCGGCAATCCACGGCATGCGCGTGACGTTGTCGCGCTGGCCAAACCCGTATTCCTCATAAGGCTCGCCAGACAGCACAACGATGTCGCCTTCGGTAAAGCCCAACTCGTTCTCGGCCCGCTCCAGCACGTCAAATGCGCGCTGCGCTGAACCGGGGCCAGGAAAAAGTCCGTAAATAGCCTTCATAGCACTCGTCTCCAGTTACCCGGCCTGGGGCTGACCGGCAGCGGCTTCGGCCGGCGCCAGTTCAGGAGCCTCCTCCTTCTTCGGCATGCCCAGCTTCAGTTCCCATATCGAAATAATCGGGAATATTCTGGAAAAGATCAGGTACAAGAGGCCCATCGCGGCAAAGGTTCCAATCGTGATAATGATTTCCACCCAACTCGGCCAATACGTCCCGAAGTTGTAGGGCAGATACTTGTACGACAGCGATGGGACGATGATCAGGAAGCGTTCGAGCCACATTCCAATAATAATTGGGATCGAAGCCGCCACCGTCCAGCCGATCTTGTTCCGCAGGCTCTTGATGGCCAGAATGGGCGCCGGAATAAGGAAATTGCAGAAAACCATGGTCCAGAACAGAGGACTGAATCTTCCGATCTGCGTCGACCAGAACACCGACATCTCGCCGGGAAAATTGCCATACCAGGTGGTCAGCCGCTCGGCGAATACAAAATAAAACCACAGCAGGCTCATCACCAGCAGCAGTTTGCCCAGATTGTCAAAATGGATCGGCCTGAGATATTCCTCCAGGTGCAGCAGTTTGCGCAACAGCGCCATGGCGACAATCAGGGCCGCGATGCCGCTGAAGATCGCGCCAGCCACGAAGTACGGGCCAAAGATGGTGGAATGCCATCCCGGCACCGGCGCCATGGCGAAATCCCAGGAAACGATGGTGTGGACAGATACGGCTACGGGAATGATCGCCACCGCCATGATGCGCATCGCCATCTCGAGGCGATGCCACTGCTTGGGCGTCCCCCGCCAGCCGAGCGAAATAATTCCGTAGACCTTCCGCCGCCAGCCGCTTGCCCGGTCGCGAATCAACGCGAAGTCCGGAAAGCTCGGGAGCAGCAGGAATGTCACGCTGCCGATCAGGTAAGTGTTGATGGCGAAAAAGTCCCACAGCAGCGGCGACCGGAACTGCGGCCAGATGCCGCGCTCGCTGGGATAAGGGATCAACCAGAAAAACAGCCACGGCCGCCCCAGGTGGATCAGTGGAAACAGGCCGGCAATCGAAAGTGAGAAAACCGTGATTGCTTCCGCGCAGCGGGTCACCGGCCGCCTCCAACCGGCGTTGCACACACGCAAAATGGCGGAGATCAGCGTTCCAGCGTGGCTGATGCCAATCCAGAAGACGAAGTTCGTAATGTAAAAGGCCCAGAAAACCGGTCGGTTCAGGCCGGATATCCCGAGGCCGTAGTACATCTGATAAACCCAGGCGAACAACGCCGCCGCCACAAGGGCCGCCAGAACCGCTGCAGTGGCATAAAAGCGCCACGTGGCGTGGTATATCGGCCGCAGCAAATCCTTGTTGATCTGCTCAGGCGTTTTGTTCATCGTGCCAGGTATCACGTTTGAGATAAACTACCTTGGGATGAGTTCCTAGTTCTTCCAGAAACGTTGTGCCGCGGCTCGACTTCGAGAGCCGCGAAACCCTGCTGTCCGGGTCGTTCAGGTCGCCAAAAATCAGCGCTCCCGCAGGACAGGACTGCACGCAGGCGGGATTGAATTCGCCATCTTTCAACGGGCGCTTCTCCGCTTTCGCCTTGATTTCCGCAGCCTTGATGCGCTGTATGCAGAATGTGCATTTCTCCATGATCCCTACGGAGCGCAGAGAAACGTCAGGATTGAACTGCAGATCAAGCGGCTTGTCCCACACCGGGTTATAGAAATTGAAGAAGCGCACCATGTAAGGGCAGGCGTTCGCGCAGTAGCGCGTACCGATGCATCGGTTGTAAACCTGGGCGTTCAAACCTTCGTCGTTCTGATAGCTGGCATAGGTGGGGCAGACGGGCTCGCAAGGCGCATCACTGCACTGCTGGCAGAGCACAGGCCGGTACTTCACCCTGATGTCGGGAAAATCGCCCTCATAATACCGTTCCACCCGTATCCAGTGCAGGGCGCGCCCGCGTGATGCCTCGTCGTCACCCACAGTCGCAATATTATTTTCAGCATGGCACGCCGCCACGCAGGCTTCGCACCCCGTGCATCGGTCTTCGTCGATCACCATGCCCCAGCGATGTCCCATAGAGCTTTTCACCTTCCAAGTGTTGCCGGCTGCTCCGCGCTATCCCTACTTAGCGACGACGATCTTCGAGCGGCCACTCGCGAACGCCGCCGCCAAAAAGTATCAGCTTGCCCGGTTGTCCGACGCGCGTGATTTTCACCCGCGTTGATGCCCACGCCAGCGCGCCTGTTTCGGCCTCGGTTGCCGGAGCCAGAATTTTTATGGGATTCGCGCCACGGCCGCTCGCGTATCGGCCATAGTTCTCATGCCCCTGGCCCACCGGCATGGCCACCACGTCCGGAGCAATTCCGGGCGCGAGCAGGGCCGGCGCCTGCAATTTGCCGTGCTGCGAAGCCACTTCCAGCAGTTCGCCCTGCCGGATGCCCATCCGCTCAGCAGTCTGCGGATTGATCTCCACCCACGCGCTCCACATGGCCGTCGAGATCGCGTCCGGCATCTCCTGCATCCACGGCAGGTTTGCGTGGCGACCGTCGCCAAACTGCTGGGAAGCGTAGGGCAGAAAGTTGAAAGAGTATTCCTGGGCATCGCCGTCAAACCGCGGCACTGAAGCCTTCACCGCCACAGTCGATTTCGTCGCGGTGCGCACTGACAACGACGAACCTGCGCCCCACCAACCGCCTTTCTCCTGGACCTCGCTCCAAAAGTCGTCAGCGGATTTTGCGGTAATCGATCCCGGATGGCTGCGAAGCGAGCCGAACGCCGCCTGGAGCATATCCTGGTAGGTTTTCCACTGCAGTGCCTTGGCCGCGTTCCCACCCATTTGCTGCGCCACCTCCAGCAAAACGTCCGGCATGGCGCGCGTGTGGTGCAGCGGATGCATCGCCGGCGGCCCCAGGCTCGCGACGGCTTGCATCGTTCCCGATTCGGGAATGTTGTCCACCCACGATTCAAGATAAGAATGGTCCGGCAGGATCAGGTCCGCCAGGCTGCTGGTCTCATCCACAAAACTTCCAAAGCTTGCGATATAAGAAACCTTCTCCAGCGCCTCCCGCACTCGCCACGCTGGCGGGCTGGCAAACACCGGATTGGCGCTATAGACCAGCAGGGTTTCAACCGGCGAAGACCCTTTCAGAACGCCTTCGCAGAGCGCGGCGACGGACGCTCCTTCTTTGCGGTTCGCGAGGTCCGGCAAGGGTGGCGGCGGCGTAAAGAATATTCCTCCCGGTTTACCAACGCTTTCCAGCAGCCCGTTGAGCGCATTCGCCGCAAGGGCGTTTGCCAGCCCGTTTGTCTGGGCCAGCGACGCGCCGCCGATCATAACGACAGCCGGCGGATGCGCTGCCAACTCACGCGCCAGCCGCTCAATCCTTGCAACCTCGACACCGGTCAGCTTTGCGACCGCCTCAGGCGCATAATCCGGCAAACCTTTCGACCAGCCATCGATCTGCTCCCCGGCGTCACCGCCGCTTGCAGCGGGCCGCAAGTTCTCCTTCAGAATCACGTGCGCGATGCCGAGTGCCAGCAGTCCTTCTGTTCCCGGTCTCGCATAAACCCACTCATCCGCATTTGCGCCGGTCTGCGACATTCGCGCTTCAACCTGTACGAACTTGCCGCGCATCCCGGGCCGGCCCTGGCGCATGGTCCCATAACCCACGCTCTGCGCAACAGGAGAGTTCCAGGTTCCCAGAAAATCCGCTCCAAAAGAGAGCACGTAATTCGTGTTGGCAAGGTCAACGGTCGGCAACTGATGATGGCCGAAACTCAATTCATTGGCGCGGCGCAGGACCGTCTGCTCGAAGAATTCGAACTCGACTGCCGGCGGGGCGCCGATCGCCGCAAGGAATTTCTCAATCAGCACCGAACGATGGTCGGAAAGCGGCTCGGTCAGGAATGCCACCGCCGAGTGCTTGCCCGCAGGCTTCGACTGAGGCAGGTGTGAGGCCAGTTCCTTGATCCCCTCTTCCCAGCTTATTTCCTGGTATTCGCCCGAGCCGCGCGCCCCGGAACGCCGCAAGGGAAATCTGATGCGGTCAGGATTGTACGTCACCTGTAAACCGGCCTGTCCCCACGCGCACAGCTTGCCGTGGTTGACGGGATGTGCGGCGTTGCCTTCGAGCTTCTTGGCCAGCCCCATGCTCATCAGACCCAACTGCCCCTTGCGGGTCACTTCAGCCTCGCCCTCCATCACACGAACCTGAAGGCCGCATCCGGCTCCGCATTGCGTGCAGATTCCGGGCTTCCATTGCGCAACGCCGGGAATCAGATCCTCTTCCGGAATAAAGCGAATGAGCTGGCGCTCCGGTTTGCCGCAGGCATCCAGCGCCGCCGTAGCGCTGCCCACTGCCGAGATTTTAAGAAAGTTGCGACGATCCATATCTCTGTTCAATCAAGCCACTGCTGGTTCCGCCGGGCATTCGAGCGACCCGAAACCCCTAAAAGTGACAGGTCGTGCAATCTGTGGGCGCCTTGCGCATCCGATGGCAGCTCACGCAGAAGCCCATGTCCAATCCAGATTTGCGCACGGCAACTGTTTCCTGGCTCATGTCTCCGTGACACGTTGCGCAATCGACGCCCGCGCGGATGTGCGGCCCGTGCCGGAACTTCACGTGTACCGACGGATAGAACCAGTAAACGCGCTGCCACGGAATCAACTCACCGTTTTTCTGATAGCCAGCCACCTTCTTGATTTCCGGTTTGTCAGTCGCAATCACCTGGTGGCAGGTCATACAGAGCTGGACGTTGGGGATGGTGGCGTCCGGGCCGTCGGCCACACCCTTGTGGCAGTCCGTACACTGCATGCCATTCTTGAGGTGTACCTTGTGAGTGAAAGCGATCGGCTGGTCGACGTGCGTAGGGTATTGATCAAAGTAGTCCCGGGCTGCTGCCTGCATGCTGGGGTGAGCAACGGTGAACTGCCCCGACGTCGCGTACGAAGGATGCTTCTCCTGCGGCCGATTCCCACTCGAGCAAGAAACACAAGCTGCAAAAAGGCCGGCTGCCATCAGGCCAAATCCTATCCTGTCCCACCCCTTGAAAGTTGTCATCTCGAACAGTCGATTCATCCTTGAGTGCCGGGCCGGTCGGGAGGTGTTACCGTTCTCCCGACAAAAATTGTAGCCTTTCCTTGGCAGCCTCTATTATCTGCTGCCAAAAAATTTCATACGCAGGCAAATTGTCGATTTTTTGTAATCTCTTCGAGACATAGGCCGGTTGCAAATCATCAAACCTCACACGGACCCCTGCGCCCTCTGCGATATCCGAGCGCGGCCGCAATCCGCCTTCGCGCGATACTATTTCATGCTCCACCGAAATGATATGACCAAAATCACAGCGAAGTTACTCTGCTTGAGGATTAATGATTGTAAACAGACTGACTGTTGCTCCCATGCGGATGTACCGGGCAATCGTTAGCCCAGTTTTATACCCTACTGGAGATGGAATGTAAAGTCCATGATAGCAGGATGGCGAGTCCGCATTCGCATGATCTTTTCGCAGCTTCCGATCGGATAACACACCGAAGGTGTGACAAAGCCACTTCTTCGAATTCGCGTCAGGCGGCGGGCGCCTCGCCGCGCTGGGCATTGAGTTCCGAACTGTCGTTTGCTAGTATTGCTGCGCAATAAATCCAATCAGCGGAAGGTCTCAATGACGTTACGATCGCGTGCGATTTTTCTCCTCAGCTTTGCAGCGGTGCTGCTCCTGATTTCCTGTGGCCCAGGGACGGGCTCCCATGGCCTCAAAGCCTGGTACGTGGATTCGCTGGTCAAGGTATTTCCCGACGACGCTGTCGGTGCCGGCCAACTGGCATCGGCAGAATTCACAGCGGCCCGCAACCAGCACATCAATATCCAGATTGCGCTTCGTTCGACCAGTGCGTTTACCGGCCTGACAGCGAGCCTTGATCCGCCCGAGGACACAAGGGGCCACGCGATTGCTGCTTCCAATTTCAGCCTCCGGCAGGTTGGTTACGTAGTCGTTGGCTCTCACACGCAGGGCCCGCCCGCCACTGAACTGGTGGGCACGGCGCCCGGCTGGTATCCCGATCCCCTGTTCGCGCTTCCGCTTAAGCTTGAAGCGAAACGTACCCATTCCATCTGGGTTGAGGTCCATGTGCCGTCGGACACGCCTGCGGGTGATTACCGCGGCGCCATCGACCTCAGTGCCGGACAGGTGGCCCTGGCGCATCTTCCATTCCATCTGAAGATCGTGGCGGCAACCGTTCCGCAAAAGCAGACGCTCTACGTCACCAACTGGTTCACACTCGACGGCCAAAGCACGCAGCGATTCTTCGGCGTGCTCCCTTTTTCTGACGGCTGGTGGAAGCTGGTTGGCAATGTAGCTCGGGTGTTTGCGGAGCATCGCCAGAACGTGGTGATCACCCCGCTGATGACTCTGGTGCAACCCAAAATGGACGGCGGGAGACTGCGCTATGACTTCAGCAACTTTGATCGCTGGGTGCAAACTTTCCAGTCAGCGGGCGCTCTGCGATACATCGAAGGAAGCCATCTGCTCACTAGGCCCTACTACACGGCGCCGCTGGGCGTCGAGGTTTTCGCATACGAAGGCGGCAACATTGTCACCAAAACGCTTCCGCCCGACTCGCCTGAAGTCAGGCGATTCCTCGCAACCTTCCTCACGGCTCTGGATAAACACCTGGAGAGCAAAGGCTGGAAGACAATGTACCTGCAGCACGTGCTGGACGAAGCTCACGGCGATGAGATTGCCTACTACGGAAAGATCGCGACGCTGGTTCGGCGCTACCTGCCCGGAGTCGAGACCATTGATGCCATCGATGCCCAGCAGATTCCGGAAATCGTCCGGAGCGATTGCGACATCTGGGTGCCGCAACTGGGCAAGTTTGACAACGCCGTGGACCTGCTCGAACAAAGAATCCATAGCGGGCATGCCGTCTGGTATTACACCTGCCTTTACCCGCGGGGAAAGTACACCAACCGCCTGATGGATTTCCCGCTGATCAAAACGCGGCTTCTGCCGTGGGTCGACTTTCGCTACAACTTCACGGGTTTCCTGCATTGGGGAGGAAATTATTGGACACCCAACCCGATTCTTGACACCCAGCCCGTCATCGACAACAACACTGAACTTCTGCCTTCCGGCGACGCGTTTATCTACTATCCCAATCGCAAGCAGTTGACCTTTGACAGCTCAATCCGAATGGAAACTTTCCTGGCCGGAATTGAAGACTACGAGTTGCTGCAGCAACTGAAGGCCTCAAATCCTTCCGAAGCTAATCGCCTGGCATCCACCGCCATGTCGTCCTTTACGGACTATGTTCGCGATGCTGCGGCTTTCCGAAAAATAGAATCCGACCTCCTGACGGCCGCCTCCAAACCTTAACTCGACCCAGGCGGCCGAGCGGCACTCGGGTGTTTTGCGTCGCTAGACAGCTTACGAATTTCTGCGTTATGCTGCTCGCGTGATTTGGATCAGAGCCTGCCTCGCGACCACGATCTTCGTTTTCCTCGCGTTTGAGTTTCCGGCTCAGCATGAGCCTCCCGCGCCTATTCGTTTTGAGAATGTTGCGGCCGCGTCGGGCATCAAATGCGTGCTGGAGAACAACCCGACTCCGAGCAAGCACCTGATCGAAACCATGGCCGGCGGCGTCGCGGCATTCGACTATGACGGCGATGGATTGACGGATCTCTATTTCACTAACGGAGCGTCTTTGCCGTCTATCGAGAAGACTTCGCCCAAATACTGGAACCGCCTGTACCGGAATCTGGGCGGGTTTCATTTTCAGGATGTGACTGAAAGGGCGGGAGTCGCGGGCGCAGGATACTCCATGGGTGCCGCCGCTGCCGATTATGACAACGATGGGCATGCAGATCTCTTCGTGACCGGGGTCGGCAGGAATATCCTCTATCACAATCGGGGCGACGGCACATTCGAAGACGTGACCGCACAGTCGGGGATCAAGAGCAGCCCCTGGTCGATTGGCGCCGCATGGTTCGACTATGACAATGACGGACTCCTGGACCTCTTCATCGTCAATTATGTGAAATGGTCGCCAAGGTCCGAACCCTACTGCGGCGATGCATCCCGCCACCTGCGCGTCTACTGCCACCCTCGCGTCTTCGAAGGCCTTCCTGACGCCCTTTACCACAACGAGGGCCATGGGAAGTTCAAGGATGTCTCGCAAGAATCCGGCATCGCTGCGTATATCGGAAAAGGAATGGGAGTCGCGATTGGAGACTACGATGGTGACGGTCTCATGGACATTTTCGTCACGAACGACAAGATGCGGAATTTCCTTTTCCACAATCTCGGACACGGCAAGTTTGAAGAGGTCGGCATGCGAGCGGGCGTTGCTTTGCTCGACACCGGCAATCCCGTCTCCGGAATGGGCGTGGATTTCCGGGACTACGATAATGACGGGCTGCCGGACATCGCTTTCTCGGCGCTGGCGGGTGAAACCTTCCCGCTCTATCGGAACCTGGGACGAGGGTCATTCGAAGACTTCACCTACCCGAGCAACATGGCCCTGGCCAGCAGGGCTTACAGTGGATTTGGACTCGGCATGTTTGATTTCAACAACGATAGCTGGAAAGACCTCTTCACCGCCAACGCTCACGTCAACGATCGAGTGGAGCTCTATGAAGCGACCAAATACCAGCTGCACAACGCCGTCTTCCTCAACCGAGGCGACGGAACTTTCCAGGACGTGTCCGACACTGTAGGACAGGATTTCCTGACGCCGCGGGCGCACCGGGGCGCCGCCTTTGCCGATTTCAACAATGACGGCAGGATTGACGCTGTTGTCACTTCGTTGGGTGAGGCTCCGGAGTTATGGAAGAATGTCACGCCCGGTGAAAATTCCTGGCTGATCCTTAAACTGCGGGGCGTCCGCAGCAACCGCGACGGAATCGGCGCGGAAATCCACGTGGACGGCCAGTTCAATCACATGACCTCCGCCCTGAGCTATGCGTCTTCCAGCAACTTCGGCGTCCATTTTGGGACCGGCAAGCTAAAGGAGGCCAAGAGGATTGAGATTCGCTGGCCCAGTGGGACGAAGCAGGTGCTCACCAACGTTCCCACCAACCAGGTGCTGCGCGTTCGCGAACCGTAGTTGTGCTGGTCGATGCTAATCGGCAGCCCTCTCAATGGTAAGCGTTTCCACTCGCAGTTGCGGGCTGCGAAGACCCTTTCTTAAACTCCTCGTAGTCCGAAAGCGCCTGCTTTGCCGCCTCGGCCTCGCCCGAGATCGCGTAAGCGCGGTAGAGCTGGAAGTGGATGGTCCCATCTTCGTCAACGGAAAGTGCGGCCCGAAGCAGCGGAATCGCTTCCCGAGCTTTGCCGGTTTGCAGCAGGGCCTGTCCCAGCGCGGCTTTCGCCGGCAGAAAACCGGAGTCGGAGGCGATCGCTTTCTCCAGATACTGAATACTTTTCTCCGGCTGCTGCAGGTTGAGCCAGCATCCCCCGTTTAGAAAGTTCAGCACGGCGGAATCGAGGCCGTCCTTCCTCAATTGTTCAATCACCTCCAGAGCCGCTCGGTAGTCGCGTGCTCGATAAAGCGCCCAGGCCAGGCCTGCCCGTGCGCGCTCATCATGCGGCGCCAGCGCCAGCGCCGCGCGCCATTGATTTGCAGCTTCCACCCACTCCGAGTTCTTCTCGCGCAATTCAGCAGCGTGGATGTAGCTTTCGGGCGAGCGAGGCAGTTGCTCCAGCCGTCTGTAAGCCTGCTGCGCCAATTCCCGGTAATGATCACTCTGAGCGGTCGCCTGCTCGGAAAGTTTTTCGTAGCATTGGCCCAGGCCGTACCAGACCCTGGGGCTGTCCGGAATGATTTCCGAAAGTTTCTGGAACTGTTCGGCGGCCTCTTTATACCGCCGGGCCCCCGAGAGCGCCTCCGCCAGGGCGATCCGCGCATTGCGGTCGCCGGGTTGCTCTTCCAACGCTTTCTGGAGCGGCGGGATGGCAGCGCCGAATTCACCAAGCTGGAGATAACTGGCTCCCAGAAACAGATTGGCAGCCGGCAGTTCCGGATGCACCTTCAGCGCTGCCTTTGCCGCGTCCGCCGACGCCTTGTAATGCCCGGCCTTGTAGTGCGCGACGCAAAGGTCCACGCGCAGCTCCGGGTTATTGGGAAACTTCTGAACCAGTTCCTGATAGATAGAGGCGGCCTGCTCCGCCTTTCCTGCCATCACCAGGTCTCTTGCGCGGGCCAATGGCTCACCAGGGGGAGCAACCTGCGCCCAGAGTGTGGCCGCGCACAGTACTCCCGCGCAGACACTCCAGGAGAGTATGCCCATTCGCCTGAGACGCCAAGCCCGCCAACAGGAGGAATTGTCTTTGGATTTCATGCTTATCTGCGCTGGCTCGGCTGCTTAGCTTTTGCCTCGCGGAACTTTTCCAGGCTCTCCTTCGCTTTTCCGTCCTCGCCCAGCTTCTGATAAACGTGGGCCAGCAGGAACAGCGGTTCCGGATAGTTCGGATCAAGCGCTGTAGAGCGCTGCAGCCAGTTCAGACACAAATCGGTTTTGCCAAGATCGCACAGCGCTTTTCCGCCCAGATAGAAATTGCGGGCCGAGTAAGGGTTGCGATCAGCGGCTTTCGAGGCCAGCGCATAAGCTTTCTGGGCGTCGCCCTGTTTCAGGAAAAGCTCGGCCAGATTCCCCAGGGGCCAATCATCATTCGAGTGTTGGTCATCCACAAGCTTGATGGCCGCCCAAAAGTGGCGTTCCGCTTTTTCGTCCTGCCCGCTGGACTCATAACACAGTCCGAGATTGTCGTAAGCCTTATACGACCGCGGATTGATCTTCAGCACTCGCTCGAACAGGCCGACGGCTTGATCAATCCGGCCTTCCTGATAATAAATGCGGCCGAGCATGTAGGCGCCATGCTCGTTGCCGGGGTTTTGGTCGAGAAGGTCGATCAGGCGGTTCTCCGCTGCGTGCGCATTGCCGAGAAGATATTCGGCGTTGGCGTCAATCTCCATCGCAGCGAGATTTCGCGGATCTTTGCTCAGAACGCCTTCCGCTTCCCTTTTCGCCTCTGCAAGCCGTTGCGCCATAAAATACACATTTGCCAGCGCGAGCTGAGCGGGTATCGACCCAGGCTGCTGCTTGAGATAGTCCTGCAGCGACCTGATGGCCACATCAAACTGCCGCAGGTGAGCTTGCGCCTGCGAGAGCTCGATGACAATCTCGGGTTGCGCAGGACACTCACGAAGTGCCTCGGAAAAATCCCGGGCCGCGATCTCATACTGATTTTTATCGAGGGCGGCTTGCGCGCTTTGCCGCAGCGCCAGGCTGTGGACAGTGTCGCAGGTTGTATCCAGATTGAGCTGTCCCTTGGTAGGACCAGGGGCCGCAATCTGCAAAAGCAGGAAGAGCAGGAGATAATTCATGGCGCCTTTTGCCCCAGAGTCGCCAGCTCGTGGCGCACCTTGGGGATCACGGTGGCGTACTGCGCGGGAGACGCTTTGGCAAGGAAGGCTTCAAAGCACGCCCGCGCCCGCTCACGATCGCCCTGCATTTCGTAAATCAAACCCAGGTTAACCTGCGCCTCGAGCAGATCAGGGTCGAGCTGGACAGCGCGCTCGAAGTACCCGCGCGCCGCCTGAGGATTCCGGCGCTGAATGGCAATCAGGCCCAAGCCGTTTTGCGCCGTGGCATTGTCGTCGTCGATCGCCAGAATCCCTTTGAAGGCTCGCTCGGCATCATCGAGCCTGCTCGTTTCCAGGTACGCTGTGGCCAGGTTGGCCAGGCTCTCCGTGTCAGAGGGGTTGTCTCGCGTCGCTTTCTGATATTCGGCGATAGCTTCGTCCTTCTTCCCTTCGCGAAGCAGCAAGGTGGCGATGTGCGCGTGCAGTTGCCCGCTCTCGATGCCCTTCGCGAGAGCAGTCCGATAGAGATTCAACGCCTCTCTGGATCGCCCTTCCTTCTGGTATCGTCCGCCGAGTTGATAATAGATTGAGGGATTGGTGGGGTCCTCGGCCAGCGCCTGGCGTTCCAGCTCGAGGCGGCGCGCCTCGGGCGTATTTGATGTCGGGTTCTCGGCCTCATAAATCAGTTTCAGAACGTGCGTACGATCTTTGGGATCGATGCCCTGGCTCGTCAACTCATACGTCTTCGGCGAGTATCCCGACAGATAGCCCAGCGAGAACAGTTCCGCCTCCGTCTGCTTGTCAATCAACTTCATCTCTACTTTCTCTGTCGTCCCGTGGCCTTCGGCTGAGATCACTCCGTTCAAAATCGATTGGAATCTCGCAACCTGTACCGGATGCTGCTGCAGCACATTCGTCTTCTCTGCGGGGTCGCGCGTCAGATCGTACAGCTCAGGCTTCGGCGCGCGGATGTACTTCCAGTGGTCTGTTCGAATGGCGCGAAGCTCCGCCCATCCCATATTGATTTTCGGATAGAGCGTTTCCGCGTACGAAACTCCCGTGGAAACCAGCTTGCCCGAGAATGCCGGCGCCAGGCTTGCCCCCTGCACGCGATCCGGCGCTTTCCCGCCCATCAATTCGAGCAACGTGGGCAGAAAGTCAATGCTTCTCACCTGCTGTTTGATCCGCATTCCGGCGGGGATTCCCGGCCCCGACATCATGAAGACGATCCGCAGGGTTGAATCGTAAACAAAAATCCCGTGTGTGTACTCGCCGTGGTCGCCCAGGCTTTCCCCGTGGTCCGAGAGCACGGCAATAATCGTGTTCTTGGGGTCTTTCTTTCCCAAGGCGTCCATCAACCGGCCAAGCTGCTGGTCCACGTAAGCGATTTCGCCATCGTACGGATGCTCGCGGTACTTTTCCCGGAAAGGACTGGGCGGGTCGTAGGGAAGATGTGGATCGTACACATGCACCCAGAGGAAAAATGGCTTCCCCGACTGCGCATTCAGCCAGTGGATGGCCCGGTCAACCACCACCCCGGCGCGCCGCTCCGGGTCTTCCAGGAATTGTTGGGAAGGCCCCGGCTTGGGCATCTGGTCGTCATAAACACCAAAGCCCAGATTGAATCCAAAGTTCTTCTTCAGGACGGCTGAGCCCACAAACGCCGCCGTATCCCAACCCTGCTTCTGGAGGATTTTCGCCAGAGTAACTGAGGACGCAGGCAGCACGAATCCGCCCGTGTCACGAACGTGGTGACGGGTGGGATATTCGCCCGTAAAGATGCTGGCATGGGACGGCAGCGTCAGCGGCGCCTGCGCCACGGCCTGCTCAAACAGCGCCCCGCGCTCGGCCAGCGCGTCGAGCGTCGGCGTTTGGATATCCCGGTATCCGTAACAGTGGAGATGGTCCGGCCGCAGGGTGTCGATGGTGACCACCACCACGTTGAGCGGCCGCAACTTGGCTTGCGCTTCGCTCTGCGTGTTATGCGAGGAGTTGCAGGAGGTGAAGGCCAGCAGGCTTAGGAGACAAAGGCCCGCGCACAGGGGCGCAATCCGCCAGCCGGTCCCGCCGTGCCGAGAGTCAGCCTTAAACCGCAGCCCTGCGCCGAAAGGGATGATCAACCGGCGCGTCATGACCCAGTATGATAGCACGCGGAGCGGATGGCTGACACCCGCTCCGCGGAAGGATTAAACAGTAAGCATGCGAACTAAAATTCGATGCGACCGTCCAATTGGACAGTTCGGCCGCCGCCCCTGGCATACAACGCTCCAAAATCTGGGGCTGTGATATCCAGGGACTGAAACTCGCGATCGGTTCGATTGAAGGGATTGGTCATCGTCATACCAAGGCCAAAGAACGT
>DASUJZ010000036.1:0-39872 GCA_036278995.1 Terriglobia bacterium | reverse complement strand
GGCTTTCGCCACCTGATCGGGCGTCAGGTGGTAGGATCGCAGCCGTTCGGGGTTGACGGTGATGACGATTGTCCGCTGGTTTCCGCCGAATGGCGGTGGCGCAGAAACACCTGGCAAGGTTGCAAAAACCGGGCGGACCCGGTTCAGGGCCAGGTCCTGAATCTCGCCAATGGTCAGGGTTGGACTTGAAAACACAATGTCTCCCACTGGCACGGTACCCGCATCGAACCGGATGACAAAAGGTGAAACCGTTCCGTAAGGCATAAAGGCATGCGCGCGGTTCACGTAGGAAATGGTTTGCGCCAGAGCCTGGCTCATGTCGGTCCCTGGATGAAACGTAAGTTTAAGCAGGCCGTTGCCCTGGATCGACTTATCCTCGACGCTCTCGATGCCATTGATATACAGAAAGTGATACTCGTAGTAGAAGACGAGGTATCCCTCCATCTGTCTTGGACTCATACCGCCGTAAGGCTGTGCCACATAAATGATCGGCAGGTTGAGGTTTGGAAAGATGTCGATGCGCATCCGCGAAATCGCCAGGATAGAACAGAGGGCAACCCCGATGACAGCTATTAGAATCGTGATGGGGCGACGAAGCGCCGTGCGGATCAGCCACATGCTTAATGACCTCCTGCCCGGACCTGCCGAAGGAACGGTTCCAGATTCCCTTCAGCGGCAGCAAGGTTTGCCAGGTTACGCCAAACTGCCAGCCGCGCCAGCGCATCATTGATCTCGGCCTGCGCGAGCAGGCTTTCCGCGTCGGCCAACTCGACAATTGTCGCCAGACCGCTTTTGTACCTTGTCTGCGATTGGACTTCTCCCGTGCGGGCAGCCTGAAGCTCGATGGGCGTGTTTTCAGCCACGCGGCGGGCTCCCTCCAGCATGGCCCGGGCCTGCTCGACCTGGTCATTGATCCCGAGCAGCGTCTGGCGGTAATAACTTGTCTCGACTTGTACGTTCGCCTTGGCGGTCCTTTCCTGGGCATGGATCCCAAAAATGCTGAAGATCGGGAACGTAACAGTAAGTGCCGCCCCGTAATTTTCCGTTCCGAGGCCCAATCCATTGGCGCCGCCCTGGGTAACTCCGGTTGGAGAAAATCCTGAGCCCAGTCCAGAGACGAACGATTGAACATAAAGGTCGGGATAGTAGGAGTGATGCAGGATCTGAAGCTGAGCCTGCGCTTTCCGCACGCTGTTTTGTTGTTCCACGGCAGCCGGATGTGAAGCAGGTGTTGGCGTGGGAGGCATCGCTTGCGGCGGCGAGTCCAGAAGCGGCCCTGCGGTGACCTCTATGCCGATCGTTTCAAGACCCAAGGCCTCAGCCAGCGCCGCCCGGCTAACGCCGACCTGTTGCTGCGCCTGAATCAACTGGATTTTAGCTTGGGCGAGTTGCGCGTCAGCGCGCGAGGCCTCAGCGCCAGGGCGCAGTTCGTGGTCCACAAGGGCGTGAACGGATCTGGCGACCGCTTCCCATTGCTTCAGGTTCGCCTCCGCTACGGTAACGCCCTGTTCCGCCGCAAGCAGGTTGAAAAATGCGTTCACTGCATTCGTGGCTACGCTTAAGCGGGTCACGGCGAGGTTGGACGAGGCGAGATCAACTCCCGTTCGCGCAAGATTCACCTGGGAATGGCGGTAGCCAAAGGCATACGGCTGCCAGGAAAACAACAAGCCGCCCATGCTTCCCCAGGCGGTATCCGTTGAAGAAGGCAGAACCGGCCCGCGGACGCTGGGAACCACAGTCTGCGGGAACATGACGCCCATGATGTTGTTCGAGGTTGCGCGGTTGGCTTGCCACAGTGAGGCAAGCTGCGGCAGATAATTTGTACGGGCCAAATCCACGCCGCCGCGCGCCGCCTCGACCTGTTCGCGCCCGGCCTGAATTGCCGGATAATGCGCGAGCGCGTAGTTGACGGCTTCTTGAAGCGTGAAAATCCTTGAAGGTTGAGTTTGTGGCTGCCTGGCACTCGTGATTTGCCCGATCAGTTGTAAAGGCAGGAATACGACAGACCATAGCAGAACGGCAGATCGCCTTAGATCCAGCACGTGTCCTATACCTCCTGGAGATGTCACAAGTTCGTTGACCGACCCAACGTTCGGACAAGCCGCCGGGGTTATGTTCCAACCATCAAGTAGAGAGCATCAAAAAGTTCAAATCCCCTGCGTAGAATTTCCTCATCACTCAGATCCATCTTTCCCCAGCCTTTTGTAATTATTTCGATTGCGATACCTTCGGGCCTCCCGAACTTTGCATCCCTCAGATCAGCATCATGAACTAGTTGGCCGATTTGCTCCAGGCTCCGGTCGCGCAGCTTGAAATGCTTCACGAGCACTTCAAACGTGCATTCATCACCTGCGTGGGTGAATTCACCTCCGAACATATCGAATCTCAGAGCCCCAGGGCAAGCTTCGGGATCGCGTGAAAAAACGAATTTGGCCCGGGGATCGATAAAATTGCGGATCAGCCACGCGGAGCCGACCCGGTCTACTTCAGGCCGCGGTCGAGTCTGCCACACACGCGCGCGGTATTCTTCAGTCCTTGCTTTGTTTCCTCGGCTGTTCGGCCTTTTCCCGCTGGCGCGGATTTCGAGTTCCTTTATTAAGCGTTCAGCATCTCTCCTCTTGCCGCAACCGAAAAAGTCGATTGCGTTTAAGTCGTTCAAGCGGCGGTTCAGTCGGCTGAAATCCAGGAGTTGTTGCGCATGGCTTCGAGTCGCCGACGCGCGCAATGCAAGCCGTGAATCCCGGATTAAGCCCTGATATTGGGTGGCTCGTGCGTTGTTGAATAATACCATTACCTGCCTGTGTGTGTAACCGTGGATCAGCGGGACTTCCACGACGGACGCCTCGCCTTGATACTTCTGTACCTCGGCCGCCAGCCACTGGAATCTTTCGAGGTTGGTCGCATCGAGGGGTAATATGTAAGCGCAATTTTTCCAACTCAGAGCTCCGTACTTCTGCAGCTTCCGCCAAACGCTCACGCGCTTGCTGGCCATTCGTGCAGGAAGCTGGAACATGTACAGCAGCCACGAAGCGCCCGTGTCCCCTTTCTTCGAACCGGTATCATCCATATCCAGCCGTTATAGGTATATCACCAATCTGCGCAACCCGCAAGAGAACCGCGGCAGGTAGCCCGGCACCATGTCTTGATGTAATTTTCAGGCCGGACATTTATAATAATCTGCTGGCTTCCTAGGTCCAAATTGTTCTGCTGAGATGGGTGCTGCGGCCTCCGTCCGGCGGTTTGTGGAGGCAGAGCTTAGCCAGCCTGCAAGTACGGGTTATCGAGCCATTAGACGCCTTCGTACCCCGTGCGACAGTGAGCGTGACGGGCACGCGGAGTGGCCTGTCGATGCGGCGCGCGGCGGCCTGTAGCGCAGGACCTTGCGGGCTGCGGTTCTTATCTTAAATTACAGATCACGGTCGAAAGATTGCCAAGCCTGCGCGCCTCCGATAAACTGTTCGTTCAGGGAAGTTCGCGCGCTGCATTCTGAAGGAAGCCTCACAATCACATTCATAACCGCCGGAGAAAACAACATGACCCAGATTTTCCGCACTCGTTCCCTCAGTGAAGTTGACCCGGAGGTGGCGCAGGCGATTGGCCGCGAAGCAGACAGGCAAGCCGCCACCCTGGAGCTAATTGCCTCCGAGAATTTTGTGAGCGAGGCGGTGCTCGAGGCGCTCGGCTCCGTGCTGACCAACAAATATGCCGAGGGGTTGCCGGGCAAGCGCTACTACGGCGGCTGCGAGTTCGTGGACGTCGCCGAGACGCTGGCGATTGAGCGCGCCAAAAAACTGTTCAACGCAGATCACGTGAATGTTCAGCCGCATTCCGGAGCGCAGGCCAATCAGGCCGTTTACATGGCGGTGCTGAACCCGGGAGACACGCTGCTGGGCATGAATCTCGCGCACGGCGGCCACCTGACGCACGGCCATCCGCTGAACTTCTCCGGCAAGATGTACAACATTGTCCCTTACGGCGTGAAGAAAGACACCGAGACCATCGACTACGACGAGCTTGAACAACTCGCCATGGAGCACAAGCCGAAACTGATTATTGCCGGCGCCAGTGCTTATCCGCGCATTATCGATTTTGAGCGTTTTGGCGAAATTGCCAAAAAATCCGGAGCGCTGCTGATGGTCGATATGGCCCACATCGCCGGACCCATCGCGGCTGGCCTGCATCCCAGCCCTTTTCCGCACGCTGACTTTGTCACTACCACAACGCACAAAACGCTGCGCGGTCCGCGCGGCGGCGCCACGTTCTGCAAGGCCGAATTTGCCAAGGCGCTCGACAAAATCGTCTTCCCCGGGATCCAGGGCGGCCCGCTGATGCACGTGATCGCCGCCAAGGCCGTCTGCTTCCAGGAGGCGCTGCAACCCGCCTTCCGCGATTATCAGAAGCAGATTCTCGATAATGCCCGTGTGCTGTGCGAGACCATCGCCGCCAGGGGCTTCCGCATTGTCTCCGGGGGCACGGACAATCACCTGATGCTCGTGGACGTTTTCTCGAAGAACGTCACGGGCAAGCAGGCGGAAAAAGCGCTGGAGCGGGCCGGTATCACCGTCAACAAGAATGCCATCCCGTTTGATCCCAACCCGCCGATGGTGGCCAGTGGCATCCGCGTGGGAACGCCCGCCGTCACCACGCGCGGCATGAAGCAAGCGGAGATGCGCAAGATCGGCGGCTGGATTGCCGACGTGCTCGCCGATCTGGAAAACGAAAGTCTTCTGGCGCGCACCCGCAAGGAAGTGCACGCTCTCACCGAAGAGTTCCCGCTGTATGAAAGTCGCCGGGCGGCAGTCGCCCGCCAGGTGTAATCTCAGTTGTAATGCAGGATGGCTTCCGCGGCCGTGTAGCCGCTTTGGACAGCTCCCTCGATGGTTGCAGGCAAGCCGGTGTCCGTCCAGTCCCCCGCAAGATAGAGCCCCCGAATTGGCGTCATGGCGCCCGGCCGAAGAGCGTCCGCTCCCACGCAAGGCGAGAAGGTGGCAAAGCGCTCCTTGATCACCAGCGAGTGCATCAGCCCGGCGTCACGCATGCCCGGCAGCAGGTCGCGCAGTTCGCTGAGCGCCGTTTCCAGCAGGTCCTCTTTCCGCCGCGTAATATGATTGTGCGCGCCGCTCAGAACAAGCGAAACGTAGTTCTCTCCGCTGCCCAGAATTCTGCCCTTGTTGAAGAGCCACTGGATCGTTGTGCCGCGCAAGCCCACAAATTCCAGGTCGGTTACGGCGCGGTCAAACCAAAGATAGATGGAAATAATCGGAGCAGCCCGCAAATCGAGGATGCGCGAAAAAACAGGCTCGGATTTCACCGCGCCCGCTGGCAGCAGTGCGGGCAGGACATTCCAAGGCACCGCGCTCAGCACGATATGCGCTTCGATGATGGTTCCGTCCGCCAGTTTGACGCCGTGGCACGCGCCGTCTGAAACCAGCAGCGCCCTCACGTCGCGTCGCAACTCGACGCTGCCTCCGCGGCCGGTGATCGCACCCGCCGCCGCCGCGGCATAACAATCGCTCAGCCCCCTGCGGGGAACTCCCAGGCGCGAATCGAGTGGCGAACTGAACAGCGCCAGCCGCAACACGCGACGGAACAGGAGAGCCGAAGTGATCTGCGGATCTTCATTCATCGCGGCGATGCACAGCAGGTCCCAGAAATTGCGGCGCAAACTTTTCCGCTGCCCCAGAGCTGAAAGCCATTCTTCCACCGTCATGTGTTCCAGGACGCCGGTGCTGTCCGCCCCATCTTTCGCGGAGCGAAGTGCCCTGCCCAGCCGCAAGACGTCCATCTTTTCGCCAAAGGTAAAACTGTCGGATAAGCACACTCCGGTCAACAGATGCCAGGGAGCGGGAAAGGCGGGGCAGCGAAGCTCGGTGAGTTTCTGATCCGAATCCATAAAGCGGACGCGGAGCTGCGGATCAAAGCTGATCGCATCGGCAGTTCCGATGGCTTCAAGAAACTTCAGCGTGGCGTGATAGCAGCCCATGAAGAGGTGCTGGCCGTTATCGACAATCGAGCCCGTGGCCGCATCACGGAATGAGCGCGCCCGGCCGCCGAGATACGGCTTCTGTTCGAGCAGCCGGACGCGGTAGCCAGCCTCCGCCAGCGCCACACCCGCAGCCAGACCCGCCAGGCCGCCGCCAATAATCAACACGTCTTCAGGCATAAGGCCTCAGAAGCCCATTCGAAGTTTTCCGATATTGATCCGAAGCGCCAACAGGAAGCCGCATCATTGCGGCCGCCCCGGGCCGTCTGCCGCGCCCACACCGCCTGTCGCAGCTTCAGGCGTGAAGGGGCGCCGGGCCTTAAAGTAGAGCCGGATGAAATCGAAAGGTTTCAGTTTGGGCCGGCGGCTAAAGACGTCGTAATCAGCGGCCTCAACTCTTTCCAGGATTGTGGTCCCTGTCAGCCACGTCAGGCGAAGCTGCCGTCGAAGCTGCGGAACAACGCATTCCGGCAGCGGCTTGCCGTTCGCAAACAGTTGCCAGGTCCGCTTGGATTCCAGCTCCATCACACCGCGCCATCGTTCCTCTCGTCCAGAATCCACCGGCGCGCTGTGTTCAAGCTTCCATCGTTTTAGGATATCCACGGAAAGGTCAAAGCGGGCGAGGTCATCCAGGGGCAGGTAGACGCGATCGCGTTCGAGATCGATCCGCACGTCCTGCCAGAAATTCGTTAGTTGAAGCGCCGTACAGATGTTGTCCGAGAGGGCAAAAATTTCGGAATCGCGCTGATCGAACAGCTCCAGCATCAGCCGTCCCACGGGATTTGCGGAATACGAGCTGTAGTGCAGGAGCGATTCAAAGTTCTGGTGGCGGCTGGTGGTCACATCCATTTCGAAAGCCCGAATCAGATTGTCAAGATAGCTCGCGCTCAAGTGATATCTGTGGATCGTGTCGCCAAGCGCCAGAAAGATGGGCTCGTCGGCATCACCCTCGATGCACGCGGACAGCCTGCGGCGCCAGTCGGCCAGCTTCTCCAGGCGCCTTTCCACGCCCGGCTCGTCGGCAAAGTCATCAGCCGAGCGCGCGAAGGCATAGATCGCAGCCAGCGCATCTCTCTTGTCTCTGGGAACCAGCAGCGAGGCGACTGGGAAATTCTCATAATGGCGGCGCGCCAGCCTGCGGCATGCCGAGTAAGCCGCCTCTAGATCGGAATAGGAAGGTTTCATGCAAATTCAGCGTCCGACGCCAAGGCGGGACTGCCGCGGCGGTCACGATTGCGGTGCAGCAGGAGAATGACAGGACCCTCATCATGGCCTCTGCCGGCTAGAAGTTTTCAGGCCGCAGGCCAGCCGGGCTCTACTGCCTTTCAGTTTTCAGCGGGCGGCGCATGAAGGCCGGAACATCAAGGTCGTCCTGCGGAATCTCCGTGCGCGGTTTTTCCTCCGGCTGTTCATCCAGGCCGGCCGCTGCCCTCTCGCGTCGCAATTTCACGCTCTCCTGCGCGCTCCGCACAGCGGGTGAAATACCTGCCATCGGTTTGATGCCCATTGCTTCTGACTTGATGCCGGTGGCGATCACGGTTACCTTCACCGCGTCGTCCATTGATTCATCGAGGACCGCCCCAAAGATGATGTTCGCATTGTCTGCGGCAGCCTGCTGGACAATGCTGGAAGCCTCGTGTACCTCGTGCAGCGTCAGCGCGCTCGAACCCGTAATGTTCAGCAGAATGCCGTGCGCCCCGTTGATCGATGCGTCCTCCAGCAGAGGACTCGCGATCGCCATGTTCGTGGCGTCGGTGGCCCGATTGTGCCCCCGCCCCACAGCCGTTCCCATCACCGCGTATCCCATGCCTTCCATGATCGTTTTGATGTCGGCAAAGTCGCGATTGATAATGCCGGTGATTGTGATGATGTCTGAAATGCCCTGCACGCCCTGGCGAAGGATGTCATCGGCAATGCGAAAGGCCTCAAAGAAGCTCGTCCCTTTGTCAACAAATTCCATCAGCCGCTCGTTCGGGATGCAGATCACCGTGTCGACGGCCTGGCCCAATTCAGAAAGCCCATATTCGGCCTGGGCCATTCTGCGTCGGCCCTCAAAAGCAAAGGGCTTGGTAACCACGCCGACCGTCAGCGCGCCGAGTTCGCGAGCCAAGCTGGCCACGATCGGAGCGCCGCCCGTGCCCGTGCCGCCTCCCAGGCCGGCCGTCACAAACACCATGTCCGCTCCCTCAAGCGCTTCCACGATCTTGTCGCTATCTTCGAGCGCGGCTGCCCGGCCGACGTCAGGATTGGCGCCTGCTCCAAGGCCTTTCGTCAACTTTGCGCCGAGCTGGATCTTCAGAGGGGCCTTCGACAGTTCCAGGGCCTGGAGGTCGGTGTTCGCCACCATGAACTCGACCCCTTCGACGTTGGCGGCGATCATGCGGTTGACGGCATTCCCGCCGCCGCCGCCCACGCCCAGCACCTTGATTTTGGCACCGCGCTGCATGTTGTCGGAAAAATCCACCCGCAATTCTTCGGCATGTGTATTGTTTGCCATAATCTCTCCCAAAGCTAAACGATCCGGGCTCAATTTCCCGGCCCCCGCAAAACTCCCCAAAGTTTTCCCATTAAGCCCTTGTTTTGACGGTCCTGCAGCAGCCGCATCCGCTTGCCGTAAGTGACCAGCCCTACCACCGTCGCATAGGACGGGTCAGGCAACACTTCATCCGAACTCTCCATGTTCATCGGATGTCCCACACGCACCGGCAACTCCAGTATGCCTTCAGCCAAGGATACGAACCGGCCCAATTTTGCGCCGCCACCGGTCAGGACGACGCCGGCGCCAAGCTGATTTTCACGCTCGAACGGGTCTATCTCAGCCTTGATCAACTCCAGCAGCTCGACGGCGCGCGGCTCGATGATTTCGCGCAGGCGCGCGTAGTTTACAATCCGGGCAGGACGATCACCCACGCCCGGAACTTCCAGCGCCGCAGACTCTCCCATTCCCGCGTTCTGTCTCCCCCAGACCCGCTTGATCTTCTCCGCCTCAGGCACCGGTGTTCTGAGCCCGACGGCAATATCGTTCGTGAAGTGCTCGCCGCCAACCGGAATCGATGCCGTCATCCGAACGCTGCCGTGGTGATAGACGATCAGGTCCGAAGAACCCGCGCCCAGGTCCACCAGCACAACTCCCAGCTCCCGGTCGTCAGTGGTCAGGCACGTTTCAGCGCAGGCCAGCGGCTCAAACACCGTACCGCTGTCGGGGACTTCGATGCCGGCACGGTTCACGGCCGTCACCACGTTTTGCCATGCCAGCGTCGAAGCCGTTACTACATGGACATTGGCTTCCAGACGCGATCCCATCATTCCCAGCGGGTCGCGGATGCCGTCCTGGGAATCCAGCAGGAACTCCTGCGGCAAGACGTGCAGCAACTCTCGGTCCGCCGGGATGGCAATGCCCTGCGCCGCGCGGATCACCTGGCGGATGTCTTCCCGTCCAACTCCGTGTCCCCGATTCGCAATGGTAACTCCGCCGCGCGAATTGACGCCTCGAATGTGCGATCCGCCGACGCCGACGTATGCTATGTCAACGGGAATCCCTGCGGCCGATTCCGCCGCCTCCACAGCTTTCTTGATCGAAAGCACGGCCGCGTCCAGATTAACAATCACGCCTTTGTGCCAACCTTTGGACTCTGCTACCCCCAGGCCGGTCACCTCAAGTTTTCCGGTTTCAGTGGGATAACAAATCATGGCACAGGTCTTGCTGTTTCCCAGATCAAGGCCAATCAGTGCCTGTTCTTTATGCGCCAAGCGTCTTTTAGATCCCCTTTGAATTACTGGAAGCGTTACCCGCGGAATCCTGGCCCGCCGGGTTCACGACTACTTGGTCCCGAAAACGTAAATCAACCGAATCGATGGCTGCATTCGTCTTGCGAAGCTGCGGGAGAACCGTCATCAGATTCTCAAAGCGGCCGAGAAAGCCGGCGTTTCCGAAATACACCAGAAGTGTCTGGCCGCCCTGAACAAGCAGCGCCTTAAGATTGCTTGCGTCGCTCAAATCGACTTCGGAAATAACCCATCCGAAGCTCGTCACTTTTCCGGATGTTTCCCGCATGAATTTGTCATAAAGATCCAGCCGCACCGTGCGGTCAGCCAGATCTCCACGGAAGTCCAGACCTTTGACGACGGGAAAGTCAAAATGCCCCTTTTCCGGCGCATCCAGCAGAACCCCCTGCTGGTCAACCATCTTGATCTGGCCTCCCACATCGACAAAAGCCACTGGGACGCGCTCCGCAACGTACACCACCAGGCTGCGAGGATAAGAACGAACCACCGTCGCCGAGCGCACCCATGGAATCGCTTCGACCTGTCTCTCCCGGCGGGCCAGTGAGCTGCTGAAAATATTGCTCCCGTTGCCGGAGGCGCCGGCCTGGATATCCAGCGCCGCCAGCACTTCCCCCCGGGAAACGTAGTGTCCGCCCTTAACCACTACATCTGCTGGCGATCTCAAAGCAAAGCGTGGCGAGTTCAAAAGGTAGCTGCCCAGCAAATATCCTCCAATGCCCACGGGCAACAAGACGAAGAGGATCACCCCGGACCACCACACCAGCCGGCGGAAACCGCGAGGGATTCTGGTTTGCCTCACCGCCACAGCGCGAGGGCGTCGCATGTAGGGCGCTTCTGAGGAAGTTTCCATCTTGTCGGATACCTCGTCGCCGTCCATCACCAACATGGCTGACCTCTTATCCTCTGCCCCTGCTTAAAGCAGTGAACATGGCCAGCCGTTCAAGTAACAGGTAGCGGATCCGCTGGTTCCGCTGTCGCCTGTGAAGGCATGTGCTGGAGAGCTTACAACCCGCTGTGGGTGCCACCCTGGTTCCCGGCCGGGCATGGCACCAGGGCGCCCAAGGTTCTCATCTTAAACCATACTATGTTTTCACCGTGCCGGAATGCTCCACACCCTCTTTGACCGCCTTTGACAGGGTTTCTGCAACCCTCCACACCGTGCCCGCCCCAATCGTCAGCACCAGATCGCCCGGGTGGAGGTCTGCCAGGATCTCGCTGGTCACAGCAGATTCCGAAGCGGCATAGCGCGCGCGCGTATAGCCAAGTTCAGACATCCTCTCCACCAGACGTTGCGAGGTGATGCCGGGTATCGGCGCCTCGCTCGCGGGATAGATATCCAGAAGGTAGACGCGGTCGCAGCCATCGAAGCATCGGGCAAATTCATCCATCAGGAATTTCGTTCGGGAAAATCGATGAGGCTGGAACACGACGCGAATCCGGCGCGCCCCGCGCAGCCGCGCCGCCTCAAGCGTGGCGCTGATTTCTGTCGGATGATGGCCGTAGTCGTCAACAATCGTGATTCCATTAACTTCGGCTTTGACCTGGAAACGGCGGTCGGCCCCGTGAAAAGCTTCCAGTCCTGCCTGAATTTCATTCGGGGCAAGATCAAGCTCCCGACCCACTGCTATGGCGGCAAGCGCATTCTGCACATTATGGCGGCCGGGGATGTTCACCCTGAACGTCCCAATCGACTGCCCGTCTACCGCAACTTCGAAGCTCGATCCGTTTGACCTCAATTCCAAATCGCGAGCCGTCACGTCAGCACCCGACTGGATGCCATAGGTCACCACGCGCCTTCGCAAGCGAGGCAGCACCGCCTGCATTGATGAACGCCACGGAGGGTCCACACAGGCAATCACGGCTCCATAGAAGGGAACCTTGTTCATAAACGATACAAACGATTCCTGAATCTCTCCGAGGTCGCCGTAATGGTCCAGGTGCTCACGATCGATGTTGGTGACGATGGCAAGAGTCGGCAGCAGGTAGAGGAACGAACGGTCGCTTTCATCAGCCTCCACCACCATCAACTCGCTCTTCCCCAACCGCGCGCTTGAACCAAACACATCCAGCCGGCCGCCAATAACGGCCGTGGGATCCAAACCGTTCTCCGAAAGCATCACGGCCACCATGGAAGTCACTGTTGTCTTCCCGTGCGAGCCGGCAACAGCAACACAAAATTTCAGACGCATCAATTCCGCCAGCATCTCAGCGCGAGGAATCACGGGGACCTTCCGGTGCGCTGCTTCGATGATTTCCGGATTCATCACCGGCACCGCGGAGGAGACCACCACTACCTCAGCATCACCAATGTTTTCTGCTGCGTGGCGGTTCGCTGTGCGCGCGCCCAATTCCGCAAGACGGTCTGTAACAGGGCTCTGCTTGATATCCGAGCCGGACACATCAAAGCCCAGATTGAGCAGCACTTCGGCAAGGCCACTCATCCCGATGCCGCCGATTCCGACAAAGTGGATTTTCCGTACCTTTCCAAGCATCGCTAACTCCCTGGTTTCGCCCCTTGATGCCCCCGGCGGGGGCCGCTGGCTTATCGTTTGCGGCACAATTCTTCGATCAAATCCGCGATACAGGACGCGGCCTGGGGCTGCGCCAGAGTCTTCGCCCCCTGTTCCATTCGCGCCAGATTACCCGGATCGTCAAGCAAACTCATCACGCAATCCGCCAGCCGGCCGGGGTTCAGGTCCTTCTGCTCAATCACGCAGGCGGCTCCAGCATCTTTAAGGGCCATGGCGTTGTGCAACTGATGCTGGTCTGTGGCGGAGGGGTAAGGAACGAGAATTGAAGCCTTTCCCGCGGCGGCCAATTCGGCCACCGTGGCCGCGCCGGAGCGGCAAATAACCAGGTCAGCGCGCGAAAAGGCTCCCGCGATGTTATCGATAAAGGCACAAACCTCGGATCCAGCCCATCGACCGCCGTAAGCCGCCTCCACAGCATTATAGTCTGCCTTGCCCGTCTGATGGATAAAACTGAGCAACCCGGCCGCTTTCGACCTGAATAGGGGCAGGCTCTCCATCATGCACTGGTTCAACGCCCTGGCCCCCTGGCTCCCGCCCACAATCAGCACGGTATAGGGAGGCTCGTGGAGCTTGGGCTCAACCTGATAAAACTCCTGGCGGACGGGGTGTCCGGTCACCCGCCCCTTCGAACCATAGGCAGCTAAGGATTGCTCAAAGCCCACCGCAGCTAACCGCACCACCGGCGCCAGAACCCGGTTGGTAAATCCCGGCACCACGTTGGGTTCATACAGAATCGTTGGAATGCCGGCAAGTGCCGCCTCCACCATCACTGGGCCGGAAATGTATCCGCCAATCCCGACGACAACACCGGGCCGAAATCGGTAAAGCAACCTGGCGGCTTCGATGGCGCTCCTCGGAAGCCTGGCCGCGTTCAGAAGCCGCTTACGCCCAGAGATACCCTTCAGGCCCGCGGCATGGACCTTCTCCAGCCGGTAGCCAGCCCCAGGAATGACATGCGATTCAAGTCCGCGGCCTGTCCCCAAAAACACTGTCTCGTAGGATGCGGCCGCCGGGTCCGCTGACTTCGACCTCCGGCGCAGTTCATCGGCCACCGCCAGCGCCGGAAAAATGTGACCGCCGGTTCCACCCGCTGCCATGAGAACGCATACCTGACGACGCGGCGTTGACACGGTTACTGGCTCCAGAGGCTGCTCCTCGGCGAGAATGGATTCACTCCGGCCACACATTCAAGTGCCTTTTCCTAAAACCTCCTCTGCTAGCTCGTGTTCTGGGATATGTTCAGAAGGATCCCGATGGCCAACAGAGTCATCACCAGCGATGATCCTCCGTAACTGATCAATGGCAGAGGAATTCCTTTGGTGGGAAGAAGCCCAATTACCACGCTGATGTTCACCAGCGCCTGGCCGACAACCATCACAGTGATTCCTACGGCCAGCAGTCGCCCAAAATCGTTTGAACAGCGCGCGGCCGCCCGCAGCCCGCGCCAGAGAATCACGCAGAACAATGCGACAACAAGCACCGCTCCAATAAAGCCCAGTTCTTCGCTGATGACCGCGAAAATAAAATCGTTTTGTGGCTCCGGCAGGAAAAAGAGTTTTTCTTTGCCTTCCATCAGACCCAGACCTGAGATTCCGCCTGTTCCCACCGCAATGTAAGACTGGATAATCTGAAAGCCTGTGCCCAGCGGGTCGGAGTAGGGATGCAGGAACGCGGTGATGCGCTTCGCCCGGTAACTCGTATCGAAAATCAGCAGAATCACCATCGGGAACGCTGCCAGCATTGCATAACCGAAGTAAACCAGGCGCAGCCCTGCAACGAAAAGCATTGCGGCCACCACCATGCAAAGCGCCAGAGTGGTTCCAAAATCGGGTTCCTTCAGGATCAGCAACGCCGTAGTGCCGACCACCAGGCCGATCGGCAACAAGGTGCGCTTCCAGTCTTCGATCGCGCCCTTGCGCATCTCGAGGAAGTAGGCAAGGAAAATAACGATGATGAGCTTTGACAGTTCAGAAGGCTGGATCACCGCCGATCCCAGGCGTACCCATCGGTGAGTGTTGTGGACGGGCGACTGAAACATCGCCCCCAAAAGCAACAGGAGCTGGATGGCCACCGCCGGGAAGATAACCGCGGGATTGGCCAGCCGCCGGTAATCGAAATTCATCATCAACACCATCAGCACCAGTCCGAGAATCGCACAGCACGCCTGGCGGAAAAGAAAGTGGTAACTTGAACCATACCCTTCCTGCGCAATCACTGCGGAAGCGCTGAACACCATAACCAGCCCGAACAACAGCAGAACCACTACTGTCCCAAACAGCACCTTGTCAGTCTGGAGTTGCCTTGCCATCAGCCGCTATGTCTCCTTACGCTGTGGACGCCCGGTGCGATTGGTCTGCACGGATGTATCTGTTCTGAGATATGAACTTTGATCGCTCATCGGGGCTCCAGGACGAACCTCGTACGCAAACGCCTCATCTTCAGTTGCCTGGGGCGGCGTCAGGTCATTCTCGTTCAGCACAAAATCGTCTGCCGCATCTTCCGAATCGGTCGGAGTTCGTGTTGATGCTTCCTCTGCACTCACCTCGAAAACGTATTGCAGTTCTCGTGGGGCGGTCAGCGTCAAGGGCTCAGGCTCGTTGGAAACGGCAGCTTTCTCGCTGCAGGTCGCCTCTTGCCCAGCCACCGACTTTTCGGATACGTTCGTCACAGGAGGCGCTGGCGGCAGCACCGCAGTCTCTGCGGCACTCGGAGCGGCGAGATCCGGAATCACCTGGGCCTGAAGCGCTGGCCTGGCACTGCCTCTCCTGGAGCTCTCCTCCGCCAGCCGCTCCACCAGCTCCTTGAATACCCTCCCTCGATGTTCGAAATTCTCAAACTGGTCGAAACTGGAACAGGCCGGCGCTAGCAGCACAACGTCGCCAGGCCGTGCGCGCTCAGCCGCCGTCCTCACAGCCGTTTCCAGATCACCAGCTTCAACAATCTCGACCGCTCCGGCCAGATCGTCTATGATTCGTTTCTGGGCGGCTCCAATTACAAGAACTTCACGAACGCGGTCCCTTAACAGGCTGCGGAGTGGCTCGTAGGGCGCACCTTTGTCCTTGCCTCCCAAAATCAGGTGGACCCCGCTCTCGAAGCTTGAAAGAGCCTTCGCAGTAGCGTCCACACTCGTCGCCTTGGAGTCGTTATAGAAGTCCACGCCCCGAATTTCGCGCACAAACTCCAGCCGGTGTTCCACTCCGCTGAACTCGCGGACCGCCCTCCGGATGGACCCAAACTCTGCTCCCAGAACGCAGGCGGCAGCCGAGGCAGCGAGCACATTTTCCAGATTGAAGTCGCCTAGCAATCGGACATCACTGGTCCGCATTAAGGCGACTTCCAGGTTCTGCACCCGGTAAAGCACCGTCCCAGCCGCCACAAAAACGCCACTCGCCAGCTCCCTGCGCCGGCTAAAAAAGACCTTCCGGCTTCGAATTGACGGGACCAGTTTCACCACGTTTTCGTCGTCCGCGTTCAGGATGGCGTAATCTTCCTGGGTCTGGTTGCTGAAGATCCGGGCCTTTGCAGCTATGTAGGCTACAAAACTGGGATGTCGATCCAGATGATTCGGGCTCAAGTTCAGCAGCGCGGCAACGTGTGGCCGAAATGAACCGATGGTTTCGAGCTGAAAACTGCTCAATTCTGACACAACTACGGACGGGGGCGGGTCGAGATCAACCGCCGTAAGCAGGGGCACGCCGATATTCCCGCCTACAAACGTCGAAAAACCCGAGGCTTCCAACATCCGCCCCAGCAATGTCGCGGTGGTAGTCTTGCCGTTGGTGCCCGTAATTCCCGCCAGGCGCCCCTTAAGAAACCAGGCGGCCAGTTCAATTTCGGGAATCACCGGGATTCCCTTCTGCCTTGCCAGGTTCAGGACTGGCAGGTCAGCCGGCACGCCGGGGCTTACGACAATGATGTCCTGCCGGAGGAAAGTCGATTCTCGATGCGGCCCAAGTTCGAGACCAACCTTACGGCTAAGCAGGTCTGAAATCAGCTTAGGAAATGCCTCGGGGCCCCGCATGTCAGTGCCGGTGACTATCGCTCCATGGTCGCTCAGCCAGTGTGCGGCTGCGACCCCACTCCGGGCCAATCCTACCACCAACACATTCTTGCCCTGAATGTCCATCAGGAACGCTTCTCCGGCCGCCCGTGGCCATTCGAGCGGAAGTGAATCTCGAGGATTTCCGATACCACAACTGAAAGGGATCTTCGGCTTTGCCGTGCCAGGCGCCGCGCTGTTTTCAGGGTTTTGCGGTCCAGCGTCAGGCTTACTCGTGTCGGATTGCGGAATGATTTTGGTCTTCCCATCAGTTATTTACGCGCATTTTATGCGCATAAACTACTTCAGTCAATTGTTCTTTTCGGCCTAACGAAGTTTCAGCGTGGTCAGCGCAAACAGGGCGCAAATAAGTGCAGCAATCCAGAAACGCGCAATAATTTTCGACTCCTTCCAGCCCTGCAACTCGAAATGATGGTGCAAGGGCGCCATCCTGAACACTCGCTTTCGGCGGATCTTGTATGACCCCACCTGAAGAATGACTGAGAGCGCCTCAATCACGAAAATACCGCCAATAAACGGCAGCAGAAGTTCCTGTTTGATAATCACAGCCACGGCAGCCACGGCACCACCCAACGACAGCGAGCCCACATCGCCCATGAATATTTCCGCCGGGTAAGCGTTGTACCAGAGGAACCCGAGGCTGGAGCCGACCATCGCGCCACAAAAAATCGTCAGTTCTCCGGCCTCGGGCAAGTGCTCGATGTCAAGGTAGGCCGACCAGACGGCGTGGCCGGAAACATAGGTGAGAACCGTCAAAGCAGAAGCAGCCACAACTATGCAGCCGATGGCCAGACCGTCGAGCCCGTCCGTCAAGTTGACGGCGTTGGATGACCCCACCAGTATGATGACGGCGAAGGCCACGAAGGGCAGAAAGGCCAGAGGATAACTCCACGAATTGTGTAAGAGGGCGTGAATGGTGAAGCTGGGATGAATGCGCTTGAAGAAGGGAAAGACGATAGCGGTGGAATAAAGGCCCCAAGCCGTCATGGCCACCAGGACCATGCCAAAGATGAAGCTGATCAGAATCTGCAGCATGAATTTGGTCCGGGCCGTCAGCCCCAGATTGTTCTTTTTTCGAAGCTTTTGATAATCATCCCAAAATCCGATGCCGGCAAACGCCGCAGTCACTCCGAGCGCCAGCCAAATAAAGGGATTGCTGAGGTCGGCCCACAGCAGCGTGGGAATAACGATGCACAGGGTGATGAGGACGCCGCCCATCGTAGGCGTTCCAGCCTTGGCCTGATGTGCTTTTGGCCCATCCTCCCGAATGTACTGCCCGATCTGGAACTGCTTCAACTTCCTGATGACGTACGGACCCAGGAACATTGAAAGGAACAGCGCGGTTATGCTGGCGTAAGCGGTCCGGAAAGTGATGTAGTGAAACAGATTGAACAGGTGATATTGGGCATGAAATTTCGCGTATAGGTAGTAAAACATGAGTCTCGTTCAGACCGTTCTCTCCGGAACCTGGCGGCAATCGCCGGAAGGAAAACCAAGTGACTTCGCAAGCAATTCGGTAACCTTTTCCAGATTGACTCCACGGGAACCCTTAACCAGCACCACATCGCCCGGCCTAAGCAGGCTGCAACAGTATGGGGCGGCCTCCTGCGCGCTCGGGAAAAACACGGCGCTGGCAGGATTCATTCCCGCTTCAAGTGCGCCCTCGAGGGTAAACCTGGCATCCCCCTGGACAGCGACAAGGCAGTCAATACGGCTCTCCGTGAGCTTTCGGCCGATTTGGCGGTGCCATTCGGGCGAGCTGGGACCCAACTCCAGCATTTCCCCCGCCACCGCAATCCGGCGTGCGGCGCCTTTCCATTCAGCCAGGGTTTCCACCATGCGTTCCATGGCGCGAGGATTGGAGTTGTAGCAGTCATTCAGGACCGTGATATTTCCGGGCAGCGTAAATATTTCACTCCGGCGCGCTAAATTCCTAAATGCAGCGAGCGCGGGTCCGAGGGCGCTGGCGTCCAGGCCGCAAGCATCCGCAGCCGCCAGAGCTGCAAGGGCGTTCTCCACATTATGCGCGCCGGGCAACGGGAGGGTGAAGCCGCTCTCGCCCTTCGGAGTCGAGAGAACGAAACGGCTCCCTCCCTCATACGGCTGGACATTGGTTCCTCTGAACTGGGAACCTTCGCTCAAGCCAAAGGTCACCACCCGGCCGTCAAAATTGTCGGCAAACCTTCGAACCCTGGCATCGTCAAAGTTCAGGACGGCAGTGGGCCTCCCGTTGTGGTCGCTCAGGTTCTCGATCAGTTCCCTCTTGGCCTTCGCGATCGAGTCCACAGAGTCGAAAAACTCCAGGTGGACAGGAGCTACATTGGTGACTACACCCAAATCCGGCATGCAGATTTGCGCCAGACGAGCGATCTCACCGGGCGCTGACATGGCCAGTTCAACCACAGCCACTTCGTGCGCGACCTCCAATGCCAGCAGCGTCAAAGGAAGTCCAAAATGATTATTGAGGTTCCCTTCAGACTTATGGACCCGGAATCGAGTGGCCAGAAGCGCCGCGATCAGTTCCTTGGTGGTCGTTTTGCCCATGCTGCCCGTGACAGCGATCACGCGGCCTCCCCAATGCTGGCGAACGTGGCAGGCAAGGGCCTGTAGAGCGATTGTCGTGTCACCGACCGGAATGAGCTGTGGACGGGCCGCCGAGGTCGCCTTGTCCCGGAATTCCTTCTTCACCACCGCGCCTGCGGCACCGCGTTCCAAGGCGGCAGCTACGAAGTCGTGGCCGTCAAAGCGCGGACCGCGCACGGCAAAAAACAACTGGCCGGGTTTAATGCGGCGCGAATCGATCTCACAACCTGTGATGACATAGTCAGCGACAGGTTCCCCCGAACCCAAAATCTCAGCCACTTTTGCCAGCGGCAAAAACATTGTTCCCAGTCCCTATGCGCCCACGGAATGAAGCTCTGTGCCGGCCAGTCCAACTTGCGGTTCGCCGCCGCTCTTACGGGTTGCGACGAAAGCCCATCTCGTGCAACATCCTGCGGGCCACCTCACGATCGTCGAAGGGAATCGGCCCCTCCTTCAACACCTGATACTTTTCGTGGCCCTTCCCCGCCAGAAGCACAAGGTCACCCTCGCGCGCCTCCGCCAGAGCCCTCTGAATGGCCGCCTCCCGATCAACTTCAGCGATGTAAGGCGCGCCGGTCCTCTGCAGCCCTACGAGGGCATCGTTTATGATCATGATGGGGTCCTCGCTGCGTGGGTTGTCGGACGTCAGGATAGCGAGATCAGACAATTGCCCGGCGACTTCACCCATCAGGGGGCGCTTGGTGCGGTCGCGTTCTCCGCCGCAGCCAAATACCACCAGCAGGCGATTTCGGGTGAGATCACGCGCCGCCTCAAGGACATTCTTCAGAGCGTCATCCGTATGGGCATAGTCGACAATCACTAGAAACGGCTGCCCTTCATCGACCTTCTCAAACCGGCCAGGCACCGCGGCCAAACGCCCAATGCCCTCCTGGATCGTTTCAGCCAGAATTCCCACACCGGTTGCAGCGGCGGTGGCGGCCAGAATATTCTTCAGATTGGCCCGGCCCAGCAATCCCGATTTAATTTCAATTTGCCCCTGCGGCGCTGTCAGGGTTGCCGATAGCCCCGAAAGGTCCTGCGAGTACCGTTTTACGCTCACGTCTGCTTTTGATTCCAGCCCGTAGGTCACCCGGCGCGGGTTCGGAATGGCAAGCAGACGGCGCCCCCAGGGGTCATCCACATTGATAACCGCAAGTTCAGGAGGCGGAATTCCCAGCCCTTCAAAAAGCCTCTGTTTCGCCTCAAAGTAGTGCTCAAAATCGTGGTGATAGTCAAAATGGTCGCGCGTGAGATTGGTAAATACTGCGACGGAAAAATGCATCCCCCAAACCCGCTCCTGGGCGAGAGCGTGTGAAGACACCTCCAGAACCGCTGCTCCCGCACCTTCCGCGACCAGCTCGTGAAAATATGCGGCGAGGTCCAGAGATTCGGGCGTAGTGTTAGAAGCAGAAATGACGCGCGAGCCCAAGCGGTATTCGACAGTACCGAACAAACCGGTGCGCGTTCCCGCAGCCTCAAATATGCTATTGAGAAGATAAGCGGTGGTGGTCTTTCCGTTGGTGCCTGTAATGCCTACTAACCGCAGACTAAGGTCAGGATCGTCGTAAAATTTTCTGGCGGCTTCCGAAAGTGCCCTCCGAATCTTCTCGACTCGCACCCATTTGGGGGCTAAGCCGGCGGGAGGCACCCGCTCACTGACAACCGCTATCGCTCCTCGCCGGACCGCATCCTCGATGAACAGGTGGCCGTCTGTATTTTCGCCTGCGACGGCAAAGAAAACGGAACCCTTATCCACCCGACGCGAGTCGTACGCGAGAGAGGTGACCTCGATATTCTGATCCACCCCCGCCTCGACAAGCTGGACTCTTTCGAGGAGCTCGCCCAATTTCATGCTTCACTCGCATTATAACATCGGCGTATTTCAGAGCCGGCCTCGACCAGTAATCCTGCCGCGCGCGATACCGAACTCTTTCCGCACGGGCTGGCCGCCTTTCCCGGATTTGACCTCAGCAGCTAAGGATCGAGCCCCGGAGGCGAGCTTTCAGGGGGACCCTTTCACCGAAGATAATTGAGCCCGGCCTGCGAGCTCTTGCGAAGATCGCGCGCAGCAGTCAGATGAATTAACAGCCAGAGCACCACCAGAATCACAGCAAACCCGGCGAGCAGTGTGTTAGCGACTGCGCCGATACTAATACTAATCGTCGGCATCTTGACCTCCTCGCTAATGCGGCTTCCCTGAAACGCTGCAGCAAACCTGCTGGGCAAATTGGACCCATACTCGGCTGCCGGCATGGACGCTGCTGCCGGCAGGGGGATCCTGCTGGACCGCCAGCCCGGAACCCGACATTTGCATTTCAAGCCCCAGCGACTGGATCTCCTGCGTCACACGGCGCGCAGACAGGCCGGTGAAATCCGGAATTGCGAGCACAGGGCTTTCATCCAGAAGTACGGTGCCTTGTGAAGGTCTGGACGGTTGCGACGAGAAAGAAACAGGTTCTACAGGGCGCGTGGCAGCTCCGACGGATTCAGTGTTGATTGGGGGGTTGTCCGCGTTTGCTCTCCGTTTCTGGCCCGGAAATTCAGCGGAGCGGCGGGAAGCGATCTGAATAGTGTTGGAAGGGTTGTCTTGCGGAATATTCAGGTACCGCAGTGTCTGTTCTGCGATCGATTTCCACGTCGGAGCTGCCACTTCTGCCCCGTACATTGCTCCAACCGGTGAATCGACAACCACCAGAATGGCTATCGCCGGTCTGTCTACAGGAGCGAAGCCCATAAAAGAAGCGATGTGTTCCTTGTGGGAATAGTGGCCCGTTGCATCCACTTTCTGCGCCGTGCCCGTCTTCCCCGCCGAAGTGTACCCGGCAAGCTGCGCCGCCACTCCGGTGCCGTGCTCGACTACGCCTGCAAGCATTCGTCTCATGATGTCAGCGGTCCGCTCGCTCATAATGCGGCGGCCAAGGCTGGGAGCGGGCGTATCATCAATCGTCTGGCCGATGCCGCGCACAATCTTCGGTTGTAGCATCACTCCGCCGTTGGCGATCGCCGAATAGATCCGGATCATCTGGAGCGGCGTGACACCGACTCCCTGCCCGATGGCAATCTGGCCGATGGAAACTCCCGACCATCGCCGTGGAGGCGCCAATAACCCTTCCTCTTCTCCCGGCAATCCAATGTTGGTCTCCGCGTCAAACCCGTAATTGAGAATGCGGTGGTAGAAGCGCTCTTCGCCAAGGCGCAGCGCCATCTTCACCGAGCCAACGTCGCTGGAATACATCAAAACCTGGTTCAGAGTGATGGGACCCGCCCGTTCGTGGCGGATCGCTTCCGGATCGTCGTGAATGACGCGCCCACCGAGACTGATCTGCCCCATCTGGCAATCGACCAGTTCCGTGGGTCTGGCCAGCTGCTCGTCGATAGCCGATGAAATGGTCACGGCCTTGAAGGTGGAACCTGGTTCGTAAATCCACCCGATCGCCCTATTTATCCGGTCCGTTGCGGGAAATTCCTGATAGTCGTTTGGATTGAAGGTCGGCTGGTTGGCCATCGCCAGAATTTCGCCGGTGGAGGGGTTCTGCACGATAGCGGTCCCCCCGGCGGCATGGTACTTCTTGACGGTGAGCGCCAGCGCCCTTTCTGCGATGTACTGGATGTCGTCGTCGATCGTCAGGACGAGGTTGCTGCCCGGCTCTCCGTTCCAGTCGGTCGAGCGGAATGAGCGGTGCTTGGCATCCGTGCTCAGCAGGACCTTCCCCGGCAGCCCGCGAATCTGCTTGTTGTATTGGTATTCCACTCCACCCAACCCATTGTCATCGAGTCCCACATAGCCCAGAACGGTGGCGGCGAGGTCGCCGTCGGGGTAGAAGCGTTTCATCTCTTTCTGAAGATAGATGCCCTGCAGGTTAAGGTCGCGAACACGCGTCGACTCCTGTGGGGTAATCTTCCGCTTAACCCAGCAAAAGGAGCTATGGGCCTTGAAGCGCGCCGCCAGGTCATTCGCGTCGAGGGCTAAAATCGGGGCGAGCAGTTTGGCCTCCATGGTTGCATCGGGGATGTTTGAGGGAACGGCATACACCGAGTCCACTGCCAGGCTCATAGCCAGTGGGTGCATTTTCCGGTCGTAGACGACTCCCCGTTTAGGAGCAATTTCCACCGTCCGCTGCTGCTGACGGTCCGCGCGCGCCAGCAATTCCACATACTGAATAATTTGCAGGTCGTACAAACGGAGGATGATGGCCAGCACCCATAGCATGAATATCCCGGCCAGGAGCAAGCCTCTCCTGGCTCCCACCGGTCTCGCGGCTGACGAGGATGAATTCAGCTTTATGCGCCGTACCATTTACCTCACGCCGGGATTTCCAATCTGGTTTCCGATGTTCCCTGCGAACTCCGTAGCGGTTTTGGAATTGGCCGCGGGATCGCCAATCTGGACCACTTGGCTTGGCTTTGGAGGAGCAAGGCCTAATTCAGATCGGGCCAGCGTATCAATCCGCTGCGGATCGCTTAACGAAGCGAATTGAACTTTCAGGGCGTGGTTTCGCTCTACAGTTTCCGCCCGCTCCTGCTTGAGCTGTTGAATCAGATAGCCATAACGAACGCACTCAAAATGCTGCCAGGCGAAAAGCATGATGCAAAGAAAAGCCAGCGTCCCCAGGGCCAGAAGGCCAAAGCACTCCCGGCGTTTCTCGTGATCCACCTCGCGCTCGAGCCGCGAATTGTCGATGTGCTTGACGAAATAGATTTCGGGGCACTGAGCGCGGCCCACCACAGGCTGGTTGCGCGGACGGCGATTCGAACCGGGAAGACTTACTGCAACAGTAGCCATAATCCTTCTCTCTCAAATAACGTGGTTTTCTTCCAGCCCGCTCGCCGCAAACGAGCCGGGGAAGCGCGAGTGTTTGGCGCTATGCGGCTTGCAGCTTCTCCGCCGCGCGCAGTTTTGCGCTGCGCGATCGCGGATTTTCCTGAATTTCTTCGGGGCTCGGCCGCACCACATGCCGGGTCAGCACGCGGACGCGACCTTCACGATGGAGCCGGAGAAAGGCATGCTTCACCAGCCGATCCTCGAGCGAATGGAAGCTGATCACGACCGACCTGCCCCCTTCCGCGAGAACCTCCGGGAATCCGGCAAGAAACTCCTCCAAATTTTCCAGTTCGCGGTTAACGGCCAGGCGCAACGCCATGAAGGTGCGCGTTGCCGGATGAATGTGGTGGAGGCCCGCCCGGGAGGGGATAGCTCGCAGTACCACCTGCGCCAGTTCGGTGGTCCATCGAATCGGACGGGCCTTCACAATCGCTCGCGCTATACGGCGCGAGTGGCGCTCTTCTCCAAACTTGAAAATCAAATCTGCCAATTCACGCTCAGGCGTGTGGTTGACGATGTCTCCAGCCGTCAATTCTCCGCCGCCCATTCTCATGTCCAGGGGTCCCGGCAGGCTGAAACTGAATCCCCGGCCGGCATCTTCAAGCTGCATCGAGCTCAAACCGAGATCGGCAAGAATGCCGTCAACCGGCGGCAAACCACTTGCGGCGTGCAGTGAGCAAATATCAGAGAAATTGCCTTCCATCGTCATCAGCTTTCCGCCGTGTACCCCCAGACGCCCTCGAACAATATTGAGCGCCTGGGGGTCACGGTCTATGGCCAGCAGTTTTCCCCCGTCGAGCACACGCAAGATCTGTCCCGAGTGTCCCCCTGCCCCAGCGGTTGCATCAATGTAATTGCCATCAGGTCGAACATTCAAAAACTCCATCGCTTCCCGCAGCATGACGGGATAGTGGAGACCGAACTCACTCATCAAATGCCAAGATCACTCAAAGCCTGCATGTCGTCATCCGTCAGGGGATTGCCGTCAAGGTGCGCACGGAACCGGTCCATGTTCCAGACATCCAGATAGTTCAGATAACCGATCACCGCAACCTCGCCTTGCATGCCGGCGGACTCACGCAGCAGCGACGGAACCAGAATTCTCCCCTGCCCGTCTATCTGGACCGCCTGCCCCCAGTAGTTGGCCCGGTCCAGAAATTTTCGCTTCGACTTGTTCATCGAGGGCAGGGTCGCAAGCTTTTCCTCGATGTCCCTCCACACGGAGAAGGGGTAGATGCGAACCGACTGACCGTCGAGACTCGTGACATAAAAATCGTGGCCAAAAGTGACTTCCAGATGCGACTTGAAGGCGGTGGGAATTTTCACCCTGCCCTTCGCGTCCACCGTAGCCGGATAATTTCCTCGCAGCATGGAAGTTCCAAAAAGCCATCAAAAAACCCGCCAAACTCACCACTTTCCTACATTTTTTACTACTTTTTACTACTTCAGCCCACCCAATATAAGTGGGTCGCAAAGCGATGTCAAGAACTATTTCAATCATTAGAGTAATTTAGGAGTGGCGCCATGTTTCTGCCTCTTTTGCACCGCCTGTTGCGGCGAAAACGAGTTTCGCTCACAAGCTGTATTGCTGGAAGGAAGGCAGTGCGTGGCCATCGCCTGTCTCTGAGACGGAAGCAATCAAAAAAATTGTTAGCGGCTCCCCGCATCCAGTGTGTGCAGAATGGGTCGTTGTGGTGGGATTAAGGGATCAGAAGAGGCTGCTGCTATCCTCTTACGCGCGCCAAAAAACGCAGGCGGACGTAGTCCACCGTCCAGTGTCCCTGCGCATCGCAGAGCGCTGGGCGGAGCAGGCTGACAACCTCGTCAATTGCGTCAACGCGCTGCGGTTCCGCGAGCGTTGCGAAAAACGGCCCCGCAAAAGTTTCCAGCCAACCATGCATGTTGGTAGGAAGAATGGTGGGGCGAGGCATCAATTCAATTGCGTCGACGCGGAAACCTGCATATTCGAGCTTCGCACGATACTCGTCGGTTGTAGGAAAGTACCAGGGGTTCAGCGAGGCGACATTCTGAATACCGCATCGTTGGAGGACCGCGAAAAGAGCCACCATAACGGCCGCAACATTTCCGTGCCCTCCAAATTCACCGGCAAAGCGGCTGCGAGGCTTCAGCGATCGTCGCACACTTTTCAGGACAGCATCCGGATTGCGCTTCATCCAATGCAGCGCGGCATTGGAAAATGCTGCATCGAATTCGGCGTCAAAGGGCAGGTCAAAAGCATCAGCCAGCCGCGCATCGATGCCGCGCCGCTTTGCTGCCGCCACCATGTCCGGCGAACCATCGACGCCTACTACCGCTGCACCTGCTTTGATCAGGGCTTCGGATAGCGCCCCGTCACCGCAGCCAACGTCCAATATGCGTTCGCCGGCTTGAGGATTCAGCAGCTCAATAACCGGGAGGCCGAGCACAGGGACGAAGGGAGCGTGCTGGGCGTAACGATCCGCTTTCCATTCCTGCGCCTCGGGCTCGGCTGTGCTCATGCGTTCTCGATGGTGACGGATCAGCCTTCCTGCTCGTACTGCTCTTTTAGTCTCGCGGTCACGGCGGGATCGGCAAGAGTTGTGGTGTCGCCCAGGACTCTTCCCTCGGCGATGTCCCGCAGCAAGCGGCGCATGATTTTGGCGCTGCGCGTCTTGGGTAATTCCGCCGTAAAGAAGATGTCGTCAGGCCGGGCAATGGGGCCGATCTTTTTGACGACGTGCTGCTTCAACTCACTTTTCAGTTTGTCACTGGGCTCGACGCCTTCCTTCAGCGTGACGAAGCCCGCGATGCCCTGGCCTTTTAGCTCGTGGGTCTTCCCGATGACGGCGGCCTCAGCCACGGAGGGATGATCCACCAGAGCGCTTTCCACTTCGTAAGTTGAAATGCGATGCCCGGCCACGTTCATCACGTCGTCCACGCGGCCCAGCAGCCAAAAATAGCCGTCTTCATCCACTTTGGCGCCGTCACCGGTGAAGTATTTGCCTTCGTAGCGTGACCAATAGGTGCGGACGTAACGGTCAGGATCGCCGTAAATCGTCCGGAACATAGCGGGCCAAGGCTTCGTCAACACCAGATATCCGCCAGCCCCGGGGCCAACAGGCTGGCCCCTGTCGTCCAGCACTTCCGCCCCGATACCCGGGAAAGGTCGCGTAGCCGAGCCGGGCTTGGTGGCCGTAATACCGGGCAAGGGCGAAATCAGGATCATGCCGGTTTCGGTCTGCCACCAGGTATCGACGATGGGACAGCGTTCCCTGCCGATATTCTGGTGATACCAGATCCAGGCTTCAGGATTGATCGGCTCGCCGACCGACCCAATCAAGCGAAGCGAGGAGAGGTCATACTTGGCGGGCCACTCCGTTCCCCACCGCATAAAAGCGCGAATGGCGGTTGGCGCCGTGTAAAATATCGTGACCTTGTACTTCTGCACAATTTCCCAGAAGCGGCCGCGATTGGGGTGGTCAGGGCTCCCTTCGTACATCACCGTGGTGCAGCCGTTGGCGAGCGGGCCGTAGATAATGTAGGAGTGGCCGGTGACCCAGCCGATGTCCGCCGTACACCAGTAGACGTCGTCTTCCTTGAGGTCAAAGATGATGCGGTGGGTGGTCGAGGTCCCCAGCAGATAGCCGCCGGTGGTGTGTACGACGCCCTTGGGCTTGCCCGTGGTTCCGCTGGTGTACAGAATATACAGAATGTCTTCGGAATCGACAGGCTCGGCTTCACACTGATCTGAAGCGTTCGCCACCAGATCGTGCCACCACAGATCCCGCCCAGGGTGCATGGTGACTTCCGTCGCTTTGCCCACTCGCTCAACCACCACCACTTTTTCGATGCTGGGCGTACCCGCAATCGCTTGATCGACATTCGCTTTCAACGGAACCACGCTGCCTCGCCGCCACGCGCCATCTCCGGTGATAACGATTTTTGCCTGCGCATCGTTGATGCGCTCCCGAAGCGAATCCGCTGAAAAACCACCGAAGACGATACTGTGCGGCGCACCGATTTTCGCGCAGGCAAGCATGGCGATTGCGAGTTCCGGAACCATGCCGAGATAGATGGCCACGCGGTCGCCTTTCTTCACGCCCAGCGACTTGAGCGCATTGGCAAACCGGTTGACTTCTTTCTCGAGTTGCTCGAACGTCAGCACGCGCGCATCGCCGGGCTCGCCTTCCCAGATAATCGCGCGCTTGCTCCGGCGCGAAGTTTTCACGTGCCTGTCGACACAGTTATAGGTGGCGTTCAGTTTGCCTCCGATAAACCATTTCACCCATGGCGCCTTCCATTCAAGCACCCTGTTCCATTTCTGGAACCAGTCCAGCCGCTCGGACTCTTTGGCCCAAAACCCCTCCGGATCCCGGCGCGCGTCATCATAGATCTTGGCGTCAGACACATTGGCCTGCCGGCGAAAGTCCTCAGACGGAGGGAACGTGCGCCCCTCCTGGAGCAGGGCTACAAGCCTTTCTTGTGCAGCATCCGTCTTATCGCTCATCTTCGACACTCCCAGCCAGAGAATTTTTGTTCAATCATAAGCCAAGAAAGTGCAAAAGGGCAGGCAAATCAATCCGCCCTGCGCCCCAACGAACTCTAAAGTTGTACGAATTTGCCGCTATGGGCGCCGCTCAGCCGCTCCGCCTTGCGCGCGACGCCAATGAAAATCGGCCGCGCGAATGCTCACCCGGCCTGAACGCGGGACCGGTAAGCTTCATCAAGCAACTCGATCACGTGGAGCACGCGCCGCTTCTTTCCGGACCGCGAAACGCCGGCCCGCAACTGCAAAAGGCAGCCAGGATTGGCAGTCACGATCAACTCGGCGCCGGTCTCGTCAACCCGCTGCATCTTGGCCTTCAGCAGCCGATCCGCCATTTCATTCTGAACCACATTATAAATGCCCGCGCTTCCACAGCAAACCTCGGCTTCCTTCAGTTCCACGAGCTCGAGTCCGGGAATCGCTGCCATCAACTGCCGGGGCGCGCTGCGGATATGCTGCGCGTGCGCCAGGTGGCAGGGGTCCTGGTAAGTGGCCCGCGAGCGGATGGCGCCGAGATTCCGGTCGAATTCGATTCCGGCCAGGAACTCCGTCACGTCTCGAACCCTGGAGCTGAAGTCGCATGCACGGTCGTAGAACTCGCGACCTTCATGCTCAAAGAGCAGCGGATACTCCTTCAGTACCGAACCGCAACCTGCCGCATTGGTGATGAAATAGTCGAATCCGCCTGCAAGAAATGTTCGGATGTTTTGCTTTGCAAGTTCTCGCGCCTTGTCACGAATTCCCGCGTGGACGTGCAAAGCGCCGCAGCATCCCTGGGCCTCGGGAATTACAACTTCGCATCCGTTGCGAACCAGCACGCGGACGGTTGCGTCATTCAACCGGGCAAAGGCCAGGTTCGCAATACATCCCGCAAAAAACGCGAGGCGGTAGCGCACGCCGCCTTCAGGTTTGACTATCTGGCCCAGCCGCTGAGTGAAGAAGGGCCTTTCCATTCGCGGAGACAGTGCAGCCACACGCCCCAGCCGCTTCGAAAACAGATTCGGGATTCCTGATTTCACCAGAATCCCTTCAAGGCCGGACTTCTGGAAAACCCAGAGCAGGGTCCCGAGCCTGTTTAGCACTTTGCGATTCGGAAGCAGTTTATGAAAGAAGACGTGGCGGAGATGCCGACCGATTCCCGGTCGCTGGCAGTGGCCATTAATCTGCGCACGGGCAGACTCCACCAGCCGGCCATATTCCACGCCCGAGGGGCACGCCGTCTCACAGGCGCGGCAGTCGAGGCAGGAATCGATGTGCCGGACGAAGCTCTCACCTAGCGGCAGCCTGCCGCGCTCCACCTGAATGATCTGGTGGATTCGCCCGCGCGGAGAATCCATCTCCAGTCCGAGCTCGCGGTAGGTGGGGCACGCGTTGAGGCAAAGGCCGCAGTGGACGCATTTCGAGTAGTACTGCCACTCCGGAGCCTCACCCGGCCCGTAGCCGCTAGCAGACGGGGCTGAAGCCGCTTTTTCCTTGACCTCGATCATTTCAGATAACCGGCAACATTCGTATTACTGAAGCTGCTCTCCGCTATTTCAGATCGAACCCACAAACCTGCCGGGCGCAAGAATGCCCTGTGGGTCCCAAGCGGCCTTTAATTTGCGCATCAGCTTAAAGCCCGTCCCAGGTTCGCCCCATGCATCCAACTGAGCCTTCACCTCGGCAGGGGCTGCGAGCACAATTAGCGCGCCGCCTGATTTCTCAGCGGCCTTGCGGAGGCGACTGACAAGGCCCGCCGCCTGGGCGGCGTTTTGCACGTTTAGCAGGCCCAACTGAACGATTCCAACCCCTGGCAGCACCACGCTTATCATTTTAACTTTTTCACTGTGAGCTTCCTGCTGGGCAAGGCTCAAAAACTCTTCGCCTTTCGCAATGGGCAGGGTACCTTTCACCACAACAGCGTTCGGGTCCATCTTTCTGATCAAATTGGTAAAATCGGAGATCGACTGCCAGGCTTTCTCAGAGCCCTCTCTATCATACGTGTGGACTTTTGCGCCCACAGCCCGGCCCATCGCTTCGAGATCCTTTCGGGTGCGGTCAATCACAGACTTTGATCCACCTACTTCCACCCATATCTGGGGTTCGCGAGGCGCCACATCCGGCTGCGAGCCGGGAAGTACGACGGTGGCTGCTTCGACATCCAGCAAAGCCATCCGCTCCAGATCAATGGGTGAGGTCAGGATGCTCCGGCGCAGGTCGCGGGCGATACCCAACGTGCCCGTGGGCAGGACAAAAGTCTGGCGCTCCGCCGGCAGAGGAAAAAGCTTCAGGTTCACTTCGGTGATCACTCCCAGCGTGCCGCACGAGCCGACCATCAACTTCCCAAGATCGTAACCCGCCACGTTCTTCACTACTCGACCGCCCGTCCTGACCAGCTTGCCTTCGGTGGTGGCAATTTGCATGCCCACCACCATGTCGCGAGGGGCTCCATAAAAATGCCGCAGCGGCCCCGAAGCGTTAGTTGCCACAATGCCGCCCAGGGTGGCCCTCCCACCCCCTGCGTCCAGAGGTAACCAAAGCCCGTCGCTCTTCAGGAGGGCCTGGAGGTCTGCCAGTGCCGTTCCGGTGCCGACGCCGGCCGTCAAGTCCGAGGGCTCGTAGTAGCGGACGCTGGCGATGTTGCGCGTGCATAGCGCAATATCGTATTTTCGGGGAGGGTTCCCGATGCCGAGCTTTGTGGCGCCACCACAGGCGACCACTGCCAGACCATGGCCTGCTGCCCACTTCAGCGTCTGGGCCGCCTCCGCCGCCGAACCTGGGCAAACAACACAGTCCGGTGTTTGACCATCCACGGCGAATGACCCGCACGCGGAAGCCTCGGCAGTACACTGCGATTCGCCGACGATTCCGGCCAACTCTGTCAGAATGGCTTCAGCCACATCTGCCACATCATCCTCCGGCACTGACCTGAACGCGAATTTCCCCGCACATTTTACCGGTAGGCAAAACCTTGCCGGGATTGAATGACCCTGTCGGATTCATCAACGACTTGATGCCCCGCTGGATTTCCAGGTCATCGTCCGAGAAAATTAGCGGCATCAGTTCATTTTTCTCCACGCCCACGCCGTGCTCGCCGGTGATCGAGCCACCCAGGTCAGCACAACGCGTCATAATGTCCTGCGCCGCCTTCACCACTCTCCTGGACTGCTCGCGGTCACGAGCATCGAACATGAGGAGCGGATGCAGGTTTCCGTCTCCGGCGTGGAAAATATTCCCAATCTGCAAATCGTATTTCCGCCCAACTTCCTCGATGAAGTCGAGCATCTCGGGAAGTTTGGTGCGAGGGATCACTCCGTCCTGCACATAATAGTTCGGACTGATTCTCCCCAGCGCCCCGAACGCATTTTTGCGGCCTTTCCACAGAAGGGCGCGTTCCTCAGCGGATTTGGCGCGGCGCACGCTCCGTACCTGATTGTCTGCACATACCGATTCAATTTTCTCCGCCTGTTCCTTCACGGCTTCACGCAGTCCCTCGACCTCGATCAGCAGAACGGCGGCCGAATCCATCGGATAGCCGGCATGCGTTGCCTGCTCGACGGCGCGCAGAGTGAAACCGTCCATCATTTCGAGCGCCGCAGGAGTAATGCCTTGCTCTGTGATGGCAGCCACAGTGCGCGTGGCATCAATCACTCGATCATAAACGGCAAGCATAGTTTCAACCGCTTCCGGAGTGCGCATCAGCCTGACTGTGATTTCGGTCACCATGCCCAGCGTTCCTTCCGAGCCAACCATCAGGCCGGTCAGGTCGTAACCCGGCAGCTCCCAGCATTTGCCGCCGGTTCGAACCACTTCACCATCGGGCAGCACGACTTCCAGGCCCAAGACGTGATTCGTGGTCACTCCATAGGCAAGGGTGTGCGGACCACCAGAATTTTCCGCCACGTTGCCGCCAATCGTGCAGGCCTTTTGACTGGAGGGGTCGGGAGCGTAATAATAACCCGCGTCGGCGACGGCCAGAGTCAGATCCGTGTTCACGACTCCGGGCTGAACGCGCGCTCGCTGGTTCTCAAGGTCGATTTCGAGGATTTTTTTCATTCGCGCAAAGCTGACGACGATTCCGCCCTGGGTCACAACCGCTCCGCCGCTCAGTCCCGTCCCTGCCCCGCGCGGGATGATCGGCATGTTTCTGGCGGCCGCCAACCGGGCCATTCGAACAACCTGGTCTGTCGTGGTTGGGAAAACGACGGATTGTGGCGTCTCGAGGGCAGAAAGGCCGTCATACTCGTAAAGCATCAGGTCTTCGGGCTTCGAGAGAACACCTTCCGGCCCCACGATGGTTATTAGCTCTTTTAGGAACGTTTCCTGTTTCACGAACACCTGCGAGACTGCTGGGAACAGAAGGGACGGATAGCCACCAGGCAGCGCCTCAGCCACGGCCCATTCAACCCCTTCAACACCCGCTGCCTGGAGTATATCGAACCGTTAGAACCAAGGTCAACGCCACGCCGATTTCGCTAAGAGCATGTGAGCGATCTGCGGGCGCATGTGAGGCTCCCATTCTGTTTCTGCTTGGGTCAAAATGATGATCGGGTTAAAATGCATCGCTCATGATTCCACTGAACGACAACGTTCGACGTCAGATTTTCTGGTACTCAACCCTTACCCTCATCGCCCTCAACACTGCGGTTTTTTTGTATGAGCTCTCGCTGGGCCTCTCACTTAACCAATTTATCCTGATCTTCGGCCTTATTCCGGCCCGATACACCACTCCTCACGGCGCGATCATTATCACCAGCCTATCGGCGTTCATCGTTCCCATATTTACCTCCATGTTCATTCATGGAGGGTGGCTGCACCTGATTGGGAACATGCTTTTCCTCTTCGTTTTTGGGCGCAGCATTGAGGACCGCTATGGGCACGGGCAGTTTCTGCTGCTCTACTTGCTCAGCGGGTTTGGAGCAGCCATCGTCGACATCCTGTTCAACATGGGTTCGCGGGTGCCCACCATCGGGGCGAGCGGCGCCATCGCCGGTATTCTGGGCGCCTATCTGGTCAGCTTTCCCACGGCTCGCATTACCACCCTGATCCCGCTCTTTATCATCTTTTGGACCATTCGAATTCCCGCCCTGCTGATACTGGTGTATTGGTTCGTCATCCAATTCGCGACAGGGTATCAGTCAATGGCCATCGAGTCTGCAACAAAAGGAGGTGTGGCCTGGTGGGCCCATGTGGGAGGATTTATTCTCGGAATGCTACTTGCGCTGGCAATGCCGAAACGCCCGCGCACGACAGTCCAGGTGTGGCCGTGGGAAATGTAAAGGATGTATTTGCTGGCGGCCGGGAAGCGGGAATACCAAAGGCCGAGCCGCTGCTCTCAATTCCGCATGGGGAGTTCACCGGGCATCCATCAAGTTGCTTGCTCCTCACCGTGGTCCAGCTCGGTGAAGTAGACGCCCAGGAGAATCAACCCTCCGCCGAGAATCCCCCACAGGCCCACCTTGTCATGGAGCAGCCAGACTCCGAGAGCGGTACCCATCACGGGCTCAATGTAATTGAAGGCGGCGACGCGCGACGCGCTAAGTCCCTTGAGGGCGTAGGCGAAAAGCAGGTATCCAAGTACGCAGGAGAAGAAAGTCATGAAAGCCAGGCCCAGCACGGCCCGCAACGGAACCTGAGACCAGCGTACGTTCCAAACGGCACGGGCGCTGAAAGGTACCATCATCAGCGCCCCCAGGCCAAAGACCACAGTGTTGAGAGTCACCACGTCATACTGATTGACGACCTCTTTCATCAGAATCGTGTAATAGGCAAAGACCACAACCTCGGCCATCAGAATCACGTCACCGAGCCAGTAGGCCTGACTGCCTTGAGCCGGCTTCCCGTAGGTCAGGAACGCGACACCCGTAAGTGACATCGCCATTCCGGCGAACTTGAGCGCCGTCAGGACCTCGAGCCGCATTACCACCGAGAGCACGAGAACCATCACTGGCTCGACCGCCACGATCAGCGCCGCGTGTGGAACGTTGGTGTATGCCACGCCATTGATGAAGAGCAACTGATTCATCGTGACGCCGAAAAACGCAATCACGACAAAGTGCATCCACTGCCGGCGCGTCAAGCGCAGCAAAGACCAGTCTCTCAGCAGAAGGAATAAAATTCCAAACGTGATGGCAACAGCAATCGCGCGCACCAAAGACAGCGCCATCGGGCCGAAGCCAAACAGCGCCTCCTTGATGGCCACCATGTTGGCCGCCCAACAGGAAACGGTAATCACCATGGCCAAATGCATCAGATGGCGCGTGCCGATGGGGCGTGAAGTTTTCTGTGGTAAGACGGCCGGGTCAACTGCGCCTTTCAAAGCTCTCCTTCCGCACGGTCGCCCTCTCGATCCGCTCGAGGTTCGGCAGGTAGCCAAGGCCCGGCTTTTGGGGCACCGCAATCGATCCTTGCGCGGAAACCGTCACCTCAGGATCGATAATGTCCTGCCTCCAGTAACGGCGGCTGGCAGAGACGTCTCCCGGCAAAACAAAACCCGGCAGAGATGACATGGCAATGTTGTGGGCTCGCCCGATGCCTGACTCTAGCATCCCGCCGCACCACACCGGAACCTGCCGGTCCAGGCACAGGTCGTGCAGTTTGCGTGCCGACGAATGGCCGCCCACCCGCCCCAGCTTTATGTTGATGATCTTGCAGGCGCGGAGTTCGATTGCCTTTCTGGCGTCGTCGGCGCTGTGGATCGATTCATCCAGGCAGATCGGCGTCTTCAACGCACGCTGGAGCTGGGCATGATCCACCATGTCGTCCCAACCCAGCGGCTGCTCAACCATCATCAGGTTGAATCGGTCCAGCAATTTGAGATGCCCAATGTCAGCCAAAGTATACGCGGAGTTGGCGTCGGCCATCAGCTTGACTTCCGGGAAGGCGTGCCGGATCGAATCCACCACTTCGACGTCCCAGCCTGGCTTGATCTTCACCTTGATGCGCTGGTATCCGGCCGTAACCTCAGTGCCGATTTTTTCCAGCAATTCTTCCGGCGAGTTCTGGATGCCGATGGACACTCCGCAGGGTATCTCGTCCCTTGTTCCGCCGAGCAGCACCGACAAGGAAACTCCTCTGCTCTGCGCTTCAATGTCCCAAAACGCATTTTCCAGCGCTGCCTTGGCCATGTTGTGGCCGCGGACCGGACGGAAGCGCTCGGCAAGATCAGCGGGGGATTCCCAGGTTCTCTCAAGCGCCCACGGGATCAGGAGATCGCGCAGGATGTGCCATGCGGTGTTCGGCGTTTCATAGCTGTAAAAAGGCAATTCGCCGCAGGTAACCTCGCCCCACCCTTCCAGCCCATCGGCGAGGGCGCGCAGCAGAACAATCCTGCGATCCGTGGTTCTGCCGAAGCTGGTCTCAAAAAAATGGACCAGAGGCATCCGAATTTCCAGCAGGTCAATCCGATCGATTTTCATAGGCGGTTCAGAACGTACCTGGCTTCATCCTCTGCCATCTCAAATCCCGTAATCGCAAGTCCTCTTGCAAAGCAATCCTGGAGTTGTGCTCGGACGGAGGCTTGCCATTCGCGGGCACTCGCGGACTTCCGCGAGAGGAGAAGGTCAAGATCACGCGGTATAGCGACTACAGCCGATGCAGCCTTTCCTGCGGGACTCTGCTTCTTTTCTGCCAGCGCTTTTTCTACTCTATCAGAGTTAAGCGGCCACTCCGCTATCAGCCGGTCTGAGGGCAACTCACGTTGCAACTTCCCGGGGATCGGGCCGTAATAATCGGGACAGTAACGCCGAACGATGGCGCCCAGGCGAATGATGTTGAAGTAGGCGTTTTTCGCCCGGAGCGGATCGAATGTCCACTCGATGTATTCGATTCCTGCACTAAGCGCAGTCTGTCGCTGCGCAACCTTGAGCAATTGGCCCAGCCCCCGGTTTTGATGCGCGGGCAAAACGCCCAGCAGCAGCGAATAGAAGTACCGGTGCTCTTTGCGCCAGGCCGGGACAGAAACCACAAACCCCGCCATTGAACCATCATCTGCAAAGGCGCCCAGCACGTGTCCGCCCGTCCGGGTGATGTTCAGGAACATTCGCGCCGGATAAGTCTCCTGGTCGGGATAACCCCAAATCTCCTTCTGTAGCGAGACGCAGCCGGCAAACTCTTCGACCGTTTCGCAAGCGCGGATCGTGTAGGTCATCGACTCTCCTGCGCCTTCACCAAATCCCAGATCTCGTCCAACACCTGCGGAGCGCAGGCTCGGACCGACTTTCCCCGACGTTTGACCTCAGCCTCTAGCGCCTGAAACCGCCTCCGAAACTTGTGGTTCGCCCGGCGGAGACAACTTTCCGGGTCAGAGCGGACCAGCCGGGTTAGATTGGACACAGCAAACATCAGGTCCCCGGCTTCTTCTTCGAGGCGATGTTGATCAGGCTCGGGGCAGGCCGTGAGTTCTTTCCGTATTTCGCGCAATTCCTCTTCAATCTTGTCGAGAAGGTCCTCCAGTTTCACCCAGTCAAAGCCCGCCTCTGCCGCCCGCAGGCCCAATTCATAAGCCTCCAAAGTAGATGGAAGCGCGGAGTGGATTCCATCCAAAAGGGATGCGTTCTGAGGATTGGGACGATTCTTCTTTTCTTGTTCCTTTGCCGCCGCCCAGCTCTTCAACGCCTCCTCAGCGTTTGCCGCTTGCGTTTCGCCGAAAACATGCGGATGCCGCCGGATCAGCTTGTCATGTACGTTCTGAATGACTCCATCAATATCAAATTTTCCGTCCTCTTCCGCCAGGCGAGAATAAAAAACCACCTGGAAGAGCAGATCGCCAAGCTCTTCCTCGAGCCCCGAAAAATCTTTCAGATTAACAGCGTCGATAACCTCGTAAGCTTCTTCGAGCAGCATACCCTTGATGCTGTCATAGTTCTGATCGCGGTCCCAAGGACACCCATCCGCCCCGCGAAGGTATGCCATCAGGTCCACCAGGCTGGTAAGTTTATTCCCCGCTGTCTTGTCCATGCTGTCGTCAACTCTTCCTGCGTTGAGAATCACCTAATGTACCAAGCCATCGAAATCACGCGCAATAGCGCCCGAGTTGCTTGTTCTATTTTTTTCACGCTACCATGCAGAAATGCGACGTCCGCCAAGCTCCGGTTCCAGGCCTTCAGCAATTCGAGGACACCCGGGCGCGCTTGTTCCAGAACAGAACTTGTTGCTAAACTGTTTATTCAGCATAACTGCGAATTAACCTTGCTGTCAGGGGTGTAATCACTCGAAAGGATCTTCATGCCAGAGGAAAACTCTGAATCATCGGGATTTAAGGTTGTTGACCGTCGGGCCTTCACGAGCGAGGGAAAGCGCATTCCGGGCCAGGTTGGGAAGGAGGAGAAGAAGCAGGAGCCCGAATCGCGGGTCCCGCCCAAGCCCCAGGCGGCGCCGCCGGCCGAGCCCGAACCCGAAGAGGAAGAAGCTTCGGAACGGTTTGCCGTGCTGGTGTCGTATCTGAGCACCACGGCGATGTTTCAGCTCGGACTGCTTCCCGGACCGGGTGGAGAATACATTCCGGCCGATCTCGCCAACGCCAGCCAGACCATCGACCTCCTGGAAGTTTTGCAGGAAAAGACACGCGGCAACCTGACAAGTGGGGAGTCCAAACTCCTCGAGGATGTCCTTTACGAACTGCGAATGACCTATCTTGAAGTTCAAAAGCGGGCAAGCAAGCAGAAATGAAACTGACTTTCCTGGGTACCGGTACCTCGACAGGAGTTCCGACCGTCGGCTGCCGTTGCGCCGTCTGCACCTCAACGGTTGAACGCGACAAACGGACCCGCCCGTCTCTGTTGCTGGAATATTCCGGGCGCACCGTAGTGATTGACACCACTCCGGACTTTCGTTCGCAGGCCCTGCGCCAATGCATCGAGCGGGTGGACGCGATCGTTTTCACTCACGCCCATGCCGACCACGTACTGGGACTGGATGACGTTCGTCCTTACTACTTCCGCCAGAAAGACCCCATCCCGGTTTACGCGGACAACCGCTGCATGGAGAGTTTGCGGCGGATCTTCACCTACATTTTCGATCAGACGTATCCCTATGGTGGGATTCTGAAGGTTGATCCGCATCTGATCGATGGGCCTTTCAGTCTGTGGGGCACACAATTGATCCCGCTGCCGGTGCTGCACGGGAGCCTGCCAGTGCTCGGCTTCCGATTTGGGAACGCGGCTTACGTCACGGATTTCAGCACTATTCCAGACGCGACTTTGGATATGCTTGAGGGCCTGGACGTGCTGATACTCGATGCCTTGCGCCACAAACCTCATCCGACGCATTCCACCATCGAGAATTCTCTGGCTCTGGTCGAAAGCCTGAAGCCGGCTCGGGCATATTTCACTCACATCGCCCATGAACTGAGCCACGAGGAAACGAACGCCAGTCTCCCGCCCAACGTGAGGCTGGCCTACGACGGGCTGGAAGTTGGCCTGGACTGACCCATGCGACTTGTCCGCGACCTTTTGGAACTCCGTGAGCCTCTTCAGAGGAGCGCTGTGACCATCGGCAACTTTGATGGAATTCATCTGGGCCACCGCGAGCTGCTCGGCCGCGTGGTGAACTCGGCCCGCGAACGTGGCGGCACTTCCGTGGTGGTGACCTTCGATCCGCACCCGGCGCAAATTCTTGCTCCCGAGCACGCGCCGAAAATTCTCACTCCTCTTATGGTGAAGACCCGCCTAATTGAGCGCGAAGGCATCGATCTGCTCGTGGTTCTACGCTTCACGCGCGAGCTGTCGCTGCTATCTCCGACGGAATTTGCCGCCAGGATTCTGATCGATAAGCTCCATGCCGCCGTCGTTCATGTGGGGTCGAATTTTCGGTTTGGTCATCAGCGTGCTGGGGATACGGCCGTGCTCGCTGAACTCGGCAGGAAGGGCGATTTCTGTGTTGAAACCTTGCCCATGATTAAAGTGCGCGGCCACCGGGTTTCCAGTAGCCAGATTCGCCAGTTTCTTTCCGAGGGCCGTGTGGTCATGGCCGGCCGGATGCTCGGCAGGCTTTATGCGGTGAGCGGAACGATTGTGGCGGGCGAAGGCGTGGGTCGCAAGCAGACAGTGCCGACGCTTAATCTCGGGCCGGTTGAGCAGATGCTACCGAAAGTCGGCGTTTATGTCACGCGCACCCTTCTGGGCGGCACGCTTTACGATTCGGTGACGAACGTCGGCCACAGGCCCACCTTCGGACATCACCGCCTCACCCTCGAGAGCTTTCTCCTTGATTTTCGCGGGGAGATCGATGCGGAAGAGATGCAAGTTGAATTTCTGCACCGGTTGCGCGACGAAGTCAAATTCCCAAACGCCGAGGCCCTCAAGCATCAGATTCAGCAGGATGTCCAGAGGTCGCTGAAGTTTTTCCGGCTGATTAAGAGGTTGAACGGAACGCCCAGATTCAGCCGTTCCACTCCGGCCCATACATAATCAAGTCAGGATTTCAAAAACGCCGGCGCCATTGCGAATGCACCGATCCCCGCCTCTATTGCAGGCTGACGAGGGGGCTGGAAGGAGCCGGAGCTTCTTCCACAGACTCGTGAGAATCGGTCACGCGGCCGGCAGTCTTGTCCGCCACGAAACGCTCAATTTCCTCAAGCAGTGCAGGAACGATTTCATCTTCCT
>DASUJZ010000035.1:0-19448 GCA_036278995.1 Terriglobia bacterium | reverse complement strand
ATTGTTGCGGGAGTTATCGGGTACTTTGCATTTCATAACCTGCCGGAGAAGCGTGCCGTGGCGCATTTCCTGACGCAGCTCCAGAACGGGAATTACAAAGAAGCCTATAGTTTGTGGCAGCCGGCGCCCGACTACACCTATGATGAATTTCTGCACGACTGGGGACCCCAGGGTGACTACGGAAAGGTCCGCGAGTTTAAGATCGTCGGGGCCGAATCAAAAGGGAATGCGGTAGTCGTAGTAATTGTGACAGTCAATGATCGAACTCCGGCGCTGGCCTTGCTCGTCGATCGCCGGTCAAAAGGACTTGCTTATTCTCCCTATTAGCTGCCGCCTGTGCCGTGCATTCCATCTTTGAGGGCCATCAGGAGTTCTTTCGGCCGGACTTCCGCCGTTCCAAACTTCAGGACCACGCGCCCGGCTGCTATGTTCGCCAGCCTGGCAGCGTCCACCATCTTCGCTCCCGAGCTGAACGCCAGAGCAAGGACCGCGAGCACGGTGTCACCCGCGCCGGTAACGTCGTAGACGGGTCGAGCCTCGCTCGGGATGTCGTGGATTGCGCCGCTTTTTTCAAAGAGCGTCATGCCCTCCGCGCCGCGCGTGATCAGGAGATAAGCGCAGTCAAGTTCAGCGAGCAGGCGTCGGCCGCCGGCTTCCAGGCTGGCGTGGTCATTCATGGATTGACCTGCCATCAGCTCTGCTTCATGCAGGTTCGGCGTCACGGCCGTGGCCCGGCGGCAAATTTCTGGGTGCTCGGGTTTCGGATCGACGAACACCGGTATTCGCCGCTGGCGTGCAACCGACAAAACCTGCCTGCACAACTCCCCATCAACAGATCCTTTGCGATAGTCAGAGATGATCAGGGCATTCAGTTTGGGCGCCCAGCGGGCGAAGCTGCGGCTCATGGCTGTGGAAGTTCCGGGTGAAATGCGGGCGGGCTTTTCAAAATCCAACCTTAGCAACTGGTGCTGATGCGCAACAATCCGAACCTTACGCGGGGTGATGCGGCCGCGCTCCCGAACCAGCGTGCCGGGCGCTACACCGCGAGCCTTCAGTTCCTTGCAAAGTCTCTCGCCGCTTGCATCCGCTCCTATAGCCCCGAAAGGGACCGAGCGGCCGCCGAGGGTTCGAATGTTGATGGCCACGTTGCCCGCACCGCCGGGAAAACGTTGCGGCTCGGCATGGCCGTCCATCAGGACGACGGGTACCGGCGCCTCAGGCGAAATGCGGGTGGCTTCGCCGCAAAGGAGTTCGTCCAGCATGAAATCACCGAGCACGCCGACAGTCTGGCCGCTGAACTTGCTAACGATCTTCGTCAAACGATATTCGGCTGGTTTCATAAGGTATCAAGCCGCAAGCCGTTGCGCTTCCCGATCCAGAAAAGGGCGAGCGCGCCGTAGCTTCGGAGTGTCGATTATCCTGAGGGTTGTTCAAATCTGACACAAGTTGACGCCGCGCAAACGCTATTCTACCTTAAACGGAGGGAATTCAAGATCGAAGATCCCCCCGCGGAGCAGTCGTGGCTCTTTCAAACCTAGACCAGAAAACAGCTCCTGCTGATGTGCGTCCCCTGGGCCGGCCGCGGATATTGATTGTTCGTGCCGGAGCCATCGGTGACACGCTGATGGCCACGCCGCTAGTTCGCGCCGTGCGAAAAACTTTTCCCGAATGTCACCTGGTGTTTCTGTGTTCTTCCACCGCGCTTGATGTGATTCGTTACAATCCTCACATCGATCAGGCTATTCCGGTTACCTATCGACATCTTCCGGTGTGGCTAAGCCGAGAGAAGTCGCGGATTCGCAGCGCCCTTCGGAAACTCGATCTTGACTGGGCGCTGGTGCTTGAAAGCCACCCCAGCTTTGTCGATCTGGTAAAGAAGGGAGGATCCCGGCGGATTATCGCCTACAGCGGCGAGGATCAAGCCGAGGGATTTGAGCCGGCCCGCTTCGATCCTCTGAAGCATTCGATTGAAAATCACCTGGAATTGGCCCGACCGCTTCGCCTCCGGCAGGACGGCTTTCAGATGGAACTGAACAACCAGCCGGAGACGATCAAAACCGTCGCCCGGCGGCTCGAAAAAGCTGGGATAGCAAGCGGCGATTGCCTGGTTGGCATCCATGCCGGCTGGGGGGGACGGGCCCGAACTCCGGAGCAGACGCGCTTAAGGAGTTGGCCGCCCGACAGATTTGCTGAAGTGGTCCGCTGGTTGGTAAAGGAGCGCCGCGCGCAAGTCGTCCTGACGGGCTCGGCGGCGGATCGCCCGCTCACTCGATATATTGCTCATACGGCTGGCGTGCGGTGCTTGGATGTCGCCGGCGAGCTTTCTCTGCCGAAGCTTGCTGCGCTGATCGGCCGTATGAACGTCTATCTCACGGTTGACTCGGGACCCGCGCACATGGCGGCGGCGCTGGGCACCTCGCTTATTACCCTGTGGGGACCCGGAATTTTCGAGCAGACGGCTCCGCTGTCACCGCGAAATCCGCCGCATGTTCTTTACCACCGCGTTCACTGCGCGCCGTGCTACGGAACCGTTGTCATGAAGACCTGCAAAGATAATATTTGCATGAAGGAAATTGAAATCGAAGAAGTGGAGAAGGAGCTGGAAGAGCTTCTGAGCGCGCAGCACCTCCGCTGAAATCCCGCGTTATTCCGGATCGATTCTGGCTTCGTCCACCAGCATTACAGGAATATCATCCTGTATGGGGTAGACGCGTTTGCACTGGCCGCACTTCAGTCCTTGGCCATCCGGGGTAAGCTTGACGGGTGCCTTACAGACAGGGCAGACCAAAATATCCAGCAATTCCTGGCTTACAGCCATGTTATGACTCCAATCCGAAAGATAAATACAAAATCTAGCAGGCGGCCCGGAGAAATTCAAGCAGAGCAGAGCGACGCCCGTGTGGTGCACGCGCATCCCTGTTACGTCCGGCTGATTTCGATAGCTATCCACCGGCTTTCAGGGCTGGGGGAGAGGTCCATTTCCCACACTGCCATGATGGCGGACCCTTGATAGACTGTCTCAAAACCTGCCTCGGACTGAGAAACGGTTCGAATAGGAGCAATCCACCATCGGCATTCAGGCCGGGCCGCCAACGCCAGCGCAACACCCTGCCATTCGTCCACGATTTTCAGGTCTGGAGCCTGGATTTCGCTCGAAAACTGCAGTGGGTGCCGGACACCCTCGGCCTCAAAGTAGCGGTCAGGTGCGTCAGGCGCTAGAAGATTGAATACCATCTCCACACCCAGGGACAGAGGCGCCGCGGGAGCTTGGTTGGCCGATATCAGCGAACGGCACTCGATGTGAAAGCCGGCCCCTGTGCTTTTTGCAAACAGAATTTTGCGAGCTTCAATTTCCAGGTTTGCTCCGTCGCGCTCATAACGTGTCTGCCGGAATAGCTCCACCGGATTTACGGACGGGCCTGTTGACACTTGCCAGGCGCCGGCGGCCAGGTCGCTTTCTTCCTGGAAGTCGAGCCGCTCAAAATCCTGCCACTGTTTCCAGCGCGGAAAGAGATAGGTCCGGAAACAGTGCCGCATATACCGGTCGTAACGCAGAAGTTGCGCGAGGTCTGGCCTTTTGCCATCTAAGCTTTCGGGATGATCCTCGACGCTTGATTGGATGCGGCTGTGATAGACCTCCGGCCGCCGCATCAGAGAATTGATGAGCTCTGTTGCGGCGGGCTTGAATCGCAGGCTCGAGACCGTCCCGCCGTCAGACGGCTTCAGAATCATTCCAGCCTTGGCATGAGAGAGCATGATCTCCGGCTCGCCATCGAGGTCGAAGTCGGCTTGCGACACTCGAACGTCATTCGTGCCAGCTTCGCCATTCAGTTGGTCGAGCAGCGCTTCCGACCGGACCAAATTGTGCAGCACGGCGCTTCGCAAATGCGGAGAGTAGAGTCCGCCGAACAGACCGTGCCAATAGGCATCATTGCATTGCGCGGCGAGCAGATGGGTCTGTGCCTGGTCGAGCATGCCGCGGCGCTCGCTCCCCAAGGAGATATCCGCTTCGGCGCCGTGAAGCCGCCGGCTGACTTCCAGCATCAGCTTGTGAATCTGATTCGATTCAGGGTATTTGCCCAAAAACCCCTGCCACGTGCCGCCCAGCAAAAACTTGCGGAAACGCTCGCCCGAGGGTATGTGCCCAGTCTCCTCCAGGCATTGGAGAAACTCCTGGCAGGCACGCGGCGGCAGCGCCCATTCCATCATTTCGGGATACGAAGCGGTGGGCAGATAAACTCTGCCCAGCGGTTTATGTGCTGCCATGAATCTTGCGAGGGTGGTAGTCTCCAGCCAGTCGCCAGCATCCTCGATGGCCTGAAAAAAGTGTTCCAGCCAACTCCTCGTGTAGCAGAGCTCGTGGGTGCCCGGCCAGATTCCGAACTTTTCGGCATCGTCGCCCGCGGCAAATAAAAAAGTGGTCTGGCCGACTCCCTGGCGGAGCAGGTCGATGGTCTCGCCCACGTCACGGAATGGGATGGTGTAGCGGAGCTTTTTTAAGCTGGGGACAAGCTGGAGCGGAACGCCAAGCTCCTCGGTGAGATACGTCCCGTGCAGGCAGGCAGGTTCAACGCCTGCAGCGATAAAGTGAGTGTCGTCGAGCAGGACGTAACGAATCCTGGCCTCAGCCAGCGGGCGCACCAGGTCCTGCCGCCAAACGCGCTCGGTGAGCCACGCACCCTGCGGTCGTGCGCCAAAGTGCTCCCCAAGATAATCGCTGAGCCTCGCGATCTGCAGGGCTTTATCGGCATCCGGAATGGACGATAATATCGGTTCATAATGTCCGCCGCCCATCAGTTCCGCCTGCCCGGTTGCCGCCAGGTCTTTGAGCATTTGGAAGTACTCGGGATGATGTTTTTCAATCCATTCCAGCAGACAGCCGGAAAAATGCAGGCCCATTCGGATGCGCGGATGGCGAAGTAACGTCTGGACAAAGGGACGATAAGCCTTCTGGTAAGCGTCTTCGAAAACGTGATCGAAGTTGCCGACAGGTTGGTGCGCGTGAACAACCAGGGCCAATGAAATCTTGTTCAACCCGCAACCCCTCTAGACTGCACAGCCGCTTCCGGTGCAACGTTCGCTCAGACTGATACAGCTAGGATAGAATGAAACGCCGTTAACTGTCACGAGCGGGAAGTGGCTGTTATCCGTGCCGCACCATTACCTGCGAATCGAAAGGACACGGTTGGAATTCGCAAAGCTGCTTGCCTACTGCCGGCGTGATCTGCCCAACACCATGAAGCTTCTGCGTGAAGCGGTTGAAATCGAATCGCCGACCTATTCGCGGCCTGAAGTCGATCGCATAGCCCGCTTTTTTGCGCGCGAGTTCCGCCGCCACTGTGGGAAGGTTTCGCTGCTTGAGAACTCGACCACCGGCGCCGCGGTGATTGCCGAATTCTGGGGAGCAGCGCGTGCCGCCGGCCGCCGTGGCCGCGTTGGACAACACGCTACGCCGGGCGCAAACAGACCCATTCTACTGATCGGCCATCACGATACCGTATGGACCAAAGGGACGCTTGCTCGCATGCCGTTCCGGATTCAACGAGGGCGCGCCTACGGCCCCGGCATTCTCGATATGAAGTCTGGTATCGTGCAGGTTATTGCAGCTATACGGGCGCTACAGGCGTTGGGTGTCGAACCGGCAAGCTCCGTGCGATTCTTCCTGAACCCGGAAGAGGAAACCGGGAGCCAGGCATTTCGGCGTGAGATCGAAGGCGAGTCAAAGGGCTCACGTGCGGTGCTGGTGCTGGAGCCGGCTGCGGCAGGCGGTGCGCTGAAAACGGCCCGCAAGGGCGTGGGCGAATTTCGCCTTACCGTTCAGGGGCAGTCGGCGCACGCCGGCATCGACCCTGCCGCGGGCGTCAACGCTATCAACGAGTTGGCGCGACAAATTCTCAAGGTCGAAAAAATGGCGCAGCCGCGGCGCGGCCTTACCTTGAACGTGGGCGTGGTGGAGGGTGGAACGCGCCCGAACGTTGTTCCTGAACTCGCTCGCGCCACGGTGGACGTTCGCATTCCGAAGGTCGAAGATCAGGCCTTGATCGAAAAGAAAATGTTTGCCCTGAAGGCAATCCACCCGGGTGCGCGGCTGAAAATCGAGGGCGGAATCAACCGGCCGCCGATGGAGCAGGCGATGACGGAGGGTCTTTTTAGAACGGCGAAAATGCTGGCAGGGCAGCTCGGATTTGAAGTTAAGGGCGCGACGACCGGGGGCGGTTCTGATGGCAATCTTTCCGCCGCGCTTGGCATCCCCACTCTGGACGGGCTGGGAGGAGTTGGGGATGGCGCGCACGCCGTTCATGAGCACGTGGTCATCAGAGAGCTTCCGCGTCGCACGGCTCTGCTGGCGGCCTTGCTGGCGACGCTCTAGGCGGTTGAATGCTGCCGAAACTTATCCCGGCGGCCAGTGAAACACGCGCCCGCCTAGCAGGTGCACGTGCAGATGGTCAACCGTCTGGCCGGCCCACGGCCCGTCGTTGATCACTGTCCGGTAGCCTTTGCCGTCAAGCTGCCTTTCCCGTGCAAGGTGGGCAGCTACTGTGAACAGATGGCCCAGCAAGGCGCCATCAGCAATCTCAGCCTCCTTCAGCGAGGGCAGGTGCTTTCGAGGCATCACCAGCAGATGTACCGGCGCCTGCGGGTGAATGTCTTCGATGGCGACCGCCTGATCGTCCTCATATACAATCCTGGCCGGCTGCTGTCGCTCGATGATTTTGCAAAAGATGCAATTGTCCATGCTTCCTCCGCAGGGAAACGCCCTCCTAATCAGTTGATCCTGACCACGTAGGTATCCGTGGCAAATTTTTCACGGACCAACCGGCTGGCCAGTGCATGGGCCTGCTCGCTGGTGTCTTCCTGCCCCACCAGAACAAGGTTGAACACCTTGCTGCCGTAGTTTTCCTTCCTGATGATGACCGGATGGAATTTCTTTTCGACTCGACGTTTCAGGCGCTCCGCGTTGCTGCGATCAATAAACGCCCCGATCTGCACTGAATAGACGCTGCCGGGAGGATCCTGTCCCGCGTTCAGAATCTCGAGCCGCACCACGGCTGTTCCTGGCATGTGCATGGCCATGGCCGCCGCATAGGAGAGGTCGATAATGCGGCCTTCGACAAAGGGGCCGCGATCATTGATTCGCACCACAACGCTGTCGCCGTTTTCGAGGTCGTGTACTTTTACCATGGTGCCGAAAGGCAATGTGCGGTGGGCAGCGGTCATGGCGTGCATGTTAAAAGTTTCTCCGCTAGCCGTGGGTCTGCCGTTGAATTGGCGGCCGTACCAGGATGCAATCCCCTCTTCGCCCTGGACGATCGGGGCCGGAGGCTGCTTTTGTTTCGTTGAAGGCGGCTGCCCTGGCTGGGAAGGGGCGGGAGGAGGCGATGGTGGCGTAACCACCGCCGGCCGATGGTGGCAACCGGTCCAGAAGATCGCCAGACCCGCCAGAAACATGAGGCGGGCGAATTCCCTGAATGTCCGGGAGCGGGTTTTGGAGTCTAGCGTCTTGACCACGATTTCCTGGTTTCGCCCGTTTCCTTGTCAAGACTTCTGCGTTCTGTTGTTCCGTTCGTCCTTCCGATTTCCCGGTCAGGCCGGGACAAAAACTGCGGACCCCAATCGGCCGTCCGCCTATTTTACCGCAGGTCGCATTGATCTGCGACGGTTCGTCCTGAGAATGGGGCGAAGCTTCGCACACCGGCTCGCGGCGAAAATCCTGTCAAGCTGGTGTCGGCGTGGAATATAATAATCGTTTATCCCTTAACGTCTATAACTTCCGGTGCTTATGCAACTTCCGCGAAATATCTGGTTCAAAATCCAAAGAATCAAGAACTGGTGGGAATCGGCCTTCGGAGCGAGCGAACAGAAGTATGACAGTTCTCACCGCATGTGCCCGGAATGCCGCGCTCTAAATCCCCGTGGCACCAAAGTCTGCCCCCACTGCGGCGCGAATATTGTCCCTCAGCGAGCGCGAGGTGGCACCAGTGGTTCGGGCCGGATTATGGGCGTTATCCCCATGCCCACCAGCGCCACTTCGATGCTAGCGGCGGCGATTGTCCTGATGTTCGTGGTGGAATGGTTCCTGACGCAAAGGAGCGGCGGCCCGGGCCAGAGCGGCGGCTTGTTCGGAGGCATTCAGGGCATGGCGATGCTCCGGCTGGGCGCCAAGTATGGGCCATTGATTTACGCGGGCGAGTGGTGGCGGCTGGTAACCGCCATGTTCCTGCACGCAGGACTGCTCCACATCGGCATGAATCTTTGGTGCCTGTTTGATCTGGGACCTGAAGTGGAAGGAATGTTCGGGATGTCCAAGTATATCGTGCTCTATCTGGTTACCGGCGTCCTGGGATATGTCGTCAGCCTTTATTGGAGTCCGATGGGTGTTTCGATTGGAGCGTCAGGCGCCATCATGGGACTGATCGGCCTTCTGATCGGGGCTACTTTCCATCACGGGCAGTTGGGCAAGGAGTACCGCAGTATGCTGTGGCGATGGGTGATTTATATCGCCATCTTCGGCCTGTTTTTCCCTGTCGACAACGCCGCTCATTTTGGCGGACTGATCGCCGGCCTTGTTCTCGGATATCTGATTCCGGAAGGGGTTCCGGAAACGCGACCCGCTGAAAACCTCTGGAATGCGCTGGCCATAATCTCCGTGGTGGTCATCGCGGGTTCTTTCGCCCTCATGGCGCTTCAGATTAACAGCCCTATTTTTCAATAATCTTCGGAAAGCCATGCTACGGCCTCCCTAACTATGGGAGTGGCAGCCAGTTGCCCTGTGCGCACTCGGCCCTGTGGATGGGCGGCTTATTGGCTGGATGGCGATTCGAGCGAGCCGTAACGGGTGGCGTTGGGCTGGTTCACTTTTTCGAAAGCGGCAATCCGGTCGTCAAAGCGAAGGGTCAGGCCGATATCGTCCCATCCATTCAGGAGGCATTCACGCCGAAAGGGATCCACTTCAAACGAGATCTCCAGACCGCGGCCGGGCGCGGGCGTGTCTTCGGTAATTTTCTGGCTCTCGAGGTCGACCGTCAATCGATATCCGGCATTCTGTTCAGTGCGCCGGAAGAGTTCATCCACCTGGGCGTCAGGGAGAGTAATGGGGAGGATGCCGTTCTTGAAACAGTTGATGTAGAAAATGTCGGCATAGCTGGGCGCGATAATCGCGCGGAAGCCGTAATCGAGCACGGCCCAGGGCGCATGCTCGCGGCTGGAGCCACAGCCGAAATTGGTTCGCGCCAGCAGGATGGAAGCTCCCTGATAGCGCGGCTGGTTGAGCACAAAGTCCGGGTTCGGTTTTTCGCCGTCAAGGTATCGCCAGTCGTTGAACAGAAAGCGCCCGAATCCTTCCCGTGTGATAGCTTTCAGAAACTGCTTGGGGATAATCTGGTCTGTATCCACGTTCACACGATCGAGTGGGGCTACGATACCGGTGAGCTTTGTAAAGGGGGCCATTTTAACTCCCACGAATTATGAAGTGTGAAGAATGAAGTATGAAATAGAACCGCATCCCGGATCAGCAACGTGCATTGCGAGTACAGCCGATATCCTCTCTGAACACGTCCTTTTCATGCTTCATAAATTTACGCTGCTAATTCGTAACTCGTCATTTGTAATTTGCAGCCGGACGCCGGCTAGCCGGGAGAGTGGGCGAATTATTCAACGTGGCCAACGCCCCAGCTCCGGATGTCCACAAAGTGGCCCTCGACGGCCGCAGCGGCTGCCATCATGGGGCTCACCAGATGCGTGCGCCCGCCCTTACCCTGCCGGCCTTCGAAGTTGCGATTTGAAGTGCTGGCGCAGCGCTCACCGCTCGGCAAAACATCCGGATTCATCGCCAGGCACATGCTACACCCGGCATCGCGCCACTCGAACCCGGCGGCGCGGAAAATTCTATCCAGGCCTTCGGCTTCCGCCTGCGCCTTGACGCGGCGCGAACCTGGCACGGCCAGGGCCCCCTTGATGCTCGAAGCGATTTTCTTCCCATCGAGGACTCGTGCGGCCAGGCGAAGGTCCTCGATCCGGGCGTTGGTGCATGAGCCGATGAAAACGCGGTCGATTGGGATTTCGGCGATCCGGGTCCCCGGTTTGAGCGCCATATATTCAAGTGCCCGCTCGGCGGATTGGCGCGACACCGAGTCGTTGAAAGAATTGGGATCCGGGACGCTGCCCGTGACGTCAGTCACCATGCCCGGATTGGTTCCCCAGGTTACCTGCGGTGCGATTGCCGCCGCGTCGAGTTCAACAACTCTGTCGTAGGCCGCTCCGGGATCAGATGCGAAGCTCTTCCAGCGATCAACGGCGGACTGGAAATCCTTGCCGCGTGGCACGTAGGGCCGTCCTTCGAGATAACCGAAGGTGGTTTGGTCGGGTGCAACCATGCCGGCGCGCGCTCCGCCTTCGATCGACATATTGCACACGGTCATCCGGCCTTCCATGGAAAGCTCCTTGATGGCTTCGCCGGCGTATTCGATCACGTGGCCCGTTCCCCCTGCGGTCCCGATCTTTCCGATGACGGCCAGAATAATGTCCTTGGCCGTTACGCCTTGCGGCCGCCGGCCCTTCACGCGCACCAGCATGGGCCTGGACTTGAATTGCGATAGGCACTGGGTCGCCAGCACGTGTTCCACTTCGCTGGTTCCGATGCCGAACGCCAACGCTCCGAATGCGCCGTGGGTGGAGGTGTGGCTGTCGCCGCAGACAATCGTCTGGCCGGGGTTCGTGATGCCAAGCTCGGGGCCCACGATGTGGACGATTCCCTGGTTGCGGTCCTGCATGTCAAACAGCAGGATGTTGTTTTCCTTGCAATTGCGCTCCAGCGCCGCAAACTGCGCCAGAGCAGCCTGGTCCAGGACTGGAAGGCTGCGATCGGTGGTGGGAACGGAATGGTCCATGGTGGCAAAGGTCAGGTCTGGCCGGCGTACCTTGCGACCATGAGCCCGAAGCCCCCCAAAAGCCTGTGCCGAAGTCACTTCATGCACCAGATGGCGGTCAATATAAATCAGCGTGGGCTGGCCGGGCTCTTCCCGCACCACATGGGCGTTCCAGATCTTCTGATACATCGTGAGCGATAGCATACGGTCTACTCTAACCTATTCTGAAAGCGCTTGGAAACCGGCCTGGTATTCGCGGGGTTACGACGTGCAGGCGGTCAGGCTCTCGAGATACCGACCAGTCGGTAGGTACTGTAGCACGTCTCGATTTCGCTTGTCAACTCTGTCCAGCCCTACCTCCGTTCGAAGCCACGAGGGGGGCTAATTGTATCCTTACGTCGGGTCGTCACGTTCCGGAATAACTACCACCAGCAGTACGATGCCCGTGACCATGAACATCCGAAGGGATGCCTCCTGCCCGTTCCACGTCTTAGATTGCCACATCAAGAACCATTCTCCACCGATGGTGAGAAAGGCCACCAACCACAGCAGCAGACCGAGCGCGAGGCCCGCCACGGCAATCCTGCCGGCTCGGTGGAAGGCGCCCACAGACTCCCGCAATCTTCGCAGCATCTGCAAAAATCCTGCCCAGCACAGGATCATGGTGACCGCTTCCCACGCAATGATTCCGTCATAGAACGCTTTCTGTAACCAGGGGCTTTGAATGGCACGCCACATTCCATGATTGCCCGGCAACGTTGTATCCATCAGCATCACGTGGCGAACAAACTGATAGTTGGTTCCATAGTCGGTGCAGTTGTTGAAGACGGTCACCGTGTAATAGAACGCAACGGCAGCAACGAGCAGCACTCTGGAAATGCGCAGCGTCATCGTTTCTCCGGTGAAGGGCAAGCCTGACATTGGCCGTAGATCGGCTGGCATTATACACCGCAACGGCAGGGCTTCAGGCGTGTTTGATCTTCTGGCCGAGCAGGATGTTTGGGCGTAGAATCGAGGCGTATGCCCAGGAAATATTCTCAAAACCTCTTCGCTACCAGTCGCCAAAAGTCCGGCGCTTCGCGGCGGACTTTCCCCAAGGCGACGCTGGGGACCGGCGGCGCGCTTGCGAGCTTTTCGATCGGCCGCTCAGTGCAGACCGGGGCAGGCGGGCCACGATGGCGGGCACATTCCGTCGCACGGATTCCCAGCGGCTACCAAGTTGCCGCGGCTGATGTCGATGGCGACGGCCGGTCCGACATGCTGGCCCTCAGTTCCGAAGTGAACGTCGTTGCCTGGTACCAGAATCCGTCATGGCGAGAGCGCTCCGTGACCAGCTCAACCGAGAAGAACATCAGCCTGGCGCCGCTGTTTCGCCAGGGCTATCCCGCCGCAGGGCTGGCGATCGCCAGCGGCTTTGACCTCGATCATGCAGAGGATGGCGGGGATATCTGGTGGGCGAGCCCGAGAGCGACAGCCGATGAGGAGTGGAATATCGCGCTGATCGGGCGGATTCCCGGGTCGCATCGGCTTCGATGGGCTGACCTTGACGGCGACGGACGGCGGGAACTGGTGGCCGTTCCCATCGTGGGCGCGGGATCGCGGCCTCCTGACTATTCCGTGCCGGCGCAGATCACCTGGTTCGAGATGCCCGAAGCTATGCTGACGGGGCATGCTGCGGTTGCCCGGCAGCAATCGAGCCAGTGGATCCCGCACCTGATTGACGATTCGCTGAACCTCGTGCACGGCGTTCATGTGATGGATTGGAACGCAGACGGCCGAGACGAAATTCTGACGGCGAGCGCTCAGGGTGTGAGCCTCTTCGAATCCACTGGCAAAGGCGCGCATCTCAGATGGAAGCGGACGCTGTTGACGGCGGGTGAGCAGAGTGAACGTTACCAAGGCGCCAGCGAAATCGGCGTGGGCAAGATGTACGGGCACCGATTTCTGGCGACCATCGAGCCATGGCATGGAGACAAGGTGGTGATATATCCGCAGGGGCAGGCCGGATTCTCTCAGCGACACGTGATTGATTCCAGCTTCAATGGCGGGCACGCTCTGGATTGCGCCGACCTCGACGGCGACGGCAACGACGAGATTATTGCCGGATATCGCGGCGAAGGAACTTCGCTGTTTATATACCGCGCCACCGATGAAAGCGGCGCCGCCTGGGAGCGCCAAACGCTCGATACGGAGATGGCCGCCTCCGGCCTGGCAATTGCAGACATCAACGGCGATGGCCGCCCGGACATCGTTGCTGTCGGCTCTTCCACCGCCAATGTCAAGTGGTATGAAAATGTCGCTCCCTGATCCCGCCAGTGGATGCTTCGTCGCAAGAAGCGTGCCCTGGCCTCAGACTTTTCTACCACTTGTCCAGCTACAGAATTCGGTTTGGATTGCTGGTGTCCGGCCACCGCCCTTAATAGCGAAAGATCAGCGTGGGCAGACTCGTGACGGCCATCTGAATTGCAGAGTCGCACGCATCCAGTGGAAGATTTACGGAGTCCACACCGGCTACCATTGGCCGAATCCGCCGACTGCGGAAGCTGGACGAATTGTATTTTGATCCGCCGGGGAGATTTACTCAAAAGGGCTCGCCGCTAAGGCAGCGCCCGATAACTTCCTGAAGAGCATGCCAGGGCACATACATTCGGGAACCGATGTGAAGCGAGTAGACCTTGCCAGAATCAAGCCATCGATAAAAAGTAGAGCGGGAAATGTGGCCGCCAGTTCTACTGCGCAATATTCGCCAGGCGGCTGTAGGAGGCAGCAGCGGCGTGCGTGAATGCAAGTCCTCATCGCGGCCGGCCTCCTGGTGAGCTACCGATCCTTCCAATCTGTCATTGAATACCATGGATTAACACCTCGAAGAGAAGCGGCACCGCGTCAGCGCGAACGGCCAACTTCAGCGCAGTTTCAGGATTACAGCCTAATCCGCCACATCCGGGAATCGCAGTTACGTCAGGACGCGCCCTGCGTCAGGCGGCGCAACAAGCAGACGCCATGGTTTCGTTCAGGCTTCACGATCGATTCGTGCGGCTAGGAATTGCCGTCGTTCTGAAATCTTTCCCAGATAGCGGCCATGCGTCGGCGATCGCGTTTGCGGCTTTCGTCAAAATCTTTTTCTGCGGGCATTCTTGCGGGGTCAAGGAGCAGACCCGTGGGCTGGTGGGAGCGAAACAGCACCGGCTCTTCCTGCTGGTGCATGTGGTAAACGCACTTTCCATAACCTGAGGGGGACGCCGGAAAGACGCATCCCTTTTCTGAACACCGTCCGCTTGCAAGGGAGGTGTTCTCAGGTTTTGCCCCGGAACCTGTGCTGAAGCAAAGCCGCTGTGGTTGAGTGAGCAGGCTGGCGGTCCCGGAATTGTCCTTTCCTTCAAAGTTGATGGCAGAGTGAACGAGGGATTGAAAATGAATGCTGCGGTTGGATTCTTTCATCGTACTCCTCCTTATATGTGCTGGGTCGAGGTAAGGATCGAGCAGTGAATCGTACGGATAAGCTGGTTGAGACCTGCCTGGCAGAGCGGGGATCAGAACGGGTTCCGGTGTTTGCAGCAATATTGAGCGGACTAACGCGGCCAATAAAAGCGCAAGCTGGAACGCTAAACGGGAAATGGGTGCAAGGAAGCAGCTTTTACGGGCATGGCTGTATTTGTTTGAAAGCAGGCGAGTTGATGAAGACGATCGGGTCCGCGAGGGCGGTGATATGAAAGAAGTGTTACGTGTACGATAAGTAAACATCCTCCCCGGAAAGCTTCGCTTGCTCATTGCCCTAAGCATGTGATACAACTCAGAGTTCGCGTGAATTGGTACTGCCCGTAGAGCTCTTTGGTTTGTGGTGGGGGAGGTTTCGACGCAGATGGTGACAGCGGAGCCTCAGTTGCCTGCCCCCGTCTCCCCCCTTCAACGGTTGCACACAATCGCGGCTCAGGCGTAACAAGGAATCCGGAAGGCAATAAAAAACTTCCGAATTTTCGATTCTATGCTATACTAGCCTATACCTATAGTCGTGTCAAGTGAAAACTGATCAGGAGAAGGTCCTCAATGGCTGAGCTCGATGTATCAAAGGTAATTCGCAGAGTACGACAGAAGCTCCAGGTAAGCCAGGAGGGATTGTCACGCCTTCTGAATGCTACGAAGGGGGCTGTCCAGCACTGGGAGCGCGGCAGAAACCGCCCGGACCTTGCGCGCCTGATGGCCTTGCGCCAACTTTGTCCTCCTTCACAGGAGCGCAAGGATCTGGATGCGCTGATTCGGGAATCGCAAGCCCAGGTCTCGCCTTATTCGTCAATTAAGACTGGATTGCGGAGTCCGGCTGCAAAGGGAAAAGACCTCGATGAATTGTTTCCGCCGCAAGGGCTTGACGTCCTGCGCCGCGAAAATCAGAGGCTGCAACGGCAGATTGCCAAGCTCCAGTCGACCCTGGACCGGAAGAGCCAACAGGTTCATATCCTTGAGGAGCTTGCCAAAGACCTTCAAGGTCAGATTGCAGGGCTTCAGGCGGGGGCGCCGGTTGCATCGAGTGCGCCGGCCGAGCAAACGGCCAAACCGGGGGGCGAATAGCGGCATCCACCTCGTCCTGGAGTTGTGGCGTGCCATTTGGGGTGCTCCTTTTTCAAGCCAGGTTTCCAACAGCTACACGACGCGTGATGATGGGTCACGGGGAAGAAGGCCTTCGATCCGATGGCCGGAGGATCGTTAGGAAAAATTCCTGCCAGCCTCCTTCTGTTGTCACACGTTCCTTAAGCTCTTAGCGGTGGGCCGCTAATCACGAACCGCTCTTGCCGTCTGATTTCCCCCCGGGCAGTTGCTGATTTCTCATTTTGAAGATTCAGCGTGAAAATCAGGGTTGAAGTGTTGGCTGGCCAAGCCTATAATCAGCGCCAGAATAGCGGCAGGCATGGCTGGCGTGTCGCACCAACTCAACCGTCTTCTTACACCGCTATTAACATTCCTGAGAGAGGTCTGACAATGAATAGACATGATCCTTCTGAAGCACGTTCACCCTGTCCTTCGGTGCTATGCGTCTTCCTGACCTTGTGCCTCACGGCGTGTTCTTCCTCCGTCGGGCCACCGAAGGGCGCCGGGGTGGATTACCAGCAGGCCAAGATTACGTTCAAGCAGGGCAACTTAGACCGTGCGCTCAGCCTGACGGATGCGATGGCTGAATCAAAGGTGGACAGTCGTGAAACATTTAAGGCCCGGGTTCTGCGGGCTATTATTTACAGCGGCCGAATCGATGCTTACCGGCAAATGGCTGATACGTACAAAAAGGGGAGCAGCATCGCAACGAAGTCGCGCACTGTAACTTCCTACAATCGGCGTCGGAGCAATGCCCTGCAGTACGGCGGGGAAGCTGCTCTTAGCCTTGGGGAAGTCATCATGCAACTGACTTCCAAGCCGGACTTCCCCAAAGAATTCACGCTGGATGCGCCATGGCCGGACGTAGAAGGTCCGAAAGTGATTGATGCCTTTGCGCGAATCCAGCGGGGGGCGTGGGTGCCTGAAGCTGCACAAGATAGCGCCGGAGTCGACGTTCAGCACAAAGGCACCGCGGATGTTCTGGCAGAGCTTCTCGGTGGAGATCGTAGCAAAGCCCGCGCCGCGTTGGAAGCCGGCGCGGTCAAATTGAATGGCCTGGACTTCGCGCTATTTCTTGAAAGGAAGATGGTGGACGGGATTGAGCTGTTCGGCCCGAAATACCTTGCCAACCCCGGTCAGTTGAAAACCCTCTGTGATGTTACTGCCCGCCTTGGTCCACCCATCGAGGCAATGCTCAAAGAGAAGCCTGACAAGACGAAAGAAGCGGAATTCGACAAAGCACAAAAGCAGATTAAGGACGCTGGAAAGTACACGTGATTGGCGGCCCGGTGGCGGCGAGGGGCGTGAGGGCATGACTGGCCAGCCAGGTGGAATCGACGCTGAGCTCTCGATCAGTGCGCCGCCGTGCGCGAGCAGTTCCGCATCAGCCTAGCGTGGAGAGCGCGCAGCCGCTGCCATAAACTCTGTGATAAATTCTGAACAATGGACGGTCGCAATCGTGCGGACCAGTGTGTAAACCCTGCGGCCGGCGCGGCCAAGCGCTTCCGTCTGAATTTCTCTGGCAGGAGCATCAGCATGTTTCCATTTCACGGCATTGACTTCATGGAGATCGACACGTTGCTGAGCGACGAAGAGAAGCTGGTTCGCCAGACGGTGCGCGAGTTCGCCGACAAGGAAGTTGTCCCGCACATCGAAGGCTGGTTTCGCGAGGGCAAATTCCCCATGCATCTGGTAGCGGCGCTTGGCGAAATGGGATTTCTGGGAGCGAACCTTGGTGGATACGGCTGCGCGGGAATGTCGAACGTGCAATACGGGCTGGTGATGCAGGAACTCGAACGCGCTGACAGCGGGCTCCGCAGCTTTGTATCGGTGCAAAGCGCGCTGGTAATGTATCCCATCCATGCCTTCGGCTCTGAGGAGCAGAAACAGCGATGGCTGCCAGCGATGCAACAGGGCAGGGCTATCGGATGCTTCGGCCTGACGGAGCCGGACTTTGGCTCAAACCCGGGCGGCATGCGCGCCCGCGCGGTGAAGGACGGCGGCGATTTTGTCCTAAACGGTGAAAAGACCTGGATCACCAACGGTTCGATTGCTGATGTTGCCCTGGTCTGGGCGCGGACGCCCGAGGGTGTTCGAGGCTTTCTGGTAGAAAAGGGCACGCCGGGCTATACGGCCAAGGACATCAAGGGCAAGATGTCGCTGCGCGCTGCTGTGACTTCATCACTTTCGCTCACGGATGTTCGGCTTTCTGCCTCGAGCATGCTGCCCGCCGCGACGGGCCTGAAGTCCGCGCTCGATTGTCTGACCCAGGCGCGCTACGGAATCGGCTGGGGAGCGGTGGGCGCCGCGATGGCCTGCTACAACGAGGCTCTCGAGTATGCCAAGGTACGCAAGCAGTTCGGCGACAGGCCTATCGCCGGGCACCAGTTGGTGCAGGCACAGATCGCGGAGATGATCACCGAAATCACCAAAGCACAGTTGCTGGCGCTGCACGTTGGCCGCTTAAAGGACCGGGGCCGCGCTGACTTCGCCCATATCTCGATGCTGAAGCGCAACAACGTGAAAATCGCACTCGATATCGCCCGCAGCGCCCGCGACGTTCTTGGCGCGAACGGCGTGGCGGACGAGTATCCGGTGTTTCGACACATGTGCAATCTGGAATCGGTCTTCACTTACGAAGGCACGCACAATATCCACACTTTGATCATCGGCGAGCGGACCACAGGCATTGCGGCATATCAATGAGCAGCGCTCTCCGGAAGCAATCGCTCTGCGGGCGCAGGCCCGTCGAATGCCAGCGCCGCAATTAAGCTTTCACCGGTTGACCACCTTCATCCCGCCCTCAGGGTAGCGGTCGCCGGCGGTGACGCCTTTGGGAGCAGCCTCATCGATTTGGCTGAGTTCCTCTCTTGTGAGGCTGATATCGAGGACCGCGAGGTTTTCTTCGAGGTGGGTGCGGCGGCTGCTTCCTGGAATGGGAACGATATCGTCTCCCTGAGCCAAGACCCAGGCCAGGGCCAGTTGCGCAGGCTTGCAGCCTTTTTCGCCCGCTATCTCTTCAATCCGATGTACCAAGTCCAGATTGCGCTGGAAATTTGCTCCCTGGAAGCGCGGCTGATTGCGCCGCCAGTCGCCCGGCTCAAGATCTTCGGGACTCTTGAACCTGCCGGTAAGGAAGCCGCGGCCTAACGGACTGTATGGCACAAAGGTAATTCCCAGTTCCTGGCACAGGGGGATGAGCTCATCCTCCGGATCGCGGCTCCACAGCGAGTATTCGGTTTGTAGAGCGCTGATCGGCCATACCTTGTGGGCGCGGCGTATGGTTTCAGGCGCAGCCTCTGAAAGCCCCAGGCAGCGCACTTTGCCTGCTTCCACCAGCCGCGACATGGCGCCCACAGTCTCTTCAATAGGCACGTTGATGTCAACCCGGTGCTGATAATAGAGATCAATTGTGTCGGTCCCGAGCCGGCGCAGGCTGGCCTCGCACGCCTGCCTCACATATTCCGGTCGTCCGCTAATTCCAGCGAAGTTTCCGGCCGCATCGCGAATGTTGGCGAACTTGGTTGCCAACACCACCTGGCTGCGGTGATCGTGAAGGGCCTTGCCGACCAGTTCCTCATTCTTGCCCCTGCCGTACACGTCTGCCGTATCAAAGAAATTGACCTCAAGGTCCAGAGCGTGACGGATAACGTCAATCGATTCCTGATCATTACGCTCACCGTAGAATTCCGACATGCCCATGCATCCCAGCCCGAGGGCTGATAATGAAAATGGACTATGACCCAGTTTCCGAAATTGCATCGTATTCCGCCTCCATTCTGTTTTCAATGAACGTTCAGGATAGCACCCTGTTCAAGCGGTCTCAAGATATGGCCGGTACGCGTTCCGAGAGTTCGATTCCAACGCCAAGCTCTTAAATGGCCCTGGCCCTCAATGCCCGCGGAGCAGGTACCACGACGCTCTCCGATGAGATTTTTTGCGGAACCGGCCTCCAGCAACAGACGTATGAATGAATAGAGTGCGGCAACTTTCCTGGTTAGA
>DASUJZ010000034.1:0-4170 GCA_036278995.1 Terriglobia bacterium | reverse complement strand
CGCGACGCGACGCCCTGCTCTTCGGTGAGTTCACAGGTTCGGTGCTTTTGGAGGTGGCTCAGGATTTTGACGTGGACAAGCTCCTGGGCGGAATCCCGCACGCCTGGGTGGGCGAAGTGATGCCGGAGCCGCGAATCAGTCTGGCCGAAAGCGGCGAAGTCTTCTGGCAGGATGAAATTTCCCATCTGGCCGAGGCGTGGAGCAAACCCTTTCGCGAGGTCCTGGAATGAGCAAGGCGGTTACAGCAATCCTTTACGCGCCCGGCACGAACTGCCACGAAGAAACCGCGGCGGCGCTCGATCAGGCGGGGCTGCGCAGCGAGTTAGTTCTGCTGCGGGACGTCCTCGAAGGCCGCGCGAAGCTCTCACGCTTCCAGGCGGCCGTTATTCCTGGCGGATTCTCCTATGGCGATCACCTGGGCGCCGGGCGCGTTTTCGCTACCTTACTCACCGCCCGGCTAGGTCCGGCTCTCGCGGAGTATCTGGCATCCTCGAAACCGCTGCTGGGCATTTGTAATGGTTTTCAGGCGCTTGCCGAAGCCGGGATTTTACCTGGCCGCACGCTGGGCCAGCGCTCGATGGCGCTGGTTGAAAATCAATCGGCGGGATTTGAAGACTGTAAGGTACGGCTGCTTGTTTCAGGACGGGAGTGCCTGTGGACGCGCGATTTGGCGGGCCAAGTCCTTGAAATGCCCTCGGCGCACGGTGAAGGCCGTCCGTTGTTCCAGGATGCCACGAACCTCGATCCCTCCCGCGTGGTTCTGAGGTATAGTGACGGTTCCGGGGCGCTGGCCTCACGTTATCCTGAAAATCCTAGCGGCGCACAGGACGCCATCGCCGGCATCACCGATGAAACAGGGTTCGTTCTAGGCTTGATGCCCCATCCGGAGCGCGCTTCTCTTCCCGCCCACTATTCCCAGGATGGATTAAAACTTTTCAAGAACCTCGCCCATTGGCTAGCTTGCTAGCCCCTTTGTAACGCTGCGCGGGGGCCGTATCAAAGGGACTGTCATTCTGAGCGATAGCGAAGAATCCCGGTATTTCGAGTTAAAAATACAGAGATTCTTCGTCGCCTGCGGCTCCTCAGAATGACAGTTTGGTTGTTGCTACCAGCCTCGCTTTTTCTGCCCTCACCCCTTGGCAGAGGTGACCGAAGACCGGGTGAGGGCCAAACCGACATCTTCATGGTTTAGGGCGGGTGGTAGCCACGGCATGATTTTTATGCCGTGGGCTTTTCCCTCGTACAGAAACCCACGGCACCCAAGCCGTGCCGTGGCTACCCGCCTCGCTTTTTCTGCCCTCACCCTTGCGGAGAGGGTGGCCGAAGGCCGGGTGAGGGGGCAACCGGCCTTTTCATCGTTCAGGGCGCGGGTGGTAGCCACGGTATGATTTTGATGCCGTGGACTTTTTCTTTCGCCTAAAAGCCCACGGCACAAACACCGTGCCGTGGCTACCCGCCTCGCTTTTTCTGCCCTCGCTCTTGGGGAGACGGTGGCCGAAGGCCGGGTGAGGGGCAAAGCGGCATTTTCATCGTTCAGGGCGCAGCAAGCAGCGCCCCTACTCGTAACGCAGCGCCTCCATCGGATCAATCTTCATGGCGCGGCGGGCGGGGATGTAACAGGCAAGCAGCGCCACCCCGGTCAATAGTAGCGAAACGACTACAAACGTCAGCGGGTCCGTGGGCTTGATGCCGTAAAGCAGGCTCGATAAGAAACGCGTCAGGCCCAGTGCGCCAACGATTCCGATCCCCACACCAATCAAAGTTAGAATCATCCCCTGGCCCAGCACGAGCCGTAGCACGTCCCTTTTCTGCGCCCCCAGCGCCATGCGAATGCCAATCTCGTGCGTGCGCTGAGCCGCTGTGTACGAGACCACTCCATAGATTCCGACCGTTGCCAGGACCAGGGCAAGCAAGGCAAAGAGCCCCAGCAGAAAGGTGCTCATGCGCCGCGGTCCAAGCGAGCGCGTCACGACTTGGCTCATGGTTTGCACATTATAAACGGGTTCATTCGGGTCAATGCTCTCGACCGCGTGCCGAACTTCGCCCGCCAGATCAGCAGGATTGTAACCACTCCGGATCACAAGCGTCATGGAAGGTTCTGGATTCTGCGGGTAAGGTAAATAAAACATCGGTCTTGATCCCTGCCACAGGGAGTGCTGCTTCACATCGGCAATGATTCCCACGATCTCACGCCACGGTCCTTTGGGACCATTGATGCTAATCCCCTTGCCCAAAGCATCATGGTTCGGCCAGAATCGCCGCGCCAGCTCTTCGTTGATTACCACCACCTTTGAAGCCTCAGCCGTATCCAACTTGCTGAACGTCCTTCCCTTAAGGAGTGGAATACGCATCGTTTCAAAATAGTTTGCGCTAACCACGTTGTAGTACGCGTCCGGCTCCTGCCCGGGCGGCGGCCCCGGACGGCCTTCGATTCTTACCCCCTGGGCGTGGCTTCCAGGGGTGAGCGGAAGCTGCATGACTGTGGCAGCGGAAAGTACTCCGGGAAGCCGGTCCAAAGCAGGCAGAGTTTTGTTAATAAAATCTACTTTTTGCCGAGCAGTCAGGTATTCCGCCTCGGCCAAAGAAAGTCGCGCCGTCAGAACGTGATGAGAATCAAACCCTGGATCGACAGCCTGAAGCTCGCCGATGCTTTTGACTACTAAGCCCGCGCCCACCAGCAAGACCAGTGCGACCGCCACTTGTGCGATAACCAGGCTGCTGCGCAGGCGATCATGGTAACCGCCGTTAGAGACGCTCTGGGAACCTGCCTTTAAGACTTCGTTCAGATTTGTCTTGGAGCTATGCAGGGCAGGCACAAAACTGAAGATGATGCCAGCAAAAACTGACACCAGAAGCGTAAAAGCCAAAACTTCACCGCGAAGTTCGGGAGCAGCAAGGTCACGCAGGTCCCGTGGGACCAGAGCCAACAAAGGAGGCAATGCTACCTTCGCGACAAGCAGGCCCACACCTCCTCCGAGCAGGCTGAGTAGAAGACCCTCGATGAGGAACTGCCGTACGATGCCCATCCTGCCACATCCCAACGCCGTTCGCACCGCAATTTCCTTCTGCCGACCGGAAGCACGAATGAGTTCCAGGTTGGCAACGTTCGCGCAGGCCATCAACAGGAGCAAGCCAACGGCTGCCAAGAGAAGGAGGATCACGGTTCGACTATTGCCGGTCAGCTCTTCATGGAGTCCAAAGATGATCGTGCCATTGCCTCCCTCGTCGTTGGAATATTCTTTCCCGAGCCGGCGGCAGATGGTTTCGATATCCGCCCTCGCCGCAGTCAGCGTCACGCCGGATTTGAAGCGTGCCACGGTGTGAAAGTAATGTGAGCCACGCCTGCTCCTCGGATCCTCGTTAGGCTTACGCTCATATTCCGGAACCACAAAGCGGGGTGGAACCCAAAGCTGAGCTCCTGATGGAAACTGAAACGATGCTGGCATAACCCCCACGATCGTGAACACCTCACCGTTCATAACCAGCTTGCTTCCCAAAGCATCTCTACGGCCTCCGAACATGCCTTTCCAAAGCTCGTCGCTCAAGACTGCTAGCCGCTCTCCCCCTGAGCCAAAGCCCCGCCCTAGCGCGGGTTGCACACCCAGGACCGAGAACAGGTCCGCGGAGACGATGGCGCCGTCAATCCTTTCCGCCTGCCCATGAGCGGTCAGACTGAAGCTGGCGGTCTCATAAGCCGCCATCCCCTGAAAGACGTGATTTTCGCGCTGGATGTCCAGAAAATCTGCGGGTGCGATGGGGTCTTCCTCATGTCGCCATACTTCGTAAACACTTACAAGCTGCTGAGGGTTGCGGTAGGGCAGCGGAACAAGCAAAACGCTGTCAACGACGCCGAAAATCGCTGTATTCGCGCCAATGCCGAGGGCGAGCGTAATAACGGCGACGGCGGTGAATCCGGGGTTGCGGCGCAATTGGCGCAGCCCATAACGCAGGTCGGCGATGAGTTCTTGAAGCAAGCGCGTTCCCAGCGCCTCACGGCACTCTTCCTTGTACCGTTGATAGCCGCCAAATTCGATGCGCGCCTGCCGCTCCGCGTCGGCGCGAGCGAGCCCCTGCCGTTCCAGGTCATCGGCCCGGTCCTGGATGTGCGAGCGAAGCTCTTCTTCCATGTCGTGTTCCACACGCTGACGGCGAAACATGAAATTCAGGAAA